>NZ_CP104158.1:3795000-4068313 GCF_025200735.1 Rhizobium sp. CB3060 | reverse complement strand
AATGCCGCCTTCCACAGTCTCTTTTTATAGGGCGGAAATTGGATGATACCGCCGCCCTTAGGTCTACGCCATGGCATAGCGGTCGCGCTCGTTGTCGGAGCTTCGCCGCATACCGGTTCATCAGCCGGGTCCAGCCAAACGGACCTTACGCAAAACACCCTGGCGAAAACTGCTCCCCGAGCGGCCTTCGTCTTGGTATCTGCATCTGGAGCAGTCGCTCGGTCCTCGTACTCCGACCGACTGCGCCAAACGGCTGTCAATTTTTCTCCCCTCCCCACAGCCACGCTTGGGACTTAGGCTGCAAAGAGCAGACAAGTGTCCTCGTTCCGCAGGCGTTACCGCTTACGGCCTTAACTCGTCAACTGTTTGAAAAAACGGAACTGAACCGCTCCGTCACAAGGAACAAAAACCACCCCCGCTGCCATGACTGGCAGTGTTCGCCGAAGCCGTTTCAGATGATGTTCCGCGCCCCTTGTTGAAAGCCATTTAGGCAGGATCGTAGGCGGAGATCAACGATGAATTTTACACAAAATTAAGAGGCGGTCCTTGACTCTGGAGGCCGTTTTTGAGTGTCACAACCCCGTCAAAAAAGAATCGCTTTTGAATCAAGGAGATTCGCGTTCAGCGCGATTCCCACAGCTTTCAAAACAAAAAAAATAAAAAAATCCTTGACTCACTCGGGAGCCCGCAGGCCGTCATGCAGATCACCCAACGTCAAGACATCCTGCTATAACCGCTTGTTTTTAAAAGGTTTTTTCTGTCACCTCAGTGACATGGTCAGCCGGCTACATTTTAACGATACGAGCCAATTTTGGCTGAATCCAAAAAGCCCGGCACAAGGGCCGGGCTCAAGTCTAACGATTAAATCGTTAAGGAAAAATTACGCGGTCGGAGCCGAAAGTGCCTTCACGCGCTTGGCAAGACGCGAGACCTTGCGGGAAGCGGTGTTGGCATGCAGGACGCCCTTGGTGGCAGCGCGAGCCAGTTCCGGCTGCGCTACGAGGAAGGCTTCCTTCGCACGATCCGCATCACCCGATGCGATGGCTTCTTCGACCTGGCGGACGAAAGTGCGAACGCGCGAGCGACGAGCCTTGTTGACTTCGGTGCGGCGGGCGATCTTGCGGGTCGCTTTTTTCGCCGAGCTGGTATTGGCCATGTATGCCTCTCTTAGAATTCGAACATAACTCCGTCAGTGCAGCGCGGGCCCTGCGGCCACTTCATCCAGCAATGCGGGAGCAATTGCGGAAAACCAGATCGGCTTTCCAAACTGTGGCGGGCATATAACCGGAATGAGCGGCGGCGTCAACGCGGATTCTCACGGAACCCGCGCAATTCCGGAATCTCGTTCTCACCTGTTCTTGAAGACAGGTTTGCGCTTCTCGATGAAGGCCGCCATGCCTTCCTTCTGATCCTCGGTGGCAAACAGGCTATGGAAAAGCCGGCGCTCGAAGCGCAGGCCCTCTTCCAGCGTCGTCTCCAGCGCCCGGTTGACCGCCTCCTTGGCCATCAGCACCGAGGGGCGCGACAGCGAGGCGATCTTGGCGGCGGCGGCAAGCGCCTCATCGAGGAGCTTGTCGGCCGGCACGACGCGGGACACCAGACCCGAACGCTCCGCTTCGGCCGCATCCATCATCCGGCCGGTCAGGATCATATCCATCGCCTTCGCCTTGCCGACGGCGCGCGTCAGGCGCTGCGAACCGCCCATGCCGGGGATGATGCCGAGCGTGATCTCCGGCTGGCCGAACTTTGCCGTATCGGCGGCAATGATGAAGTCGCACATCATGGCGAGCTCGCAGCCGCCGCCGAGCGCAAAGCCGCCGACGGCAGCGATGACGGGCTTGCGCGCCTTGGCGATCTCGTCCCAACCGCTGATGAAATCGCCCTTATAGACATCGGCGAATTCGAGCGGCTGCATTTCCTTGATATCGGCGCCGGCGGCAAAAGCCTTTTCCGAGCCCGTCAGCACGATTGCGCCGATCGTCTCATCGGCGTGAAAAGCGCCGTAGGCCTGCTTCAGTTCGGCGAGCACCGTCGAATTCAGCGCATTCAGCGCCTGCGGCCGATTGAGCCTGATGAGACCGACAGGCCCGTGCGTTTCGATGATCAAGGTTTCATAGGCCATGTGTCTCTCCTTCACATTAGCTCTGGCAGGAGGCGCAATAGAAAGAAGAGCGCCCCGCCTGGACGATGCGGGCGACCGTACCGCCGCAACCGGGCGTGCTGCAAGGCTCAGCCTCGCGGTCGTAGACGGAAAAAGAATGCTGGAAATAACCGAGCGAACCATCCGTCTGGATATGATCACGCAATGACGAGCCGCCGGCGGCTATGGCATCGGCGATGACCTCGCGGATCGCGACGACCAGCCGAAGCAATTCCTCTTTCGGCATGCCGGCTTCGCTCACCAATGTCCCAGCGGCCCGCAGCGGCGACAGATGCGAACGCCACAATGCCTCGCACACATATATATTGCCGAGTCCGGCGATATTCTTCTGGTCGAGCAGCGCGCTCTTCAGCGGCTGCGCCTTGCCCGAGAAGCGTTCGGCCAGATAATCGGCGCTCAATTCATTGCCGGTCGGCTCCGGGCCAAGATCGCGGAAGGAGGGATGGCTGGCGAGATCTGCACGCCGGACGATGTCCATGAAGCCGAAGCGGCGGGGATCATTGTAGATGACGCGCGCGCTGCCGTTGGCGCCCTTCAGATGGAAGACGACGTGATCATGCTTCTCGTCCTTGGAGCGCGGATGGTGAAATGTGCCGGGCGCCTCGGCGGCGGCATCGCTTTCGACCCGAAAGGAACCGGACATGCCGAGATGCGATACGATCGTCATGCCGTCGTCGAGATCAATCAGCAGATATTTCGCGCGCCGCGACAGCGACGTGATGCCGCGGCCGGAGACAAGGCGTGAAAACTCGGCCGGAAAGGGAAAGCGCAGATCGTTGCGGCGCAACTCCAGTTCAGCGAGCAGCGCGCCTTCCATGGAGGGAGCAAGCCCGCGCCTGACGGTTTCGACCTCTGGTAATTCCGGCATCGCTATCCATCTTTATGTTTCAACCGCTTATGATCTGAGCTATAGCCCAAGGCATTGCGGCTGGTGGCCTGGTTGATGAGATAGCGTGGCAAACGCGATTTCGCTATGGTCCGTCGCTGATTACTGCATAATTCCTTAGGTCGGAATCGATTTAAGGATAAAATTATGCAGCAGATTTAAAGTGCTACAGCGACCCTTGCGCGTCACATGCGACGCGCGGCGCTGTGGTGTAACGGAGTTGAGCTGATGGCAGAAAGCCGCACCTCCGCCGATGGCGGCATGGAAACATCCTATGGCTTCCGCGAAGTGGCCGATGGTGAGAAGCAGGGCCTCGTCAACGAGGTGTTCCACAAGGTCGCCAAGCGCTACGACATCATGAACGACGTCATGTCCATGGGCCTGCACCGGGCCTGGAAGGATGCGATGATCGCCGTGCTCAATCCGCGCAAGGACGCTGGCTATAAGGTCCTCGACGTCGCCGGCGGTACGGGCGACATCGCCTTCCGCATCGTCGAGGCCTCGAACCGGCTGGCGCACGCGACCGTGCTCGACATCAACGGCTCGATGCTGGGTGTCGGCGCGGAACGCGCTGCGAAGAAGAAGCTCACCGATAATCTCACCTTTGTCGAGGCCAATGCCGAGGAACTGCCCTTCGAGACCAATTCCTTCGACGCCTATACGATCGCCTTCGGCATCCGCAACGTGCCGCGTATCGATGTGGCGCTGAAGGAAGCCTATCGCGTGCTGAAGCGGGGCGGGCGGCTGCTGGTGCTGGAATTTTCCGAAGTCGACCTGCCGCTGCTCGACCGTGTCTACGATGCCTGGTCCTTCAACGCCATTCCGCAGTTCGGCAAGGCGATCACCGGCGATGCCGAACCCTATCAGTATCTTGTGGAATCGATCCGTAAATTTCCGAACCAGCAGGATTTCGCGACGATGATCCGCGAGGCCGGCTTTTCGCGCGTGAGCTTTACCAATTATACCGGCGGCATCGCCGCCCTGCACTCCGGCTGGAAGCTCTGACGCATGGTTCCGAAAAATGTGACGCGGGTTTCGGCCGGCATCAAGCGAGACCTTGAGACCCGATGAGTGCTTTTAACGCATATTTCGGCCTCATCAGGGTCGGCTGGGTGATGGTGCGCGAAGGCGTGGTCATCGCGCTTCCGTCCGAGGGATTGCCGCCCTCCGTCAGCCTCGCGAAATCCTTCGTCAGCATTTTTGCCCGCAAACGCGCCAAGACCCAGGCGCGCAGCGATCGCCTCGCCAAGGCCGTCGAGCGTCTCGGACCTTCCTATGTGAAAATCGGCCAGTTCCTGGCGACGCGCCCCGATGTCGTCGGCGTCGACATGGCCAACGACCTGTCGCAGTTGCAGGACCGCATGGCTTTCTTCCCGAATGCGGCGGCAAGGGCCGCGATCGAGGGTTCACTCGGCCGTCCGATCGATGACCTCTATGTAAGCTTTGACGAACCGATTGCCGCCGCGTCGATTGCCCAGGTACATCCAGCGGAAGTGCAGACGGCGGAAGGCCGCAAGCGCGTTGCCGTCAAGGTTGTCCGGCCCGGCGTACGCCAGCGTTTCGTCAACGATATCAAGGCGATGTATCTTGTCGCCGGTCTGCAGGAACGCTTTATGCCGTCGAGTCGCCGCTTGAGGCCCGTCGAAGTAACGCGAACGCTGGAGCAGACAACTAAGGTCGAGATGGATCTGCGGCTCGAGGCGGCAGCACTTTCCGAGATCGCCGAAAACACCGAGAAGGACCCGGGCTTCCGCGTCCCCAAGGTCGATTGGGAGCGCACCGGCCGCGACGTCATCACCATGGAATGGATCGACGGCGTCAAGATGTCCGATGTCGAGGGGCTGAAGGCCGCCGGCCATAATCTCAATCTGCTCGCCGACACGCTGATCCAATCCTTCCTGCGGCATACGCTGCGCGACGGCTTCTTTCATGCCGACATGCATCCCGGCAATCTCTTCGTCGACGCCCAAGGGCAAATCGTCGCCGTCGACATGGGCATCGTCGGACGGCTCGGCAAAAAGGAACGCCGTTTCCTTGCCGAAATCCTCTATGGCTTCATCACGCGCGATTATATCCGCGTCGCCGAGGTGCATTTCGAGGCCGGTTACGTGCCGGGGCATCACAATACCGAAAGTTTTGCGCAGGCAATCCGCGCCATCGGCGAGCCGATCCACGGCCAGCCGGCCGAAACGATCTCCATGGGTAAGCTGCTGACGCTGCTCTTCGAAGTGACCGAACTTTTCGATATGGAGACGCGGCCGGAACTAGTCATGCTGCAGAAGACCATGGTCGTGGTCGAGGGCGTGTCGCGCATGCTCAATCCGCGCTTCAACATGTGGAAGGCTTCGGAACCTGTCGTCGGCGACTGGATCCGCACCAATCTCGGTCCCAAACGTATCGTAACCGACCTGAAGGACGGTTTGAAAGCGGCTGTGAAACTCGCCGAAGCGGCCCCCGAAATCGCCGCCAAGACCGAGAAATTCCACCATGAACTCCTCGCCATGAGCGAAAACGGTCTGCGCTTCGACCCTCAGACGGCGGAGGCGATCGGCAAGGCCGAGGCGAAGCACAGCCGTTATGGGCGCTTGGCGCTCTGGATCATCGCGCTCACGCTGCTTTACATTGCATGGCATTTGAGCTGACCTATTTCTAAGGCCACGCCGTTTCATAGAAATGGATGCCTCCCCCTTTCGGCCGTGATGGGTCATTGAAGGTGCTGCGGCAGGTCTTGCGCAGGCTTTGTATGCACGGCGCTACAGGTGTTCGCGATTTGGGATATCCCATTATCGATGATGCTCGCATAGCCTTGCGGGAAAGGAGAACAGCAGAGATGGAGCGTCAGAAAGCCAGCATCGAACTCACCGGACAGCCCTTGGGCTTCAGCGATCTGGTGCGGATCGGCGCAGGCGTCGTGATGCCCACGGCATCGGAAAGCGGCCTGGTGCGCGTGCGCGCGGCGCGCGAAGTCCTCGAAAGCACGATCGAGTCCGGCATGCCCGTTTATGGCTCGACCACCGGCGTCGGAGCGATGAAGGATGTGGAGTGGTCTCCGGAAGACCTCGACACCTTCAATCTCGGCCTGGTGCGCGCCCATCATTTCGGCACCGGCGCGCCTTTTTCCATGTCCGTCGTGCGCAATGCCATGGCGATCCGGGTCAATACTGCGCTGACCGGCCGGGTTGGCTGCTCGCCGGAACTGATCGACGCCTATCTCCAGCTTCTGAACGCGGATGTCATTCCCGTCGTGCGGCGCACCGGCTCGATCGGCTGCGCCGATATCGGCCTCATGGGCCAGATCGGCGCGGTGCTGACCGGGGTCGGCGAAGCCGTCTATCACGGCCGGCGCATGCAGGCAGCCGACGCCTTTGCCGCGGCCGGCATCAGGCCGGTGAGAATGCTGCCGCGCGACAGCCTGGCCTCGCTCAGCGTCAACGCCGTCAGTTTCGCGGCGGCGGCCGAGACGACCCGCAATGCCGCCTCCTCGATCCGCGTGCTGCTCGCAACCGGCATGATGGCGGCCGGCGCGCTTGGTGCCTCGCGTGATCCCTGGCATTCGGTGCGCCATGTCGGCACGGCGCGCGAAGCGCTGATCGGCTCCTGGCTCTGCAACGCCTCCGAAGAATGGCCTTGGCCCGTCGCAACGCATGTGCAGGACCCCTTGAGCCTGCGCATGATCGGTCAGGTCTTCGGCGCGGTGATCGAAAATCTCCTGTCCGCCGGTCACAAAATCCTGGCCGCGACCGGCCGCTCCGACGACAATCCCGTCATCGTCGACGGTCGCGTCATGACGTCGGGTGGTTCCTTGCCCCTTGATGTAACGATCCTGCTCGAGGCAGCAGTCATCTGCATGGCGCATGCGGCGCGCAATGCCTTCAACCGCTGCGTCCTGCTCGGCAATGGCCAGCGGCGCGGCCTGCCGGTCAATCTGGTGCCGGAGGGCAAAATCGCCACCGGCTTCGGCCCGATCATCAAGCTTGCCGGCGAGATCTTTTCGCGGGTGCTCTCCATGTCCAATCCGGTATCGGCGCAGTCGCTGGTGGTCGCCGCTGGCATGGAGGATGAAGCCGCTTTCCTGCCGCTGGTCATCGAACGTTTTGAGCGGCAGATGCGGGCGTTGAAGCGCCTTGCGGCACTGGAAGCCCTGCTCTCGGCGCAGGCGATCGACATTCTCGGCGACAAGCCGGAAGGCGTGGCCCGCATGCTTTACGACGTCGTACGCAAACATGCCGACTTCTATGTCGTCGACCGACCGCTGTCGGCTGAAGTGGAAGCGATCGAAGAAGAACTGGGTTCAGAGGCCTTCGTATCCGAAATGATCGCCCAGGCGCCGATCCTCGCCTACGATGACTTCTTTGCCCTTGGCTCGCTGGAGCGGGTCGAAGAGCGGCTTTATCGCGACACCGTCGTGATCTGAACAAACCGGTGAACGGGGAGACTGGATATGGCTGACTTCGATCTCGTTCTGCAAGGCACGGTGGTTCTGCCCGAGCGTATCGTGGAACAGGGTTATGTCGCCGTGCGCGACGGCAAGATCGCTGAGATCGGCATCGGCGTCCCACCCGCAGCGCATGAACGGCATCTGCTCGGAAAAGCACTGATCCTGCCCGGCGCGATCGACGCGCAGGTGCATTCGCTCTCTCAGAAAGACCAAGAGGATTTCATCTGGTCGACGCGCTCGGCCGCGGCTGGCGGCGTCACCACCATCGTCGACATGCCCTATGATGAAGGCAATCTCGTCTGTTCGGCGACGGCGGTGAAGAAGAAGGTCGACCATGCCTCTCCGCAGGCCCGCGTCGACTTCGCGCTTTACGGCACGGTCGACCCGGAAGAAGGGCCTGCACGCATCCACGAAATGGTGGAGGCCGGTGTCGCCGCCGTCAAATTCTCGACATTCGGCACGGACCCCAAGCGCTTCCCGCGCATTCCGCCCGCCCTGCTCGACGCCTGCTTTGCAGCGATTGCACCGACGGGAGTGACGGCCGGCGTGCATAACGAGGACGATGAAGCGGTTCGGACCTATATGGAGCAGATCAAGGCAAGCGGCATCACCGATTACCGCGCGCACGGCCTGTCACGGCCGCCGATCACCGAATTGCTCGCCATGCATACGATCTTCGAGACAGGCGCCCACACCGGCTGCCCGGCGCATGTGGTGCATTGCTCGCTCGGCCGCGGCTACGATATTGCCCGCGCTTACCGCCGCGACGGCTTCGAGGCGACGGTAGAATGTTGCATTCACTATCTGACGCTGGACGAGGAAAACGACGTGAAGCGCCTTGGCGGCAAGGCGAAGATCAATCCGCCGATCCGCCCACGCGCCGAAGTGGAGACGCTATGGCGCAAGGTGGCGGAAGGCAATGTCTGGCTCGTCTCGACGGACCATGTGAGCTGGTCGGAGAACCGCAAGACCAATCCGGATATGCTGGCGAATGCGTCGGGCGTTCCAGGCCTTGAAGTCATGGTGCCGCTTTTCGTCAAGGGCGCGTTGGAGCGTGGCGTGCCACTTACTTGGGCGGCGAAGCTGATGGCGGAAAATCCCGCCAGGCATTTTCGTCTCGATCATATCAAGGGCGCGCTGACGCCTGGCAAGGATGCCGACATCGTCGTGCTGGAACCGCGCGAAACCGTCTACGACGCCGCTTCGAGCGGCAACAATGTCGTCGACTGGAGCCCCTATAACGGCATCCGCCTGCCTTGGACGGTATCCGCCACCTATCTCAGAGGCACACAAATTGCCGATGGAAACAAAGTGCTGGCCGAGCCCGGCAGCGGCAGATTTGTCCGCCCGCTTCCTCGCCAGATTATCGCCGGAGAGACTGCCTGATGAACCAACCGAAACGCCACAATCTGCCCGTCAACGCCGACCGCATCGCCGAAGATATCGATGCGCTGGCAGGGATCACCGAACCCGATCACCCTTGGACGCGCCGCGCCTTCTCGCCGCTGTTTCTGGAAGGTCGTGCTTACATTGAGGCGCGGATGAAAGCCGCCGGACTGGAAACCCGCATCGATGCCGGCGGCAACCTGATCGGCAGGCGCGCAGGCACAAAGCCCGGTCTCGGCACGATCCTCGTCGGCTCGCATTCCGATACCGTTCCCGATGGCGGCCGTTTCGACGGCATCGCGGGTACGATTGCCGCGCTCGAGGTCGCGCGCTCCTTGAGAGATCGCGATATCGAGCTCGATCATGATCTGGAGATTGTCGATTTTCTGGCTGAGGAAGTCAGCATCTTCGGCGTATCCTGCATCGGCAGCCGCGGCATGACCGGGCAGATCCCCGAGGCGTGGCTCACACGCACCAGCGGTAACCGCACGCTTTCCCAGGGGATTGCTGAAGTCGGTGGCGACCCCTCCGTGCTGCTCGCACAGAAGCGCCCGGATCTCGCCGGTTTCCTGGAGCTGCATATCGAGCAGGGTCCCGTGCTGGAGGCCGAGAACAAGGATATCGGCATCGTCACCGCGATCGCCGGAATCACCCGCATCGAGATCACTGTCGAAGGCCGCGCCGACCATGCCGGCACGACGCCGATGGACCGCCGCGCGGATGCGCTGGTGGCCGCCTCGCAGCTCGTGCTCGACATCCGCCAGCGCGCTGCTGAACAGGCGAAGACGCCGGGTCATTTCGCCGCGACCGTGGGCGAATTCCGCATCGAGCCGAATGCCGCCAATGTGGTGCCTTCCAAGGTGGTGCTGCTGATCGACGGCCGCGCCGAAATTCGCAGCGACATGGAAGAGTTCCTGGCCTGGATCGATGGTGCCGTTCAACAGATAGCTACGGCTTACGGAGTGACGATCAAGCCACCCGTCCGCGTCTCCGACAATTTTCCAACGCCGGGTGCTCCCGCTCTGCTCGAAACGCTCGAGCGCGCCTGCGACACAGTCGGCGCAAAGCATCGCCGCATGGCGTCTGGCGCCGGCCACGACACGGCCTGGATCGCCAAGGTCGCCCCAGCCGCCATGATCTTCGTGCCCTGCAAGGAAGGCCGCAGCCATTGCGCCGAGGAATGGGCCGAGAATGACGATATCGCCATGGGCGCCGCCGTTCTTTTCGAAGCGGTGCGCGACATGGACAAGAACCTCAAACAGAACCGGGAGTAGCCGATGAGACGCGTACTCGTTGCCAAGGATGTGGAAGCGGCCGTCAAGGGCGGTTCGGTTTATGCAGCCGGCGGCGGCGGCTGGGCCGATCATGGCCGCATGCTCGGCTATGCGGCCGTCAATGTCGGCAAGCCCGAGCTGGTCTCGATCGACGAACTTGATGACGACGACTGGATCGCCACAGCAGCCGCCATCGGCGCGCCGGCCTCCACGACCCCCTGGGAAATGCAGGGTATCGATTACGTCAAGGCCGTGCAGCTCCTGCAGGACGAGCTTGGCGAGAAGCTTTCCGGCCTGATCATCGGCCAAAACGGCAAATCCTCGACGCTGAACGGCTGGCTGCCCTCGGCCATTCTCGGAACGAAGGTCGTGGACGCGGTCGGCGACATCCGCGCCCATCCGACCGGCGACATGGGCTCGATCGGCATGGCGGGTTCGCCCGAGCAGATGATCCAGACAGCCGTCGGCGGCAATCGCGCCGAGAACCGCTATATCGAGCTGGTGGTGAAGGGCGCGACGGCGAAGATCTCGCCGATCCTGCGCGCGGCGTCCGACCAGTCCGGCGGCTTCATCGCCTCCTGCCGCAATCCGCTGCGGGCCTCCTATGTCCGCACGCATGCGGCCCTTGGCGGCATCTCCATGGCGCTCTCGCTCGGCGAAGCGATCATCGAGGCAGAAAAGAAGAGCGGCAGCGCCGTCATCGATGCCATTTGCAAGACCACCGGCGGACATATCCTGGCCGAAGGCACGATCACCAAGAAGGATGTCGTCTATACGAAGGAAGCCTTCGACATCGGCACGGTCACGGTCGGTAGCAGCGACAAGGCCGTCATCATGCATGTGATGAACGAATACATGGCCGTCGAGGATGCCAATGGTAAGCGCCTAGCGACCTTCCCCTCCGTCATCACGACGCTATCGCCGGAGGGCGAACCCTTGAGCGTCGGCCAGTTACACGAGGGCATGAAGGTTTTTATCCTGCATGTGCCAATGGATATCATTCCGCTGTCTGCCAGCGTGCTCGATCCGACCGTCTATCCCCCTGTCGAAAAGGCCATGGGGATCGAGATCGCGAAATACGCTCTGGCCGGCAAGAGGGGTTGAAAAGCGCGGGAGGCGCAGATGGCGCGTGACGCCGGTCTCGAAGAATTGCTGAAAGAGGAGCTCGGACAACGGCCCGGGCTCAGCGAAAAAGGGATGTTCGGCGGCTGGGCCTTTCTGCTCAACGGTCACCTGCTTTGCGGCGCCCGTGAAGACGGGATGCTGATCCGCCTCGGCAAGGGCAGCGATGCCTGGGCGCTGGAGCAGCCTGACGTCAAACCCATGCTGTCAGGTAGCCGCGAAATGCAGGGATGGGTGCGCGCCGGGCCGGAGGCCTATGGCAACGACATGCTGCGCAAGAGGCTGCTTCTGGCCGCGCTGAATTTCGTCGAAGGCCTGCCGCCGAAATAGCCGGGCCGCCGAAACAACAACGAAAATAGGGAAGGGAAATCAATGCCAAAAGCCAATCCACGTCACCCGAAATTCCCTATACCGGGCGGCCCGGAGCTGCGTGCCAAAGGCTGGCGGCAGGAGGCCCTGCTGCGTTTGCTGGAAAACGTGCTCTCGGTCGGCGAAGATCCGGATAATCTCGTCGTCTACGCCGCACTCGGCAAGGCAGCCCGCAATTGGGCGGCGCACAAGGGCATCGTGAAGGCGCTGATCGAAATGGATGAGAACCAGACCCTGCTCATTCAGTCCGGTAAGCCGATCGGCCTCATCCGCACGCATGATAAGGCGCCGCTCGTCATCATGGCGAACTGCAATCTCGTCGGGCAATGGGCGAAAGCCGAGGTGTTCTATGAGCTGCAGCGCAAGGGTCTGATCTGCTGGGGCGGTCTGACAGCGGGCGCCTGGCAATATATCGGCAGCCAGGGCGTCATCCAGGGCACTTACGAAATCTTCATGCGCATCGCCGAGCGCCGTTTCGGCGGTGATCTCTTCGGCCGTTTCGTGCTCACCGCCGGTCTCGGCGGCATGGGCGGAGCGCAGCCGCTTGCCGGCCGCATGGCGGGAGCCGCGATACTCTGCGTCGATATCGATGCAGAGCGTGCTAGGAAGCGCCAGGACATCGGCTATCTGCAGGAAATCGCGCCGGATCTCGATTCCGCGCTGGCGATGATCGACGCCGCCGTCAAGGAGAAGCGCGCGCTTTCCGTCGGCCTTGTTGGCAATGCGGCCGAGATTTATCCCGAGATTGCCCGGCGCGGCATCGTCCCCGATATCGTCACCGACCAGACCTCGGCTCACGATCTCGTCTATGGCTATGTGCCGAAGGGCATGACCCTGAGCCAAGTCAAGGACCTGCGCGACGACGGCCAGGGCCAGCTCATGGCAGCGAGCCGCGCTTCGATCGTCGAGCATGTGAAGGCCATGCTGGACTTCCAGAGACAAGGCTCCGAAGTCTTCGACAACGGCAACCTGATCCGGACTCAGGCGAAGGAAGGCGGCGTCGCCAATGCCTTCGATATCCCGATCTTCACCGAAGCCTATCTGCGGCCGCTCTTCTGCCGCGCCATCGGCCCGTTCCGCTGGATGGCGCTTTCCGGCGAGGAAAGCGATATTGCCCACATCGACGATCTGCTCTTGGAGATGTTCCCGGACAACAAGATCATCACCAACTGGATCCGCCTCGCCCGCCAGCATGTGCCTTTCGAAGGGCTGCCGGCGCGTATCGCGTGGCTCGGGCATGGCGAGCGCACAGCGCTTGCCCGCCGCGTCAACGAGCTTGTGGCAAGCGGCGAACTTAAGGGGCCGATCGCGTTTTCGCGCGACCACCTCGATGCCGGCGCCATGGCGCATCCGAACATCATGACCGAGCGCATGAAGGACGGCTCCGACGCCATCGCCGACTGGCCGCTGATCGACGCCATGATGCTCTGCTCGTCGATGGCCGATCTCGTCGTTGTCCATTCCGGCGGCGGCGGCTATGCCGGCTACATGACGAGCTGCGGCGTCACCGTGGTTGCCGACGGCACGCCTGCCGCCGACGAACGGCTCGACCACGCGCTGACCAACGACACCGCACTTGGCGTCATGCGCTATGCCGATGCCGGCTATGAGGAAGCGCTGGACGAAGTTGCGAAAAAGGATGTGCCCTATATCCGTCTCGGATAAGCACATCTGTTCTTACCAGCTTTGAACGACTATGGTCCCGCGCAATTCGAAACCACCTATTTCACCGCAATTCCGGGCGGAAAGCCGCTACGCATTTTTCCTGGAATTGCTTTGGAGAGTTGCCCGTGATCCCCTGGACCTTGCTCGACACTGCGAAAATCCCCGGTGGCGGCGAGCTGCGCTTGAAGCAGCGCGGCCAGGAATTTTCCATCATGCTCGGCACCAACGAGCTGATGAACAGCCGCTTGAGCGGCTCAGAGCGCGCGCTTGCAACCCTTTCCTGCGAGAAGATCAAGAGCCGGAAGGCGCCGCACATACTGATCGGCGGGCTCGGCATGGGCTTTACCTTGCGCGCAGCACTCGGCGAACTCGGTGCGGACGCCAAGGTCACGGTTGCGGAACTGGTTCCGGCTGTCGTGACCTGGGCCCGCGGGCCGATGGCAACGGTCTTCGACGGCTGCCTCGACGACCCGCGCGTCGCCATTCACGAGGGCGATGTGCGTCCGCTCATCCGAGCCAGCAAGGCAACTTATGACGCCATCCTGCTCGACGTCGACAATGGTCCTGATGGTATCACGTCCGAAGCCAATGACGGTCTCTATGATTATAGAGGCCTAAAGGCGGCGCGCGACGCATTGCGCCCGGGCGGCGTACTGGCGGTCTGGTCATCGGGACCAGACCGGGATTTCACGAGACGGCTCAACGACAGCGGTTTCGCTGCCGAGGTGGTCAATACGCGCGCCAATGGCAAGACAGGCGCACGTCATGTCATCTGGCTGGCGACGAAGACGGGATCGTAACGCTTCGAATTGAAATCGCGCTCCAATTGCTATATATCAATGTCATATCTCAAAGGAGCTATGGCATGGACACCGCAAAAATCTTCTGGTCCGGCCGCTCGCAGGCCATACGCCTGCCAAAGGAATTTCGTCTCGACGGCGAAGAAGTGCGCATCCGGCGGCAGGGAAAGGCAATCATTCTGGAGCCGATCGCCGAAGATTGGGATTGGCTGGAATCCGTTACAGGGCCGGTCGACCACGATTTTGAAGAGGCGGCGACCGAACAGCCTGCCGAGCAGCAGCGCCCCGAACTGGATATCTTCAAGTGAAGTATTTGCTCGATAGCAATGCTGTCATCGCTCTGATGAAAGGGCATACCGGCTTCGTGAGCGAGCTTCGCAGACACAAGCCGCAGGATTTCGCCATCTCGGCCATCGTCGCGCACGAATTGTTTTATGGTGCCTATAAGGGGCAGCGTGTTGCAGACAATCTTGTGCGTGTCGATGCTTTGCAATTCGAGACACTGGATTTCGATAGGGAAGATGCCCGCGTGGCGGGCGAAATTCGTGCCAACTTGGCTTCGCTCGGCACGCCAATCGGTGCCTATGACGTTTTGATCGCGGGTCAGGCAGTCGCCCGCGATCTGATCCTGATAACGCGCAACGTCAGGGAATTTGAGCGCGTTCACAAGCTACGTTTCGAAGACTGGGAGTCCTTGCCGAGTAGCTAAAGATAGCGCGTTTCCTCCGGCGCGCGATCGAAGCGATCGTCGCGGCCGTCGAAATAGCCGACGGGAAGCGAGGCGAGTTCCGCGTCGGTGGTATCGTCCAGGCAGCTTATGCTGATGGCATAGAACTTACCGCCGAGTGCCGGGTTTTCACCCCAGTTGAAAGAGCTGATGCCGCAAGTCTTGCAGAACAGGTGATGCAGGATGCGTGGGCCAAACTGGTATTCGCCGATACTGTCTTCGCCGGAGGTCAGGCGGAAATCGGCGGGCGTGGCAACTGCCAGCCAATTGCGCTTCTTCTTGCAGATCGAGCAGTTGCATTTGAACGTGCCGCCCTGCAAGTCGAGATCCGCTTCGTAGCTGACGGCGCCGCAATGGCAGCTTCCATGGTAGGTCTTCTTCATCACTCTCATCCTTCCCCTGAGGTGGCTTCTGCATAGGCGACATATTTGTCGAGCGCCTGTTCCCAGCCGCCGGTCTGCAGCTTCAGTTCGGTGTCGTCAGGCAGCTCGGCCTTGCGGAAAACGAGACGCGTCTTCTCGCCAAGCTCATGGAATTCCACGCTAACCTGCATCGGATGGCCGGGCTTGCCGTCCTGATTTTCCCAGGCGAAGGTGAAGACGAGACGCTCGGGCGGGACAATCTCCAGATAGCGCCCATGGCTCCAATATTCCCTGCCCTCCGGCGTCAGAATGCAGTGCCGCCAGGCGCCTCCTTCCCTTAGATCGACGGAAACGGATGGCGCCGTCATGTTCTGCGGCCCCCACCAGCGCATCAAATGTTCCGGCTCCGTCCAGAGGCGAAACAGCAAGGTTCGTGGCGCGGCAATGTCGCGGGTCAGCACGATCTCGCGCAGCGGGCGTCCGCTGCCGCCGTCATTGGCTGGGGTCATCCACGCCTCCCCTTTGCAACAGCGCCGCGTAGGCTTCCAGACGATCGAGATTATCGTTCCAGAACTGCCTGTAACTCTCCAGCCAGTCATCCACCTGCCGGAGCGGCCTGGGCTCCAGCCGGCAGGGCCGCCACTGCGCCTCCCTGCCCTTCGAGATCAGACCGGCTTTCTCCAGCACCTTCAGGTGCTTGGACACGGCGACCAGCGACATATCGAAAGGTTCAGCCAGCTCGGAGACGGACGCCTCGCCAGTTGCCAGCCGCGCCAGGATCGCCCGGCGGGTCGGATCGGCAAGGGCTGACAGGGTCATGCTCAAGGTATCCATATGAAATATTAAACCAGAAAGTTAATTAACTTATTGGTTTAGTATAGGTCGACAATCTGGAAGTCAAGCGGCTGCGTTTGGAGACAGCCTGGGGAGGGAGATCCGTCAGCCGACGATCTCAAAAGAGCGTATTGGACACTTCGATCAGGTTGCTATCCGGATCGCGGAAATAGACCGAGAGAATGGGGCCCGTCGCGCCGGTCCTGCGGACGGGGCCTTCCTCGATCGCGACACCCTCGGCTCCCAGATGAGCGATGATGTCCTCCAGCGGCGTCTTGCTGATGAAGCAAAGATCGGCCGAGCCCGGTGTCGGCCGATCGGCCTTCGGCTCGAATTCATGCCCGGCGCGATGCAGGTTGATCTTCTGATTACCGAAGGTCAGTGCTTTGCGGCCCTCCCCGAAGGTTTCGATGCCCATACCGAGGACACGGGCGTAGAACGCACAGCTTTCCTCGATGCTCGCGACCGTCAGCACCAGATGATCGAGATGGTCGATGCAGATCATCGCAAGCCTCCAATCCTATTGCTCAGCGGTGCGCCAGCCTAGCCACTCCGAACGCGGCCACAAGGCAGATGGCCAGCATGGCGAGGATGAAGGCAACCACAGCGGACCAGCCGTCAGCATGCCAGAAATAACCGCCGACGGAACCGGCTATGCTGGAGCCGAGATAATAGGCCAGCAGATAGAGCGACGAGGCATGGCCCTTGGCTCCGCGGGCCAAGCGCCCGACCAGTGCGCTCGCGACAGAATGGGTGACGAAGAACCCGATCGTCACCAAGACGATGCCGAGAATGACCAAAGGCAACGGCGTAGCGAGCGTAGTCGCCGCGCCAAGGGCGGCAACCAACACGCCGGCGGGCAGTACGACGAAATGACCGATGCGGTCGCCAAGGAGACCCGCCACCCAGGAGGCGACGATACCAAAGAGATAGGCGGTGAAGATCAGACCAAGTTCGGTCTGGCTGAGATCATAGGGATCGGCCACCAACCGGAATCCGGCATAATTATAGACCGTGACGAAGGAGCCCATGACCAGGAAACCGATGGCAAAGAGCAGCGGCAACGCCGGATTGCGGAAATGCTCCGCCCAGGCCCTGACATGGAAAGCGATGTCAAACCCCTTGCGCGGCGTGAAATTGCGCGACGGCGGCAGCAAAAGCAGGAAACCGGTGGCGGCGATCAGCCCGAGCACGCCGACGGCGGCAAGCGCCGGACGCCAGGTGAAGAATTCGGCGATCGTGCCCGTCACGACACGGCCGGCCATGCCGCCGAAGGCGTTGCCGGCGATATAGAGTCCCATGGCGCCGCCAAGGCCGCGCGGATCGATCTCTTCCGCCAGGTAGGTCATGGCGACCGCAGGCACGCCGCCGAGCAGGAAACCTTCCAGTGCGCGAAAGATCAACAGCATCTGCCAGTTCGGCGCAATGGCGCAGGCGATCGTGCACAGGGCGGCACCCAGCAGCGAAAAGAACATCAGGCTGCGGCGGCCGAGATTTTCGGAAACGGCAGCAGCGCAGAAGATCGCGAAGGCGAGGAAGCCGGTCGAGAGCGACAGAGACAGCGAACTCGCAGCCGGTGTCACGCCAAAATCCTCGGAAAAGAGCGGCATCAGCGGCTGCACGCAATAAAGCAGCGAAAAGGTCGCAAAACCGGAGAGGAACAGCCCAATGGTCGCTCGCTTGAACGCGGGCGTACCCCGCGTCAGGAATTGGCGAATCTCGAGCTTCGGCTCGGTTTCGACGAGCTTCAATTCGGGGCGAGAGGGGGCTTCAGAGACGGTGAGTTCTTGCTGTTGCACGGCGCGGGACATGAGGCACACAACCTTTCTTGACCGCAAATCTAGTCAGGTGCGCCTCATTAGTCCAATATATGGAACAGACGATCTCAATATGTTTTGGAGATAGCGATGGAGCTACGTCATATCCGCTATTTTCTGGCGCTGGCGGAGGAAGGGAATTTCACCCGTGCGGCCGCCAAACTCGGCATTGGACAACCGCCGCTCAGCCAGCAGATCCGCGATCTCGAAAACGAGGTGGGCGCAGCGCTCTTCCATCGTGTTCCACACGGGGCGGAACTGACGGCAGCAGGCGAGGCCTTCCTTGCCGAAGCGAAGGCCGCCGTGGATGCAGCGGAAAAGGCAAAGCTCGCCGCCCAGCGCGCCAATCGCGGCGAGATCGGCCGCCTGTCGCTCGGCTTCACCGCATCCTCGGCCTTCAACACGATCGTCAGCGCCACTATTCGCGAATTCCGCAACCGCTGGCCGGCGGTGCGCCTGTCGCTGACCGAGATGAATACCAATGCGCTGATGGAACGGCTGATGCGCGGCGAAATCGACGCCGCCTTCATTCGACCCGGCCTGGAAGATCCGCACGACGTCCGGCTCAAGCGCTTCGCCGACGAGCCGATGGTGATCGCGCTGCCTGCCCATCATCCTCTTGCAGGCAAGGACCGCGTGCAGGTCGCCGCGCTGGCAAACGAGCCCTTCATCCTCTTCCCGCGCATGGTGGGACTGAGCCTCTATGACGATATCGTCGCCGCCTGCCGCGATGCCGGTTTCGAACTGGTGGTGACGCAGGAAGCGCCGCAGATCCCTTCCGTCGTCAATCTCGTCGCCGCCAATCTCGGGGTCTCCATCGTTCCGGCCTCGATCGCGCAGATCAAGCTCGACGGCGTCGCCTATCGCCCGATCGACGGGCCGCCACTGGTGGCGCGCCTTGGGCTTGCCATCCTCAAGGCGCAGCGCTCGCCGGTTGCGGCCAATCTGATGAGCCTGATCGGCTGACTATCCAATAGGATCCCAATACGGCGGATTGCCGAATGTCTTCTTCAGATGATCGGCGATGGCGCGCAGCTTTGCCGAGGGATTGCGCCCCTCCGGATGTGCCATGAAGATGAATTCGCCCTCCGGCCTGTAGCCGACATCGATTTCGACGAGCAGCCCCTCGTTGATCGCCGGACCGGCGATGAAGGTCGGCAGCAGCGCGATGCCGAGACCGGCGATGGCCGCATCGCGGGATACGTCGCCATTGTTGATACCGAGCGCCAGCTTGCCCCTGATGACCACTGGACCCTCCGGCCCCTGGAAGCGCCAATCGGCCACACCGCGGTTGGTGTAGAAAATCCCCCGGTGATCGCCGAGGTCCGCCAGCGAAGTCGGTGAGCCATTGCGGGCGAGATAGTCCGGCGATGCCACGAGAAGCCGGCGGCTGGGGGCGAGTTTCCAGGCAACGAGGCGTGAATCGGCAATCGGCCCGTGACGGATGATGGCGTCATAACCGTCCGAGGAGGCATCAACACGACGGTCGTCGAGATCGAGTGTCAGTTCGATTTCGGGGTGATCGGCCAGGAAAGAATAAAGCGCCGGACCAAGATGCATGCGGCCGAAGGTAACGGGGGCGGCGATGCGCAAGGGGCCCGCCAACGTGCCGCGCCGTTCGGCGAGATCGGCCGCTGCCTCCCGCACCTCATGCACGATCCGCGAGGCGCGCTCCAGAAAGGCGGCACCGTCTTCCGTCAACGTCAGCTTGCGGGTCGTGCGATGCAGCAGCGTGGCGCCGAGCGTCTTCTCCATCTCCGCCAACCGCTCGCTCACGACGGATTTCGATAGACGCAGCCGGCGCGCCGCTTCGCTGATCGATCCCGCTTCGGCTATGGCCACAAAAGCAGCGATTCCTTCAATCTTGAGCATCGTTCGGCAATCCCGAATTCGAATTCCATGATTTAAAGACTAATCCGAACGATCGAAAAACACCATTCTCTTTGCATCGGACGGAACAACAGACACGTCCTCACACAGGAGATGGAACAATGAACCGCTTGAATGGAAAAGTCGCAATCGTCACCGGCGCAAGCTCGGGCATCGGGCGCGCTACAGCGAAACTCTTTGCTGCCGAAGGCGCCAAGGTTATCGTCGGCGCCCGTCGCCAGCCGGAATTGGAAAGCCTTGTCGCGGAAATCAAGGCCGCGGGCGGCGAAGCTGCCGCACTCGCCGGCGATGTGCGTTCTGAAGATTATCACAAGGCGCTGGTCGCCCTCGCCGTCGAGCGCTACGGCAAACTCGACATCGCCTTCAACAACGCCGGCACGCTGGGCGAAGCCGGCCCGAGCACTGAAGTCTCGGAGGCAGGTTTTGCCGATGCATTGGCAATCAACCTCACCGCTTCGTTCCTTGCGGCAAAGCACCAGATCGGTGAAATGGTCAAGCATGGCGGTGGTTCGGTGATCTTCACGTCGACCTTTGTGGGCTACAGCTTTGCCTTCCCCGGCGTCGCCGCCTATGCCGCCAGCAAGTCCGGCCTGATCGGTCTGACCCAGGCACTCGCTGCCGAATTCGGCCCGCGGAATGTGCGCGTCAATGCCGTGCTGCCGGGCGCCGTCGATACCGACATGTACCGCGAGATGAACGATACCCCCGACAAGCAGGGCTTCGTCACCAATCTGCATGCGCTAAAGCGTGTCGCTGGCCCCGATGAGCTTGCCCGCTCGGTCCTCTACCTCGCCTCCGACGATGCGAGCTTCGTCACCGGCACGGCATCCCTGGTCGATGGCGGCGCCTCGATCACGCGCACGTAATCGACGGCGGCACGAACAATCGCCGAGGTCGGAACCCCGGGGTGACTGAAGCGAGGCTGCGGAGCTTCTCCGCGGCCTTTCCGCATTCGAAAGACTTTGACTGAAATGTACCGCCCCTCCATGATTGCTGACGGAAAATCATGGATGGAACGATGTTCGACGGACGATTGCTGAATGGCGTCAGCGTGCTGGCAGCCGTAGTGGAAGGCGGCAGCTTCGTGCGGGCGGCGGAAGTGCTTGGCCTCACGCCCTCCGGGGTCAGCCGGGCAGTTTCGCGGCTGGAGGCGCGCATCGGCGTGCGCCTGCTGGACCGCACGACGCGAGCGCTGCGGCTGACGGATGATGGGGCTCGTTTCTACGAGCAGGTGGTGCCGCTGCTCGGCGGCATCGAGGAGGCCGCGACGACAGTGGCTGGCGTCGCCCAATCCGTGCGTGGCCGCCTGCGTATCAATGTCGATCCCTATTTCTCTCGCCTCATCTTGGCGCCGCGCCTCGGTGCCTTCCTCGATCGCTATCCCGAGCTGCAGATCGAGATTTTGACCCGCAACGAGATCGGCGATCTCGTTGCCGACGGCATTGATGTCGCCCTGCGCTTCGGCGAGCCGCCGCAAACCTCCCTGATCGCCCGGCTGCTTCTGGAAACCCGCGTGATGACGGTCGCTGCACCCGCCTATATCGAGCGCTATGGCAGGCCGAAAACGCCGGCCGACGTCGCGAACCATCTCTGTATCCATTATCAGGATCCGCGCACCGGGCGCGCATTCGAATGGGAATTCCGGCGCGGGCGCAAGGTCATCCCCGTCGAGACGCGCGGCCGCATCCTGGTCAATGACGCCGGGACGACGTTGGGAACCTGTCTTGCGGGCCTCGGCATCGCCCAAGTCTTCACGCTTGGCATTGCGGATTTTCTGGAGCGCGGAGAGCTTGTCGACCTTTTCCCCGACTGGAAGGACGAGCTTTATCCGCTTTATGCCTTCTACCCGTCCCGTCATCACGTGCCGGCAAAGGTGCGTGTCTTCATCGACTTCTGTGTCGACATTCTCGGCTGACCATCAGAGCCGATTGCCTATTGTGCGCCAAAGGCTTAGGTTCATGAGCATAAAAACAGGCGACGGGTTCGGGCCATGGTTCTCGCGGGAAAACGCATCCTTCTCATCATTTCCGGGGGCATCGCGGCCTATAAGAGCCTCGACCTGATCCGGCGGCTGCGCGAACGCGGCGCCACAGTCCGCCCGATCATGACATCGGGGGCACAGGAATTCATCACGCCGCTTGCCGTCGGCGCACTGGCGGCAGACCATGTCTTCACCGACCTGTTTTCCCGACAGGACGAGCAGGATGTCGGCCATATCAGGCTGGCGCGCGACTGCGATCTGGTGCTCATTGCGCCGGCAACGGCCGATCTCTTGGCCAAGATGGCCAATGGCTTGGCGGACGACCTTGCGTCGACCGTACTGCTCGCGACCGATCGGCCGGTGCTCGCAGCGCCTGCCATGAATCCGAAGATGTGGGCGCATCCGGCGACGAAGCGCAATGTCGAGATCTTGAGGGGCGACGGCATCCGTTTCGTCGGGCCGATGTCCGGGGAAATGGCTGAGGGCAAGGAGGCCGGCACCGGCCGCATGGCCGAGCCACTGGAGATCGTTGCTGCCGCCGAAATGCGACTGGACGACGGGGCAAGGCCGCTCGCCGGCAGAAAGGCCGTCGTCACGTCGGGTCCGACGCATGAGCCGATCGACCCCGTGCGCTATATCGCCAACCGGTCCTCCGGCCGGCAAGGCCATGCCATCGCCTCGGCGCTTGCCGCCCTCGGGGCCGACGTCACGCTCGTTTCCGGGCCTGTCTCGATCCCCGATCCGATGGGCATGCATGTTGTTCATGTCGAGCGGGCGGAGGAAATGCGCGATGCCGTGCTTTCAGCCCTTCCGGCCGATATTGCCGTAATGGTCGCGGCTGTTGCCGATTGGCGCGTCGCCTCGGCCGCCGATCAGAAGATCAAGAAACATCCGGGCGAATCCATTCCGACACTGGCGCTCACGGAAAATCCCGACATCCTGAAAACCGTCGGCCATCACACGCAGCGGCCGAAACTCGTCATCGGCTTTGCGGCCGAAACGCAGGATATGGAGGCGAATGCAAGGGCGAAGCTGGAGCGCAAGGGCGCCGACATGATCGTCGCCAACGATGTCTCGCCGGCAACCGGTATCATGGGCGGCACGCGCAACAGCGTGAAACTCATCCGCCATGACGGCGTGGAGCAATGGCCCGATCTCGACAAGGACGAAGTGGCGGCGCGTCTGGCGGCTTTGATTGCCGAACAGTTCAAGCAGGGATAGTGACGGGCGTCTGCGGTCCGGTGGAGGATGCGCGCGTTTCCGGCTGGAAGGGCGTGATGTGAACGCCCATATCGTCGATCAATACGGCGCTGCCATCCGGAATTTCCGTCCAGGCATCGATATCGTCGTTCAGCGGTTCGGAGACGAGGCAATAGCCGATGCCCACGGGCGAGGCGTAAAGCGTCGGCGCCTTGCGATCGGTGGCGTAGCGCACCGCATGCAGCGACTTGCCATCGGAAAAAGCGGCCGTGAAGCGCACCAGCGCCGAGCCGGTCAGATGAACCGACAGGCCCTCGACAAAACCGATGGTTTCCGCGATCGCGGCGAACGGATTGGTTGCAAGGCCGAATTGCAGCGCCAACAGGAACAGAAGCTCGGAATCCGTCGTGCCGCCGCGGGCGTGGAAAAGCTGATCATCGAGCATCGTTTCCATCGGCCGGCGCAAACGGTCAAAATTGGAAATCTGCCCGTTGTGCTGGAAAGACCAGTTCTCGTAGACGAAGGGATGGCAATTGTCGCGCCGCGTGCCGCCGCCGGTTGCGGCGCGGACGTGGGCGAGAAAGAGCGGGGAACGGATCTGCCGCGCCAAGCTCTTGAGATTGCAATCGGACCAAGCCGGAAGGATGTCGCGATAACGGCCCGGCTCCGGCCGATCGCCATACCAGGCAATGCCAAATCCGTCGCCGTTAGTCGCCGTCTTGGCGCGCGTTGCGCAATGGGATTGTTCGATGAGGGAGTGGGCAGGCGAAGACACCAGCTCCTCCAGATAGAGGGGGTCTCCACGATAGGCTGCCCAGCGACACATGCGTCTTTCGCTCCAATTCCCGCTTGCTTCCTGTCCCGCGGGAGAATGTCAAAATCAAGGACGATTGTTTGTGCGGAATAGGTAATAAACTCTTAATCTACCAAGGATTGATGGTTGAAGGTGACAGATTCTTGACACGCCGTCCGATCACATTTCGGCGTCGCAGCATTATTCTTTTGTGACCATGCCTGCTTCGAATCGGCTTTTTCGGCCTCTCGCTGCCTAGCTTGATGAAAATGTCGGCTTGGCCTATATTGCTGGAGTGAGGGGCAGGTTGCAGCCCACCCCTCTTTATTTCGCTGTTAGAAAGCTACCCGGACTTCAAGCTGCCAGCTAGTCCGGGTTTTTCTTATGCGAAACGTGATGCTAAGTGGAACCACATAGCTCACCTCCTTGTTGACGGCGAGGCCGATCGCCACGGTCGAGGTTGCCCATCTTCCCCGCGATCCTGCCCGCTGGCAGGGACAGGCGCTGCTTTCGCTGCCAACTGCGGCAATCAATATCACGCAAAAGTTGAACGAAGCCTTGCGTTTCAATGCGACACGAAGAGTGAAGCCTCTTGCCTTCTGCACTCTTGAATTCAGCAAAATTTGAGTTACGTTAGGCATATCGTCAACGTAACGAAAGGAAGGTGATCCAATGTCTAGTGAGATTTCGGTCCGCGTATCAGGCATGGAAATGGTTGTGAGCGCTGCGAGGCAGTCCTCGCTCTGATCAAGCCTTCCGGAAGCGTTTTGCTTCAGGCCAGTTACGGGCCAAAACTCATGGAAGGGTCGCTTCGCGCGGCCCTTTTTTGCATTTATCGGTTGCCGATATCGCGGCGCTTCGGGCTCTCTTTCCCGGAATAAACGTTTTCGTGTGGTCGTTTTTCTCTTGCCGAACGGAAAGCGCGCCATAGCTAAGCTTCCATGACTTACAAGGAACAGCCCGAACAGGGTGAAGCCGAACCCGCGCCGTCGAATGAGCCGGCGCTCACCGCACTCTCATTGTATCCTGACGAATGGGCGCTGTTCCTCGACATAGACGGAACGCTGCTCGATCTCGCGGAGACCCCGGACGCGATAGTCGTACCTCCGTCCCTGCCCTTTGTGCTTCAGGCGCTCTCCCGCCAGCTCGGCGGCGCGCTGGCGCTGGTGACCGGGCGCGGGGTTGCTTTTGTCGATCCTCTGTTTACTCCCTTCCACTTCTCCGTCGCCGGCCTGCATGGCGCCGAACGGCGCGATGCGGCAGGACGCTTACGGCGCGCGCTGATCCCGCCTGCCTTCCAGGAGATGAAGCGCATGATCGCGCGGGAGGTCGAGGCCTGGCCCGGCGTTCTTGTCGAAGATAAAGGGGCTGCTGTCGCCGTTCACTACCGGCTGGCACCCGAGCGCCAAGCCGACGTCGCCGAAGCGATGCAGCGCTATCTGCAGGAAGCCGGCCCGGACTGGATCCTGCAGCATGGCAAGCTCGTCGTCGAAATTTGCCCCGCGCATGCGAGCAAAGGGCATGCCGTCGAAGCCTTTCTCAACGAGCCTCCCTTCAACGGGCGGCGGCCGCTCGCGATCGGTGACGACGTCACCGACGAGACCATGTTCGCCGTCGCCAACCGCCTCGGCGGTCAATCTGTGCGCGTCGGCCCGCCCAGCGGCAAGACGCTTGCACGCGCATCCATTCCCTCACCCGCGCGTTTAAGAGAGATACTCGCAGCGCTAGCCAAATAATCATTTTTTGGTCATTTCGGCCTACCGCCGCGGCCCTCTCGAAAGGAGCATTCCGTGAGTCGTCTCATCATCGTTTCCAACCGCGTTTCCGTCCCTGACAACCAAGGTGCGGCGGCGGCCGGCGGGCTTGCCGTGGCGCTGCAAGCTGCCCTTGCCGAACGCGGCGGCGTGTGGATGGGCTGGTCGGGCAAATCGAGCGGCGACATCGAGCCCGAACCGCTGGTGCTGACCGAAGACGGCAACATCACCTATGCACTGACCGATCTCACCCAGACCGATGTCGAGGAATATTACCAAGGCTTCGCCAACCGGGTGCTCTGGCCGATCTGCCACTACCGGCTGGACCTGGCCGAATATGGCCGCAAGGAAATGGCCAGCTATTTCCGCGTCAACCGTTTCTTCGCCCATCGGCTGGCGCCGTTGGTCGAACCCGACGATATCATCTGGGTGCATGACTACCACCTCATTCCGCTGGCGGCGGAGCTGAGGCAAATGGGGTTCAAGAACCGCATCGGTTTCTTCCTGCACATTCCCTGGCCGCCGGCCGACGTGCTCTTCACCATGCCGGTGCACGAAGAGATCATGCGAGGCCTCTCCTCCTATGACCTCCTCGGCTTCCAGACGAAATACGATCTCGAAAATTTCGCCGGCTGCCTGAAGCGCGAGGGCATGGGGGTCGAAAACAGCCCTGGCCATTTCAGTGCCCACGGTCACAACTTCCGCGGCGGTGCCTATTCGATCGGCATCGAGACCGCGGCCTTCGCCGCCTTTGCCCGCAAGGCCGCAGCCCACAGCATGGTGCGCAAGGCGCAGCAAAGCATCGAAGGCCGCGACCTGATCATCGGCGTCGACCGGCTCGATTACTCCAAAGGGATCACGCAGCGCATCGACGCATTCGAGCGTTTCATCGTTAACAATCCGGCCCATCAGCGCCGCGTCACCTATCTGCAGATCACGCCGAAATCGCGCTCGGAAGTGCCCGAATACGAGGCGATGCAGCATGCCGTCGCCGAGCAGGCCGGCCGGGTCAACGGCGCGATCGGCACCGTCGACTGGGTGCCGATCCGTTATATCAACCGCTCGATCAGCCGACCGGTGCTGGCCGGCCTCTACCGGCTGGCGAAAGTCGGCCTGGTGACGCCGCTGCGCGACGGCATGAACCTTGTCGCCAAGGAATATGTGGCGGCGCAGGACCCGGACGATCCCGGCGTGCTGGTGCTCTCGCGTTTCGCCGGATCGGCGCGCGAATTAAAGGGCGCGTTGCTGGTCAACCCCTATGACGTCGACGGCACGGCAAATGCCTTGGCGCGGGGCATCAATATGCCGCTGGAAGAACGGCGTGAACGCTGGCGCGGCATGATGGACCATCTGCTGGAAAACGATGTTTCGCGCTGGTGCGATACTTTCCTCGCGGATCTGCGGGCAGAGTGACGGGCACCGGCTACATAGCCGCCGCTTCCCTGACGAGCCATTCCGTCAACTGTTCCGCATGCATGCTCTGCGACTTTGGCGGCAGAAGCCAATAGCCGCGATTCGGTCCTTCCAGCGCCGGGCCGGCGGTCACCAGCATGCGCCCGGCCAGCAGCGAATCCACCAGTCCTATCCAGCCGAGCGCCAATCCCTGCTCACCGATCGCCGCCTGAACGACTAGCGAATAGGTGTTGAACCGCAGATCGCCATGGCCAGCATAGGTGTCGCGGCTGATGCCAAGTGCGGCGAAATAGCTCTTCCAATCGAACCAGGGCGACGGCGTTTCCGTGTCGAGATGCACGAGCGTTGCTTGCGCCAGGCGGCTTGGATCGCTGAAGGGACCGTATTTGTCGACGAAGCCCTGCGTACAGATCGGCGCTACCTTCTCGGGCAACAACAATGCGGCTTCCGGCCCGAACTCCTCCCGTGCTCCGAAGACGACGGCGACGTCGTCGCTTTCCGAATGGCCGCGTTCCTGTCGCTGCGTCGCGACGATCTGAATATCCAGCTCCGGATGAAGGAGACGAAACCGATGCATGCGGGGGATCAGCCATAGCGCCGAGAAGGCATAATCGGTCCGAAGCCGCACTGTCGGCCGCTGCGCCTCGGCGCGAAAGCTGCGCACCAGTGAATCGACGCCGCCGACGGCCTTCTCCACGATCTCGAACAGACGACGACCTTCCGGGGACAGCTCGACACCGCGATGCTGGCGATGAAAGAGCGTCACGCCCATCTGCTCCTCGATCCGCCGGATCTGATAGCTGACCGCCGGCTGGGTCAGCCCGAGGCTTGCCGCCGCGGACGACAGGCTGCCCGAGCGCCCCACCTCGACAAAAATCCGCAGCCATCCGAGGTCTACGGGCCGTTCAGCCATAGAAATTCCTTTTGCCATCCATCGAAAAAAGCCCGCTTCACAGGCCGAATGCTAGTGATGTTCAATAAAATGAGCAAATATAAAGGGAACTGTCATCATGCGAATTTCTACTATCGGCCGGCTTGCTGTCGGCGCGCTCCTTTCTGCATTGTCCTTCGCCGGCATCGCCAGGGCCGATGTCGATTCCTGCCGCACTATCCATCTGTCCGATCCGGGCTGGACCGACATCACCTCGACCAACGGCGTCACGGGCGTGCTGCTCGGCGCGCTCGGCTATGAGCCGGACATCAAGACGCTTTCCGTGCCGATCGGCTATCAATCGATGAAGACCGGCGAAACCGACGTCTTCCTCGGCAATTGGATGCCGGCGCAGAAGGCCTTCGTCGACGACCTCAACAAAGCCAAAGCCATCGAAGTGCTGAACCGCAATCTTCAGGGCGCGAAATTCACCCTCGCCGTTCCGACCTATGTCGCGGACAAGGGCGTCAAGAACTTCGCCGACCTGCAGAAGCATGCCGACGAATTCGACCATAAGATCTACGGCATCGAACCCGGCGCGCCGGCCAATGCCAATATCCAGAAGATGATTGATGCCAACGATTTTGGCCTGAAGGGCTGGGAATTGGTGGAATCGAGCGAGCAGGCGATGCTGTCGCAGGTCGAGCGCGCCGGGAAGGACAAGCAGGCGATCGTTTTCCTCGCCTGGGCGCCGCATCCGATGAATGAGCGTTTCCAGATTGCCTATCTCGCAGGCGGCGACGCCTATTTCGGTCCGGACTACGGCGGCGCACAGGTCTACACGCTGGCACGCACGGGCTGGGCGGCCGCCTGCCCGAACGCGGCGAAATTGTTCCACAATCTGACCTTCGACATCGGCATGGAAAATTCGCTGATGGGTTCGATCCTCGGCGGCGAGGATGCGAAGACGGCGGCAACCGCTTGGCTGAAGGCGCATCCGGAGGCTATGACACCCTGGCTTGCCGGCGTGACGACGATCGACGGCAAGCCCGGTCTCGATGCAGTCAAGGCCGCAGTCGGCCTCTGATCCAGTAAAGGACATCCAACATGGCGCGCCCGAACATCCTTATCCTCATGGTCGATCAGTTGAACGGAACATTGTTTCCCGATGGCCCCGCCGATTTTCTCCATGCACCCGTGCTGAAGGCACTGGCGAAACGCTCCGTGCGCTTCGCCAACAGCTATACGGCAAGCCCGCTCTGCGCGCCGGCGCGGGCGTCCTTCATGTCGGGGCAATTGCCGAGCCGCACCCGCGTCTATGACAATGCCGCCGAGTTTGCCTCCGATATCCCGACCTTCGCACACCATCTGCGGGCAGCGGGCTACCAGACGGCGCTCTCCGGCAAGATGCACTTCGTCGGGCCGGACCAGATGCACGGCTTCGAGGAGCGGCTCACGACCGATATCTATCCCGCCGATTTCGGCTGGACGCCCGACTATACGAAACCGGGCGAGCGCATCGACTGGTGGTATCACAATCTCGGTTCGGTGACCGGGGCCGGCGTCGCCGAGATTACCAACCAGATGGAATATGACGACGAGGTCGCCTATCACGCGACGCGCAAACTGCTCGACCTGTCGCGCGGCCATGATGAAAGGCCGTGGTGCCTGACCGTCAGCTTCACCCATCCGCATGACCCCTACGTCGCCCGCTGCCGCTTCTGGGATCTTTATGAAGACTGCCTGGCACTTGACCCGGACGTTGCGGAAATTCCCTTCGACAGGCAGGACCCGCATTCGCAACGGCTGATGAAGGCGAGCGATCATACCGCCTTCGACATCACACCCGAACAGATTCGCCGGGCGCGCCGCGGCTATTTTGCCAATATTTCCTATGTCGATGAGAAGATCGGCGAAATCCTCGACGCGCTGGAGCGCGGCCGCATGGCCGACAACACCATCGTGCTCTTCGTTTCCGACCATGGTGATATGCTCGGCGAACGCGGGCTGTGGTTCAAGATGAACTTCTTCGAAGGCTCGGCGCGTGTGCCGCTGATGATCGCGGCGCCCGGCTGGAATGCCCGGCGCATCGACCAGCCGGTGTCGACGCTCGACGTGACACCGACGCTTGCCGGCCTTGCCGGGCTCGATATCGCCTCGCTGAAGCAATGGACGGATGGGGAAGACCTTGCTCCCCTCGTTCATGGCACCGGAAGCCGTGGCCCGGTGCCAATGGAATATGCGGCGGAAGGATCGGAAGCGCCGCTCGTCTGCTTGCGCGACGGCCGCTACAAGTTGGCGCTCTGCGACAAGGACCCGCCCCTGCTTTTCGATCTCGACGCCGATCCCAAAGAACTGATCAATCTTGCCGACGATCCGGCGCGCGCCGAAATCCTGGCGCGGCTGACGGCGCAAGCGAAACAGCGCTGGAATCTTTCCACCTTCGACGCCGCCGTGCGCGAAAGCCAGGCGCGGCGATGGGTGGTCTATGCGGCCCTGCGCAACGGTGCCTATTATCCCTGGGACTACCAGCCGCTGCAGAAGGCATCCGAGCGCTATATGCGCAACCATATGGATCTGAACGTCTTGGAGGAGAACCAGCGTTTTCCACGGGGCGAGTAAGGTTTTTGTGGCCGTGATTTTCGGGAGGCGATATGGTCGCGCCGACATATCGGAGAGGTATCCATGAAAATCAGCGCACGTAACCGACTCAAAGGCAAGATCGTCGACATCATCAAGGGTGCCACGACGGCCCATATCCGCATCGATATCGGCAACGGCTCGATCGTCACCTCGTCGATCACCAATGAGGCAGTCGACGAATTGGGACTGACGGTCGGCGCCGATGCCTATGCGGTCATCAAGGCTTCGGATGTCATGGTGGCTGTCGACTGACATCCAAAGTGAGTATGATCTTGTCCGAAAACCGCTTCACACTTTTCGGGATCATGCTTCACGCCTTCTGACAATGATGCGCTGTCTCGCCGTCGCCGGTCTGGAAATCGCCAGATTGCGGCGGCGCGATGGGTTTGAACAAGCTCCGATCCGGCTTCAAGTCGAGCAGCGGCGTCCCATCCAGGCAATCGAGACCGCGCACAAGCAGGATGCCACCTTCGACCGCCTCCAGCTTGACAATGGAGGTGCCGATCGGATTTGGCCGCACCGGCGAGCGCAGCGAGAAAGTACCGTGCACCTTGCCGTTGCTGGCCGGACTCTGCAGCACGAGATCGCGCCGCGAGCGGTCCAGCCAATAGAGGATTTCCAGCCGCTCGAAAGTCTCCACCCCCTTCAGCGCCGGCACCCAGGGCTCGAAAATCTCGATGCGGCAGAGCGGCCCGTCATGCCGCCCCTGACGCGGCGTCTCCATCCGAGAGGTCCACGGTGTCGAAATGCGGCCGATGAAGACAAGACCGGCATCTGTCGCTGCCGGCGGCTCAATCGCCACTTCGTTTTCCCGAATTTCGTTTTCGCGGACCATATTTCCCTCCGAAGCGTTGCGGCGCGATCATCCGCTAAATCCACCTGATAGAATAGCTCGTAAAGCCGTAGCACGGCATGGCGTTATATTCGATAGAATATCGCGAAAGTGCAATTTCCCTGATCGCTGCGCCGCGTCCTGTAATCGGCAATATTAGCCGGCTTTTTGGCCTCTACGGCAGTTGTATTGCCGATGGATAAACTGTCACAAAAATTGTAGGATCATGTGTCTCTAATGCAGAATGCCATCACACCAATCGTGATGAAATGCCGTCTGATGCAATCATTTCGCTCGCGGCGCATGCTTTTCGAAAGCCACATCCAAACAACTCTGAAACCTGGTGGGCGGACCCATGGATATCCTCTTCAAAAGCAGCAGCAACTTCGCCTCTCTTTCCCTTAAGGACCTGGTGGAGGCGCGCGATCTCTTCCACTACCATTTGATGAACAAGAAGAACGTGGTGGCGACCGCGCTGGGTCTTTATAGAATTCGCAAGAGCGATCCCTGGCCCTCCAAGCATGAGGACGCGACGCGCAAGCGTTCTCCGGAGAGCGAGCGACGAACGCTTTTCAACTCGGAAGTACGCCCCTATTCCTGGCCTTGCATCTATGTCTTCGTGTCCAATTGGGAATATGAGAAGGACCTGGCGAAGACGAATCCTTCCGATGTCGTCCCCAAGACGCTCTATCTGCCGGACGGGCGAACCGTGCCGGTCTGTGTCATCGAAGCGCGCAAACAGCAGCTATCCAAGGACCTGAAGATCAAGCTCGACGGCCGGACGCCGCGCAATCTGCTCGCGCCAGGCTCGGCCATCATCAACGAGGATGGTCAGGGCATGACCCGTCTGGCGACCGCGGGCTGCGTCGTGCGCGATAGCGAACGCTATTTCGTGATGACCAATCGGCATGTCGTCGGCGAACCGGGCACCGAGATCAGCGCCTTGCAGACCCATCGCCGCCCCAAGATCGGTGTCAGCGCGAAAAAGGGCCTGGGCCGGCAGGACTTTCGAACGATCTATCCGAATTTCGCCTCGACGAACCAGCGCCTGCTGATGGACGTGGGATTGGTGGAACTTGATAACATCCTGCAATGGAAAACCGAGTTTCCGGGCATCGCGCCCATCGGCCCGGTGCTGGACCTTTACGACAACAGCTTCAGCCTCAAGCTGATCACCATGAAAGTGATTGGCCAGTCCGCGGTCACCGGCACCATCAGAGGCGAAATCCACGGCCTGTTCTATCGTTACAAGGCGATGGGCGGATCGGAATATATCAGCGATTTCCTGATCGGCCCGGAGACCTATGGCATCGACAAGGAACGCCTGAAGACTGAGGAGGATGCGGAAGCGCGCAATCCGGCGGAGAATATCAGTCTCGGCGTTCATCATGGCGATTCCGGCACAGCTCTCTTCATCGAGCATGTTGAAAAGACCGACAGCGAGGATACAAAGGCCGTTAAAAAGATCAGCTATTATCCGTTCGCGCTGTTGTGGGGGAAAGAAGAGTTCTTCGAAGACGGTGAAAGCCTGTCCCAGCCCTATGCGCTCGCCACATCCCTCAGCACGGCGCTCGATCACCTGGATCTTGATTTCGTACGCGACATCAATCTGGATCAAGATTTCATCTGGGGATGGGTTGGACACTATATTATCGGCCGCTCCCTGCCCTTGTCCGCAGATCTCGTGACATCACAGAAGCTGCAAGGGTTCCTCGACAATAATCTCGATCTCTTGGCGCTCACGCCGGACGCTGCGCTCGGCAACGATCCGCGCGTTCTCGAAAAGGACGATGACGAGGTTCATTTCGTGCCGCTGGCCGACGTTCCCGACAATGTCTGGAAAAGCAATGTCAATTTCATCATGGTGGAAGGGCCCGACGGCAAGAAGCAGCGCAAGGTTGGACCCGGCAGTCGCGGACAGAACGACAATCCGAACCATTTTGCCGATCTGGATCTCCCCTATGAGAATGGCGAGACGTTTCTCGCTCTCAATCAATCCGCGCCGGACACCTACCTCAATCCTAAAGCCTGGATCGACTATTTTGCCGAGATAGAGCCCCAATATGACGCCTGGGCGCAATTGCTCGATCCCAATGCCGACCTGCGCAACAAACATTGGGGAGCTTTGCCCTTCAGAGTTCACCAGCTATTCGACATCATGGTGAAGGCGGCCAGGGATGGCGATGCGGCGATGTTTCTTTGTGCCGGCGGCGTCCTCATCCACTATATGGGCGATGCCTGCCAGCCGCTGCACACTTCCTATCTCTCGCAGGGCGATCCGGCCAAGGTTGTCCCGCGCCCGCGATCCAGCAAAATGAAACTGGAAGCCGATGGCGTGCATGTGGGCTACGAAGACGACATGATCGCCTATGGTTATCAGCAGAAGAATCTCGGCGCGGAACTCGCACAGCGCATTACGGATCTTGCCGCCGAGCCGATGCCGCCCATCACCGATGGCTATGAGGCCAGCAAGGCGGTCATAGCTCTCATCAGCGCGACGCAAAGAGATATAGCGCCGCGGGATATCGTCGACAAATGGGTTGAGCTCATAGGCAAACCAGCCAAGGAGAAGGCGGCGGCGATGTGGGATGACTTCGGTGACCGCACCATCACCTGCATGGCGCGCGGCACCCGCTATCTGGCGAAGATCTGGCAGGCCGCCTGGGAGCAAGGCAATGGCGACGCCAATATCCAGGCAGCCGCCGCCATCACCGAGGCGGCCATCATGGCACTCTACAACGATCCAGATAAGATGCCATCGGTAGCGCTCGACCGATATCCGGACGATCGGAATTCCGATTGGTCAAAGATAACACGGAAAGTGCAGGCATAGAGCACTGCCGTCGTGTTGGCAAAGAACCGATATCACGCCGCCTTGACGGCGTGATATTCCTTGATGGCGACCATCTTGATAGCCGGATAACGTTCAGATTCGTAGCGCAGCGAAAAGCCGTCCTGGGCGAGGAAGACCGGATCGCCGTCGAGGTCGCGGGCGATATCGCCGCGGCGGGCGGTGACAAACTTGTCGAGATCGCCGGTCTGATCGGCGGAAATCCAGCGGCAGACGGAGAAGCGCGACATTTCGAAGGAGACCGGCAGGCCGTATTCGGCCATCAGCCGCTCTTTCAAGACGTCGAGCTGCAGTGCGCCGACGACGCCGACGATAGCGGGCGAGCCATCTTCCGGCGAGAAGAGCTGCACGACGCCCTCTTCGGCCATCTGCTGCAGCGCTTCTTTCAGCTTCTTTGCCTTCATCGCGTCTTCAAGACGAACGCGGCGCAAGATTTCCGGCGAGAAATTCGGTACGCCTTGGAAGACGAGGGATTCGCCTTCCGTCAGCGTATCGCCAATGCGCAGCGTACCATGATTGGGAATGCCGACGACGTCGCCGGCATAGGCGGTATCGGCGAGCTGACGCTGCGAGGCGAAGAAGAATTGCGGTGCGGTCAAACCAAGCTGCTTGCCGGTGCGCGACAGCCGGGCCTTCATGCCACGCTCCAGCTTGCCGGAGCAGATGCGCGCAAACGCGATACGGTCGCGATGGTTCGGGTCCATGTTCGCCTGGATCTTGAAGACAAAGGCCGTCATCTTGTCGTCAGTCGCCTGCACGGTCCTGATATCGGCGACCTGATCGCGCGGCGGCGGCGCGAAAGCGCCGAGCGCGTTGATGAGATCGCGCACACCGAAATTGCGAAGAGCCGAGCCGAAGAACACCGGCGTCATGTGACCTTCCAGGAAGGATTCCCGGTCGAAGGGACGGCAGGCTTCGATAGCAAGCTCGGTCTCGTCGATGAAGGCTTGCCGTTCATTTTCCGGTAGACGGTCGGCGACGGCCTGCGGGCCATTGACCCGGGCAGCCTCTACTTCTGTGTCGGAGCCGCGGACGGTATTATCAGCCAGATGATAGGAGCCGCAGAAGGTCTTCGACCGGCCGATTGGCCAGGTGACCGGGGCGGTGTCCAGCGCCAGCTTCTCTTCCACTTCATCGAGAATTTCGAAGGGGTCGCGGCTTTCGCGGTCCATCTTGTTGATGAAGGTAATGATCGGGATATCGCGCATGCGGCAGACTTCGAACAGCTTCAGCGTCCGCGGCTCGATGCCCTTGGCAGCATCGATGACCATGACGGCGGCGTCGACCGCGGTCAGCGTGCGATAGGTGTCGTCGGCGAAGTCTTCGTGACCGGGCGTATCGAGAATGTTGAAGACGTTGCCGTCATACTCGAAGGTCATGACCGAGGTCACGACCGAGATGCCGCGCTCGCGCTCGATCTTCATCCAGTCGGACCGCGTCTGCATGCGATCCTTCTTTGCCTTGACCTCACCGGCAAGCTGAATGGCGCCGCCGAACAGCAGCAGCTTTTCGGTGAGCGTCGTCTTGCCCGCGTCCGGGTGGGCGATAATAGCGAATGTGCGGCGGCGGGAGACCGCCTCGGCGAGACTTTCGGCCATGCTTGTGAAATCCTGTGAATTGCGGCTGTATCTAGCGATTCAAAGACGGGATTGCAATTGACCTCAGCGATTCCAGCACAAACTAATGCCGCATGACCATTCACACCGATACGCGCCCGACGCTGAACCTCATCCGCTTGGCCCATGGCCAAGGCCTCGATTTGCCCGCCTATGAGACCAAAGGCGCGGCCGGCATGGACCTGCGCGCGGCCGTCGAGGAAGGCGCGACGCTGACGCTCGCGCCCGGCAAACGGGCGCTGGTGCCGACCGGTTTCATCTTCGAGATTCCCGATGGTTTCGAAGCCCAGATCCGCCCCCGCTCCGGCCTCGCCTTCAAGCACGGCATAACCTGCCTCAACACGCCTGGCACGATCGACAGCGACTACCGCGGCGAAGTGAAGGTGCTGCTGATCAATCTTGGCGACGAGCCGTTCGACATCACCCGCGGCATGCGCATCGCGCAGATGGTGATCGCGCCGGTAACGCAGGCGCGTGTCGCGGAAATCGCCCACGTCAGCGAAACGACGCGCGGCGCCGGCGGCTTCGGCTCTACCGGCGTGTGACGGCGGAATTTTAGCGGGAGAGCGGCGGCAGGCGCCGTTTGACCGGGGTCGCCTTGATCATCGACGTGTTCGTCTCGGCGCGCTCGGCGATCTTGTCCAGGATGCCGTCCAGTTCGCCCATCGAGCGCACCACAAGGCGGCCGATGAAGCAGTCGTCGCCGGTGACCTTGTCGCATTCGATGAATTCCGGTGTCTCCTGGATGATACGCTCGACCACATGCAATTGACCGGGCAGCGGCCGGATGCGCACGATCGCCTGCAGGGGATAGCCGATCACCTCCGGCGCGATATCCACGGTGAAGGCCGCGATGACACCGCGCTCCTCCAGCCGGCGCAGCCGCTCGGCAGCGCTTGGCGAGGATAATCCAGCGACTTCAGCCAGCTCCTTCAACGAAATCCGGGCATTGCGGGCCAGGGCCTCCAGCATACGCTGGTCGATCGCGTCGAGCTCTATGGCAGCATTAGGCGCACCCATATTTCCACCTCATATAATTAGGCGCTCTATCCACTACTGTTTATTCAGATTATATCATCCGCTTCCTTCCCGCAATATTATCAGGCTCCGGAAAACGGGAAGCCCGACAATGAACGAGATAAGACGCGGAACAGCGGAAATGACAGCAGCAATGCTGATTTCAGGGACGATCGGCTGGTTCGTGCTGATGTCGGGGCAGCCTGTTACTGGCGTCGTCTTCTGGCGCTGCCTGTTTGGTGCACTCACGCTTCTTGTTGTCTGCGGAGCCATGGGTCTGTTGCGCCCCGGCATTCTCAGCCTCAGGACCTTTGCGATCGCCGTTGCCGGCGGTATCGCTATCGTCCTCAATTGGCTGCTGCTTTTCGCTGCCTATTCGCATGCCTCCATCTCGATCGCGACAACGGTCTACAATACGCAACCATTCATGCTGCTCGGCCTCGGCGCGCTGTTTCTCGGCGAAAAGATCACGCTCACCAAGCTTTTCTGGCTGGGTCTCGCCTTTGCCGGCATGGCTGTCATCGTCGAAGGCAAACCCGCGGAGACGGCGGGCATCGGCAGCTATGCCATCGGCATCCTGCTTTCGCTCGGCGCCGCTTTCTTCTATGCGTTGGCCGCTCTGGCCGCCAAATGGCTGAAGGGCACGCCGCCGCATTTGATCGCCCTGATCCAGGTTTCGACCGGCATTCTGATGCTTGCGCCCTTCGCCGATTTCTCGGCTCTGCCGCGGGACGCAGGCGGATGGTCCATTCTGATGACGATGGGCATCGTCCACACCGGCTTGATGTATGTGCTGCTCTACGGCGCGATCCAGAAGCTGCCGACGCATCTGACCGGCGCGCTGTCCTTCATTTATCCGATCGCCGCCATCGTGGTCGATCGCTTCGCCTTCGGGCATGTGCTCGGCATGGCGCAGATCATCGGCGCTGTGATCATTTTGGCCGCGGCGGCCGGCATGAACCTCGGCTGGACGATTACCTTGCCGCGTCCTAAAAGCGATGATCTTTCAAAGGAAGCCGCCGAATGATCACCTGCTATCTTCGCTATACGATCGATCCTTACAAGCTTGCGGAATTCGAACATTACGCGAAACTCTGGATCCCGCTGGTCAACCGGCTCGGTGGCACGCATCACGGCTATTTCCTGCCGCACGAGGGCGCCAACAATATCGCACTGGCGCTCTTCAGCTTCCCGAGCCTTGCTGCCTACGAGGGCTACCGGCAGGCGATGGCCGAGGATGCCGAATGCCGCGCCGCCTTTGCCTATGCGGAGGAGACGCGTTGCATTGTCAGCTATGAACGCAGCTTCATGCGGCCCGTGTTCTGATCAGCGCTGCGCCTCGAAGGCCATGCGCATGGCGAGCCCGGCCAAGACCGTGCCCATCAGCCAGCGCTGCACCAGCATGAAGGACGGACGGCTTGAGAAGAACAGCGCGACGGAGCCGGCCGTCAGCGCGATGATGGAGTTGAGCGTCACGCTGACGGCAATGTGGGTAAAGCCGAAAATGACGGATTGGTTGAAGACGCTGCCGATCGTGGGATCGATAAACTGCGGCAACAGCGAGAGATAAAGGACCGCGACCTTCGGGTTCAGCAGGCTGGTCACCAGGCCCATGCCGAAGAGTTTGCGCGGTCCATCCTTCGGGAGATCGCGGACCTGGAAGGCCGAACGGCCGCCCGGCCTCAGCGCATTCCAAGCAAGCCAAGCGAGATAGGCGGCACCGGCAAGACGCAGCGCGTCATAGGCAAAGGGCACGGCGAACAAGAAGGCCGTGATGCCGAGCGCGGCCGAAAGCATGTAGAAGACGAAACCGAGCGCCACACCGCCGAGCGAGATCAGCCCGGCCCCCGGCCCCTGCGAGATCGATCGCGACACCAGATAAATCATGTTCGGCCCGGGCGTCAGCACCATTCCGGCAGCGATCAGGGCAAAGGTGATGATACTGGCGAGATGCGGCATGGAGGTCTCCGGGGGGGAATTCAGAAGGCGATTTGGGCGGTCGGGATAAGCTTGATCTCATGCGGGCCGGCATCGAAGCCGTCCAGCAGCATATTATGATGAGCGATGATCGCCTCGAATGTCAGCTTGCCCATATCGGCGGTGGTATGACCGTCCGAGAGCAGCGTCACATCGAAGCCGAGCGAAACCGCGCGTCGTGCAGTCGTGTCGACGCAGAATTGCGTCATGCAGCCGCCGATGACGAGATGGGTGATCCTCTTTGCGCGCAAGCGCGCCTCGAGATCGGTCTCGAAGAAGGAATCGCAGCTCGTTTTATGCACGACCACATCGCCGGCTTCCGGTGCGATTTCGCGGCGCAACTGCCAGCCTTCGCCGCGCTTTGCCAGGCGATGCGTTCCCTGGCCATCATGCTGGACGATGAAGGAAGGAATTCCGGCGGCGCGGGCCTTTCGCTTCAATTCCGCAAGCCTGGCTACGACCGCCTCCAGAGCGGCGTCGATCGCTGGTTGGCGCTCTGGCGAGCCGAGGCCGCTCAAAATGGCATTCTGAAGGTCGATCAGGAGCAATGCGGACGACATGGGAGCCTTATGCAACACGGTTTCGACGGGCCGTTACCCTTGGTAGTATGTTCGCGCCGTTTGCGCAATCGCTTGAAAACGCAAGAGTGCTGCGATACAGCAATTGCCTATTCCTGGAGGATCGCACCATGACGCTTGCAGCCCTGCTCGCCTATAGCGGCGCGCTTTTCATCGCCGCCGCGATTCCCGGGCCGGGCATCACCGCGATTGTTGCCCGCGCTCTCGGCTCCGGCTTCCGGGAGACCTTTTTCATGGGTCTCGGGCTCGTGCTCGGCGATATGATCTACCTGACAGCGGTCATTCTCGGCCTAGCCTTCGTGGCGCAGACCTTTACGGAGATCTTCATCGTCATCAAGATTGCCGGTGCGCTTTATCTCGGCTATATCGCCTGGAAGCTCTGGACCGCTGGGCTGCTCTCCACCGATGTCGCAGCGAAAAAATCGATGAGCGCCGGCATGTCCTTCCTCTCCGGTCTTCTGGTGACCCTTGGCAACCCGAAGGTCATGTTATTTTACGTGGCGCTCGTGCCAACCCTGATCGACATCGGCAGCATCGGGCTTCGCGAATATGCCACGCTGCTTGCGGCGACCTTCATCGTGCTGTTGGTGGTGCTGATCCCCTATATGCTGCTCGCTTCCCGGGCCCGCACCTTCCTTAAGAGGCCAAAAGCGCTGCAGATTTTGAACCGGGTCGCCGCCAGCATTCTCGCCGGCACGGCTGCCTTCATCGCTGCCCGCGCGGCCTGAAAAAACCTTTCTCGGCACAACGACGCGGGAGATTCTTTTCCCACGGTAGAGGATCGGCAGAGTGATCCCAGACTGGTTTCCGCCGACGTTTAATCCTATTGTGCCTGTACAATTCCAATGGAGGGAGAGCTACCCATGTCCGACACCCGCAAACCAGGCCGCGGCCGCGTCTATGCCTCGATCACCGACACCATCGGTGACACGCCGATCGTGCGTCTCGACAAGCTGGCCAAGGAGAAGGGCGTCAAGGCCAATTTGCTGGCGAAGCTCGAGTTCTTCAACCCGATCGCTTCCGTCAAGGACCGTATCGGCGTTGCCATGATCGAGAGCCTTGAAGCACAGGGCAAGATCACCCCCGGCAAAAGCGTGCTGATCGAGCCGACCTCCGGCAATACAGGCATAGCACTCGCTTTCGCCGCCGCCGCTAAGGGCTACCGGCTGATCCTCACCATGCCGGAGACGATGTCGATCGAGCGCCGCAAGATGCTGCTGCTGCTCGGTGCCGAGCTGGTGCTGACCGAGGGTCCGAAGGGCATGAAGGGCGCGATCGCCAAGGCCGAGGAACTGGCATCGACGCTGCCCGACGCGATCATCCCGCAGCAGTTCGAAAACCCGGCCAACCCGGAAATCCACCGCAAGACGACAGCAGAGGAAATCTGGAACGATACGGACGGCCAAGTCGATATCCTCGTGTCCGGCATCGGTACCGGTGGCACGATCACCGGCGTCGGCCAGGTGTTGAAAGCCCGCAATTCGAATATCAAGGTCATCGCCGTCGAGCCGGCTGACTCGCCTATCCTCTCCGGCGGCAATCCGGGTCCCCACAAGATCCAGGGCATCGGCGCCGGCTTCGCCCCGAAGATTCTCGATACGCATATCTATGACGAAGTCGTCACCGTCACCAATGACGAAGCTTTCCAGCATGCACGCCACATCGCCAAGCTCGAAGGCGTGCCAGTCGGCATCTCCTCCGGTGCGGCCCTGGCGGCTGCAATTAAGATCGGCCAGCGTCCCGAAAACGAAGGCAAGAATATCGTCATCATCATCCCCTCCTTCGCCGAGCGCTATCTCTCGACGGCGCTGTTCGAAGGGCTGGGCGGCTGACACGGTCAGCTTCGATCGTCAGGGATTCAAAGGGCGCTGCGGTGCCCTTTGTCATTTCAGCCGTTTGCGCTTACGCCGCAGCGGTCAGCCGTTCGCCGGCAATGCGGTAGGAAATGGCTTCTGCGAGGTGGATGCGCCCGACGGTTTGCTTGTCGTCGAGATCGGCGAGCGTGCGGGCCACTTTCAGTACGCGATGATAGCCGCGGGCGGAAAACTTCATCTTCTCGGCCGCGTCGCGCAGCAATTGCAGGCCGGCGGCGTCCGGCTCGGCGATCGTTTCGATCATCGATGTCGAGCAGCGGGCATTGGTGGAAATTCCCTTCATCCCGGCAGCCTCGAAGCGTTCGCGCTGCCGCTCGCGGGCACGGGCGACACGAAGCGCGACATCGGCGCTCTTTTCGGCCGTCGTCGGGCGGATGAGATCGGCCGCAGAGACGGCGGGCACGTCGAGGCGGATATCGATGCGGTCCAACAGCGGTCCGGAAATCCGGCCCTGATAATCCGCGACGCAGCGCGGGCCGCGGGCGCAGGTGTGACCCGGCTCGCCGGCCATGCCGCAACGGCAGGGATTCATCGCTGCAACCAATTGAATGCTCGCCGGATAGGAAACGCGATGATTGGCCCTGGCGATGACGCATTCGCCCGATTCCAGCGGCTGGCGCAGCGCGTCCAGCGCCTGCGGCGAAAACTCGGGCAATTCATCGAGAAAAAGGACGCCGTGATGGGCAAGCGAGACCTCGCCCGGGCGGGCACGCAAGCCGCCGCCGACCAGCGCCGCCATGGTGGCGGAGTGATGCGGCGTGCGATAGGGCCGGCGGTCGGAGAGCTTTCCGCCCGAAAGCTGACCGGCAACGGAATGGATCATCGACACTTCCAGCAGCTCCGCCGTCGACAATGGCGGCAGAATGGATGGCAGGCGCGAGGCCAGCATCGACTTGCCGGAGCCGGGCGGGCCGACGAAAAGCAGATTATGTCCCCCGGCCGCCGCCACTTCCAGCGCCCGCTTGGCGCTTTCCTGGCCCTTGATATCGGCGAGATCGGGGACGTTGGCGGCATTGGCGCGGATCGCCGGTTCGGGGCGTGACAGAACCTGGGTGCCGCGGAAATGATTGGCGAGCGCGATCAGGCTGCGCGGCGCGAGAATATCGATGTCGGCGCCGGCCCAGGCGACCTCAGGACCGCTTTCGGACGGGCATATCAGCCCCTTGCCGATGGCATTGGCGGCGATCGCGGCCGGCAGCGCGCCAGCGACCGGCGCGATCGTGCCATCGAGGTTGAGCTCGCCGATGACGGTGTAGGCCGCAAGCGCATCCGCCGGGATGGCGCCCAGCGCCGCCATCAGCCCAAGCGCGATCGGAAGATCGAAATGGCTGCCCTCCTTGGGCAGGTCCGCGGGTGCGAGATTGACCGTGACCTTCTTCGGCGGCAGCGACAGGCCAGAGGCATGAAGAGCTGCCTGCACCCGTTCGCGGCTTTCGGCCACGGCCTTGTCCGGCAGACCGACGATATGCATCAGCACCTTGCCCGGGGAAATCATCACCTGCACTTCGACAGGAACGCCCTCAATGCCTTGAAACGCAATCGTGCTGACGCGCGCTACCATCCCCGCCCTCTTTTAACTCGTTTACCGTTATCAATTTTTCATAACAGACTATGGGTTGCATAGTGGCAGAAAACATGGAATAAAACAAGAACAATAAAAGAACGAAGGGACGATTTCTACAATCGGAGCAAATATGAGACTTGTAGTATCGCTATCCCTTCTACTGAGCGCTGTTCTGGCCGGCTGCCAATCTATCGATGGCGGGGATAATCTGGAAAAAGGCGCTCCCTATCAATTAAGCGCCAAGGAAATTGCCGCGGTGGAAAAGGGTTTGCACGAGCAGCTTCCCTATGAGGGCGTGCTGATCTTCGGGCCGATGGCGGCTTCCAAGGATAGCAAGGGCTACGTCAGCGTCTGCGGCACCATCAGCTCCTTTGGCGGCCTGCACGGTGTCATGGACAAGCGGCCTTACGTCGGCATGATGGTCGACGTGAAACCACTTTTCGGCTTCGTGCCGACGGTCATCGCAGACGATAGCTCCACCGGACCGTCGGCAGTGATCCTAACCTGCCGCCGGATGGGCATCGCGATATAGCCCGCCTTGCGGCGAGCGGAGGGGTGGCGTCACGATTCCTAGAGGGCTGGCGCCCCTCAAGCCCGCTTCGCTTCGATCGCATCCCACAACAGGCTGGCGATGTCGGCGCCGCCGAAGCGCTTGACTTCGCGCAGGCCGGTCGGCGAGGTGACGTTGATCTCGGTCATATAGTCGCCGATGACGTCGATGCCGACGAGCAGGAAGCCGCGCGCTCTCAATGCCGGGCCGATGCGCTCGCAGATTTCCTTTTCGCGCGGCGTCAGTTCGGTCGCCTCGGCGCGGCCGCCGACATGCATGTTGGAGCGGCTGTCATGCTCGGCCGGCACACGGTTGATCGCGCCGACCGCCTCGCCGTCGACGAGGACGATGCGCTTGTCGCCCTTGCGCACGTCGGGCAGATATTGCTGAGCGATGAAGGGCTCACGGAAGAGCTGGCCGAACATTTCGAGCAGAGAGGATAGATTGCGGTCGTCCCGCGTCGAATGAAAGACGCCGGCGCCGCCATTGCCGTAAAGCGGCTTCAGGATGATATCGCCCATCTCCTCGCGGAAGCGGCGAATTTCGGCAGGATCGCGCGTGATCAGCGTCTTCGGCATCAGGTCGGCGAATTCGGTGACGAAGATCTTTTCCGGCGAATTGCGCACCCAGGCCGGATCATTGACGACGAGCGTCTTGGGGTGGATGCGCTCCAGCAGATGCGTCGAGGTGATATAGGCCATGTCGAAGGGCGGGTCCTGGCGCAGCAGCACCACGTCCATGGTCGAGAGATCGACGCGCTCCGGCTCGCCGAGCTCGAAGTGATCGCCCTTGACGTCGCGAAGGATCATCGGCTCAACCGTCGCGTAGACATTGCCGTCACGCATGCTGAGGCGCTCGGGCGTGTAATGGAAGAGCTTGTAGCCGCGGGTCTGGGCTTCCAGGCTCATGGCGAAGGTCGAGTCACCCGCAATGTTGATGCTCTTCACATGGTCCATCTGGACCGCAACATTCTTGATACCAGCCATAGTCAGCCCTCGCTCGAATTTGCGGACAGATGTAGGTCGGCCCGCATCCAAACGCAACGGCTATTCAAGGGCTTCCGTCAGAGACGTCTTTCGTCTGGGCTGGCCGCGCTCAGGCGGCAAGGCCCTGTGCGCCGCCCTGCCGGATGAAGTTGCGCAGGCGATAAGCCATGGTCAAAGGCTTCGGGAATGGCTTGCGGCAGAAGGCGACCTTGCGCAGATAGTGATCAATGCGCCATGTGGCCCAGGTTCCGCCGGCGAAATAGGCGACATCGCCCGCGCTGAGCGTGCGTTCGACGCCGTCTTCCGTCGTGATATGCACCTCGCCCTCAAGGATCATCACCGTTTCGTCCCAGCCGAAATACCAGCGAAACTCGCCTGCCGTGCAATCCCACAGCGCCGTCATCGCGGCATCATCCCGCCCACGCGAATGCTCGGCAATGCGCGCAACCGGATCGCCGGCCAGGATCCAGGACGGTTCGATCGGCGAGGGCTTCATTTCCATCTCATCGCTGGCGCCAGCCACGAAGCTCTTCGACTGCGGCAAGGCAACAACAACCGGGACCGCACGCGCGGCAAAGGCCGCCATGCTCGCCAACATTAATCTCAAAACCATGCAATCCCCCAATTCCAAGCGCGTCTCAGTTTCCATTGCACGGAAGAGGTAACGGCGCGGTTCATGAAATCTGGCGCATTTTAATGATTGCAGAGATCAGGCAGAAAAACCTTCGATTGTACAGACGACCATGTCATGATCGGATAGCGGCTTGCCCTCCTCATTGAGGGAGGAAACAAGGTGGCTTTCGCCGATCTTCAAACCGCGGGTGATGAACCAATCGAGCTTCATGGTGCGATCGGGAAAACGCGTGATCAGGCTCGGGCGCGTGCTCGTCTGATCCAGCGGGCCACCATGGCATTCAAAGCCGCGGCCTTCGGCCGTGGCGAACAGGGTATCGGTCGAGAAATCACCGCCGGTGTGATTGCCGGTATTGAGATCGCCGCCGATCAGGATCGGAAGACCGGGCGCGAAGGCCTCGACAGCGTCGATCAACGCCGCCATCTGCCGCTCGCGATAGGCAGCGGTCGCGACACTTTCGAGATGGACCGACACGGCAACGAGGGGACCGGCCTCGGTCCCGACGATGGCGCCGACAGCACAGCGATCGCCGATGCGCGGCTGCTCATTTCCGTCGTTGAACCAGACGGCCTCGCCCGGCAGGCGGAAGAGGAAAGCATCCTTCAGGGCAACGGAGGACATCAGGGCGTTGCCGTGAAAGCCCTTCTCGTTGAAATCGTCGCGGCAGAAGGAACGCTCGATTTCCGAGCCGAGGCTGAGTTCCAGGAATTCCACGCCATAAGCATAATTCATGCCGAGTTCGCCGGCGACGATCGCGGTCGGGTCATTCTGTTCGGTGCGCGCCATGCCCTCGTCCATCTCGGAGAGCAGGATCAGCGGCGCTTTGGTCGCCTTCAGCTTGGCGGCGGATTCGAGGGGGAAAAGGCAGCGCTCCAAATTCCATGCAGCCACCGTGAAGGGGAAAGCAAGCGGCCGATCCTCGCCAGTCACGCCACCAACGCGCACCGTGTTCATACAGGCAAGCGACGCCAATGTTGCCGCGTGAATGTCAGGGGTCTTTTCCAACGAAATGAAGCCCTTGCGTTCCTCCTGCGAGGGAACGGCGAAGGCGGAAACGGTACTGCGGATCATCATAAGACCTGTCGAAATGGGTGAGGCGCGATGCCTGGAAGTGGGCTGAAGCGCGATAGCCCGGCAATAGTTGCGCTTTGTGACGTTGCCATGATGGCAGACGTTAAAAAGCATCCGGAAAATGGCGTGGCCAGCGGCCAGGCAGGATGGCAACGATATCGTAGCGCTGCGACAACAGCGCATAGTCTGGCTGGCGGGCAAGCCAGAGGTCGCTCGCAGCACGGATGCGCCTTTGCGCGGAAAAAGAGACGGCATCGATCGCCTCTTGTTCGCCGCGCCGGGCTTTGACCTCGACGAAGACGGCGAGATCGCCTTTGCGGGCGATGATGTCGATTTCGCCGAGCTTGGTACGATGGCGAATGGCGAGGATGCGGTAGCCCTTGAAGAACAGGAAAAGTGCTGCGGCATATTCCGAGACATGGCCGCGCCGCCACGCCTCCCGCCGCTTCAGCCTCTCGCCGGTCTCAGCCATGGCGCTCCTTCATATCGAGCAGTCGCTGGTAAAGCTCCTTGCGCGGCAGGCCGGTGATGCGGGCGGCTTCTGCCGCGGCCTTGGCGGTCGGCATGCTGCGGGCGAGATCCCCAAGAATGGCCTCGACATCCGCCTCCGCCGCAACACTTTCCGCCGGCGGGCCGACGAGCAGGACTATCTCGCCTTTCACATGCTCGACGGCCTCATAGAACACGGCAAGCTCGGTGAGCGTGCCGCGACGGAATTCCTCGAAGGTCTTGGTGAGTTCGCGGCAGACGGCCGCCTTGCGCTCGCCGCCAAGTACATCGGCGGCGGCGGCGAGCGTCGCGGCGATGCGATGGGGCGATTCAAAGAAGATGAGGGTAGCGGGAACGGCGGCGAGTTCGGCCAACCGGTCGCGGCGGCCCTTGTCCTTGGCGGGCAGGAAGCCAGCGAAGAAAAAGGCGTCGTTGGGCAGGCCGGAGCCGACCAGCGCGGCGAGCGGCGCGGAGGCCCCGGGGATCGGCACGACACGGTAGCCCGCCTCGATCGCCTGCAGCGCCAGCCGATAGCCGGGATCGGAGACCAAGGGCGTGCCGGCATCGGACACCAGCGCCACCGAGCGGCCGGCTTCCAGCGCCTGCAGCAGCCGCGGTCCTGCCTCGTCGGCATTGTGCTCATGATAGGCGAAGGGGCGGTTCTGTATTCCGTAACGGTCGAGCAGCACGCGGGTGACGCGCGTATCCTCGCAAGCGAGAACATCGGCACCGGCCAGCGTTTCCAGCGCCCGCAGCGTGATGTCGCCGAGATTGCCGATCGGCGTGGCGACAAGATAAAGCGCGGGCTCCAGCGGACGGGCAGGAACCGTGGTATTGTGCAGGCGGAAGCTGCGCGCTCCGCCGCTTGTGTGTTCGTCGCTCATGCCGACCCTGAATTCGCCTCGGATTCATCGTCTTTATGGGCGAGGTATGGCCTGACGGCAAGAGCGGCGCAAATCCTGTGAGCATTGTCGGCCAAATACCGAAATGAGGTGCAGCATACCCGGATGCCTCTTGCATTCGCATGCTGAGTTCTGTCATTTTGCCCGTCCAATCTCGGGCCTTGTCCGAAAAAGCATCCTTCGGGCGCCTGTGGCTGCCCGGGAGTAACGGTCGAAAGCGGTAGCATCATGCGTATTACAATTGAGCGGTCGAACCTCCTGAAATCGCTGAACCACGTGCATCGCGTGGTCGAGCGTCGCAACACGATCCCGATCCTGTCCAACGTGCTGCTCAAGGCCGAGGGCACAAGCCTCGACATGAAGGCGACCGACCTCGATCTCGAAATCACCGAGGCGACGCCCGCCAATGTCGAAAAGGCCGGCGCCACCACCGTACCGGCGCATCTGCTCTACGACATCGTGCGCAAGCTGCCGGACGGTTCGGAAGTGCTTCTCGCCACCAATCCTGACGGCAGCTCGATGACGGTTGCCTCGGGCCGCTCGAAATTCTCGCTACAGTGCCTGCCGGAATCGGACTTTCCGGACCTGACCGCCGGGAGCTTCAGCCATTCCTTCAAACTGAAGGCGTCGGACCTGAAGATGCTGATCGACCGGACGCAGTTTGCGATTTCGACCGAAGAGACGCGTTATTATCTGAACGGCATCTTCTTCCACACGATCGAAAGCAAGGGCGACCTGAAGCTGAGAGCGGTGGCGACCGATGGTCACCGTCTCGCCCGCGCCGATGTCGACGCCCCTGCGGGTTCGGAAGGCATGCCGGGCATCATCATCCCGCGCAAAACGGTCGGCGAATTGCAAAAGCTGGTCGACAGCCCCGATGTTGTCGTCACCGTCGAAGTGTCCGATGCGAAGATCCGCCTGACGATCGGCTCGATCGTCATGACCTCGAAGCTGATCGACGGCACCTTCCCCGATTATCAGCGCGTTATCCCCACCAGCAACGACAAGGAAATGCGGGTCGATTGCCAAAGCTTTGCCCAGGCGGTCGACCGCGTCTCGACCATTTCGTCGGAGCGCGGCCGCGCCGTGAAGCTGGCACTGTCGGACGGCCAGCTCCTGTTGACGGTCAATAACCCCGACTCCGGAAGCGCGACCGAAGAAGTCGCCGTCGGCTACGACATGGACGCGATGGAAATCGGCTTCAACGCCAAATATCTGCTCGACATCACCGCGCAATTGTCCGGCGATGCGGCGATCTTCCTGCTTGCCGATGCTGGCTCGCCGACGCTGATCCGCGACACGGCCGGCGACGATGCTCTCTATGTCCTGATGCCGATGCGCGTCTAGCGAAACCGAAGCGCCCTTCATGCGTTCTTCGGAACGACAGAGGGGCGCTTTTCTTTGAGCCTGTGCAGCTTGCGACATTTTCTCTTTGTATTGCGCCATGGCATTGCAAGATGAGAGATAAACGATATGTAAGCCGTAACTGTTAAATCTGGTGGGGGGAGAGCATGGCGCTGCGTCTCAAGGAACGGCTGGGCAAGAAGTTCGACGAAGAAATCCGTTTCTTCAAAGGCATGATGCAGGGTCCGAAAACGGTCGGTTCCATCGTTCCGACCTCCTCGATTACCGCCCGCAAGATGGCGAGCGTCGTCAATATCCATTCCGGCCTGCCGGTGCTAGAGCTCGGCCCCGGCACGGGTGCGATCACCAAGGCGATCCTGGCGCGCGGCGTCGAACCGGAAAATCTCGTCGCCGTCGAATATTCCACCGACTTCTATAATCATCTCGTCCGTCTTTATCCCGGCGTCCATTTCATCAATGGCGACGCCTTCGATCTCGACAAGACGCTTGGGGTGTTGCGCGGCCAGACCTTCGATTCCATCGTCTCGGGCATTCCGCTGCTGAACTTTCCCACGAAGGCGCGCGTCGCTCTGCTCGAAAGCCTGCTGGACCGCATCCCACCCGGCAGACCTGTGGTGCAGATCTCCTACGGACCGGTCTCGCCGATCATTGCCCGGCCGGATCGCTATCATATCCGCCACTATGATTTCATCGTCCGCAATATTCCGCCGGCCCAGCTCTGGGTTTATAGCCGGGGCTGAGGCTATCCAGGAAGAGTCATCTTGCCACCGCGTTTCGGCTGGACATATTCTTGTTCCGAGACCCTTCAGTATGGAATCCTGCTCCGATGTTCGCTCTCTATATTACGCACCCGCAGGTGCGCATCGATCCCTCTGTGCCGGTTCCGGACTGGGGTCTTTCCGATATCGGCGCGGAACGCGCCAGACTGACGGCCACCCGCGCATGGGCGCGTGAGCTCGGCCTGATCGTTTCCAGCGGCGAGCGCAAGGCGATCGAGACAGCCGAAATCCTGGCGACGGCCAGCGGCGCGACGATCGAGATTATCGAAGCCATGCATGAGAACGACCGCAGCGCCACGGGCTTCCTGGCCCCGCCCGAATTCGAGAAGGCGGCCGACTGGTTCTTCGCCCATCCGCATGAAAGCTTCAAAGGCTGGGAACGCGCGATCGATGCGCAGGTGCGGATCGTCTCCCAGGTGGAGGCCGTTCTTTCTCGGCACGACCCGCGCACGCCGATCGCCTTTGTCGGCCATGGTGGCGTCGGTACGCTGCTAAAATGCCATCTCGAGGGCAAGCCTATCGCGCGCCAGGGCGATCAGCCGCCCGGCGGCGGCAATCTTTTCTGTTTCGACCTTGCGAAGCGCGCCGTCTCATGCGACTGGACGCCTATGGAAGATTGGCAGGGGTGGAGTTGAGATGACCGCACGCGACCGCTTGATCGTTGGACTGGATGTTCCAAACCTTCAGGAGGCCGAAAAGGTCGTCACGGCGCTCGGCGACGATATTCTCTTCTACAAGATCGGCTATCAGCTTGCCTTTGCCGGCGGCCTGGAATTTGCACGCGACCTTGCCGCCAGCGGCAAGAAGATCTTCCTCGACATGAAACTGCTCGATATCGACAACACGGTTGCGTCCGGCGTTGAGAACATCGTCAAAATGGGCATGTCGATGCTGACGCTGCATGCCTATCCGAAGGCAATGCGCGCCGCCGTTGCCGCAGCCAAGGGTTCCGATCTCTGCCTGCTCGGCGTCACCGTGCTGACCTCGATGGACGAAGAGGATCTCATCGCTGCCGGATACGAATATGACCCGCATACGCTGGTGCTGCGCCGCGCCGAACAGGCGCTCCTCGCCGGCATGGGCGGCATCGTATGCTCGGCCGAAGAATCTGCCGCCGTGCGCAAGATCATCGGTCCGGACATGGCGCTGGTGACCCCCGGCATCCGCCCGACCGGCAGCGACAAGGGCGACCAGAAGCGCGTGATGACGCCGACCGAGGCCATCAAGGCCGGATCGAGCCATCTCGTCGTCGCCCGGCCGATCGTCAAGGCGGCCGACCCGAAGGAAGCTGCCCGCGCCATCCTCGCGGAGATGGACGCCGCGCTCTAAATTGCAGGAAACAGGGAGACCGGACATGGCAAAGGGATATTGGATCGCACGCGTGGATGTACGCGACCCTGAGCGCTACAAGGACTACGTTGCCGCCGCCAAGCCGGCTTTCGAGAAATACGGCGCGAATTTCCTCGCCCGCGGCGGCGCTTTCACGCCACTGGAAGGCCAGGCGCGCGGCCGCAATGTCGTCATCGAATTCCCGTCGCTGCAGCATGCTGTCGATTGCTACAACTCGCCGGAATATCAGATCGCCGCCAAGATTCGTCATGAAGTCGCGGACGCCGAAATGGTGGTCGTCGAAGGCATCTAACGCTTTTAAAAAGCAGCCGGAACATGCGGTGTGATAGCACTTCACCTCGGCCCTCGGATCGGTTAAGACGAAACCAGATCAGCCCTATTTAAGCCTTTCGAGGAGCCTGCCATGACCCTGTCCAACCTTCCACCGCTCGTGACCGTGTTCGGGGGATCGGGCTTCATTGGGCGGCATGTCGTCCGCGTGCTCGCCAAGCGCGGCTATCGCATCCGCGTCGCCGTGCGCCGCCCCGATCTCGCCGGTTTTCTGCAGCCGCTCGGCAATCTCGGCCAAATCTCGATCGTCCAGGCGAACCTGCGTTACCGCAACTCCATCGATCGCGCCGTCGAAGGCGCACAGCATGTGGTCAATTGCGTCGGCATCCTCGCCGAAAGCGGCCGCAATAAATTCGATGCCGTGCAGGAATTCGGCGCCAAGGCAATCGCGGAAGCTGCACGCGGCGCCGGCGCTTCGCTGACGCATATTTCCGCCATCGGCGCCAATGCCAATTCGCCTTCCGCCTATGCCCGCACCAAGGCTCGCGCTGAAGCCGGCATCCTGTCGATCAAGCCCGATGCCGTCATCCTGCGGCCATCGATCGTCTTCGGTCCGGAAGACAGCTTCTTCAACAAATTCGCCGATATGTCGCGCACCGCGCCCTTCCTGCCGCTCATCGGCGGCGGCGAGACGAAGTTCCAGCCGGTCTATGTCGAGGATGTCGCCGAGGTAGTCGCCCGCGGCGTCGACGGCAAGCTGAAGGCCGGCACGATCTACGAGCTTGGCGGTCCGGAGGTGCTTTCTTTCCGCGAATGTCTCGAAACGACGCTTGCCGTTATCAACCGGAAGAAGTCGCTGGTCTCCATCCCCTTCGGCCTCGCTTCGCTCATCGGCTCGGCTGCTTCGCTGGTGCCGCTCATCACGCCGCCGATCACGCCCGATCAGGTTCGCCTGCTGAAGCACGACAATGTCGTCTCCAAGGAAGCCGAGGCGGAAGGCCGGACCCTGCAGGGTATCGGCCTGATGCCGACCCTGCTCGTCTCCGTGCTGCCGTCCTACCTGGTACGCTATCGCCCGCAGGGCCAGTTCACCGGCTCCGGCAAGGCCGCGTGACGCTTTGTAGCGATTCGGAAAAATTGAAGCGCCGTCTGGTTTATCCAGGCGGCGTTTTTGTTTCCTCTGGCTGCGTTTTCGGCACCGGGAGAGCTAGCTTTGCCGTCTTGATTCACAGCTTGGCGTTGCTCAAAAGACGCACACTGAAAATAGTAGCATTAACGTCAAATTTAACATGAACCTTTATTGCTATTCATCATTTCACTGACTAACACAACCGCGCGTCGCCAAGCCCGGCACGGGCCAATCGTGGCGCGTTTCACTTCTGCGGAAAGGCATTCTTCGATGGGTAAGTCTATCGCGCTTTTGTTTGCGTGCGCGGCACTGGTGATCCTCGCTGGCTCGTTCGTGGCCCGCGGCAGCATCGCCTCGGTCAAGGGTGAATGCACGCCGACCTATGGCGTCGATCCCTGCACGACGGGTTCCATCGAGCCTTCATCCTCGAACTGATCGAGCATGAAAAAAGGCCGGTTCTCACCGGCCTTCGTTTTTCTCAAGATTTCACCCCCGGCGATCGGCCTCAGCCGACCGTATAAAGCCCGATCAGGCCGAGCACGCCAATGGCGATGCGCCACCAGGCGAAGGGGGCATAGCCGCGGCGCGAGACGAAGTCGAGCAGAGCCCGGACCACGAACAATGCCGATATGAAAGCGGTGAAGAAGCCGACGACGATCAGCAGGCCCTGGTCCGTGCTGAGGTCGTGACGGCTCTTCCACAAATCCAGCGCGAAGGCGCCAGCCATGGTCGGCATGGCAAGGAAGAAAGAGAATTCCGCGGCCGAGCGCTTGTCGGCGCCAAGCAAGAGGGCGCCAACGATGGTGGAGCCGGAACGCGATGTTCCCGGGATCATTGCCAGACATTGGAAGAAGCCGATCTTGATCGCCATCGGCCAGGAAAACTCATAGGCGCTGGTATATTTGGGTTTGAACTCGATCTTGTCGATCGCCAGCAGAACGATGCCACCAAGAATCAGCGAGATACAGATAACCTTCGGCGAATCGAACAGCACCGTCTTGATGAAATCATGCGCGATCGCGCCGATCACGGCAGCCGGGAGGAAGCCGAAAAGGACCGCCAGCACGAAATGGCGAGCCTTGACGCTGACCGGCAGCGCCTTTGCGATTTGAACGAGACGATTGAAATAGACGAGCAAGATGGCGAGGATAGCACCGAGCTGGATCAGAACGTCGAAAGTGGCAGCTTCATCAAAACCGAGGAAATGTCCGATCAATATCAAATGGCCCGTGGAGGATACGGGAATGAACTCCGTCAGGCCTTCCACAAGGCCCAAAAACAACGCGATAACAATTTGTTCAGCCATATTGTGTCCTTTGTCAAAGAGCGGGGTGGCCCGATTCGCTTGTAATAGCTAGGCCAAACTCCTATAGCTTCAACCGATGACGTATGACTAGGGCCGCAAGATGGTGGGCCCGAGACTCTTATAAGCATCAACTGCAAAAGCCCGAGTATCAATGCCGACGCTGTATCATCATTCCATGTCATCTCCGTCACGGTTCGTCCGTCTGATTCTGACCGAATACGGCTATCAGACGGAGTTGATCGAGGAACAGACGTGGGAAAAACGGCGCGATTTCCTGGCGCTCAATCCGGCCGGCACCCTGCCGGTCTATGTCGACGACAGCATGCGGGCGCTCTGCGGCGCGACCGTGATCTCCGAATATCTCGACGAGACGCATGGCGTTTTGAAGCGAGACCGCCGGCTTCTGGCCGAAGACCCGTTCCAGCGCGCCGAAATCCGCCGGCTGACGGAGTGGTTCATGCAGAAGATGGAACAGGACGTGACGCGGCCTCTGGTGCGCGAACGGGTCTACAAGTTGCAGATGACTGCCGACCAGGGCGGCGGCGCTCCCGATTCCAAGGTGATGCGCATGGCTCGCGGCAACATCCGCCAACACATGAAGTATCTCTCCTGGCTTGCGGGTTCCCGCCAATGGCTCGCCGGCGATCGACTGAGCTATGCGGATCTCGCTGCTGCCGCCTCGGTTTCCGTTCTCGATTACCTCGGCGAGATCGACTGGATGGAATCACCCGTTGCCAAGGAATGGTATCAGCGGCTGAAATCGCGCCCGTCGTTCCGGCCGATCCTGGCGGAACGCGTGCGCGGCATCACGCCTGTATCGCACTACGCCGATCTGGATTTCTGACGAGGGCTGCATATGCCCGAAGACCGTGCCATAGATAAAGAAAGCAAGCGACGGCATAGGCTAACGGCCTTTCTTCGCGACGAAGCGCGGGCGCAGGGTTTCGATCTCTGTCGCATCACCCGGCCGGACGCCATTCCCGACGCGGGGATCAGGCTCAACCAATTCCTTGAACAAGGCTACCACGGCACCATGGCGTGGATGGAGGAAACGCGCGAACGTCGCGCTGATCCGCACATGCTCTGGGGCGATGTCCGCTCCATCGCGGTCTTCGGCCTCAACTACGGTCCCGAGGAAGACCCGCGCGGCATTCTGCAGAAGCCCGATAAAGCGGCCTTTTCCGTCTATGCCCGCAACCGCGACTATCACGACATCATCAAGGGCCGGCTGAAGGAGATCGCCACCCGCTTTGCGGCGCGATCGCAGGAGGACGTCAAGGTCTTCGTCGACACGGCGCCGGTCATGGAAAAGCCGCTGGCTGCCGCAGCGGGCCTCGGCTGGCAAGGCAAGCATACCAATCTCGTCAGCCGGACGCACGGTTCCTGGCTGTTTCTCGGCTCGATGTTCACAACGGCCGATCTCGAACCGGATCGGCCCGAGATCGATCACTGCGGCTCCTGCCGCGCCTGTCTCGACGTCTGCCCGACGGCCGCATTCCCGGCCCCCTATCAACTCGATGCGCGCCGCTGTATCTCCTACCTGACCATCGAGCATAAGGGGCCGATCGATCCGCAGCTTCGGCCGTTGATCGGCAACCGCATCTATGGCTGCGACGACTGTCTCGCCGCCTGTCCCTGGAACAAATTCGCCAGTGCGGCCGCCGAGATGAAGCTGGTCGCTCGCGACGACCTCAGGGAGCCGTCGATCGCCTTTCTGCTCGATCTCGACGATGCCGCCTTTCGCGCCTTCTTCAGCGGCTCGCCGGTCAAGCGCATCGGCCGCGATCGCTTCATTCGCAATGTGCTGATCGCCGCCGGCAATTCCGGGGATCGAGGCTTGATCGCGGCGTGCGGTGGCCTGTCGGACGATCCCTCGGCCGTCGTGCGCGGCATGGCCGTCTGGGCGCTGTCGCGGTTGATGACGGCTGGCGAGTTCCGCACTTTTGCGGCAGAAAGAGGTGACGAACCGGACGCGGATGTCCGCGCGGAGTGGATACTGGCGGGAGTTGCGTGATGCATGTGATGATTTTCGGCTGCGGCTATTCGGGAACGGCTATCGCCAAGGCCTTCGCCGGCCCGGGCATTCGGATCACCGGCACGACTCGTTCGCCCGAAAAGACCGGCCCTCTTGGCGAGCAAGGCATCGAAGCTTTCGTCTTCGACGGAGAGACATTCGATCCCGCATTGAGCGAGGTGATGAAATCCGCCACGCATCTCGTCCAGTCGATCGCGCCCGGCAAGTCGGGTGATCCGCTGCTGCGGCTGGCGCATCTGAATATCCGCGCGCTCATGCCGAAGCTCGAATGGGTTTGCTATCTTTCCACCGTCGGCGTCTATGGCGACCACAAGGGCGCCTGGGTCAGCGAGGAAACGCCGCTGCATCCGGTTTCCGACCGCTCGGTTGAACGCGTCGAAGCGGAGGATGGCTGGCACCGCGTCGGAATCAGGCTCGGTATTCCGGTTGCCGTGCTCCGGCTTGCCGGCATCTATGGTCCGGGCCGCAACACCTTCTGCAATCTGGAAAAGGGAACGGCACGGCGGCTGATCAAGGCGAACCAGGTGTTCAACCGCATCCGCGTCGAGGACATCGGCGCCTGCGCCAAGTTCCTTTCCGATCGCAAACTGGGCGGCATTTATAATGTCACCGATAACGAGCCCGGTCCGCCGCAGGACGTCATCGTCGAGGCCGCCCGTCTGATGGGTGTCGAGCCGCCGCCGGAACAGGCTTTCGAAACGGCGGAGCTGACGCCGATGGCGCGTTCGTTCTATGGTGAGAACAAGCGGGTTTCGAACGCAAAACTGCGCGCGCTGGGCTTCCCATTCCGCTATCCGGACTATCGCATGTCGCTCGCCCAACTGTGGTCCTCGGGGCGCTGGCGCGGCTAAGGGAATTCGACCTCATCCCCCGGATCAATCGCACGAAAATTCCTACTAACCCATATTGGCTAGTTCAATTTGCTCCACATTTATGGTTAATGATCTCTGAAATTGCACAAATGCGGCAGCAAATAAGGCGAAGTCGGAAAATTATTTTTTCAAATTTCGTGATCTTCTGCATTGCAGCATCGATTTGGGAAAATTCGTTCGGTTTTTAACTGAATTTATTGTGTTTTTTCCATCAAACCTTAGTTTTAGCGATACTCGATATCACTCGTCATAAATCACAAATGTTACAGCCTGTAACATTCCGTGATATTAGCAGGCACTTTTTTGCCATTTTTCGCCCGATTTAAGCCCCCGCCGCTCACCAGGCGCAAGTTCAATTGTTTGAGGGAAAATCGGTTTGAAGAAAATCAATCGTTCTGTTGCGATCATCGCAACTATATCCGCCGCTTTTGCTATCCTCTCGACGGACGCATTTGCAGCAACGGGATGCGGGGGCGCATCATGGTACGGGGGAAGCTCCAAGACTGCTTCCGGGGAACGCATGAGTTCCTCCCATTTTACTGCCGCCCATCGCTCGCTTGCCTTTGGCACTCGCCTGAAGGTAACCAACCGCCACAATGGTCGTAGCGTCGTCGTTCGCATCAACGATCGCGGACCTTTCATTCGCGGACGCGTGCTCGATCTCTCTCGTGCTGCAGCGCAGGATATCGGCATGGTTGCCTCCGGCACAGCGAGTGTTTGCTACGACGTCGTCGCCTCGAAATAACCGGCAGATCCGCTGGGAACGACCCGGCGTTTTGGCCTGACGCTTGCTCTCTCCGTCAATCGCGGCTACCACGCGGTTGAGACGTCTCAATAATCTGCCGCCACGTGCTTATTTCGTGCGGATTGATGAGGTGTCAGTGACACTTTGGTGGTGCATGAGCCTTTCCGGTGATCCAGGTGATTTCGGAGCCATGCGCAAGCAGGAGAATAGTGAATGCGTCTGGGCGGCCGGCTGCAGGGGGCCATCGAAGTTCTTGCCGATATCGAAGCGCGCAAGCGACCAGTGGCCGACGCCCTGAAGGATTGGGGACTGGCCCATCGCTTCGCCGGCTCCGGCGACCGCGCCGCAATCGGCAACATCGTCTACGATGCTCTGCGCATGCGGCTGTCTCATGCCTGGCTGATGGGCGACGACAGTCCCTCCGCGCTTGCCCATGCCGTGCTCTTTCGCCAATGGGGCTTGACGCCCGAGATGCTGGCTGCCGAATTTGAAGGCGACAAATTTGCACCCGAGCCGCCCAGCGCCGAGGCGCTGGAAGCCTTTGCCGCCCGAAAGATCGAAGATGCGCCGCGCCATATCCAGGGCGACATTCCGGAATGGGTCGAGCATTCCTTCCAACAGGCTTTCGGCGATAGCTGGCTTGCCGAGGCCCAGGCATTAGCCGAGCGGCCGACGCTCGATCTGCGCGCCAATGCGCTGAAGGCCAGCCGCGACAAGGCCGTGAAGGCACTGGAACGCGCCGGAGCGCATGCCTCGAAGATCGCCCGTTACGGTATCCGCATTCCCGCCGGCGAAGGCGCATCGCGCCTGCCGAATGTCACCGCCGAACTTTCCTTCCAGAAAGGCTGGTTCGAGGTGCAGGACGAAGGCTCGCAGATCGTTGCCGATCTCGTCCTGCCTGAAGAAGGCGACCAGGTGCTCGACTATTGCGCCGGCGGCGGCGGCAAGACGCTCGCCATGTCGGCGGCGATGCACAATAAGGGCCAGGTCCATGCCTATGATTCCGATCGGCGGCGGCTGGCACCGATTATCGAGCGATTGAAGCGCGCCGGCACGCGCAATGTTCAGGTGCATGACGAAAGAAACGGCCTGCTCCCTTTGCGCGGCAAATTCGACAAGGTGCTGGTCGATGCCCCCTGCACCGGTACCGGCACCTGGCGCCGCCGCCCCGATACGAAGTGGCGGCTGACGCAGAAGAACCTCGACGAGCGCACCAGCCAGCAGCAGGAAGCGCTGGCTCAGGCCGGCGAATTCGTCCGCCCCGGCGGCCTGTTGCTCTATGTCACCTGTTCGGTCCTGCCGGAAGAAAATGAAACGCAGGTCAACCGCTTCGCAGCCAACAATCCGGACTTCGAAGTGGTCGAGGCGCTGAGCTCCTGGGAGAAGCTGTTCGGAAAGGATGCGCCCAAGCCGCGCTCTTCCGATGGCAAGACCATTACCCTGACGCCGGCATCGACGGATACCGACGGCTTCTTCTTCTGCCGGCTGCGGCGGAAGGGATAGGCAAGGCTTATCCCGCTCGCGGCGCGTTTGCTGGTTCGGCGGAACGAGACGGCGCGACATCTGCCGCTTTTTCCAGGCAAATGCGCTGCTTTGCCAATGCTGGAACTATCAATTTCCCGTTTTAAAATCATTCCAAACTAGAGTGTTTGACACCAGTTTGTTTTTAATACATGAGACAATTTACCAAGTTTCTGACGGCGCCCCCGCCGTCACAGGAGAGGATCATGAAACTGAAAATCAATTTTGGCGCCGGCCTGGCGCTGGCCGTCGCCTCGACTGCCATGTCCACCCTTCCGGCGCTCGCAGCCGCACCCGAGCCGGCCGCCATCATCAAGCATTACGCCGAAGTGGGGCATGCCAAGTATCAGGACGCGCTGACCACGGCGCAGACGCTGGACAAGGCGATCGACGCATTGCTTGCCAATCCCAGCGACAAGACGCTGAAGGCCGCCCAGGCCGCCTGGATCAAGGCGCGCGTTCCCTACGAGCAGACGGAAGTCTACCGCTTCGGCAATCCAATCGTCGACGATTGGGAAGGCGCGGTGAATTCGTGGCCGCTCGACGAAGGCCTCATCGACTATGTCGACGCCTCCTACGGTACCGAGAGCGATGAGAATTCGCTTTATGTCGCCAATGTCATCGCCAACAAGACGATCAAGATCAACGGCAAGGATGTCGACGCTTCGCATCTGACGCCGGAATTCCTCTCCGGTACGCTGCAGCAGGCCGGCGGCGTCGAAGCCAATGTCGCGACCGGCTACCATGCCATCGAATTCCTGCTCTGGGGACAGGATCTGCACGGCACCGGCCCGGGCGCCGGCGAACGTCCCGCCACCGACTACGACCTGAAGAACTGCACGCACGGCAATTGCGACCGCCGCGCCGAATACCTGAAATCGGCCTCGACCCTGCTCGTCTCCGCCATGCAGGAGATGACCAATGACTGGGCGCCGGATGGCGAAGCCACCAAGCATATCGAAGCCGATCCGAAGGCCGGTCTCGCCGCCATCCTCACCGGCATGGGCTCGCTCTCCTATGGCGAACTCGCCGGCGAGCGCATGAAGCTCGGCCTGCTGCTGCACGATCCGGAGCAGGAGCACGATTGCTTCTCCGACAACACCTACAACTCCCACAACAATGCCGCCATCGGCATTGCGGCCGCCTATAACGGCAATTACACGCGCGTCGACGGCACCAAGATGAAGGGTCCGTCGCTGCACGATCTCGTTGCCGCCAAGGACAAGGCGCTGGACAAGGAGATGGAAGGCAAGCTGAACGCGACGCTCGATGCCATGAAGGCCATGGTTCATCGCGGAGAGACCGTCGAGAAGTACGACCAGATGATCGCCGAGGGCAATAAGGTCGGCAACGCCACCGTTCAGAAAGCGATCGACGGCCTGCTCGATCAGACGAAGAGCATCCAGCGCGTCGTCGCCGACCTCGATCTCGGCACGATCAAGCTTGAAGGCTCGGACAGCCTTGATAATCCTAACGCCGTCTTCAAGAAGTAATAAAGGAGGGCGGCGGTATCTGACGATGCTGCCGCCCTGATCCAGATGATCCGCATTCCGGTCAGCCGCGCATTCTTGCCCGCCCTCGCAGCGGGCTTTGTGGTTTTTGCAGTGACGTTGGCGGCAGCCGATGCGCTGAATTTCCCAAGCGTCCGCACCGATCTGTCGGCCGATACGCTGAAACGGGTTCAGGACGTTACCCGCCCGACGGCGGATTTTTCCAAGGCCGAGCCCTATGAGGCGATGGAGAGTGGCGCGACGACGTCGATTGCCCCCGTCAGCCGCAATATCTTTTCCCAGCCTTCCGCCAATCTGGGCCTGGAGCGCGAAGAGAATTTCCATCTCGGCAACGCGTTGTTTCGCCAGCTCTGGGTCTCCTCGCCCTCTTCGACGCAGGCGACTGATGGGCTGGGGCCATTGTTCAACGCCCGTTCCTGCCAGAGCTGTCATATCAGGGACGGTCGTGGCCATCCGCCGGAGACGGCGGGAGCCCCCGCCACGTCGATGGTGCTGCGGCTGGCGCGGCCGGCGATCACGCCGGAAGAAGAACAGGTCGTCAAGGATTCCAAGGCGCTCAATTTTCCGGATTCGACCTATGGCGCTCAGTTGCAGGACCTTGCCGTTCCCGGTCTCGCGGCCGAAGGCAAGGTGGCTGTCACCTATGCGGAAGAGCCGGTGACGCTGGCAGGTGGCGAAGCTATTTCGCTGCGCAAGCCCCATTATGCCGTGACCGCGCTGGCCTACGGTCCTCTCGGCCAGACGACGACGGTCTCGGCGCGTGTCGCGCCGCCGATGATCGGCCTTGGCCTGATCGAAGCCATTCCAGATGCCGATATCCTCGCCCATGCCGACCCCGACGACAAGGATGGCGACGGCATTCGCGGCCGCGCCGCCGTGGTCCGCGATCATCGCACCGGCCAGCTCGCTCTCGGCCGCTTCGGCTGGAAGGCGCAGAACGCCACCGTGCGCGATCAGGTCGCCGACGCATTCCTCAACGATATCGGCATTTCCACGCCCGACCAGCCGAACGCCCACGGCGATTGCACGGCCAAGGAAGCACACTGCCTTGCCATGCCGACCGGCGTGCAGAAGCGTCTTGGCGACACGGAAGCACCAGGGCCTATCCTCGATCTCGTCACCTTCTATTCCGAGAACCTCGCCGTGCCCGCGCGCCGCAAGGCGAGCTTTCCCGATGTGCTGCATGGGAAGGAAATCTTCTATCAATCCGGCTGCGCTGCCTGTCATACGCCGAAATTCGTCACCCGCGACGATCTCAAGGGAAGCGACGGCAAGGCTGCCGCGCAGGCCTTTCAGCTCATCTGGCCCTATTCCGATTTCCTGCTGCACGACATGGGCGATAGGCTCTCGGACGGCCAGCAGGTCGGTGTGGCATCGGGACGCGATTGGCGCACGCCGCCTCTCTGGGGTATAGGGCTGACGCAAACGGTCAGCGGCCAGCAAGCCTACCTGCATGACGGCCGCGCCCGCACGCTCACCGAAGCCATCCTCTGGCATGGAGGAGAGGCGGAAAAGGCCCGCAATACATTCGCAAACCTGCCGCAGAACGACAGGCAAGCACTCATCGATTTTCTGGAGTCCCTTTGATGCGCCATTGGAAACCTTTCGCGGCCAGCCTGCTCCTCAGCCTTGCGGCACTGCCCGCAAGCGCCCAGGACGCGACGGCCAATGGCGCCGGGCTGAACGAAGCAGCCGTGCCAGCGGTCCTGCAGAAGGCGGTCGACGATGTCATCCGCCCCGGATACCGCGCCATGCATGACAGCGCCTCGAAGCTGACCACGGCGATGAAGGCGCTCTGCGCTGATCCTTCCGCCGCAAGCCTTGCCAACGCGCAGTCCGCCTTCGGCGATACGATCAAAAGCTGGTCGCGCATCGAGATCGTGCAGACCGGGCCGATCATCGAAAAGAACCGTTTCGAACACATCCTCTTTTATCCCGACCGCAAGGGCGTCGGCTTGAAACAAGTGCAGGCGCTGATCGCCAAGGCCGACGAGCACGACACCACGGTCGAGGCGGTCGCCGGCAAGAGCGTGGCACTGATGAGCCTAACGGCGCTGGAATACGTGCTCTACGGCAACGGCTCCAGCGTTCTCAGCACCGAAAAGCAAGGATTCCGCTGCCGCTATGGCGCGGCCGTCGCCGGCAATATCGAAAACACGGCCAAGGACATCGCCGACGAATGGGACGATCCGAACGGCGTGCAGAAATCCTGGAAGTTTCCGGGCAAGACCAGCAACGACTTCATGGACAACAAGGAAGCCGTAACGGCGCTGCTCGGCATCCTCGTGCATGGAGCTGCCAATGTCCGCGACCAGCGGTTGGAAACCTTCTATAAGGGCGATCAGGCAGCGGCCCGGCCGAAGATGGCGATCTACTGGCGCTCGGCCAATACCTGGAACTCGTTATCAGGCAATATCGAGGGTCTGAAGACGCTCTGGGAAAAGGCCGACATGGCAAGCTTGCTGCCATCAGACAAACCCGCCGTCGCCGCCAAGATCGACGGCCTCCTGAACGAGCTTGCGACGACGGCGACGACAATCAATCCGGATATCGAGGCCGCCATCGGCAACGACGCGGAGCGCGCCAAGATCGACAAGCTGCTCTCCGTCAGCCGCGACCTCGCCACCAGCTTCAGCGATGAGTATGGCGGCGCCATCGGGCTCTCGGCCGGCTTCTCCTTCGCAGACGGAGACTGAGCGCGATGCGCAGCGGCCTGATCGATCGCAGAGCTTTCGTCAAGGCGGCGGGGCTGACCTTCCTCGCGGCGCTCAAGCCCGGTGCCTTGATGGCGCTGGAGCGGGCCGATGCAGTCTATGCCTCCGGCATCCGCGCATCAGACGGTTCCTTCGCCGTGGCGACGGTCACCGAGCGCGGCCAGATCCTTGATCAGGTGGCACTGCCCGCCCGCGCCCACGGCATGGCCTTTTCTAAGGTAACCGGCAAGACCGTCGCCTTCGCCCGCCGCCCCGGCACCTATGCGATGATCTTCGATCCCTGGAACAAGGGCGAGCCCATTGTCATCACCTCGCGCGAGGGCCGGCATTTCTATGGCCACGGCACGTTTTCCCCTGATGGAAAGCTGCTCTACGCCAGCGAAAACGACTTCGACAACAACAGGGGCATGATCGGCATCTACGACGCCCGCAATCGCTTCGCGCGGATCGGCGAATACGAAACCTACGGCACCGGCCCGCATGACATGACAGTTTCCGACGACGGGACGCTGTTAGTCGTTGCCAATGGCGGCATCGAGACTCATCCGGATTTCGGCCGCACCAAGCTCAACCTCGATCATATGGAGCCGTCGCTGACGCTGATCGACGCGGCAACCGGCCGGCTGATCGAAAAGCACGCCTTGCCGCCACAATATGCCCAGGTCTCCACCCGCCATGTCGATATCGACGCGCAAGGCCGCATCTGGTTCGCCTGCCAATATGAAGGCCATCGCAACGACCTGCCGCCGCTCATCGGCCATTTCTCCAAGGGCGAAGACCTGACCTTCGTAACCCTGCCCGACGATACGACCCGGGCGCTTGGAAATTATGTGGGCGCCATTGCCGTCAATCGCGCCGAAAACCTCGTCGGCGTCGCCTCGCCGGTCGAAGGCACGTCGGTGACGCTCGATGCGAAGACAGGCAGGGTGCTGAAGGTGGAAAGCATCGCCGACGCCGCTGGCATCGCACCGGCACGGCATGGCTTTGCCGTTTCCTCCTATCGCGGCGATTTCCTGGGCGAGCACAGCGATGTCGCCTGGGATCAGCATATCGTGCGCATCACCCGCGGCTGACGCTGCCTAAACTAGCTTGTTGCCTTCAATGAAACGCCGCAACGCCGTCGCCGCGTTCAGCATATGCGCCCGCATGCGCCGCGACGCCATTTCCCCGTCACCCTCTGCGATTGCCTGCATGATGGCTTCATGCTCCGCCCGGGATCGATCGAGGCGCTGTTCTTGCTGCAATTGAGCGCGGCGGAAGGCCATTAGACGATTGCGGATCGCGATTGCCTGTTCGGCGAGGAAGCTATTGTGGGTCGCCTGATAGATCGCCTCGTGGAAGGCGCGGTTGAAGGTATCATAGGCATCGAAATCGCCCTTTTTCACAATAGCTTCGGATGCATCGTGCAGTTCGATCAGGTGGCTACGCTCCAGGGGCGTCATGCGATAGGTGGCGAGCCTGACGCACATGGCTTCGATTTCGGCTGCCGTCTCGAACATGTCCATGATGCGCTCGGGCGTCATACGGGCGACGACGACGCCCCGCCGCGCCCGCACTTCGACTAGGCCGTTTGCCGCCAATTGTCTTAATGCCTCGCGAACCGGCGTGCGCGAAGCGCCGAAGCGATCGGCAAGGTGCTGCTCGTCCATCGCAGCGCCCGCTTCCAGCTTACCCGCCGCGATCTCATCCGCCAGCGCGTTGCGGATACGATCGGACAACAATTCGCGATCCTCAGTGTCATCCGATCTATCAGCCATTTCTCATTCTCCCGCGTCCATACTGCTTGTATGCAAAAACATCTCTGCGCCTCATTTTTGCATGCAAATCCTCCATCACGCAACTGTTACGCATCCAATTATTGACAGATATCACCATCTAGAATACAAAAACGATCAACGAGAGCGCTCTTGCATGCATAAAGCAGCCTCGAATACCCATCCGGAATGCAAGACGGAGCCACATTTGATCCGTTCGGGCAAATGCCGCTCCCAGAAATACGAAACCTTCAAGAAGCTCACCGCTCCAACATCCGGCGCGGACGGCTTTCTGGTGCCCGTTTATCCTCTAGCCACAAGGATCACGATGATGATGATGACCAGACGGAATTTCTCGACCGCGCTCATTGCCGGCGCCGCCGCCTCCTTACTTTCGACGCGCGCCATGGCCGCCAGCAGCGCGGCCTCGAGTTCGGGTTCCGCGCTCCCGGCGCCGCCAAAGGCTCGCAACGTCGTCCTTGCCCATGGGCTCTTCGCAGACGGCTCCTGCTGGACGGAAGTCATCGCGCGGCTGCAGGCCAAGGGGCTGAAGTGCACGGCGGTGCAGAACCCACTGACGACGCTTCCCGAGGCGGTTGCGGCCGTCCAGCGCGTTCTCGATCGCCAGGACGGCCCGACAGTCCTCGTCGGCCATTCCTTCTCCGGCATGATCGTGACGGAAGCCGGTGTGCATCCGAAGGTTTCTTCGCTGGTCTATGTCGCAGCCCGCGCACCGGATGCAGGCGAAGATTATACGGCGCTCGCCAAGACATATCCGACGCCTCCGGCATCGGCAGGCATTGTCTTCGACGGCGATGAAGGACGACTGACAGAGGAAGCTTTCCTGCGGGATTTCGCCGGCGACCTGCCCAAGGCCAAGGCAGAGGTGCTTTATGCTGTGCAGGAGCCCTTCCAAAAGGCCTTGCTGACCGGGAAGACCACCCAGGCCGCCTGGCGCAGCAAGCCGAGCTGGTATGCGGTCTCCACCGAAGACAGGACGATCAATCCGGATCTGGAACGCTTCATGGCCAAGCGCATGGGCGCCAAGACCATAGAAGTGAAGGCCAGCCATCTCTCGCTGATCTCGCACCCCGATACGATCGCCCGTCTGATCCTTGAAGCCGCCGGGCATTGACCGGCTTTGCCGGTTTAGCCCTTCGCCGCGAACTCCGCCTGCTCCATGCCGATCGCGACCGCAGCCGCCTTGGCGGAGTTCCTCAGCCAGTCCACCTCCCTCCTGTCGAGGTCAGCTAGAATGCCTGGAATGCGGGAGGCGTCATCGGCATGGCAGTTGGCGATCTCGAAACCCATCAGGTCGAGCATCGCCGGCGACAGCAGGAGCTGCGCATCGCCCTCGACTTCGATCTTGCGGCTGTTTGGCGACAGCCGACGGACCAACAGCTTGCCCACCACCTGATAGTGCGGATCGGGAGAGCGGGCGCGTCCGGCGGCAATGACGCCCGTGTGGATCGTCGTGTCGGACGGATTGTGTCGGAGCGACCAGGCGGACTGGGCGAGCGCCTTGACCTCGCGGATCACCGGCCCGCCGCGCCATTCGACATCGGCGACAAAGCGCGGGCGGCCGAGGCTACCGGTGCCGGCCGTGCGCGGCTTGGCGACAAAAGGGAGCTGCTCATCTGGCAGCGATCGCCGCAGCACTTCAAGGTAAGGCGCAGGAACCGGTTTGGCGGAGGGCGGCAGATCGCGATATTTGTCCCAGAAAGCCTTGCGCTCGCCATTCGAGAGGATGACGTCATTGCGCAGCCACTTGTAATCACGCTCCAGGATGACCGGTGACGGCGTCTTCAACCCACGGCGATAGCCGCCCAAAATGGCCTCGGCGATGGCGCGCGGCGGCGGCGCGGTGGCGCCTCGCGCAAGGATCGCACTCGTCGCCAAACGCACAAGGTCCAGCGCATAGGGCATTACCGCCGCATCATCGAAATCGTTGGCGCCCCAGACCAGCCGCCCCTCCTCGTCGCGCCAGGTGCCGAAATTCTCCAGATGCGTATCGCCGATCGCCAGCACCTGCGGCGCGCCCGCAAGATGGGGGCAGATGTCGAAGATGGTCTCGGCCCAGCGCCAATAGGTGGCGCGCAGAAAGACAAAACCGCCGCTCTTCATTTTCTTGTGCTTCTTGTCGAGATCGGCATCGACCAGATCGTCCCCCAATTGCGTCCGCATCCAGGTCTCATAGGCTCTCGTCGATTGCAGGATCGTCGTCATCTCGGTTCCATCTCGAATCTGTTGATGCGTATCGAATACCCAGCATCATGGGAAAACAATGTCGATCGCGCGTTATTTCCGCGAGGCGAATTCCACCGCAGTGCCCTTGTCCAAATCCTCCTGCCATGCCAATTTCGCACCCCGCGAAAGGGAATGGGATGACTGGGGAAAGCAGCGACTTTCGGGCGCGTATTCGAACGAGTTTCGAGCGACAGGCGGCGATGACGACGATCGGCGCGGAGCTGACGCGCGTCGAGCATGGCACGGTCGAGATCGAGTTGCCGTTCGACGTCAAGCTGACGCAGCAGCACGGTATTCTACACGCCGGCATCATTGCCGCCGCGCTGGATTCGGCCTGCGGATTTGCGGCTTACAGCGTCATCGATCCTACAGCATCAATTCTTACAATCGAATTCAAGATCAATCTGATGTCCCCGGGACGCGGCGAGCGGTTTCTGTTTCGCGGCGATGTTACCAAGCCCGGCTCCACCATTATCGTCGCCGATGGGCGAGCCTATGCCATCAGCGACGGGCCTGCCAAGCTGATTGCCTCCATGACCGGAACGATGATGGTCATCCGAGGCCGAGAGGGAATTACCGGATGAAATTCGAACTGAAACGCGTATCGGGAAAGTCGATCCTGTTCGTCATGGCGGCGGAGGCGGAATACGGCCCCTTCCTGCGCTCCCGCATCGACCCGCTGATGACCGGCGTCGGTCCAGTCGAGGCGGCGATCGCCATGACGAAAGCGTTCGCTCAGCTCGAAGCGCAGGACGATTTGCCGGACATGGTGGTTTCGTTAGGTTCGGCCGGCTCCTCCAAGCTGGAGCAGACGGAGGTCTATCAGGTCACCTCCGTTTCCTATCGCGACATGGACGCCTCGCCGCTCGGCTTTGAGAAAGGCCGCACGCCGTTCCTCGACCTGCCCGCCACGATCGAGCTGCCGTTGCGCATTCCCGCCATTCCGGAAGCAAGCCTCTCGACCGGCGGCAATGTCATCTCCGGCGCCGATGCCTATGGCCGGATCGCCGCCGACATGGTGGATATGGAGACCTTCTCCGTACTGCGTGTCTGCCAGCTCTACGACCGGCCGCTGATCGGACTGCGCGGTATTTCCGATGGCCTAGTCGAGCTCCAGCACATTTCCGGCTGGACCGAATATCTGCACGTCATCGACCGCAAGCTCTCCTACGCCGTCGACGGACTGTTCACTGCGCTGGAAGACGGCGTTTTCTGGTTCTGAACGGCGCGGCGGCTGATACAATCGGGACAATAAAATCGGCCCTCGCGCGATTTGCCGGATTGCCAGGGAAAGCGCTTTTCATTAAAGGCTCGCCATGACCCAGACAGCACATCCAGACACCGTTCTCATCGTCGATTTTGGCAGCCAGGTGACGCAGCTCATCGCACGGCGCGTGCGCGAAGCGGGCGTCTATTGCGAGATCGTCCCCTTCCAATCCGCCGAAGCCGGCTTCAAGCGGCTGCAGCCGAAGGCCGTGATCCTGTCCGGCAGCCCGGCCTCGACCGTGGATGAAGGCTCGCCGCGGGCGCCGCAGATCATCTTCGACAGCGGCTTGCCGGTCTTTGGCATCTGCTATGGCCAGCAGACCATGTGCATGCAGCTCGGCGGCAAGGTGGAAAGCGGCCACCATCGCGAATTCGGCCGCGCCTTCCTGGACGTCGACAAGGATTGTGCCCTCTTCGAAGGGCTGTGGTCGCACGGTTCGCGCCATCAAGTGTGGATGAGTCATGGCGACCGCGTCACCGCGCTGCCCGAGGGCTTTGAAGTCGTCGCCACTTCCTCGAACGCGCCTTACGCCTTCATCGCCGACGAGAAGCGCAGATATTACGGCGTGCAGTTCCATCCGGAAGTGGTGCATACGCCTGACGGCGCCAAGCTGATCGGCAACTTCATCCACAATATCGCAGGCATCAAGGGCGATTGGTCGATGTCGGCCTATCGTGCCAAGGCGGTGCAGGCGATCCGCGATCAGGTCGGCGACAAGCGCGTCATCTGCGCACTGTCCGGCGGCGTCGACTCTTCCGTTGCCGCGCTGCTGATCCATGAGGCAGTCGGCGACCAGCTCACCTGCATCCTCGTCGACCACGGCCTGATGCGCAAAGACGAGGCGGCCAATGTCGTCGCCATGTTCCGCGAGCACTACAATCTGCATCTGCTGCATGTCGACGCCTCCGACCGCTTCATTGGCGAGCTGGAGGGCGTCAGCGACCCCGAGACCAAGCGCAAGATCATCGGCCGGCTCTTCATCGAGACCTTCGAAGAGGAAGCGAAGAAGCTCGGCGGCGCCGATTTCCTCGGCCAGGGCACGCTCTATCCGGATGTCATCGAGAGCGTTTCCTTCACCGGCGGCCCCTCGGTCACCATCAAGTCGCATCACAATGTCGGCGGCTTGCCGGAGCGCATGAAGATGCAGCTCGTGGAGCCGCTGCGCGAACTCTTCAAGGACGAAGTGCGCGTGCTCGGCAAGGAGCTCGGCCTGCCCGACAGCTTCATCGGCCGCCACCCCTTCCCCGGCCCCGGCCTCGCCATTCGCTGCCCGGGCGGGATCACCCGCGAGAAGCTGGAGATCCTGCGCGAGGCAGACGCCATCTATCTCGACGAAATCCGCAAGGCTGGCCTCTACGACGCCATCTGGCAGGCCTTCGCCGTGCTGCTGCCGGTCCAGACCGTCGGCGTCATGGGCGACGGCCGCACCTACGAATTCGTCTGTGCGCTCCGCGCCGTCACCTCCGTCGACGGCATGACGGCCGATTTCTACCATTATGACATGGAATTCCTCGGCCGCGCCGCGACCCGCATCATCAACGAGGTCCGTGGCATCAACCGCGTGGTCTACGACGTAACGTCGAAGCCGCCCGGCACGATCGAGTGGGAATGAGGGGCAAGCTGCGGCCATAGCGTAGTTTCGGCAGCGATATTCGCTGCCGAACTTTTGCAGTCACTCGCTGTATCTCCCCCTCCGCGCCGCCGGGACACTCAGATCTGAGCCCAGCCACCATCGACGCAGAGTTCGCTGCCTGTGATGTAAGCCGAGTCATCGGAGGCGAGGAACAGGACGGCCTTGGCGATCTCATCAACGGTGCCGCTGCGGTGCATTGGAATTTGGGCGTGCACCTGGGTCTTCGTCTGTTCGATCATCTCCTCGCTCACTCCGGCTTTACGTGCTTGGTCCGTATCGATGTAGCCAGGCGCCAGGGCATTTACCCGTATGCCCTTGTCGGTCAGCTCCGCGGTGAGCGACCGTGCCAGCGAGCGGATGGCTGCTTTCCCCGCCGAATAGACGCTGACATAGGGGCGGCCTTGTCTGCTCAGGGTCGAGGTGTTTAGGATTATCGAGCCGCCGGAACCCATCAGCGGCAGGAGCTTCTGCACCGTAAAATACGTCCCTTTGAACGTGTTAGCGACCGTGAAATCGAATTCTTCTTCGGACGTGTATTCAAACATGTTCGGTCGCGCGCCCCCGGCGTTCGCGAAAATAATGTCGACGCGGCCATGCTTTCTCTCGACATATTCGCGAAGCGCTTCGATGTCCGACATCCTGGAAATATCACTGCGGACCGCGTCGGCGCCATTTCCGATGCTTTGCACGGCAGCGTCGAGCGCCGCTTGATCGCGGCCGGTGATGACCACCTTTGCGCCTTCGCGTGCGAACAGCTTGGCCGTCGCCAGTCCCATTCCTGAGTTACCGCCAGTGATGACAGCGATCTTACCGTCCAATTTACCCATATTCGTCTCCTAATTCGCTTCCTAAGGCGTCACCGGCAACCACACGGGGCTAGAGCATCGGCGACGGCTGTAATATATGAAGCATTATTCAGTTTTTGGATTCGCATATGGAAAACGCTGCTCCGTCACCGCTAAACCGCCGGAAACTACCGCGTCAGGTCCGATCCATCGTCACCGTGAACGCTATTTTCGAGGCGACCATTCAGGTTTTGCTGAGCGATGGGCCGATCCGCCTGAACACGACGCGTGGCGCGTCGTGCCGGCGTTTCGGTCGGAACGCTGTACCAATATTTCCCGCATAAGCAGGCCTTGCTTTTCGCTGTGCTGGAGCGGCATCTCGCGTTGCTGGCCGAGGCTGTGGAGAAAGCGAGCGACGAAAACCTGTACGCTCCGGTGGAGACAATAGCTCGGGCGGTGGTGAAGGCCTATCTTGACGCAAGGATGGCGCAAACCGAGGTCGCGCCCGCCCTCTACCTCATCGCTACGGAGCTTGATGCGCGCGAGCTGATCGAATCGGCGTCCCGGCGGAGTGAAAGGGCGATCGAGGCGATGCTGTCCACCGCCAGCGACGGCCGTTTCGCCGATCCGCACGTGATCGCCCAAACAATGACGGCAGTGATTTACGGAACGGTCCCGGCATTCTGCAAACGGGTCATGCCCCCGGCTGTGGGAAGCGAGGCCGAAAAACAGCTAACGATAATGTTTCACTCTTATCTCGTCGCGAGCAGCACTGCGGCATAGCACAAGTGGCGAAAGCCACTTCCTGAATGCACTTTTCCGGAAGTGCCCGATCGCCAAACTCAGCAAATCGGGCCTCTCCGGGGAGATGACGAACGGAGCAACAGCCCCTTACTTCACCGTGATGCTCAGACCGCTGATATCGGCATTGATTTGCAGGCCTACCTGCCTGCCTGTGAGTTCGAGCTGAGCGCCCTTGTCATTGGTCATGACGATCACCTGGGCTCCTTTGACGACCGCGCCGCCGCCGCCCACTGCGCCGTACACTCCCGACACATCTCGAGCGCGGCGAATGTGGCGCACGGTACCACTGAAATACGTCTTGGAGGCACCGAAGGCGAGGCCGCCCGAGATGCCGCCGATCGTGATGGGGTAGCGCCGGCCGTGGAAGGTCAGCGTGCCCTCGCCGCCGGAGCCACCGACGAAGAAGGCTGCCTTGTAGACGGCGAAGCGGATCGTGCCGCTGTCGGCATGCGCGGCACTGGCAAAGCTGATTCCCGCGGCGGCGATGACGGCAACCGCGACTGAACGAAATCCGGACGAAATCTTCATGATGAGAGACTCCTGAAAAAGCGCCGCTTACCCCAGCCGGCCGGGCACGACGTTAGCGTCGTATCAAAGTTATAACTGAACAGTCTCGCGCGTCATTAGTTCCAAGCCATAATAGTAACATATCAAAATAATCGCGCGAGAATGAGGGGTTACACCTTCCAGCCAAGAAGGCGAGCTCGACCGGTCCGAGCGGAACACCAAGCTCAGCGCGGCGGCGTTAGGCTTTCGGTCTGCCGCCTTTGCAAAAAGCGGCGGACGACAGGATCTATTTCCAACGCAATCGCTTGGTCATAGGCTTCGCGGGCCGCTGCCATTTCCCCCGTTCTCGCATGGAGTTCGGCGCGCGCTGCCCAATATGGCTGATATTCGACCAGCCGGCTGCCAGGGGCCAGTATCGGCAGCGCCGCCAGCCCTGCCGCAGGCCCGCGCGTCTGCGCCACGGCGATCGCGCGATTAATTGCCGCCACCGGCGAGCCGGTAATTGCGCAAAGGCCATCGTAGAGGCGCTCGATAGCCACCCAATCGGTCGCGCCTGTGCGGCGTCGCACGACATGCGCCGATTGGATTGCCGCTTCCAATTGATAGCGGTCGAAGGCGTCAAGCGTACTGGCGCGAATAAGCAGATCTTCAGCTTCGTCGATCAACGCTTCGTCCCATAGAGCGGGATCCTGATCGGCCAGCGGCACGAATTCGCCGGCCGGACTGCGCCGGGCGCCACGCCGAGCATGCGAATAGAGCATCAGTGCAAGCAGGCCGAGCGCTTCAGCCTCCTTCGGTAAGAGCGCGACGATCAGCCGGCCAAGCCAAATCGCCTCCTCCGCGAGGTTGCGCAGGCTCGCATCGGTGCCGGCCGGGTCGCTCCAGCCTTCCGTATAGGCCGCATAGACCGCTTCCAGGACCGCCGCCAGGCGTGCGCGCATGTCTGCCCTGTCGGGCACACGCAAGGGAATCCTGGCGCGACGGATCTTGTTCTTGGCCCGCGCCAGCCGTTGGCCCATTGCCGCCGGCGAGACCAGGAAGGCGGAACCGATTGTCTGGGCGTCAAACCCAAGGATCGTCTGCAGGATCAACGGCGCTCTCACTCCAGACTCTATTGCCGGATGCGCGCAGGCGAACATCAAAGCCAGACGCTCGTCTGGAATGTCTGGTGCGAGGCTCGCCGTTGCCTCCAACTCTTCCGCCATGAGCTTCAGATGCTCGGAGGCAACGGCGCTTACTCGTCTGCGCCTGACGGCGTCGATCATCTTGCGCCGGGCAACGGCAAGCAGCCAAGCCTCGGGGTTTAGCGGCGCGCCATTGGCCGGCCAATCGGCCAAGGCAGACGCAAAGGCCTCCGACAGGGCGTCTTCGGCGCCGGCCACATCGCGTGTGCGGGCCGCAAGGATGGCGACCAGTTTGCCATAGCTTCGACGCGCCATCGCTTCGGCAGCTTTGATGGCGGACCGGTCATCTCCTTGCGACATGATAGTTCAATAGACCATGAGAGGGCGAACCTCTACCGTGTCCTGCCGGGCGCCGGGACAGCGCGCCGCCCAGGCGACGGCGCTATCGAGATCATCAGCCTCGATAATATAATAGCCGCCTAACTGCTCCTTGCTTTCGATATAGGGGCCGTTGAGAACGGTGGCCTTGCCCTCCGGCGCACGCACCACGGTTGCCATCGAGGAATCCTGCAATCCACTACCCGCAACGTAGGCTCCGGCCTTTTTCAACGTTTCCGTATAGGCCGCATAGGCCGCAAACGTCTCGGCTTTCTGTTCCTTCTTAGCATTCTTATGCTCGGCTTCGTTCCAATACACCAACAGCATATATTGCATGATGCGTTCCTTTCTCTCGATACGCGCAGCCTGATGGCCCGCTGCGACAAAGACGTTTGAACCGGCGAGATTTTGACAGGGCACTGGAAGAAACTAGGGGCATCCATCGATATCTTCGACGCTACTCTCATGGGAACGGTCGTGTCGCTAAAAAATCGCGAGACGGTGTCGGTTTCCAAAAACTCCGTTCGTCATTCCAATGTCAGGCCGATGCGGCCAGCTCAAACAGGGAGACGGACGATGCGTGTGATGGTGATCGTGAAGGCTACGGAAGACAGCGAGAAGGGGTTCCTCCACACGGCCTGGGAGGCGGAGATGATGGAAGCGATGGGCAGATTCAATGACGAGCTGAAAGATGCCGGCATCATGCTCGACGCCGGCGGCCTCAAGCCCACCTCGCAGGGCAAGCGCATTGCGTTCGAAGGCCCCGGCCGTGCGGTCATTGATGGGCCTTTCGCCGGTGGTCGCGAGATGGTCGCCGGCTTCTGGATCTGGGACGTCAAGGACATGGACGAGGCAATCGCCTGGGTGAAGCGCTGCCCCAATCCCATGCCGGGACCGAGCGAGATCGAAATCCGGCCACTATACGAGATGGCTGATTTGCAGCAATAATCCGACGGGCAGAAGTTACGCGCGGGGCTTTGCCTGTTTTATCCGCATGCCCGATGCTTCTGCATAATCCCTGAAATACAGCGATTGACAGCCGACGAGCGGCGCGGATGCTTTGCCAGTCAAATATGGAGGGCTGATACATGGCGAAGAAGCACACCGGTCAGTGCGCATGCGGGGCCGTCAAATTCGAGTTTGATACCGATCCTACCTTTGTTGCCGTCTGTCACTGCCTCGACTGCAAGAAGGCGTCAGGCGGCGAGGCGGCGACGTTCTTCGGCGTGCCCGAGGATGATTTTGCGCTGGTCAGCGGCGAGCCGAAGGCGTTTCACTACATCGCCCAATCCGGCAAGGGCCTGGATCGCAACTTCTGCCCCAATTGCGGCGCCAGGGTCTTCAGCAGCAAGCTGGAGAGCTTCCCCGGAATGATCTTCGCCACGATCGGCTGCCTGGATAGTTCCGCGGGCATCGAACCGGTGCTCGAGATGTTCACCAAGCGACGTCTTGAATGGGTGAAGCCGCTCGACCTTCCGCAATTCGAGAACATGCCGAGCTGAGTCCAAGCGGGCATATCGATGTGATCATTGGTGCGATCTAGCTGGGTCGCCTCTGCGCGGAGCGTCGTTGCTGCGGTATCTGACATGCTCGATGAATGCGCGCAGTTTGGGCAAAACCTGGCTTCTGCCCGGGTGGTACAGAAAAACCCCGGGGGTTGTGACGGCGAAGGAGGCGAGCAGCACTTGCAAGCGGCCATCGGCAAGAGCCGCTTCGGCGAGCGGGCTTGGCACTTGCGCAATTCCCGCACCCTGGATGGCAGCTCCCAGGACCGTGGGGTAGTCATGCGCGATGAGCGGCCCTGAGACGATTGCCTCGACCGCCTTGCCGCCGTCGACAAAGGACCAGGGCGCGACCGACCCGTTTGTGCGGCGCATGCGCAGGCAGGCGTGGTCACGCAGATCGTCGATACGCTCCGGCCGCTTGTGCCGAGACAGGTAATCGGGGCTGCCAACGACTACAAACGGGAACGGCGGCGTCAGCCGTACCGCGACCATGTCGGCGTCGATGAACTCGCCCAGCCTGACACCGGCATCAAATCCTTCGGCTGCGAGATCGACCAGCTTCTCGCTTACGGCGATCTCCACCTCGATCGCGGGATAGGCCTCGCAGAAGGACGCGATCAGTGGCTCCAGCACGATCGGCACGACCGAACGCGGCACGGCGAGGCGCAATAATCCGGCCGGCCGCTCTCCGAGTTGACCGGCGACCTCGCTTGCAGCGACGAGCTCTTCGAAGGCCGGCTTTGCGCGCGACAGGAATCGTTCTCCTGCTTCGGTCAGGCCCACGCTGCGCGTGGTGCGCAGGAAGAGCGCTGCGCCGACGCGCGCCTCAAGTGCGCGCACCACTTGGCTGATCGCCGATGGAGTTACCCCGAGTTCCGCGGCCGCTCTGCGAAAACTGCGGTGCTCGGCAACGCTCAGGAACGCCTCCACCCCATCGAGCGCGCCTCGTCTGACTGTGAAATTCTGCTTCATGGCCCGTCAACATTATAGCGAATAGTCGCCAGGCGATAGCGGTCGTACATCTGACCCGGACGGCCCGGCTCGGCATTCCGACCACCGTGTTTGAGACCGCATGAGCTAGCACACCATAGGAGGCTACATGTCGCCCGCAATCATCTTCCAGCTACATCTCGTTCTGGGTTACGTCCCCTGGCTGCTCTGCTTCGGAGCCTACGTCTGGCCGAAGCTCAAATCCATGGATCAGGTCGAAGCGCAACGCGCCATCGCCACGCTGCACAGTTTCCGTTTCTTCGGGCTGGTCTTCATTGTTCCCGGCGTCGTCGGCCCCAATCTGCCCGCCGGCTTCGCGATATCAGCCGCTTATGGTGACTTTGCAACCGGCCTGCTCGCCATGCTGGCGCTTCTCACCGTAAGGATACGTCCGCTCTTTTGGCTGTTCACCATTGCCTTCAATGTTGTGGGGACAGTCGACCTCATCGTCGACTACTATAATGGCACCCAATTCGACCTTCCCGGGTTCGCCGGACAGTTGGGCGCCACCTACGCAATCCCGATCATCTATGTGCCTCTATTGATGATCACGCATGTCGCCGCGTTCTATCTGCTGCTGCGTCCTCAGCCCGGAACGGCTCGGGCCATCGCCGGAGATGCGGCCGCATCCACGGACGCGTGACCCTCCGGGCGCGTTATGCACACGACCAACGTTCAGAAACCCAGGGATTGCTGCACGGGCTTCGGCGGCGCGAGCTGGACGCCTTCCAGTTCCAGCATGCGAGCCTTGGCGGTCGAACCGCCGGGCGCGGAGAAGCCGCCTATCTTGCCGCCGGCGGCCAAGACGCGGTGGCAGGGAATGATCAGCGCCACGGGGTTCTTGGCCATGGCCTGGCCGACGTCGCGCGCCGCTTCCGGACCGGCGCCGAGCTGTTTGGCTAGCGCGCCATAGGTGGTGGTGTGCCCCCACCCTACCTGCCTCGCTGCGGCATAGATCTGCTTGAAGAAATCGTCCTGCTCGCTGAGATCCAGTTTCACGCCGGAGAAATCGATTGTTTCGCCAGCGAAATAACGCTTTACGGCGGCAACCGCATCGGCGACATCGGGCGTCGGCGCGCTAGGTCGTGCATTTGGCAAACGGCGAAGCATGAGGCGCTCGGTCGCCTCAGCGCTTTTCGTCGGCAATTGGAAGCGAGTGACACCGATGTCGTTCCACGCAATCCCACAGAAACCACCGACGGTTTCGAAGATCAGATAATGTTGCCTTGTCTCGCTCATGGCAAAGTCTCCGTGTTTCCACTTGCCATGAAAATCGTGCCTCTGGCACCCGAATTCAACCCGATTCTTGCGCAGGCCGATTGTTGCCAACATTTTGCGGAGTGAAGGAAGCGATGCCGATGCTGCGACGGCAACATCCGCCACACCACTTCCCACCCAGCTTGGGAGCTTATCAATACCCTCCGCCGGCCGGAGCCGAATTCTGCGTCATGCCGCCGCCGGAGCCGGTGGTGGAGCAGGCGGAGACGCCGAGACCGATGAAGGCGAAAAGAACGGCGGAGAAGATGGTTTTGATCAACATGTGAGGTCATTCCCTTGTTGAGAGCGGGCCAAAATGCCCTGACCTGCGGTGAACAATCGAAGGGCAGTTTTATTCGGTGCTTTTTCCAAATCGAGGGATGCGATGAAATATCCGATCTTCCCGGCCAATTGCGGCCACTTCAATTTGTTCTCTATTTGTTCTTGATTTTAAGACTAGGCGACCGTAGGATATCAGCGCTCAGCAAGAACAGCACGAGGCAAGGCCGGCTGGCTTTGAAGCGATCTCATGAAGAACAACGCACAGCTTTCGCTCAATCTTGGCGGAGGATCACGAGTCAGGAAATCTGAAGCCGATCCGATGCATTCGGCTGGTCTTTATTTTGCTGTACTGCCTGATCGGGAGGTTGCTTCGTCAAGTGCCAAATTAGCAAGCGATCTGCATCGGCAATACCGTTTCTTCGCAAAGCCGCGCCCCTCGGATCTGTTTCATATTACGCTTTACCAGTTGGGCTCCTACGCCGGCATGCATGAGCCACCGCATGAGATCGCATTTGCGGCAATGCAAGCGGCGTCGACCGTCAGGAAGCCATCATTCCAAGTGGTTTTCGATCGAGCCGTCAGCTTCGGTAATGGCGACAATCGCCCCCTTGTCCTATGGTGCAAGGAAGGAAATGCGGAACTGAAAGCGCTGCGTCAAGAACTGGATGACGCAATGCGGTTCACCGGCTTTGCAAATAACGATAGAAGGGAATTTGAGCCGCATATGACCTTGCTATATCGGGGTCAATTGATTCCGGAAGTCGTGCTTGACGAACCCGTAGGGTGGACCGTCCGGGATTTTGTGCTGGTCCATAGCCTCCAGGGGGAAGGCAGGCACGAGCATCTTTGCTACTGGCTGCTGAACTAAGCCGGCTACAGAGGTCAGCCGTTCCCCACCGCCGGTGCAACCACCGCGGCCGCGTCGTCAACGCTGAAGCTGCAGCGATTTTCGAGATCGGTCATTCCGGCAGCGGCCATGAGGTCGCGGGCTTTATCATGAGCACGCGCGAATTGCACGCGGATGCCGGCAATGCGCATGGCATTGTCGAATTCCATCAAAGCGTCGAGCGCGGAGCTGTCGAGATCGAAGCTTTCCTCCAGACTCAGCACCACGGCCTTCAGTCCCGTTTCGGCGCGGCTGCGCATCAGAATCTCGCCAAGGATCATATCGGCATTTCCGAAAAACAGCGGCTCGCCGGGACGCCAGATCGCAATGCCGGGCGTTTCTATCGCCTCCGGGTGGCGGCTGACGTCGACGAAATTATGGCTGCCTCCCAGCCGTCCGAGGCGGGCGACATAGGGGGATGCCAATCGATGCATCATTGCGACGAGCGAAAGTACGATCGCCAGCAGCATGCCGTTGAGGACGCCGAAGATCAGTACGCCAGCCGCGGCACCGAGCGCGACATAGAAATCACGATGAAGCCGCCGCAGTCGAAGGATCGGGCCGGGGTCGAGCGCATGCGTGAGGGCCGCAATCACCACGGCGGCAAGCACCGGCTCCGGCAGCCGCGCCACCAGCGGCCCGGCGCAGGCGATCAGAATGGCAAGGCCGATGGCGGCAAAGACGGCGGTGGCCCGCGTCTTGGCCCCTGCCGCCTCACTGGCGAAACCTGCGGAAAAACCGGCGCCGACAGGCATGCCCTGGACGACGGCGCTGGCGATATTGGCAAAGCCCAACGCCCCCAACTCGCGATTGACCTCCAGAGCATCGCCGTAGCGCAGCGCCAAGGCCCGCATCGTACCCCAGGATTCGGCAAAGAGAATGAGCACCAGCGGCACGGTAAATTGCACCAGCCGCGAATAAGCGGGCCAGCCGGCATCGGGAAGCGAAGGCCATTGCGGCAGGACCTCGATCGTCCCGACCAACGCGACACCATGGCCGTCGAGGCCAAAGGCAGAAGAGGCGAGGATGCCGGCAGCGAGCACGAGGAAGGCGCCGGGGACGCCCGGCAGCCGCTTGAGCAATAGCAGTGCGACCAATGCCACGATGCCGACGGCAACGCTTGCGATGTTCCACCTAGGAATTGCCGCCAACAGCGCGCCGGCATAGCTGAAGATATTCGAGCCCTGCACGGGGACGCCGACGAGAATCGGGAGCTGATGCAGGATGATGGTAATCGCCAGTCCCAGGGCAAAGCCGCGCAACACCGGGCGCGAGATGAAGCCGGTAATGCCGCCCAGGCGCAAGGCGGCGGCGATGACGAAGAGGATGCCGGCCAGCGCGACGGCGATGGTCGCGAGGCTCGCCTTGACGGTGGCGTCTCCCGGAACAACCGCTAGCGTCGCCGCAAGAATGGCGGCAGATGAAGAGGTCGGTGAGACGATGGCGAAACGGCTGCGTCCGAAAATCGCGTAGACCAGACAGCCGGCAATACCGGCGAGGATCGCTCTATGCGGCGGCAGACCGGCGATACCGGCATAGGCGACTGCTTCGGGCAGCATCAGGCCGGCAACCGATATGCCCGCGATCACATCGGCTTTGTTTATCGCGGGCCAGCCGCCGAGCTTCGTCATCAATCACCGACCACAGGAATCGCCAATCTGTCTAGGTGTAGAGTTTCGCTGGCAGGCTGCAACAGGAAAGTAAGCATGACGAACCGTTGGCTTACGTGGCCCCGTCAGCCTCTCTCAATGGACACGTTCTGCCGATCGTTTCGCTGACAAAATCCATCACTGCGCGGATGGCCGGAGAGCGGCGCAGATCAGGATAGGTGACGAGCCAGAGATCGCGCGTGGGTGACGGGATCTCCGTCGGCAGACGCGTAAGCGCAGCTTCACCGTCGCCGAGAAAGGCGGGGAGCGCGACGACACCGAGACCAGCGAGCGCGGCTTGCAATTGACCGAAGACGTCGCCGGCGCGGAAAACGATCGGGCGGCCTGCAAGCAGGCTGCGCAGCCAGGTCTGCTGCGTCAGATGATCGAGCGCCGCATCATAGCCGATGAAGACCCAGCTCTCCTCCGGTGTTGCGGCAATCTCAGGGACAGCATAGAGCCCGAAGCGCATGACGCCGATGCGCCGCACCAGAAGATCGCTTTCTTCGGGCCGCGACATGCGCACGGCGACATCAGCCTCTCCATGATCGAGAGCGGCGCGACGGGTAACACCGGCGATCGTCAGCGTGATATCGGGATGTTCGGCACGAAAGGCGACCGCTTTCGGGGCGATGAGGTGGGCGGCGATCGATGGCGGCGCGCTGATCTTGACTGCGGCGGAAAGCCCCGCAACCGCGCTCTTTGAATAGCGTCTGATGGCCTCGACATTGTCCTCCATGCCGGCCACCAGCTCGGCGATCGCCCGGCCATCGGCCGTCAGCGGCGAGGTGCGCGGCCTACGGTCGATCAGGCGCAGGTCGAGCGTACGTTCTAGTGCGGCGATGCGCCGGCCGACCGTGGCATGGTCGACGCCGAGCTCACGCGCAGCCGCCGAGAGCGAGCCGGTCCGCGCCAGATAAGCGAAATGAAGAAGGTCCTGCCAATCGATCATCTGTGCATTATTGCACAGATACCGTGAACTCATACCGAATTTATTCAGACGCACCTTTGTGATCAAAAGCCCGTCTGAAAGGAGACCGTTCAATGCCCTTAGCCATCGCCATCACCGGTCCCGGCAGTCCCGAAACCATGACGCTCGTTGATCTTGCCATCACCGAGCCGGGTCCCGGCCAGGCCCGCATCCGCCAAAGCATTTCCGGCGTCAATTTCGTCGATATCTATGTCCGTTCTGGACTGTACCCTCTGCCGCCCGGCCAGACCGTTCTCGGCTTCGAGGGCGCCGGCATCGTGGAGGCAATCGGCTCCGGCGTCGAAGGTCTGTCGGTCGGCGATCGCGTCGCCTATGTCGGCCATCCGCTGGGAAGTTATGCGGAAGTGCGCACCCTGCCTGCCTCCCGGCTGGTGAGGCTGCCGGACGATGTCAGCGAAAGGCTCGCAGGCAGCACGATGTTGCGCGGGCTCACCGCCCATATGCTGCTCCACAAGGTTCATCCGCTGCAATCGGGCGAATGGGTGCTGGTGCATGCTGCAGCCGGCGGTGTCGGGCAGATCGTGACGCGCTGGGCCAAGCGGCTCGGCGCCAACGTCATCGGCACTGTCGGTTCCGAAGCCAAGGCGGGATTTGCCTATGAAGCCGGCGCCGACGCCGTTCTCCTGCATAATTCCGAGGATTGGGTGGAGGAAACGCGCCGCATCGCCAACCGCCGGGGCGTGCATCTCGCCATCGACGGCATCGGCGGCGCGATGCTGTCGCAGACGCTCGCCACCGTCCGGCCCTTCGGCATGGTCGCCAGCATCGGCCAGGCCGGCGGCCCCATTCCTCCGATCCAGATCGAGGAACTGACCGCCCCCCGCGCCATCGGTCTCGCTCGCCCGAGCGTATTGACCTACGCCAACGATCCCGATCTCTATCGACGGGGCGCCGAGGCGCTGATGATGGAATTGCAGGCCGGCCTGATCAATCCGATTGGCGCGGAATACGCACTGAAAGATGCGGCCAGAGCGCATGCCGACCTTGAGGCGGGGCGGACGACGGCAAGCGTGGTGTTGACGATGTGAACCCAAGGGCAAGGTGGCGCTATCGTCACCTTGTCTCCCTTCCCGCGGCCGGGCCTAGTGCGGTTCCCTTCCGCCACGGCGCTGAACACAATTGCTTGAAGACGCCATGAATTTTTGCTGCAAAGCAGCAATTTCATTGACCCCACCGTTTCCCGCCTGATACGAAATTGATCCGTGACGTCGCACGGTCGATGGGCCGTTGCCGCCACTCCTGTCCGGTACGAACCCCGATCCGCATGGCAAACAGCAAGGACACCGCGCGCGGTGCCCGCAGGCGATATCTCGTGAACACTGCCTCCCAGACCATCCAGTCCACCTCGACACTATCCCTCCTTTCCATCGTAGCGCTGACCTTCTTCGGCTATATCGCCATCGGCCTGCCGCTCGCCGTGCTGCCGACCTATGTCGACAGCGGTCTCGGTTTCGGCGTCGTCTGGGCCGGCATCACCATCAGCGCGCAATATGTGGCGACCATCATCAGCCGCGCACAGGTCGGCCGGCTTTGCGACCAGTATGGGCCGCGCCGTTCGGTTTTCCTCGGTTTCATCGCCTATGGATTTTCCGGCGCCCTGACGCTCGCATCGGCGCTGGTGACGGGTGCTCCGGTTCTGAGCCTGGCGCTGCTGCTTGTCGGCCGCTTGGCGCTGGGTGTCGGTGAAAGCCTGGTCAGCACGGCGGCGATTACCTGGGCGATCGGGCTGATGGGCGCGCGCGAAACTGTGCGCATCATCTCCTGGAACGGCATCGCCACCTATGGCGGCATCGCGCTTGCAGCACCCTTCGGCGCCTGGCTGGAGGGGCAATATGGTTTCTTCGCCACGGGCGCCGTGACGATCGGCCTGGCAATTGCCGGCCTGATGCTGGCGCAAACGCGGCCGGCCGTACCCGGCGTCAAGGAGAAGGGCATCGGCACCGGCCAGGTCCTCAGCCGTGTTGCGCCTTTCGGCGTGGCGCTGGCGCTTGCCTCCAGTGGCTTCGGCGTGGTGATGGCCTTTGTCGCTCTCTTTTTCCATAGCCGCGATTGGGATGGGGCTTCGCTGGCGTTGAGCGCTTTCGGCCTGGCCTTCATCGGCGTCCGCCTCGGATTGGCGCAAGCCGTCGCGCGCTTCGGCGGCTTGCCGCTGGCACGCGTCTCGCTGGTGGTGGAGATCCTGGGGCTGATGGCGCTGGCCTTTGCTCCCTCGCCCACGGTCGCAATCATCGGCGCAGCTCTTGCCGGAGCCGGCTTTGCACCGATCTTTCCGGCGCTCGGCAACGAGGCGATGGCGCACGTTCCAGCACAAAATCGCGGCGTGGCGCTTGGCCTCTATTCGGTTTTCCTGGATGTGGCGCTCGGAAGCACCGGCCCGATCGCCGGCCTGCTTGCCAATCAGTTCGGCTATACGGCACCCTTCCTCCTCGGTGCCGGCGCCGTCCTGCTCAGCCTCGCCCTGATCATGAGCCTGCGCAGGAGCGGCGGCCTATAGAACAGAAGCGATGACAAAGGCTCCGGAAGCGGAACCTTGTCTTTCGGCAGGCGGTGAAACAAGTTCTGATCCATCCGCGCGCCGCCTTCCCATAATTGTTGCGGACGGAGGCCACGACTTGGTATCGGGCCATCATAAGCAGGAGAGAAACACATGGACATTACGCACATCACTATCGACGGCGATACGCCGGGGATCGCGTGGCGGTTGCCCGTGTTGCATTTTTCAGGCAGCGAGCCGGATGCGCCGAAGGTCTATATCCAGGCGGCGCTGCATGCCGGGGAACTGCCGGGCACGGCGCTGGCCCATTTCCTCTGCGAGCGGCTGCGGCAGGCGGAGACGGAAGGCGCGGTTCTGAGCGATATCATCGTCGTGCCGCATGCCAATCCGATCGGCGCGGCGCAATCGCATTTCGGCGAAATGCAGGGCCGGTTCGATTTGGGCACGCGCACCAATTTCAATCGCGACTTTCCGCTGATCTCGGCGCGCGACCGCCATCTGCTGCTCGAAAACCTGGGGCGCTACCCGGCCGCTGACCGGCTGAAGCGGCAGCTCATCCATATGGCGCTTGCGGCCGATCTGGTGATCGACCTGCATTGCGATGACGAATCCCTGCAATATGCCTATATCGACGACGCCTTCTGGCCGGAGGCAGCCGATCTGGCGGCGGCGCTGAACATGGACGCCGTGCTGCTGTCGGATGGTGAAAGCTCCGCCTTCGAGGAGGCTGTCAGCTTCGCCTGGAAATACGAAGTGCCCGGCGAGAAGAAGGCGCGGCTACCGGGAAAACTGTCTGTGACCGCCGAATTGCGCGGCACGCGCGATGTCTATCCAGAGATGGCGAAGAGGGACGCCGAAGGGCTCTGGGGTTTCCTCGCTGCCCGCGGCGCAGTGCGGGATGAAGGCGTGAGCCTGCCGAGCTTTACCGGGCCCGCCGTGCCGCTCGACAATGTCGAGATAATCCGGGCGCCGCAGGCCGGTACCGTGCTCTTCCATCGCAATATCGGCGAACATGTCGATGAAGGCGATCTGCTGGCGACGATCATTACCGCTCCCGGCATGCCGAATGGGACGATCGATATCCATGCTCCGCAAGCCGGCCTCATCGTCACCCGCGTCTCCGATCGCCTCGTGCGCCGCCGCGGCGACTTGATGAAAATCGGCTGTGACAGGCCGAGCACGGCCGCCCGCAAGCCGGGAGCGCTGGAAGACTGAGGCACCTCAGCGGACGTATGACCGTCGAGCCGTCCCCAGACTTTCGCTCATCTCCGCTTGCGTGCTATGCGAGAGCGCACAGCAAGAGACGGATTCGACATGACGATTACCATTTACGGCATCAAGAATTGCGACACGATGAAGAAGGCACGGACCTGGCTGGAAGGCCATGGCATCGCCTATGATTTCCACGATTACAAGGCCGTCGGCATCGACCGCGACCATCTCGAACGCTGGACCGCGCAAGCCGGCTGGGAAACCGTCCTCAACCGCGCCGGCACCACCTTCAAGGCACTCCCCGAAGAAAATCGCGCCGATCTCACCAAGGACAGGGCCATCGCGCTGATGCTGGCCCAACCTTCGATGATAAAGCGCCCGGTGCTGGAGGCCGATGAAAAATTGTTGATCGGGTTCAAGCCGGAGATTTATGCAGGCATTTTCGGAAACTGACTAAAGCCAATTGGCTTCCAAAATGATAGCATATATGCTATCAAAAACTGATGAAAGTGGTCGTCGACACAAATATTTTCGTCTCAGCCATCATGAATGCGGATGGAGCTCCGCGGCATGTCATTCGTCTTTGCCTTGAAGGACACCTAATTCCACTAGTCGGTAACGCCCTCTTTGCTGAATATGAAGATGTATGCGGAAGAGATGCCCTCTTTGATGATCGGCTGATATCGAAAGACGATCGGATAGCCTTGTTGGATGCTTTCCTTTCAAGTTGTTTGTGGACCCCCATATACTATTTGTGGCGCCCGAATTTACGTGATGAAGCAGACAATCATCTGATCGAACTAGCAGTCGGCGGTGGTGCTTCAGCTCTGATAACGGCAAATAAGAGAGACTTCGCACGAGCTGAATTACTATTTCCACGGTTGGAAATCCGCACAGCAGGTGAATTCCTTACTCAAAGGAGGCTTTGACATGAGTACACTGACAATCCGCCTTCCAAACGATCAACATGAGCGACTGAAAGCTCTTGCCGCCGCCCGCGGCACGAGCCTCAACAAGCTTTTCGAAGAACTTTCAACGAAAGCGCTGACTGAGTTCGACGCCGAAACACGCTTCCGCCTGAGAGCAGCAAACGGTGATAGCGCGCGCGGATTGGAAATTCTTGAAAAGCTCGACCGCATTCATTCTAAGCGCGGATGAGATCCGCATCGCCAAAGACACCGGTATCCGCATGTCCAAAACCACCCGCGCCACGCAGGTGCTGACTCAGGCCAAGGTTGCCTTCACCGTCCATACCTATGACTACGATCCGAATGCCGAGCGTGTCGGCATGCAGGCGGCGGAAGCGTTGGGCGAGGAGCCGCATCGGGTGTTGAAGACATTGATGGCGGAGGTGGATGGCAAGCCGGTCTGCGTGGTTGTCCCCTCCGATCATGAGGTCAGCATGAAAAAGCTCGCCGGCGCGTTTGGCGGCAAATCGGCGGCTATGATGAAGCCCGCCGATGCCGAGCGGCTGACGGGTTATCATGTCGGCGGCATCAGCCCTTTCGGCCAGAAGAAGACGGTGCCGACGGCGATCGAGGCACAGGCGATGGCCGAGGCCTATGTCTATATCAACGGCGGCCAGCGCGGCCTGCAAGTGCGCCTTAACCCCCAGGATGCGCTGAGGATTTTGAAGGCGAAGGCCGCGCCGTTGATTGCCTGATCGTGCCAAAAGAACAAAACGGCCTTCATTTCCGTCGCAAACAAGTCTAAGTCTGGGACCGTTCTTCCGATCCTCACACGCAGGTTTGCCATGACGTTCGCCTCCCCCAACCATCATCCCGTCGATCCCGCCAAGCTGGAAAAGCTTGCCGAAGTGGCCGTGAAGGTCGGGCTGCAACTGCAGAAGAACCAGGACCTGGTTATTACCGCGCCGGTCGTCGCGATGCCGCTGGTGCGGCTGATCACCCGCGAGGCCTATAAGGCCGGCGCCGGTCTCGTCACCACGTTCTATTCCGACGAAGAAACCACGCTTGCCCGCTATGAATACGGCCATGAGGAGAGCTTCGACCGCGCCTCGAGTTGGCTCTATGAAGGCATGGCCAAGGCCTATGCCAACAACGCCGCGCGGCTTGCCATTTCCGGCGATAATCCGATGCTGCTCTCCGGCCAGGACCCGGCCAGGGTCGCGCGTGCCAATCGCGCCAACTCCGCCGCCTACAAGCCCGCACTGGAAAAGATCTCCAATTTCGACATCAACTGGAACATCGTCTCCTACCCCAATCCCTCCTGGGCGAAGTTGGTCTTCCCGGACGATCCGGAAGGCATCGCCGTCGCCAAGCTCGCCAAGGCGATCTTCGCCGCCTCGCGCGTCGACGTGCCGGATCCGATCGGGGCCTGGGCTGAGCACAATGCCAATCTGCACAAGCGTTCGGCCTGGATGAACGGCCAGCGCTTCGCCTCCCTGCACTTCCAGGGTCCGGGCACGGACGTGAAGATCGGCCTTGCCGATGGCCACGAATGGCATGGCGGCGCCTCGGTCGCCAAAAACGGCGTCACCTGCAACCCGAACATCCCGACCGAAGAGGTGTTCACCACGCCGCATGCGCTGCGTGTTGAAGGTCATGTCTCCTCGACCAAGCCGCTCTCGCATCAGGGCACGCTGATCGACAATATCCGGGTTCGCTTCGAAGGCGGCCGCATTGTCGAGGCGAAGGCGTCGCGCGGCGAAGAGGTGCTGAACAAGGTGCTGGATACCGACGAAGGCGCGCGGCGCCTCGGCGAAGTGGCATTGGTGCCGCATTCCTCGCCGATCTCGGCCAGCGGCATCCTGTTCTACAACACGCTGTTCGACGAAAATGCGTCCTGCCACATCGCGCTCGGCCAATGCTACTCCAAGTGCTTCATCGATGGCGCGACGTTGAGCCAGGAGCAGATCAAGGCCCAGGGCGGCAATTCCAGCCTCATTCACATCGACTGGATGATCGGCTCCGACAAGGTCGACATCGACGGCATCAAGTTCGACGGCTCGCGCGTGCCGGTCATGCGCAGAGGCGAGTGGGCGTAAGTCATCAATACCTTCGTTTCGATGGAGCGAAGGTATTTTCAGATATCGAGATCCACCCATACGGCCGCATGGTCCGAGGCGCCCTGTTTTTCCGCCGTCAGCTCCGGATAGACGTCCCAGCGCTTCGGCCTCGATCCCGGCCATAAGCCCCTGCGGAAAACGCCACCGCCTTGAACCTTGTCGAAAAGCGTCGGCGACAGGAAAAGATAGTCGATCTTGTTGGTGGTGTTGCAGAGGCCATAGGTACCGGGATAGCCGCCATCATCGAAGTCGGGATGGGTAAAGGCATCCTTCAGGGTGCTGGTGGTCAGCGGCTTCAGCGGCTGGCTATCGGGATAGTCGTTGAGGTCGCCGATCAAGGCGACGTAATCGACACCTTCCGTCAACAGCGCCTCGTAGATTTCCCGCGCCCGCTTCGCTTGCGTCCTGCGGCGGGCATCGGAAACCTGCACGCCGCCATAGCCCTTGCTTTTGAAATGGTTGACCAAAACGACGAGCGTCGCGCCGGCGGGCGTCGTAACACGATATTCGGCGCAATCCCGCGAGAAGAGCAGCGAACCATCCGGCATGCGATCATCGACATGGCTGCGCATGAAATCGATCGGGAAATCTTTCCGCGTCATGAGACCGACATCGATACCGCGCTCATCATTGCCGTCGATCACCATGACATGCGCGAAAGGATCGCCGCCGACAGCCGGCACGATCAATGAATTGAAGGAAGAGAGTGCCGGCCGGCCTTCGACTTCGACAATACCCAGCACATCGGCATTGACATCGCCGATGACGCGCGCCGTGTTGCGCATCGCCTCTTCATCCACCGGCTCTTCGCGCAGCTCCAGCGAGCCGACCCAATCGGCGCGGCCATCGGCGATGACGACGACACCGCCCGTCTTCGGCCGCGTCAACAGCGCACCGCGATTGCGCCGAAGGAGAACGAAGGGACCGGTATCGCTTTTCTCCAGGCCAAGCTGGACGATCAGTTCCGTCATCCTTTTCCGGTCGGCGTCGTTATAGCTCACTTGGCCGAGCAGGCCTTCGAGTGCGGCGAACTTCTCCAAGATCGGGCGGCCTTCATCCCAGCTATCGAGATTCATCGCCTTGGCGCGGTCGAACAGGTTTTCGACGTTATAAGAGGCCAACCTCATCGTATGGCCCTCCTAAAAAAACATGGTGTTAGAATAACATACGTCGCCAAAACCGCATATCAGCCGAATTGATTGGTTGGATACCGGGAGGATTAGTTGGTTCAAAGCGAAAGGGCAGCCAGGGCATTCCTGACGCGTGCAAGATGGGCAAGACGCCCGGCTTCGCCGATCCGATCCATATCGTGCAGGGTCAACATACGGAAATCGAGCCGCTTTGAGCAGAAGGCGGCGATGCCACGTTTCAAAAGGCGGCGCACCGGATTGCCCATGTAGAGATGCACGATCCACCAGGGCGAACCAGTCGTCGTCAACGCCCAGAACAGGCGGATATTGCTCAATTGCGGCACAATGCGGCCGCCGGCAGCATCGTGGCGGAAAGCGACGCCGGGAGCGAAGACCCGATCGAAGAAGCCCTTGAGGATGGCCGGAAAATTGAACCACCACTGTGGAAAGACCAGCATCAGCCCCTCGGCCGCCTGCAGCCGGGCGACGATATTCTCGACGACGGAAGCGTCATAAGGCTCATCGAAATAACCGCGCCGCTCGACTTCGGAGAGGCGCGGGTCGAAATCCTCACGGTAGAGATCGAGCAGATCCACCTGATGCCCGCCGGCGACGAGAGTCTCCTCCGCAGTTTTCGCTACTGCAGCCGCAAAACTATCCCCAAGAGGATGGGCGAGCACGAGGAGGATGCGCATTAGAACAGGCTTCCCTGCTTCGGCGGATCGGCGGCATCAGCCGGTTTCGCGGCCCGCTTCTTCGGCGGCGGCGTGCCTTCCGGCGGCACCCCCGGCGATGCAGTGGCAGGGTTGTCGCCGGTGACGGCACCGATGCGGCCATCGGCAAATTCGATCGAGATCGCGGCGCCCGTGGCAAGCGCTGCTGCCAAAGAAACGGGCCGGTCGGTCGCGTCGCGCACGACGGCGTAGCCACGCTTCAGCACGTTCTTGTAGGAAAGCGATTGCAAAATCCGCTCCTGGGCCACCAACTCGCCACGCGCCCGCACGAGCTGATGGCGTATCGCGGTGTCGGCATGGCGGGAAAGATTGCCTAACAGATCGCGGGCGCGGCCGGTCTGCGCCGCCAGCCGCGACGGCAGCGTGGCGAAAACCGCATCGGCGCGGCCGATGCGGGCGCGGGCGCGATCGATCATCCGCTCGACGGTGCGCTCAGCGCGATTGATCCGCTCGCTCAGCATCTGCCTCCGCTCGGCGATACGATTCGACAGCACATCGGGCCGCAGATGCGCGGCGATGCGCTCGAAGGCGCGGCGCTTGTTGAGCGTGTTCATCTCCAGCCCACGGCCCAGCCCGGCGGCGGTCTCATCGAAGCGGCGGCGCGGCAGGGCCAGAAGCTGGTCGAGCGAGGGCAGCGCCCGAAGCAGGGCACGCACCGCCTGCCGACGCTGATCCATCTGCCTGCCCATACCGCCCTGCAGGCGGGCGGAAAGGCTTGCGAGCTGTGCCTCAAGTTCAGCCTTGACCGGCACGGCCATTTCCGCGGCTCCAGTCGGCGTCGGCGCCCGTACGTCGGCGGCATAGTCGATCAGCGTCCAGTCGGTCTCGTGACCGACGGCGGAGATCAATGGAATCTCGCTCGCCGCGGCAGCGCGGACGACCGCCTCGTCGTTGAAGCTCCAGAGATCCTCCAGGCTGCCGCCGCCACGGGCGACGATCAGCACGTCCGGGCGGGGAACGGCGCCCCCTGGTACAAATTCATTGAAGCCGCGGATCGCATTCGCCACCTCATCGCCGGACCCGTCACCTTGCACCTTCACCGGCCACACCAGAACATGCACGGGGAAACGATCGGAGATGCGGTGCAGGATGTCGCGGATGACCGCGCCGGTCGGCGAGGTGACGACACCGATGACCTTGGGCATGAAAGGAAGACGGCGCTTTCGATCCGCATCGAACAGGCCCTCGGCGCCGAGCTTGCGCTTGCGCTCCTCCAGCAGAGCCATCAGCGCACCAGCGCCTGCCGGCTCCAGCGTTTCGATGACGATCTGGTATTTCGAGGAGCCCGGGAAGGTCGTCACCTTGCCGGTGGCGATGACTTCCATTCCTTCCTCGGGGCGGAATTTCAGCTTGGAAAATGCGCCTTTCCAGATCACCGCGTCGATGCGGGCCCGGTCATCCTTCAGGGCAAAATAGGCGTGGCCGGAGGAATGCGGTCCGCGATAGCCGGAAATTTCGCCGCGCACACGCACCTGATCGAAGGCGCTCTCAACGGTGCGCTTGATCGATCCGGACAATTCCGAGACGGAATATTCCGCAAGATTCGTCGGCGAATCATTCTCAAAGAAGCTGCTCATACGGTCCTTTTATCGAAAGTCGCCGCAAATGCGGAGCCTATTCCTTCATCATGCGTTAACCCTATCAACAAAGCCTTTCTTAGCCATCCTCGTGCAATTCTGTGCAAACTTGTTTTTGGTAAAGAGGAGGTGGAGCGATGATATTCGTAACCGCCATGATCATCGGAATTGCGGCCGGCCTGCAGCGTTCGGCGATCGGTTCGATCCTGGGCGCGGCCTTGGTCAGCATCGCCTTCATGGCAGCCGTCGCCGCCTCCGTGGTTCCGCCGCCTCTGACGACATTGTTCGTTGCGCTCGGCGGTTACAACCTCGGCTTCATTGGTTATCTCATCACGCTCGACGTGCTGGAGCGTCGCCAGGCCTGATCCGGGCGCATGTGCGCAAAAGGGATTTACAAAGCTTTGGTTACAGACCCCACTTCGGGCCATCTTCCGACAAAGTAATATCAACCGGATCACCGCTCACCTCGACAGATGGACCGCCGAGCGCATTCCAGCGAAACAGATTGAGATGCCAGCCACCGGGGATCATTCTTGATCGATCGATGATGCCATCGGCACCCGCCGCTCTGGCAGCATCGGCGGTGCGCCAGGACGGCGGCTCCTCGCCGGCAGCCAGTGCGGGGCGCCAGGGGAAATTGGAGGCATTCCGATCAATGCCGAGCCGTTCACACGCCTGCTGATCATGCTGATCGAGCACAAATGCGTCGCCGACCAACAACGGCACAACAACACGCCTCCGCCCGTCTTCGCGCATATAACCTGAAATCGCCATGACCGCCCACTCGGGGGACCCACTCATATAAAGGGCAGGCTGACCGAGCCGATGATAGCGGCCCGCGCTCCTCTCGTCCGGAGGATCGAGGACATGGTCGAGGCGTTCGACAGGGACAGAACGAAAGAAGCGCCCACTCACCTTGCGCAGGATGTTCGACGGTTCAGCGCGCGATTGTTCTTCCATGAAGATCCGTTGGTCCGACATACTAGATAACGCAGGCTATCGGCGATTTGTGACAGAGTCGCATCGGCTGCAATAGTCAGCCCACCTGCGATACGGGCACCCTCAATCCTGCGGCTTGAACCGGAAGAACTGCACGTCCGACTTCGCCGCCACTGGGATCGGTTCGAGATAGGCGGGCACATGCCCCTGGCCGAGTTGGGCGTAGAGCCCTTCCGGCTTCAGCTTGGAAACTTCTTCCACTTGCGGGTCGCTGGGGCAGAAGGCAAGCAATGTTACATGGGCGCCGCGCAGGAAGGCTTCTGCCTCTTTCGGCTCCGCAAGGCCGATGTGCAGCTCGGTCAGCATACCACCCTGGTTGCGATGATAAGGAGCCGACAGCACGCGATGCGGCGTGAAGCGCAGCATGGGCGAGCCCATGTTGGACGGCGCGGCAACGACGCCGGGATCGAGACTAGCGATCGGCGCCAGCGCGTCCTTTGAGGCGCATTCTCCCTTCTCTTCCGCATTGGCGACTGGAGCGGAGAAACTGTTTGCGATCCCGTTGTTGGCAAGCGCGCCGCCGACGGCCCAGACGGCGGGTACCGAAAGCAGCGTGGCGGCAACATAAAAGAAGGCCGCGCCCATATCTTCCGTGTCAGCGACGGAGATGCGACGAAGCTCGGCAAGCAGCAGCGCGAGCGGCGGAATGGCGAGCAGATTGGAAAACTCGGCTCCGCGCACCTGCACCAGCGCGATGATCCAATTGACGGCCACCATCGCCAAAAGGACGGCATGCAAGCGGGCACGCTCGCCGCGCATCATGCGGAAGATGCAGACCACGATCGCCATGAGGCCGGTGGCATAGAACGCGCCGAGCGAATCCGGCTGATGATGGGACAGGGTCAGGATCGACTGCGCCTCGGTGACGCTGTTCAACCAAAGTTGCACCAGCATCGGATCGAGATCGGCGAGCGGATTGCGCAGGCATTGGGGCGCGATCGCCAATGTCGTCGCGAAGACAACGGCGCCATTGGCCGCCAACACCGCCAGACGCCAGGGACGCGACAGGCGGCTGGCAAACAGCGCGGACAATAACAGGCCGGCGCCGCCGATGCTGATGATGCTATAGAAGCCGAGCGAGAGATTGTCGCATGTGACGTTGGAATAGAGATGCGGCGGCACCAGCGCGAAGAAAGCGGCGCTGACGGCGATCGTCAGCGTCAAGGCGAAGGCGCGGGCGGCGGGCGCGAAAATCTCGCCATCCCACGCCCAGAGCCCGGCAACAGCCATGCAGGCGACCGCGACGAACGGCGTGGTCTCCGCACCGATGCCGAGGGCGATGGCAAGGGCGATGGCCGCGATGACGAAATTACGCGGCCTACAGGTTTCGTCGGCCAGCATGGCGGCCGTGAGCGCGACAAGCCCGAGCTGCACATTGTCATGGTCGATGGAGCCCGGCTTGAAACGGCTCGACACCAGGATGAAGAGCGCCGTCAGACCGAGCGAGAAATGCATGCCTTCCGTGCTGGCGATGCGGCGTCCGGCTAGGCCCATGGAGAACATCAGCGGCAGCACGAGCAGCAGCGGCCAAACCGTAAGCGCTGCCGCCTCCGCGTTTTCCGGCGCAAGGAACAGTCGAAAGAAGGCAATCAGGCCAGCGATCGGCAGGTCGATGAAGCGCGACCAATGCATGAGCGTGCCGCCATCGAGGCCAAGGCGGTATTGCACCATGTCGAACCAGCCTTGGCCACCGAGAAAATCGCGTACTTCGACCAGGCGCATGATGTCGTCATTGTCGGGGCCGACATAGTCCGTGGCGTGACGATTGAGGATCAACAGCGCGGCGATGATGACGGCGCTGTAGATCAGCGAGACGAGCCATGGCTGCGACCAGCGCGAAGACGTCTTCTGCGTTACCGCCAGTGCCGATCCACGCGATAATCCCACCGCCTGCACCATTTCGAACCTCGTGTTTGAAGGACATGCAAGGGCGCCATGCTAACGGCTGCCGATCAAGAAAGGGTAAAGCAGGCCCACGCCGCAGCCGATATCACGATAATGTTCCCGCAGAGATCACAACCTGCCATTTTTCATCCTCAGCCATAGGGTCTTATTAACGCGCAGCGGGATAAGTTCTCATTCGAATTATCCGTCGGGGCCTCAAGTGAAAGTCATGCGTAGGAATTGGCCAGAGACCATGTGGAATGAGAACCTGAATATCGCCGTTCTCCTGCCCTGCTACAACGAGGCCGCAACCATCGGCCAGGTCGTACGCGGCTTTCGCGAGGCGCTGCCGAATGCCGGCATTTACGTCTACGACAACAACTCCACCGATGGCACAGCGCTGCATGCCATGCTTGCGGGCGCGACCGTCGTACGCGAGCGGCGTCAGGGCAAAGGCCATGTGGTGCGCCGCATGTTTGCTGATATCGACGCAGACATCTACCTCATGGCCGATGGCGACGGCACCTATGCGCCTGATGATGCCGAGGAATTGATCCGCACACTTCTGACCGAAGGCTCGGACATGGTGGTGGGCACACGCCGCGGCGTACATGACGATGCCGGCCGACAGGGCCATGCCTTCGGCAACCGGATCTTCAACTGGCTTTACCGCACGATCTTCGGCGCCGATTTCACGGATATCTTCTCCGGCTACCGCGCTTTCTCCCGGCGCTTCGTCAAGAGCTTCCCGGCTGTCTCCGGCGGTTTCGAGATCGAGACGGAAATGTCGGTGCATGCTTCCCGGCTGAAGCTGCCCGTCAGCGAATTGGAACTCGATTACGGTCGTCGGCCGGAGGGTTCGCATTCCAAGCTTTCGACCTTCCGCGACGGCTGGAAGATCCTCTGGATGTTCGCGATGCTGATGAAGGAAACGCGGCCCTTCGCCTTCTTCGGCATTTTGGGCGCCATGTTCATGGAAGCGAGTATCGGCTTCATGATCCCGGTCTTTGTCGAATATTTCGAAACCGGCATGGTCGCCCGCATGCCCACCTGGGTACTGTCGATGGCGTTGATGATGATTTCCTTCATGCTGTTCACAGCCGGACTGATCCTCGATTCCGTCGCTCGCGCCCGCGCCGAACAGCTTCGCATCCACTATATGAGCTTGGCCAAACCGCCATCGCGGCAGATTGGCGATGAGCAAACGCTCTATATGGCCGAACACGAAAAGCCGGCGAGCCGGAGGAAAAAGGCCAAGGCTGCATGAAGAAGCTCCTTCGCTTCCTGATCGCCGGCGGCATCGGCTTCGTGGTCGATGCGGGCGTGCTGCATCTGCTGCTCTGGTTCACGCCGTTCGGCCCCTTCGTCGGCCGAGCAATCTCGATCCCGAGCGCGCTGCTCGCCACCTGGTTTCTCAACCGCAATTTCACCTTTGGCCGTTCCAACCGCTCGCTCGCGGCCGAAGGCTTCCGCTATGGTTCGGTCGGCCTGACCTCGGCATTGCTGAACTATGCCCTGTTCAGCTCGCTGCTCGTTTCCGCGCCCACCCTTAAGCCGATTATCGCGCTGATCCTGGCCTCGGCGGCGGCGACTGCGTTCAGCTTCTTCGGCTATTCACGCTTCGTCTTCCGCCACCGTCAAAATCCCTAGAGGACGATGACTTTCCTTCGAATCGTCATCATGCTCTAGCTCTTTGATTTTGCATGATCTTATCCAAAAACCGCTGCGCACTTTTTGGGATCATGCTCCACCAGTTCAGACCGGCTCCCAGCCATCCTTCTCGCTGGCGCGATAAATGGCGTCGATGACCTTCTGATTGAGCTTCGAGCTTTCGAGCGTCACGACTTCCGCACCCTTGCCCATTGCGGCCGAGGCAAAGGCTTCCGCCTCGCGCTTGTACTGACGACTATCGGGGAAGCGGAAGATCTGCGATTCCGAATGGCCGCGATTGGTCAGCTCCAGCTCTTCGGCGCCATAGCGGTCGGCATTGAAGGGAGACTTCACCTCGATGAAACCGTCCGTGCCGTGGAAAACCATGACTTGGCGGGCAGCCATCTGCGTCGAGATATAGAAGGTCATCTCGAAATCGCCGAAATCGGCTTTGACGCTGGAATAGATGTCCGTGCCGAATTCCGGATCGCGCTCGGTGACCGCCTGGATGCGCAGGGGTTCGCGACCAGTAACGAAGCGGGTGCTGATCGTCGGATAGACGCCGATATCGGGCAAGCCGCCGCCGCCGAGTTCCGGGATGTTGCGCATATTGCCGGCATCGCGGTTGAAATAGGTGAAGGCGCCCTGGATGTGCCGCAGCCGGCCAATGGCGCCGGCTTGCAGCAGCGAGCGGACTTTCTGCCAGACCGGCGTATAAGTAACCATATAGGCTTCCGTCACCAGCACCTTGTTGCGGTCGCGGGCAGCGATCAGGCTGTCGATCTCGTTGGCCTTCAGCGCAATCGGCTTTTCGCAGAGCACATGCTTGCCGGCATCGGCCGCCTTGATCGTCCATTCGACATGCTGCGAAGTCGGCAGCGGAATATAGACGGCATCGATCGTGTCCGAGGCGAGCATTTCCTCGTAGGAGCCGAAAGCATGCGGGACGGAGAAGCGATCCGCCATGTCGCGAGCGCGCCCCAGATCACGGCTGGCGATTGCCGTCACCACGCAATTTTCCGCATCCTGAATAGCCGGCACGACGAGTTCGCGGCCGATCTTGGCGGTCGACAAAATTCCGAAACGCAGCATGATTTTCCTCCTGGAGCACGATCCCGAAGCAAACAACCGCAGGGCGGCAAGCGCTGAGCGGCTTTCGAACAGGACCTTATGAAATTGATGGGTGGAACGAAACGATGGGTCGTCTCGCTCGCGACGAAACCGGGACCAACTCTATTCGGCACTTATCCAAGGCGCAATGGCATGGAGCAGCGTCAAGCCGAAAACTCGTTGCGCTGCTGGATGTCTCTATGGCCGGATTTGTCCTCATTTTGTCCGGCTTTTGGCTTTTGAGGCTATCAAGGCGGGTCTAGCTTCGGTTATCCTTCAAACACAGGAGATACGAAAATGTCCCATGCCGACACCGCCTTGCTGGTCATCGATGTTCAGGAGTCCTTTCGTCAGCGCCCATACTGGCAAACCGATGATCTGCCGGATTTCGTCGACCGGCTACAGGCACTGATCGACGGAGCCAAAGCCCGCGGCATTCCGGTGGTCCAGATTTTCCATGTCGATGGCGACGAGCATTTCAGCCTGGCGAGCGGATATGTCCGCAAGCTCGAGGAGATTGCGCTGGAGGCCGACGCCGTATTCCACAAAACCCGCCATTCCGCGCTCGTGGGTTCCAGTCTCGACGTCTGGCTGGTGGAAAATGGCATCCGCAAACTGATCGTTTCCGGCATCCGCACCGAACAATGCTGCGAAACAACGACGCGCCACGCCTCGGACCTCGGCTACGATGTCGACTATGTCACCGAGGCGACGCTGACTTTCCCGATGACGCACGCGTCCGGCACGGTGTTCAGCGCCGATGATATCAAGAAGCGGACCGAGCTGGTGCTATCAGGTCGATTTGCCCGCATCGCCACCGTGGACGATGCGCTTGCCGCCGCGACCACCAGGAGCGCTGCATGAACCAAACCGGCCGACACCTCCGGACCATTCCCGTTTATGTCGTACTGCCACCCTATACGCTGCTGATGGATGTCGCCGGGCCGGTGGAGGTTCTGCGCCGCGCCAATATCGAACAGGAGGATATCCTGTTCGATTACCGTTTCATTGCTGCCCGGCCGACCCAGACCACTTCGATCGGTCTGACGCTTGCCGACCTGCTGCCGCTGCCCGATCGTGTTCCCGATGGTGCACTGGTTATCGTCTCCGGCAGCGTCACGCCGCCGGCTGATGCCGGCGACATCGATGAAGAGAATAGGCTCCTCGCCACCTGGCTAAGGACGGTAATCCGTCCGGGCGTCACCCTCATCACCATCTGCTCTGGGGCCGTACTTGCTGCTCGCGCCGGGCTGCTCGAAGGCTATGCCTGCACGACGCATGCGGCGTGCATCGAGGAAGTTCAGCACCATGCCCCGACTGCGCGGGTTCTCGACAACCGGCTCTACGTCGAGGACCGTGAGCGCTATTCCAGCGCCGGCATCTCCACCGGCACGGACCTGATGCTGCACATCGTCTCGAAACTCACCTCGCCGGTGACAGCGTTGACCATCGCCCGATACATGGTCGTCTACATGCGCCGCACCGGCGCCGACCCGCAGCTTTCGCCCTGGCTCAGCGGCCGCAACCATGTGCATCCCGCCATTCACCGCGTTCAGGATGCGATCATGGCCGATCCCGCCCATGGCTGGTCGCTCGCGGAGCTCGCCGGTATCGGCGCGATGAGCGCGCGGCATATTTCCCGCCTGTTTCAGGAGCATGCCGGGCTGTCGGTAACCGCCTATGTCAATCTGATGCGCGTCACGCTCGCCCGCGATGTGCTCGCTAACTCGCGGCTGGATATGGAGCGCGTGGCGGAAAAATCCGGTTTCGCCTCGCCGCGGCATATGCGGCGCGTCTGGTCGAAGTATAATGAGCTGCCGCCCAGCCACTACCGACGATCGGCGGCCGAATAAAATAATCGTTAGTGGCATTTCCAATGGTAGAACGATAGCTTGCCGCGACGTCCCCTCCCCTTCCGGCCTTTTCCCCACGCCGGTTTTTGCTCAAGTGATTTGGAGAGCCATTATGGAAATGCGTAAGCTTGGACGAACTGATCTTTTCACCGCGCCGATCGTCTTAGGCGGCAATGTCTTCGGCTGGACGGCCGATGAGAGGACCTCCTACGCTCTGCTCGACGCCTTCTTCGACGCCGGCTTCAACACAATCGATACAGCCGACGTCTATTCAAGCTGGGTTCCGGGCAACAAGGGCGGCGATTCCGAGGAGATCATCGGCAAGTGGCTGAAGCAGGGCCGTGTCGCCCGCGACAAGGCCATTATCATCACCAAGGTCGGCTCGGAAATGGGTCCCGGCAAGAAAGGGCTGAAGGCGGACTACATCCTGCAGGCGGTCGAGGATTCGCTGAAGCGCCTACAGACCGACTATATCGACCTCTACCTCTCGCACTGGCCGGACCCGGAAACCCCGCATGAGGAGACGCTCGGCGCCTATGCCAAGCTGAAGGAACAGGGCAAGATTCGCCATGCCGGCTGCTCCAACCTCAATGCCGAGCAGTTGCAGGCCTCCTTCGACGCCGCGGCCAAGGCTGGCCTGCCGCGCTACGACGTGCTGCAGCCGGAATATAATCTCTATGCGCGCGACAGCTTCGAAGGTCCGCTCGCGGACCTCTGCGTCAAGGAAGAAATCGGCGTCATCACCTATTTCAGCCTCGCGGCCGGCTTCCTCACCGGCAAATACCGCAGCAAGGCCGATACCGAAGGCCGGGCGCGCGAAAACCGCGTCGCGACTTATCTCAACGACAAGGGTTTCCGCATTCTCGCCGCTCTTGATACAGTCGCGGCGGAAACCAAATCCACGCCGGCCGATGTCGCGCTCGCCTGGCTGCTGCGCAAACGGGGTGTTACCGCGCCGATCGCCAGCGCCACCAGTCTCAGCCAGCTCGACGCGCTGATCAATTCGGCAAAGCTTTCGCTTTCCGACGAAGCGATGAGGCTGCTCGACAAAGCCGGCGAATAACGTAGGCAGGGACAAAACGATGACCGTGGTGATCCGCGATGCCAAGCCAGAAGACGAAAGCCGCTGGCGCGAGCTCTGGGCCGACTATCTCGCTTTCTATGGCGTCGGCATCGCGCCGGATATTACCGACAAGACATGGCGCCGGGTCTTCGATCCGGCGTCCGCCATATTCATGCGCGTCGCCGAAGTCGATGGCGAGGTGAAGGGTTTCACGCTCTGCCTGACGCATGAGGGCACCTGGGTGCGTACGCCGGATTGCTATCTGGAAGACCTGTTCGTCGATGAAAGCGCACGTGGCCGGGGTGTCGGCCGGGCGTTGATGGACGACCTCGTCGCCCTCTGCCAAAAGAACGACTGGGCGCGGCTCTATTGGCATACGGAAGAGAGCAACGCGACGGCCCGCAAGCTCTACGACAGCTATGTCGAGAGCGACGGACACATTCGTTACCGCATCAGTTTTTAGGGCATGATCCCAAAAAGTGTGAAGCGGTTTTTGGATAAGATCATGCCCAGTCAAATAACCGGTTTCGGAAATCCTTCGTAGAGGGCCGAATGATCGCCTTGCCAATTTGCCATGCCGGGCTTGGTCAGCATGCCGCGCGGCGGGGCATAGCTCTGGATCGTCCGTTGCGGCCGCTCGTGCCATTGGATGTTGAAGGCCCATAATTTCGGGAAGAAGCAGAGCGAAGCGTAGGGCAGGTGATCGTGGATCCACCAGGCAAGCTTCTGCCAATCTCCCTCTTCGCGGCAATTGTCGATCAGCCACGGCACGACGATACAGACTGCCGCGCCCATGCAACCATCAAGATCGCGCATATCCCAAATATGATGCGTGGCGGTGTGGGCATTGGTCGAGCAATTGAAGCCGTTCCTGTTGCCGAAGGCATTGACCTCGGGCGCGCGGTAGCCTGAACGGATATGCAGTCGTCCGAAGGTCGCCTGCAGCGGCTCCAGCAGCTCCTCGCAAAGCCGGCTGCCGGTCTCGATTGCCAGATCAGGATCATCGGGGATATTCGGAATGCGATGGAAATCGGCGATCTCCGAGTGCAGGAAATCACGCAGGAAGAAATTCTTCGACAGCCGGACGCGGCCGAGCTCCTCCAGCCCCTTCATCGATCCCGGCTTCTTCATCGTCTCGAACCTCTCTCCGCCCGCGTGACTGGTACAGACACCTTATCTCACGCCGCCACCCCGAATTTGTCAGCAGCGGGAACAATTGGGATTGCACTGGCTTCTGTAGGGGTCGCCGTCGAGCGGCATCCCAGAAAAATCAGGCTCTGACAACACGGAGAGAGAGATAATGGCCAAGGACAAGACGTTGGAAGATCTGTTCTACGATACACTGAAGGACATCTATTATGCCGAGCGGCAAATCGTTCGGGCACTGCCCAAGATGGCTCGCGCAGCGCAATCGCCGGATCTCAAGGCCGGCTTCGAAAAGCATCTGCAGGAAACCGAAGGACATGTGGAACGCCTGCAGCAGGTGTTCGAACTGATCGGCAAACGCGCGCAAGGCAAGACTTGCGAAGCCATTCAAGGAATCATCGCCGAAGGCGAAGAGATCATCGACGAATTCAAGGGAACGCCCGCTCTCGATGCCGGGCTGATTTCCGCCGCGCAGGCCGTCGAGCATTATGAGATTGCCCGCTACGGCACGCTGCGCACCTGGGCGAACACACTCGGCCAGCAGCAGGTGGTCAAGCTGCTCGACCAGACGCTGCAGGAAGAGGGAAATACCGACAAGATCCTCTCGAAGCTGGCGATGACCGCTGCCAATCAGAAAGCCGCAGCGTGATTGCCTCGTGGCAAGAGCGGCGGGGCCTGCCCCGCTGCTCTCCTATTGCCCGGTATATTTGAAGAAATCGATGAAGGCCCTGAGTGCCGGGCGCATCTGACGGCGGCTGGAATAATAGATGCAGAAGCCGGGATAGGGTGCACACCAGTCCTCCAGCACGCGGATGAGCTTGCCCTCGGCCAGTTCCTGCTGCACGCGGATGTCAAACAGATAGGCGAGGCCGGCGCCATTGATCGCCGCCAGAACCGCAAGCCGGTCCTCGATCACGATCAAAGGCCCGTCGATGGCGACGATCAACTCACGACCGTCCTTCTCGAACTCCCAGCGATAGAGAGAGCCATCGGTAAATCGTCGCTTGATGCAGCGGTGATGGACGAGATCGCGCGGATGCAAAGGCTTCGGATTCTTCTCGAAATAGGCCGGGGAGCCGGCGATGACGGTGCGGATATCCGGCGAGACCTTCACCGCGATCATATCCCCTTCGATGCTCTCCTCCAGGCGAATGCCGGCATCGAAGCCTTCCTTGACGATATCGCTGAAGCCATCCTCATTGGCGATTTCCAGCGTGATATCGGGATAGGTGTTCAGGAAATCGCCGAGCCGCGGGGCGAGCAGCAGGTCGGTCGCAAAACGCGGCGCGGTGATGCGAAGGTTGCCGGCCGGACGCCCGCGGGCGGCAAGCGTATCCTCCAAGGCAATATCGATCTGCTCCAGTGCCGGCGCCAGGCGTTCCAACAACAGCTTACCCTCCTCCGTCGGCGACACACTTCGGGTGGTGCGGGCAAGCAGCCGCACGCCGAGGCTTTCCTCCAGGCTGGAGATCGCATGGCTGACGGCGGAGGGCGCAATCGATAATTCCTTGCCGGCGGAACGGAAGCTGCGATGGGCAGCAACGGCGGCGAGGACCGCCAACTGAGAGAGCTGGGTTCTGTTCATTGATCTAAATAATAGAACAGCCTATTTGGATTTGCATGCATTTTCATTCGTTATCGCCAGGCATAGTTTCTCGCTTGTCACGCGGCAGGCAATCATTGTCGTCGCGGCTCGGAATTAAGCTCAAAAGGATACGACTATGAAAACCCGCAAACTCGGCAAGGAACTTTCTGTCTCCGCCGTCGGTCTCGGCTGCATGGGCATGAGCTTCGCCTATGGCGCTACGGATGATAACGAGTCAGTCAAAACGCTGCATCGTGCCGTCGACCTCGGCGTAACCTTTTTCGATACCGCCGAGACCTACGGCCCCTTCACCAATGAGGTGCTGGTCGGCCGTGCGCTGAAGCCCGTCAGGGATCGCGTCGTCATCGCGACGAAGTTCGGCTTCAAGCTCGATCTGGAAAAATCCGGTCCGGCAGCGATGGTCGGCGTCGACAGCCGGCCGGAACATGTGAAAGAGGTGGCCGAAGCCTCGCTGAAACGCCTCGACACGGATGTCATCGACCTCTTCTACCAGCACCGCGTCGATCCGAATGTTCCGATCGAAGATACCGTCGGCGCCATGGCGGAGCTGGTGAAGGAGGGCAAAGTGCGGGCGCTCGGGCTTTCCGAAGCCAGCGCCGCCACCATTCGCCGCGCCCATGCCGTGCATCCGATTGCCGCCGTGCAGAGTGAATATTCGCTGTGGAGCCGCGATCCGGAGGAAGAGGTCCTTGCCGCCTGCCGTGAACTCGGCATCGGCTTCGTGCCCTATAGCCCGCTTGGCCGCGGCTTCCTGACCGGCGCGATCCGCAATGCGGACGAACTGGCAGCCGATGACTTCCGCCGCAATCTGCCGCGTTTCCAGGCCGAGAATTTCGACGCCAACGCCGCACTCGTCGCCAAGCTCGAAGCCCTCGCCAAGGACAAGGGCGTCACGGCGGCACAGCTCGCACTTGCCTGGGTGCTGCACCAGGGCGACGACATCGTGCCAATCCCCGGCGCCCGCAAGCTGAACCATCTGGAGCAGAATGCCGCCGCTGCCGACATCACGCTCTCGGCCGGCGAACTTCAGGAATTGAGCGATGTCATGCCGCTCGAGCTGGTAGCTGGCAAGCGCTATTCGGATGCCTCGCTGGCGATGACGAACCGGTAGGGATCGTCAGCCATTCTCACGCAACATCGGCACCGGCGCCCCCTCGCCGGTGCCGATGAACAGGTGACACATCTATTCGATGACGAACTGAACGCGATCCTCAGCAGCCATCGTCATGAGGATGAAACAGACGCTCTGTAAAGGTCTGTACTGCGAAACAAGGTATCGACCTTCTACAAAATAAGCTTTTGATTTTTCTCTGCTTATCCGTGCCGAATGACATCTTCGCACGCGCAGTCCATTGCGAACTGGATGATTGGCATTCCCATCGAGCGTTCTGTCGAAAGCCTTGAAAAGCGTAGACTAAAGTACCAATTTTTGATCGAAGGCTTCACATCAAATAGATCGTTATGGTCGAAATCCCGCTTTTAGATCTCGACGCTCGGTTGACAAATTAGCCCGAAGTTTGAAGAGTGCGGCCAATCGAAACGGACAGCGTTGGGGGGACTTATGTCTAAGCGCGCGTTTATCGGACTTTCCGCTTTTCTTCTCGCCACCTTCGCTGCCTTGACGCCGGCGAGCGCCGCCGATACGAAGCGCCAGGTGGTCACCACACAGGATGGGGACTATTTCGGCTTCGATCTGCGCACCGAACAGAATGTCACGCTGGACCAGTGCTCGACATCCTGCATCGGCGACAAATCCTGCAAGGCCTTCACCTATAATCCCAAGGTGAAATGGTGCTTCCTGAAGTCCGATTTCAACCAGCTCAACAGTTTCCCCGGCGCTGTCGCCGGCAAGATCGTCGAAACGGCTGCCGCCAACGAGCCGGATATCGGCGCCGCACCCGCCCTCCCCTTCCTTTCCGACAATTTCGTACAGAGCGCGCGCGATGCGAAGAGCAGGCTCACGCTCGCCAATGAGTTGAAGGGACAAGGCGTCGAAAGCCTGACGGCGCTCGGCCGCATCGAGCTGACCTCCGGCAACGTCAACAATGCCTTGAACGCCTTCCAGGGCGCGCTGTCGCTTGCGCCTGACAATGGCGCGCTCTGGGTCGAGATGGCACGGGCCGCCAACACGATAACGAACGATACAACCGTCGCCACCCAGGCGGCTTACGCTGCTCTCAACGGCTATCAGCTTTCCCGCACGACGCGCAGCCGCGCCGACGCACTCGCCGTGCTCGCTACCTCGCTGCAGAATGCACAGAATTATCGCCAGGCGCTCAGCGCCTATAAGGCAAGCCTCGCTCTGGCCGGCTCCCCGACGATCCAGGCCGCCTATGACGATCTCAAAGCCCGGCAGGGCTTCCGTGTCACCGGCAACACGCTGGACAACGACAACGCCTCGCCCCGCGCCTGCCTGCAATTCTCCGAAAAACTGGTGAAGAGCGGCGTCGACTACACGCCCTTCGTGACCGTCAACGGCGCCGCCCCCAAGGGCGTCGACGCCAAGGACAACCAGATCTGCGTCGAAGGCCTCGAATTCGGCCAGCACTACAAGATTTCGCTGCGCCGCGGCCTGCCCTCCTCTGTCGATGAGAACCTTGCCGCCCAGGTGGACATCGATGTCTATGTCAAGGACCGCACCGCCTCGATCCGCTTCACCGGCGACAATTTCGTGCTGCCGTCGACGGCGCGTCGCGGCATTCCCTTGGTTTCGGTCAACACCACCACGGCCAATCTGAAGCTCTACCGCATCGGCGACCGCAACATTGCCCAGTTGCTCAGCAATTCGCAGTTCCTGACGCAGATGGACAGCTATAGCGCCCAGACCATCCAGGACACCAGCGGCGAACTGGTCTGGCAGGGTTCAATCGATATCCAGCAGGACCTCAACAAGGACGTCGTCACAAGTTTCCCGGTCGACGAGGCGCTGCCCAAGCGCAAGCCGGGCGTCTATGTCCTGACCGCCGTCACACCGAACGGCGGCCAGGAGTGGGATCCGCAGGCTACGCAATGGTTCGTCGTCTCCGACATCGGTGTCACGACCTATGCCGGCACCGACGGCTTGAACGTCTTCACCCGCTCGCTTGGCAGCGCCAAGCCGATCGCTGGCGTCGAACTGCAACTGCTCGCCAAGAACAATGAAATCCTTGGCACTGCGAAGACCGATGCGAACGGCCGCGCCACCTTCAGCGCCGGCCTGATGCGCGGCACGGCAGGCATGACCCCGGCCGTCATCACGGCGCAGAACGGCGACCAGGATTACGTCTTCCTTGACATGACCCGTGCGGGCTTCGATCTCTCCGACCGCGGCGTCACCGGCCGCACGGCACCGGGCGCGATCGATCTGCTCACCTGGACCGAACGCGGCATCTACCGCGCCGGCGAGACGGTGCATGCCTCCGCTCTTGCCCGCGACGTCAGCTCGATGGCGGTCGAGAACCTGCCGCTCACCTTCGTCTTCCTGCGCCCCGACGGCGTCGAGGACCGCCGCATCGTCACCGACGGCGGCAAGCTCGGCGGCTACAATGTCGACCTGCCGCTACAGCAGACCTCGATGCGCGGCACCTGGACAATGAACATCTATACCGACCCGAAGGGCACCTCCATCGGCTCACAGACCTTCCTCGTCGACGATTTCGTGCCGGATCGCATCGAATTCGACATGAAGAGCGACGCGAAGGCGATCGAAGTCGGCCAACCCACACCGGTCAATATCGAAGGGCGCTACCTCTACGGCGCGCCGGCCGCGGGTTTAAGCCTCGAAGGCGAAGTGACGCTGAAGCCGACCCGCGAGAGCGCCGACTATAAGGGCTATGAATTCGGCCTCGCCGACGAGGGCGCCGGGCAGGACAACAGCGATAGCGACAGCAGCAGCGACAACAAGGCCGAAAGCTCGCAAATGCCGCTGGAAGACCTGCAGGCGCTGGACGAAGACGGCAAGACGACCTTCGACGTCACCATAGCCGACACGCCTTCGACCACGCAGCTCCTCAATGCCAACATCACCGTGCGCATGCAGGAGGCCGGCGGCCGGGCCGTCGAGCGCTCCCTGACGCTGCCGGTCAAGGCGGATGGGCCGCGGATCGGCATCAAGCCGGAATTCGACGGCGATCTCGGCGAAAATTCCATCGGCAACTTCCATGTCATCGCCGTCGACCAGAACGGCCAGAAGCAGGCCATGCAGGGCCTGACCTGGAAGCTGCTCAGTGTCGAACGCGACTACCAATGGTATCGCGACGGCAGTAGCTGGAAATACGAGCCCGTGATGTCGACCAAGCAGGTCGCCACCGGCACGGTCAACGCCACAACGGACGGCGCTAGAATCTCGGTGCCGGTGACCTGGGGCCGCTACCGGCTGGAAGTAGAGACGGCCGATCCGAACGGGCCGGAATCCAGCGTCCAATTCAACGCCGGCTGGTATGTCGCTTCCGCCTCGACGCAAACGCCGGACGCACTGGAAATTGCGCTCGACAAGGACAGCTACCATGTCGGCGATACTGCCAAGCTGAAGGTGACCTCGCGTTACGCCGGCCAGTTGATGGTGACGGCCGGGTCCGAAACGCTGATCTCGGTGACCAATGCCGATATCGGCGCCACCGGCGGCGAAGTCGACATCCCCGTCACCGCCGATTGGGGCGCCGGCACCTATGTAACCGCCACCCTCTTCCGCCCCGGCGATGCCCAGGAAAGCCGCATGCCAATGCGCGCAATCGGCATCAAATGGGCGATCGTCGATCCCGGCGAACGCAAGCTGCAGGTCAAGCTCGATGCGCCACAGAAGACCCTGCCCCGTCAGCCGCTGACTATCGGCGTGCAGGTGGCGGGCGCGGGCGCCAACGAGGATGCCTATGTCACGGTTGCCGCCGTCGATGTCGGCATTCTCAACCTCACGCGCTACCAGCCGCCAGCCCCGGACGAATGGTATTACGGCCAGCGCCAGCTCGGCCTCGAAATCCGCGACCTCTACGGCCGCCTGATCGACGGCTCGCTCGGCGCCACCGGGCGGTTGCGCACCGGTGGCGATGGCGGACAGGCGGCCTTGCAGGCCAGCCCGCCGACGGAAAAGCTGATCGCCTTCTTCTCCGGCCCGATCAAGCTCGATGCCAGTGGCAAGGCCAATGTCAGCTTCGACATTCCGCAGTTCAACGGCACGGCACGCCTGATGGCCGTCGCCTGGTCGAAGGCCGGGATCGGCCATGCGACGCAGGATGTGATCATCCGCGACCCCGTCGTCGTCACCGCTAGCCTGCCGAAATTCCTCGCTCCGGGGGATAAGGCCAATCTCCGGCTCGATATCGCCAATACTGACGCGCCCGCCGGCGACTACAGGCTGGCAGTGACGGGCAACTCGGCCGTGACCGTGGATGCAAGCGCTGCGCAGCAGACGATCAACCTACAGACCGGCGGTAAATACAACATCACGCTGCCGCTGACCGGCGGACAGCCCGGCGACGGTACGGTTTCGATCAAGCTGTCGAATGCTTCCGGCATGTCGCTCGATCAATCGGTCGATATTCCAGTTCGCCCGGCGCAGCTACCAGTCACCGAACGGCGCGTCATCGCGCTTGCCCCCGGCAAGAGCCTGACAGTCAATGCCGACCTTTTGGCCGATAGCGTGCTGCCGGGCGCTTCCGTCAGCCTCAATGTCAGCCGCTCCAGCGCCTTCGACGTGCCCGCTTTGCTGATGAGCCTCAGCCGCTATCCTTATGGCTGCGCCGAGCAGACAGCCAGCAGCGCGATGCCGCTGCTCTATTTCAGCGATATGGCGATCAAGAACGGTCTTGCCGACGACGCTGAAATCCACAAGCGCGTTCAGGACGCAATCTATCGCGAAATGTCCTATCAGTCGTCGACGGGCAGCTTCGGCCTCTGGGCTCCGGGCTCCGGCGATCTCTGGCTCGACGCCTATGTCACAGACTTCCTGACCCGCGCCCGCGAGCAGAAATACACCGTGCCGGATCAGGCCATGGTGCAAGCACTGGAAAACCTGCAGAACTCCTTGAGCATCAACACCAACGTCAAGGACCAGGGCAACGAGATCGCCTATGCGCTCTACGTGCTCGCCCGCAACAAGAAGGCTTCGATCAGCGATCTGCGCTACTACGCCGACGCCATGCTGAACGACTTCCCGACGCCACTCTCCAAGGCACATCTGGCGGCCGCTCTCGCGCTCTATGGCGATGCCCAGCGCTCACGCAACATCTTCGTCGATGCGCTGCAGATGTCGCAAAAGGCGGCGGTGACCAAGGTCAGCTTCGCTCGTTCCGACTACGGTTCGTCGCTGCGCGACGGCGCGGCCGTGCTGGCACTTGCTGCCGAAAGCCGCCCTGTGCCCCCGATCATTCCAGATCTGGCGTCGGTCGTTGCCAAGGAATGGCAGACCAAGACCTATACCAGCACCCAGGAACAAACCTGGATGCTGCTCGCTGCCCGCGCCCTGCAGAACGGCGATGACGGCCTGACGCTGGATGTCAACGGCGCTGCCCATAGCGGCGCTTACATGGCCCAAATGACCGGCGACGCCCTGATGGGACATCCGCTGACCGTCACCAACACCACACGCCAGCCCTTATCGGCCGCGGTGACTACGGTCGCCGCTCCGGTCGCACCACTGCCGGCCGGCGGCAACGGCTTCAAGATCGAGCGCAAGTACTACACGCTCGATGGCGAGGAGGCTAATGTCAGCCAAGCGCAGCAGAACGAGCGTTACGTCGTGGTGCTGCATGTTACCGAGGACAATGACTGGCCGCAGCGCCTTCTCGTAACCGATCTCCTGCCCGCCGGCTTCGAGATCGACAATCCGAGCATCGTCAACAGCGCCCAGCTTTCGAACTTCGACTGGCTCAGCGATATCCAGCCGGCCCATGTCGAATTCCGCAACGACCGCTTCGTCGCCGCTTTCGACCAGAGCACCGGCGCCGATCGTGATCTGACCTTCGCCTATGTCGTCCGTGCCGTTACCCCCGGCACCTACGATCATCCGGCCGCGAGCGTCGAGGACATGTATCGTCCGCAATTCTCGGCCCGCACGGCGATGGGCCGCATGGAGGTGCTGGCAGCACAGCAGTAAGAGCAGGCGATGAAGACACGATGGAAAATTGCGATCGGTGTCGGGGTGAGCGCCCTCTCGGTGGCGGCGCTTGTCCTTGGCCTCGAGGCCGGCGATCGCGCCTTTCCGCCTCCGCTCGACAAGGCCGGCATCGTCTCGGCAGAGGTGCTCGACGTCAATGGCGAGTTGCTCCGAGCCTTCGCCACGCCGGAGGGGCGCTGGCGGCTGAAGACCGATGTCGCCGATGTCGATCCGCAATTCCTGCGCATGCTGGTCGCCTACGAGGACCGGCGGTTCTACGACCATCACGGCGTCGACCCGATGGCGCTCGGCCGGGCACTTGTGCAGCTCGTTAGCCATGGCCGCATCGTCTCGGGCGGCTCGACACTATCGATGCAGGTGGCGCGGCTGATCGAGCCGCGCAATGAGCGGTCGGTGACGGCAAAGCTGCTGCAGATCGTCCGCGCCATCCAGATCGAGCGGCGGCTCAGCAAGGAGCAAATCCTCGATCTCTATCTGACGCATGCGCCCTATGGCGGCAATCTGGAGGGTGTGCGTGCGGCAAGCCTTGCCTATTTCGGCAAGGAGCCGCGGCATTTGACCGTCGCACAGACGGCCTTGCTGGTCGCTCTGCCGCAATTACCGGAAAAGCGCCGGCCGGACCGCAATCTCGCAAGCGCCGAGGCAGCCCGCCGCCGCGTGCTCGATCGCGCTGCCGTTGCGGCTGCCGTCGGCGAGGGTGAAGCTGAGCGGGCAGCGCTCGTCCCGGTCCCCGCGAAGCGACGGCAATTGCCGGCCTATGCCGCGCATCTCGCGGAGGCCGCGCTACGCAAGCAACCCGGCGTCATCCGGCACCGAACGACGCTGCGCCGGGATATTCAGCAAGGCCTTGAAATCGTCGCCGATGAAGCATCGAAGCGGTTGGGACCGAAGGTCTCTGTCGCCATGGTGATGGCGGATGCACATACCGGCGACATCGTCGGTGAGGTCGGCTCGGCCAATTATTTCGATTCCAGCCGCTCCGGCTGGATCGACATGACTCGTGTCCTGCGCTCGCCCGGCTCGACGCTGAAACCCTTCATCTACGGCCTTGCCTTCGAAGAAGGATACGTCGCCCAGGAAACGATCATCGAGGACCGTCCTGCGGATTTCTACGGTTATCGCCCGCGCAATTTCGACATGACCTACCAGGGCGATGTCAGCGTGCGCGAGGCGTTGCAACTGTCGCTCAATGTGCCGGCCGTGCGTCTGCTCGACGCCGTCGGGCCGACGCGGCTGCTGGTGCGTTTCCGCCGCGCCGAGGTGAAGCCGGTATTGCCGCCCAACGAAGCGCCGGGCCTCGCCATCGGCCTCGGCGGCGTCGGCATCACGCTCAAGGATCTGGTGCAGCTCTATGCAGGCCTTGCCAACCGCGGCAAACCGATGCGGATCGGCGACGGCATTCAGGATCAACCCGGGCCGATCGAAAGCGAGCCGCTGATGGAGCCGGTCGCAGCCTGGAACATCACCGACATTCTCTCCGATATCATTGCACCGGCCGGCAGCAAGCAGCTCGGCATCGCCTATAAGACCGGCACCAGCTATGGCAACCGCGACGCGTGGTCCGTCGGCTACGATGGTGCGCATGTGCTCGGCGTCTGGGTCGGCCGGCCGGACAATGGCGCGGTGCCGGGCCTGGCGGGCTATGTCTCAGCCGCCCCCATCCTCTTCGAAGGCTTCGCCAAATCCGGCGTCGCCATCGCGCCGTTTCCGCCGGCGCCCATGGGCGCGGTGCGCATTTCCGCCACCGAACTGCCGATCAGCCAGCGGCGTTTTTCGGTGACGGCCGCCGGCTTGCTGTCAGCCTCGACCCGCGAGCCGGCGCCACAGATCGTCTATCCGCCAGAGGGGGCGCGCGTCGATCTTGGCGCGAGCAGCGGCGCCAACCCACCGATGCCGCTGGCATTGAAGCTGCAGGGCGGCCGCGCGCCGTTCCGCTGGCTCGCCAACGGCAAGCCGCTGCCCGATCTCTCTCGCCGCCGCACCAATCAATGGATTCCGGATGGCGCCGGCTATTCGACGCTGACCGTCATCGATGCCGCCGGCCGGGCCGCCAGCGTACGGATTTTCGTAGAATAAGACCGGTCAAATCCTCGCGATCACGCCGCCGTTTTTGCCAGTTGGGGCGTTTATGCTATATTAACAGGCACTCAAACGAGGAATAGCGAGATGTCAGAAGAGCAAGCAATCCGTGCGGTTGTTCACCTCTATGTCGATGGCATGGCATTCGCGAACGAGCCGGCATTGCGCAAGGCGCTCCATCCACGAGTAGCGATCATAGGCAATTATCAGGGTGCGGTGGAATGGATGACGCGCGACGAATTCATCAGCGCCATCGTTGAAGAAGGCAGCGCACCGCCCGACACTGTGCCGCTGATGGAGATCGAGCTGATCGATATCGAAGGTGATGCCGCAAGCGTCAAAGTCGTCGACGAATTCGCCGGCATGCGCTTTTCCGACTATCTGTCACTGCTGAAGATCGACGGACGGTGGACCATCGTCAACAAGGTCTACCATTTGCATCGGTAGGTCTTTCCCCTTCTCCCAGGCGGGGAGAAGGGAAACCTTGTCACCCCCGAAGCACGCCACCCGTCGTTTTCGTCACGTTGGCGACGATCTTCTGGGTCAGCGCCTCGAAATCCTCGTCGGTCAGCGTGCGCTCGGCCGGCTGGATCTGCACCTCGATGGCGATCGACTTCTTGCCGTCGCCGAGCGATGCGCCCTCGAAAATATCGAAGACATTGACGCCGGTGATCAGCTTGCGGTCGGCGCCCGTGGCGGCGCGGATGACGGCGCCGGCTTCCACAGTCTTGTCGACCACGAAGGCGTAGTCGCGCTTGACTGCCTGGAACGGCGAAAGCTCCAGCGCCGGCTTGGTGCGCGTCGTCTTCTTCTTTGGCTCCGGCATGGCGTCGATATAGACCTCGAAGCCGGCAAGCGCGCCGGTGACATCGAGCGCTTCCAGCGTCTTCGGATGGAATTCGCCGAAATAGCCGAGCACGACTTTCGGACCCATCTTGATGGTGCCGGAGCGGCCCGGATGATACCAGGCGGGGCCACCCTGCTCGATCTGGATATTGCCCATCGGCAGGCCGCAGGCTTCGATCACGGCCAGTGCGTCGGCCTTGGCGTCGAAGACATCGACCGGCTTGCCGCCGCCCTTGGCGGCGTTCGACCACATGCGGCCGGCGCCCGTCAACGTCGCAGTACCACGGCGGATGCCGCCGGCGACGCGGCGTTGGCCTTCGGGCCTGTCGTTTTCATAGGTGCCGGAGACTTCGAAGATCGCGACGTCGCCATAGCCCTTGTCGGCGTTGCGCTGCGCAGCCGACAGCAGGCCCGGCAGGAGCGAGGGACGCATGTCGGACATGTCGGCGGCGATCGGATTGGCAAGCTTCAGCGCATTGGAGCCGCCGCCGAAGAGCTTGGCCTGATCTTCGGAGATGAAGGACCAGGTGACGGCTTCCAGCATGCCGCGGGAGGCAAGCGCGCGCTTGGCGGTGCGCGTACGGATCTGCAGCGTTGTCAGGATCTTGCCGTTGACGGCGTTGTGGCTTGCGAGCGGCTGCGGCTTGATATTGTCGACACCATGGATGCGCATGATCTCTTCGACGAGATCGGCCTTGCCATCGACATCCGGCCGCCAAGAGGGAACTGCGACGGAGACCCGCTCGCCCGAGCCGGAGACCGAAAAGCCGAGCTTCGTCAGGATTGACCTGCCCTCTTCCACCGAGACGTCAAGGCCAGTCAGACGCTTGACCTCGGAGAAGGGGAAATCGACGATCTTGGCGTCGTAGCCCTTATAGCCTTCGACCTTGGCCTTGGCGGCGGTACCGCCGCAGCAGGCGAGCACCAGCTCGGTCGTGCGTTCCAGGCCGGGAGCCATATATTCCGGATCGACGCCGCGCTCGAAACGATAGCGGGCATCGGTGATGATGCCGAGGCTGCGGCCGGTCTTGGCGATGTTCATCGGGTCCCAAAGCGCCGATTCGATCAGCACGTCGACGGTGTTCTCATCGCAGCCGGAATGCTCGCCGCCCATGATGCCGCCGATCGACTCGACGCCATCATCATCGGAGATGACAACATTGTTGGGATTGAGCTTGTATTCGCGCTCATCCAGCGCCAGCACGGTCTCGCCATCCCGGGCACGGCGCACGACCAGATTGCCCTTGACCTTGGCGGCGTCGAAGACGTGCATCGGCCGGCCCTGATCGAAGGTCATGTAGTTGGTGATGTCGACCAGCGCGCTGATCGGGCGCAGCCCGATCGCCAGCAGCCGCTGCTGCATCCATTTCGGGCTCGGGCCGTTCTTGACGCCGCGTACGAGGCGGAGCGCGAAGCCTGGGCAGAGGGCGGCATCATCGAGCTCGATCTTCAAGTCCACCGGCGTATCGCCGTCGACGGCGAAGGTCGGCGTCAGGCGCGGCTTCAGCGTGCCGAGGCCGGAAGCGGCGAGGTCGCGAGCGATGCCGTAGACGCCGGTGCAGTCGGGACGGTTCGGCGTCAGGTTGATCTCGATCATCGGATCGTCGAGGCCGGCATAGGCGGCAAAGCTGGTGCCGACGGGCGCATCTTCCGGCAGATCGATGATGCCGTCATGGCTGTCGGAGATTTCCAGCTCCTTTTCCGAGCACATCATGCCGTGACTTTCGACGCCACGGATATTGCCGACCGTCAGGATTACATCGATACCAGGAACATAGGTGCCGGCAGCCGCGAAGGCGCCAACGAGGCCGGCGCGGGCATTCGGCGCGCCGCAGACGACCTGGACCGGCTTGCCAGAGCCGTTGTCGACCATCAGCACCTTCAACCGGTCGGCCTGCGGATGCTTTTCGGCGGAAAGGACCTTGGCGATGACGAAGGGCTTGAATGCCGCCTTGTCGTCGACGTCTTCCACTTCCAACCCGATCATCGTCAGGCGGGCGCAGATCTCGTCGAGCGTGGCGTCCGTTTCCAGGTGCTCTTTCAGCCAGGAGAGTGTGAATTTCATGTGCTTTATCCCTTCCTTACACGCTCAAACCGCCGAACAGTGTCGGCATGTCGAGCGGGCGGAAGCCATAGTGGTTCATCCAGCGGACGTCGGCGTTGAAGAAGTCGCGCAGGTCGGGCATGCCGTATTTCAGCATGGCGATGCGGTCGAGGCCCATGCCCCAGGCAAAGCCCTGATATTCATCCGGATCGAGACCGCCATAGCGCAGCACGTTCGGGTGAACCATGCCGCAGCCGAGGATTTCCATCCAGTCGGTGCCTTCGCCGAACTTGACGATCGGGCCGGAGCGATCGCACTGGATATCGACCTCGAACGAGGGTTCCGTGAACGGGAAGAAGGAGGGGCGGAAGCGCATCGTCACATTGTCGACCTCGAAGAAGGTCTTGCAGAATTCTTCCAGCACCCAGCGGATATTGGCGACATTCGCCGTCTTGTCGATGACGAGGCCTTCCACCTGATGGAACATCGGCGAATGCGTGGCGTCGCTATCCTGGCGATAGGTCTTGCCGGGAATGATGATGCGGATCGGCGGCTTCTGCGTCTCCATGGTGCGCACCTGCACCGGCGAAGTGTGCGTGCGCAGCACCTTGCGCTCACCCTTCTCGTCCGGCTGGAAGAAGAAGGTATCGTGCATCTCGCGGGCCGGGTGCCCTTCGGGGAAGTTCAGCGCCGTGAAGTTATAATAATCGGTCTCGACGTCGGGACCTTCGGCGATCGAAAAGCCCATGTCGCCGAAGATGGCGGTGATCTCGTCGACGATCTGGCTGATCGGATGAATGCGGCCGCGTTCCGCAGGCGAAGAACGCACGGGCAGGCTGACGTCCAGCGTCTCCGCCTTCAGCTTGGCCTCGATCGCGGCATCGCGCAGCGCACCCTTTCGGGCGTTGATGGCGTCGGTCACCGAATTCTTCAGCGCATTGATCGCCGCGCCCCGCGTCTGCCGCTCTTCCGGCGACATCGAGCCCAGCGTCTTCAACAGTTCTGAAACCGAGCCCTTCTTGCCGAGAGCGGAGACCCTGACGGCTTCGATCGCCTGCTCGTCCGTGGCAGCGGCCACGTCGGCCATGAGTTGGGTTTCAAGAGTATCGAGTTCCGTCATCTTGTCCTGCCTTGCGGAGGGCGGGCTCACCGCGCCGCTCATTCCGCAGAATAATTGGTGAACACATACATCGGATAGCTGGTGGCAACGATGAAGCGCTGCAGATCACTACCCATGTGCACGCGGCCAATCAACGGGCAAATGACAAAAACCCGCCAAGAAAACGGGTCATGTGCCGAAGTTCGGCCACAGCCGGCGGCGGCGCGCGCTTTGATCAGGCCAAATGGGCTCGATCATGCGTGCTGCAAACACAAAACCCGCGCCGGTTTTGCCAGCGCGGGTTTGCAATGAATACACGAAATACGTGCGAAGCGGTGTTAGTTCACAGCAGCTTCGAATTCGTTCTTCGTGCCGGCGTCCTTGAGATATTCCAGCGCCTTCTTGGAGGCGGCGACGAGCGCGCCGAAAGCTTCCGGCTCATGGATCGCCATGTCGGAGAGAACCTTGCGGTCGACTTCGATGCCAGCCTTGTTCAGACCGTCGATGAAGCGGCCGTAGGTCAGGCCGAATTCGCGGACGGCAGCGTTGATGCGCTGGATCCAGAGGGCGCGGAAGTTGCGCTTGTTGATCTTACGGTCGCGGTAAGCGTACTGCTTGGAGCGGTCGACGGCGGCCTTGGCGGTACGGATGGTGTTCTTGCGGCGGCCGTAGAAGCCCTTGGCTGCCTTCAGAACCTTCTTGTGCTTGGCGTGGGCGGTAACGCCTCTTTTTACGCGTGCCATTTCATGATCTCCTTAGTCTATAGCGTTACGAATAGTCTCAGAGACCGTTCGGCAAGTAGTTCTTGACAACCTTACGGCCATCCGGCTCTGCGAGAACCATGGTGCCGCGGGCGTCGCGAATGAACTTGTTGGTACGCTTGATCATGCCGTGGCGCTTGCCAGCAGCGGCTGCCTTGACCTTGCCGGACGCGGTGATCTTGAACCGCTTCTTGGCAGAGGACTTCGTCTTCATCTTGGGCATTTTGCTACTCCTTCGATGCTTCCTGGCGCGCTTTGTAAAAAGCCTCCCCACAGATCCGGCTGGGCCGGGGCTGCGACAAGGTGCCGGAGCGTTTGTTGTTGAACGGCGGATACGGTGACGAACCGCTCCGCCAGCATTCTGAACTGCCACGGCATGCCCTGCCGGTCAGTTCGGACGCGCGCTTATAACCGCAGTCGCCTGTAAGTGCAACGGGCACGGCGGGGATTCTTTTACGGATCGATGACAGGCATCAACCCGGAGCACAAAAGGAAAAAGCCGCCCAACAGGACGGCTCCGGCCTCTTACGTCTGCTCGCGCCTCACTTTGGCGCAAGCACCATCATCATCTGGCGACCTTCGAGCTTGGGCTCGGCTTCGACCTTGGCGATCTCGAGCGTATCTTCCTTGACCTGCTGGAGAAGCTTCATGCCGAGTTCCTGGTGGGCCATTTCACGGCCGCGGAACTTCAAGGTCACCTTCACCTTGTCGCCTTCTTCAAAGAAACGTTCGATCGCCTTCATCTTCACGTCGTAGTCATGCGTGTCGATGTTCGGGCGCATCTTGATTTCTTTGACTTCGACGACCTTCTGCTTCTTGCGCGCCTCGGCGGCCTTCTTCTGGTTGGCGTATTTCAGCTTGCCCAGATCGAGGATCTTGCACACAGGCGGTTCAGCGTTGGGGGAAATCTCCACCAGATCGAGACCGGCCTCCTCTGCCATTCTCAATGCCTGGTCGGTTGGGACGATGCCCATATTCTGGCCGTCAGCCGCGATGAGCTGAACTTTGGGAATGCGGATTTCCCTGTTGGAACGTGGCCCGTCCTTCACGGGCGCATCGGTTTTAAAGGGTCTGCGAATGGTCGTACTCTCCACGAATTGTTTCGGATTGCTGCAGCCTCTCGCTCCCGTCGGCGCAACTGACGGAAATGTCGTAAAAGCTGCGGTGAAGTCAATAGCATGATGCCAGGAAAAAATCACCTCCCGTGTGCCAATACTGTGCGGCGCAGCCGTAAGATGCGCAAAGGACACAGCAACATCACAAAATAGCGCATGCGCTTCTTCAGAAATCGGGAGGATTTTTGCACTCGCGCGGGTGCGAATCTGCTCTATAAAGCACAAAATTCCGGGAGTTTTTAATGTCCGAAGCACTAGCCGACCTTGAACCGACCTTTATTTCCGTGGGCAGCGCCGACGACCAACGGCAGATCGCCGTGCAACTGCGCGCGGCCAGGAAAGGCGCAAAGGGCGCGACCTTCGTGTGGCTCTCCGGCTATCGCTCCGATATGAGCGGCACCAAGGCGCTGGAGCTCGACGCGCTTGCCGAACGGCTGGGCCTCGGCTGCATCCGCTTCGATTATTCGGGCCATGGCCAATCCGGCGGCGTCTTCACCGACGGCACGATTTCGCGCTGGTTGGAAGAGGCGCTCGCCGTCATCGACTACGCCAAGCCGAAGCGGATCGTCCTTGTCGGTTCGTCCATGGGCGGCTGGATCGCGCTGCGGCTCATCCAGGAACTGCGCAAGCGCAAGAAGACACCGGCCATCCAGGGCCTTGTGCTGATTGCTCCCGCCCCGGACTTCACTATCGATCTCATCGAGCCGAACCTTTCCGATGTCGAGCGGAGATCGCTTGCCGAACGCGGCTATTTCGAGGAGCCTTCAGAATATAGTCCCGAGCCGAATATCTTCACCCGCGCGCTCATCGAGGACGGCCGCGCCAACCGCGTCTTGACCGGCATCATCGAAACGGGCTGCCCGGTTCATATCCTACAGGGCATGCAGGACGAGGATGTGCCCTTTGCCCATTCGTTAAGATTGGTCGAACATTTGCCGGCCGACGATGTCGTGTTAACACTTGTGCGTGACGGCGATCATCGGCTGTCCCGACCGCAGGATATCGAGCGCATGTTGACCGCAGCGGAGACGCTGGCGCTCCATAATCATCCGTAAAAACATATAGATAGCTTTGTGAAAAACCCGCGGACGGCCCGCCGCGGGGTAGAACCCGCATGCCTTCCGGTAATCATAAGAGGCATTGAATTGTGGCGACTAGCCTCTTGATTGTGCTGAAATTAACCATAAAGGCTGGTTCCGCTGTTAACACTTAAGTAACGATTGACTTGGCGCGCCCCCTTACATTAACAATTTGTTAACAAATGCAGGGACGATACAAGGAAAGTGGGCGTGCGTATTAAGGGCGTATTCGTTGCCTTCGCAGCTATAGTTGCGATGTCGTCGTCGGCCATGCCGGCCCCCCAGAACACCGCATCGATGACCATCGGCGGTGTAACATCCCAGCCCATCGGGCACTATGAGTTTTGCGAGCGTCATGCCGACGAATGCGGCCCGACGCGCAATACCGGTCCTGTCGATATGAACGCCGCCACCTGGACGCTGGTCAATCAGGTCAACCTGCGCGTCAACAAGACCATCACGCCTGCCACCGACATGGAAGTCTACGGCCAGGAAGAATATTGGGAATATCCGAAGACGGCCGGTGACTGCGAAGATTTCGCGCTTCTGAAGCGCAAGCTTCTCATGCAGAAGGGTATTTCCGCCGCCAACCTTCTGATGACGGTCGTACGCAAACCCGATGGCGAAGGCCATGCCGTGCTGACGCTGCGCACCGATCAGGGCGACTACATTCTCGACAATCTCGATGACGAGGTGAAGGTCTGGTACCAGACCCCCTATTCCTATCTGAAGCGCCAGGCGAGCTACAATGCCGGCCGCTGGGTCACCATCGAAAATGGCAACGACGTCCTCGTCGGCGCCGTCAAGTAATCACCATAAGAACAGAACTCATACAAAAGGCCGGCACATCTGCCGGCCTTTTGTTTTTCCAAAAATCCTTAGAACGGTCTGATCTTCGTCCTACAGAACAAGACAAGACATCGCCTATGCCGTGCCCGCCGGCCCTTCGCTTGGGCTCAGGGCGTTCGACGCGCGAAACGATTCACTGGATCGTTTCGTCGGCTTCGCCGATCGCGTCTCACCCATTTCCAATCAGTATGCCCGCTGCAAGCACCAGGGAGCCACCAACAACGACCTGGAAGGCGGCGCGGAGAAACGGTGTCTCCATATATTTGTTCTGAATAAAGGCGATCGCCCACAGCTCGAAGAAGACAACGATGGCCGCAGTAATCGTGGCGGTCCAAAAATTGGGAATAAGATAGGGAAGCGCATGGCCCAATCCGCCGAGTGCCGTCATGATGCCGCAGGCAAAACCGCGCTTGATCGGCGAGCCGCGGCCGGAAATCTTGCCGTCGTCATGGGCGGCTTCAGTGAAGCCCATGGATATGCCGGCGCCGACGGAAGCCGACAGGCCGACGAGGAAGGTCTGCCATGTCTGCTGCGTCGCGAAGGCGGCGGCGAAGATCGGCGCAAGCGTCGAGACCGAGCCGTCCATCAGGCCGGCAAGGCCCGGCTGCACATAGGTGAGCACGAACTTGCGGCGGGCATCCGCATCCTCTTCTTCCTTCACCGATTCCGGCGTGTGCTTGTCGCCAAGCATGCGGGCAATGTCTTCATGCCCTTGTTCCGCCAGCGCCAGATCGCCGAGGAGCTGGCGCGTCGAGGCGTCGGAAACCCGCTTGCCCGCCTCGACATAAAAATTATAGGCCTGCTGTTCCATGCCCTCGGCTTCTGCACGGATGGCTTCGAGCGACAGGTTCTTGCGTAGCCAGTCCGGCTTGCGTTCATAGAAACCGTTGACATGTTCGCGCCGGATCAGCGGGATACGCTCGCCGAAACGCTTGCGGTGCATGTCGATCAGCGTCTTGCGGTGGGTATCCTCGACTTCGGCCATGTCCTCGAACACCTTGGCGGAATCGGGATAGTTGTCTCTTAGAATATCGGCATAGGCGAGATAAATGCGGGCATCGTCCTCTTCCGAGGCGATGGCAATGGCGAGAATTTCCTGTTCGGACAAAGAGGCAAAGGAACGTTTTGGCGAGCGGAAAAACCCGAGCAACATAAAAATCTCCATCTTTAGAATTATTCTAAAACTAAAGTGGACGATCACTGGGGTCAAGGGCTAACAGACTATGCCGAGCCAACTACCCCATGACTTTGACAGATTGCCGCAACGGCGGCATGACATCTTGGTTGCGCCATGAAAATGCATAGATAGAGGGCCGACAAACGCCGTATTGCGCAAAATGCTGAGCGGCGGCAGGAGCATGACATGAACATTGACATACAGGGTCGCGCCGCTCACCTGGCCGGCATCCGCGAGAAGGCCGAAGCCGAGATGACGCGCATCGGCATCGATGCAGCCTTCATCGACCGGCTTGTCGATACTTTCTACGGACGCATTCAGGCGCATCCCCGGCTCGGTCCGGTTTTTGACGGTCGTCTTGCCGGTCGGTGGCCGGACCATATGGAGAAGATGAAACGCTTCTGGTCGTCGGTTGCGTTCAAAAACGGCGCCTATGGCGGCAAGCCGGTGCAGGCTCATCTCGGCGTCGAAGGCATCGCGCCGGACCTTTTTCCAGAATGGCTGGCGCTTTTTTCGGAAACGCTTGCGGATATCGCGCCCTCGGATGAAGCTAGGGCCTGGTTCATGGCGACAGCCGAGCGCATCGCCAAGAGCCTGACGCTCTCACTCTTCTATAATCCGGCATTGGACGATCCGGCGAGGAAGACTGTCTAAGCTCAGCCCTTCGTGGCGAAAATCGTTGCGCCGATGCTGGCGGCGACGACGAGGGCCGTGCCGAACATCTGCGACGGCGTCATCGGCTGCGACAGGATAATAAAGCCGGCAACGGCAGCAATGGCGGGTTCCAGGCTCATGAGGATGCCGAAGGACGAGGTCGGCATGCGCCGCAGCGCGACCATTTCCAGCACATAGGGGAGCAGCGGAACGAGCAGTGCCAGGCCGGCGATTTCGAGGAGGCCAGAGGCTGTCAGATGCGGGGCGGCGGAGGCAAAGCCGAAAGGTGTTGAAACGACCGCCGCGACCAGCAGTGACATGGAAAGCCCTTCGAGACCCTGGAAGGCGTTGCCGACCTTCTTCGTCAACAGGATATAGCAGGCCCAGCCCACGCCCGCGCCGCAGGCAAAAAGGATGCCCGGCAGATTGCCCACCCATTCCTCACCGTCATAGGCCAATAGCAGAACGCCGACGCCGGCGAAGACGGGCCAGAGAAGCTGACGGCTCAACCCGAAGCCGAGGGTCGCGACAAGCAGAGGTCCGAGGAAGTCTATCGCGACCGCAAGACCCAGCGGAATGTGCGCAATCGCCGAGAAGAAGGAAGCCGTCATCAACGCCGATACGGAACCAAGTGCCAGCACGCTGATCCATTGCGAGCGGCTGTAGCTCATGATCTTCGGACGGACGATGATCGCCAGTGCGGCAGACGCGAAGACGAGCCGCAGCCACGTCGCGCCGACGGGTCCATAGGTATTGATGATCGGAGACGACAATGCCGAGCCGAATTGGATGCTGCACATGGACAGGACGCACATCAGCACGCCGGCGGCAATGCCGCCGGAGGATGGCGCAACATCCGGATGCGGCATCAGCGCCGCGCCGCCATCCGTGCCACTTTCGATAAGCTGCTGGTCCATGACCTCTCCTCTTATGCGGGTTTTTTAGAGATCTGGCCCTGGACTGACAAATTCAAACTTTTCATCCTGCGATCACGCGCGTTGATCCAGGCCCGTCTCAGGCTTCGAGGCCCATGAGGACGTTGGCGACGTTCAGGCCGATCTCGGGCACGCCATAACCGCCCTCCATGCAGACGAGAACCGGCAGGCCGGCGCCGGCAACGCGCTCGCCCATGCGAATGAAATCCTGCGACGTCAGCTTGAAAAAGGAGATGGGATCGCGCTCGAACGTATCGACGCCGAGCGAGAGCACGATCGCCTCCGCGCCGAAATTCTTGATGCGGGCGAGAGCCTCGGCAAGTGCCGCCGACCATTCTTCCCAGGACGTGCCGCGCGGCATCGGATAATTGCGGTTCGCCCCCAACCCTTCGCCTTCGCCCTTCTCGTCGACATGACCCAAGAAATAGGGGAAGGCATGGATGGGATCACCATGCAGCGAAGCGGTGAAGACATCGCCGCGCCGATAGAAGATATCCTGCGTGCCGTTGCCATGATGGAAATCGACATCGAGCACGGCCACTTTCTTCGTGCCGTGGTCGCGCAGCCGCTGCGCGGCGACGGCGGCATTGTTGATGAAGCAATAACCCCCGAAGAGATCGTATCCGGCGTGGTGGCCGGGCGGGCGGCAGAGGGCGAAGGCATAGCGATTGCCGGCATGGAGCCAATCGGCACCCGTCAATGCGCAGCGCATCGATGCGAGCGCCGCTTCATAGGAGCCCTTGGTGATCGAGGTGTCGGCGGCGTTGGCATAATGGCCGATCATGCCGACAATGTTTTCCGGCACGCGCTGGCTGGTGCGCCGCACGGGAAAAGAATTGGCGATCGCCTCACCCTTGTAACCGGCCGCAACCCAGCGCTCCCAGACCACGCCCAGAAAATCGAGATAGGCCGGATCGTGAACCTTGCGCGCCGTCTCCAACCCATGCGCTTCCGGCGCGACGATGTCCGCAAAACCGGCCTCCTTCACGGCGGCCAATATCCATTCGGCACGGAACGGCGCTTCGAAAGGCGTCACAAGCTGCCCATCATGCAGTTCTGTCTTGGCGTCCCTCAGCTTGTGATCTTCCGAATAGATGACGCGCATGGCAGCCTCCTGACGCCGGCTAAATTCCCTGGGGAATGCAGAGGCTTACACGGATTGCAGGACGGAAAAAAGAGCCGCATGCGCTCTTGATCGCCGGCAGAAACAACGCCACCTTCCCCATGCCTTTCATTCCACTGGGAGATTCGCGCCGCATGAAAGTTCTGATGGTCGATGTCGACGGTGTGCTGGTGCATGGGCGACCCGGCGATGGCCTGCACTACTGCACCTATCTGGAACGCGATCTCGGTATCAAGCGTGAGGTGCTTCAGGAAGAATTCTTCAGGAAAGACCATTGGGGAGACGTCGTTACCGGCCGCGACAATCTGGAACCCCGGCTCACCCGCGTTCTGGAGAGGATCGCGCCGGGGCTGAGCGCCTCAACGCTGATCGACTACTGGTTCGAGAACGACTCCCGCCTCGACCAAGCCTTGCTTGGCGACCTCGCGGCGCTGCGGGCCAAGGGCATCCCGATGTACCTGGCGACCAACCAGGAGCATCGCCGCGCCGCCTATCTGATGGAAAAGCTTGACCTATCCTCCTATTTCGACGGCATCTTCTATTCCGCCATGCTCGGCTACCAGAAGCCCGCGCCTGAATTCTTCCGGCTGGCCACCGAGCGCGTCGGTATCGAAGCCCATGAGATCGCCTTCATCGACGATTATCCCGCCAACATAGAGGCCGCGCGGCAATTCGGCTGGAAGGCCATGCACTGGACGACGACTTCGACGCTGAATGACGCGCTTGCCGCATTTTCACAGTGACTATGCCAACCGAGTTCAGGCGGCGATCCGCTTATAGAACAGCGTCGTATCGCAAAGGCCGCCTTCCGGCCACATGGCGTAATCGGGGATGACCCCGACCCGCTGCCAGCCGAGACGGGGATAGATGGCTTCGGCTTCGCTGCCGGTTGCGGTATCAAGCACCAGCAGGGTCTTGCCGCGCTTGGCCGCTTCACGCTCAGCCGCCGCCATCAGCAGTCGCGCCAGCCCCTTGCCACGCGCAGAGCGATGCACCAGCAATTTCTTGAGATCGCCGCGATGCGGCTGGTTCGGCATCTGCGCCGCGCCTACCTGCACGGTACCCACAACTTTGCCCTCGATCTCGGCTACCAAGAGCAGCGTAGCGCCGCTCTCGACGCTGTCGGCGACGCCTTGCCAATAGGGCATGGCGTCGGCTGGCTTATACGGCTGCATGAAGCCGACCGAGGCGCCACCGTTGACGCAATCGGCGAGCACGTCGCAGAGGTCAGGAGCGACGGCGCGGGCTTCGGCGGCGGAAAGAAGACGAATATCGGGCATGAAAAAGGTCCTTGACGATTATGAGCGGCCGCGATCGAGGATGACGCAATAGCGCGCCGGACCCTCGCCGGGATTATGAAAGGCATGACCGTCGCCGACGCCCATGAAGAGGCAATCCCCGGGCATCAGGCGATGGGTGACATCACGATGGGTCACCTCCATCTCGCCTTCGAACAGCCAGACATGTTGTGTCATGGCAAGGCTCGCGGCATTCGGAGGAAAGCTAACGCGTGCGCCGGCGGGGAAGACGACTTCAACAACATCCACCTTCGATTCCGTTCCCGGTGGCGAGACGGCGCGTCTGATATAGCCGGTTTCCGGATCGCGCCAGACCGCTTGCTGGTCGCGGCGAGCCAATGGCGACACGTCCTTGGCGTCCTCGGCGAAGAAGGCTGAGAGCGACAGGCCGAGGGCTGCGCAGAGCCTTGACAACAAGGACGCCGTCGGGCTCGCCTCGGCCCGCTCGATGCGCGAAATCATCGCACGGCTGACGGCGGAGGCATTCGCCAGCTCGTCCAGCGTCAGACCGCGAGCGATGCGCAACTGCTTGATGCGCGCCCCGATCGCCAGTTCCAGATCGTCGTCTATCATCTGCCCCGCACTATTCGACTGAAATTCCAATATAAGAGAAATACACGATCAAATAATGGAATCAAGCGCGATAATGATCTTGATAAATGGAGCGCCCGAAAAGCCTGCCTTCATGCGAATATAGCCGCCAAAACCCCGCTTTTCCGCTTTGCGGCGCGGGGCGGCGCTGCTATATGGCGCGCATGAGCACCAATTCCACCACTCCGCTTTCGCATATCCGCAACTTCTCGATCGTGGCCCATATCGACCACGGCAAATCGACGCTGGCCGACCGCCTGATCCAGACGACGGGCGGCCTCGCCGAACGCGAGATGTCGGAGCAGGTGCTGGACAATATGGAGATCGAGCGCGAGCGCGGCATCACCATCAAGGCCCAGACCGTGCGCCTGCACTACAAGGCGAATAACGGCGAGACCTATATTCTCAACCTGATCGACACGCCCGGACACGTCGACTTCGCCTACGAAGTCTCCCGCTCGCTGTCGGCCTGCGAGGGCTCGCTGCTGGTGGTCGATGCCAGCCAAGGCGTCGAGGCGCAGACGCTCGCCAACGTCTATCAGGCGATCGACAACAACCACGAACTCGTCACCGTGCTCAACAAGATCGACCTGCCGGCGGCCGAACCGGACCGCATCAAGGAACAGATCGAGGAAGTGATCGGCATCGACGCCTCCGACGCCGTGCTGATCTCTGCCAAGACCGGCCTCGGCATTCCCGACGTTCTCGAAGCCATCGTTCATAAGCTGCCGGCGCCGAAGAGCGCGGGCGGCGAAAAGGCGCCGCTGAAGGCGCTGCTGGTCGATAGCTGGTACGACACCTATCTCGGCGTCATGGTTCTCGTGCGCATCATCGACGGCACGCTGACCAAGGGCCAGACCATCCGCATGATGGGCACGGACGCGAAATACCAGATCGAGCGCGTCGGCGTGCTGACGCCGAAGATGGTCGCCGTCGACAGCCTCGGCCCGGGCGAGATCGGCTTCATCACCGCTTCGATCAAGGAAGTAGCCGACACCCGCGTCGGCGATACTATCACTGAGGACAAGCGCCCGACCGCTGCGCCGCTGCCTGGCTTCAAGCCGGCGCAGCCTGTCGTGTTCTGCGGCCTCTTCCCCGTCGATGCCGCCGATTTCGAGGACCTGCGCTCGGCCATGGGCAAGCTGCGCCTCAACGACGCCAGCTTCTCCTTTGAAATGGAATCTTCTGCCGCTCTCGGCTTCGGCTTCCGCTGCGGCTTCCTCGGCCTGCTGCATCTGGAAATCATCCAGGAGCGCCTGGAGCGCGAATTCAATCTCGACCTGATCGCGACGGCCCCTTCGGTCGTCTATCAGCTCACCATGACCGACGGCACCGAGATCGAGCTGCACAATCCGGCCGACATGCCCGACGTCGTCAAGATTTCCGAATTCCGCGAGCCGTGGATCAAGGCAACGATCCTGACGCCGGACGATTATCTCGGCTCGATCCTGAAGCTCTGCCAGGACCGCCGCGGCATCCAGACCGAGCTGACCTATGTCGGCAACCGCGCCATGATCACCTACGACCTGCCGCTCAACGAAGTCGTTTTCGACTTCTACGATCGTCTGAAGTCGATCTCAAAGGGCTATGCCTCCTTCGACTACAGCCTGACCGATTATCGCGAGAGCGACCTCGTCAAGATGTCGATCCTCGTCAATGCCGAGCCGGTGGATGCGCTCTCCATGCTCGTACACCGCTCCGCCGCCGAAAAGCGCGGCCGCGTCATGTGCGAGAAGCTGAAGGACCTCATCCCGCAGCACATGTTCCAGATCCCGATCCAGGCCGCCATCGGCGGGCGCATCATCGCTCGCGAGACGGTGAAGGCCCTGCGCAAGGACGTGACCGCCAAGTGCTACGGCGGCGACGCCACCCGCAAGCGCAAGCTGCTCGACAAGCAGAAGGAAGGCAAAAAGCGCATGCGGCAGTTCGGCAAGGTCGAAATCCCGCAGGAAGCGTTTATTGCAGCGCTGAAGATGGGGGATGAATAAAGCTCTTCTGAATGGCGGATCACGCGCATATAGTTTGGGCATAATTTGAGGAACGCCTCATGGCCCAAACGACGCGCAAAGCCGCCATTTTGTCTCTGGACGAAAGACTGCTTTCAGATGCCCGTGAACTGAAAATCAATATCGCGCGTGCGGCCGAAGATGGCATAGCGCACGCCATCAAAGCCGAGCGTGAGCGCCTATGGCGTCTGGAAAACGCCGAGGCTATCGAACAAGCCAATGCTTACGTTGAAAAACATGGCGTGCCGTTCGGAAAATACAGGCAATTCTGACGGCACGATTTCGCAGCTAGAATTTATGCCTGCTCCCCATACTCCTTGATGAGCCCCTCATACTCGTTCATCTCCGGCAGCGCCGCATAGCTGTGCTTTGCCGGTGTCGTCACCCAGGGCAATTTTTCTCTTGTCCAGGTCTCGACGAAGGGCGTGAACCAACTGGGGTCGTCGAGCATGGTCGGGCGCAGGTTGACGAACCAGTCGAACCCTTCCAGGCGCGTGAACATCCAAGTCATGCAGTAGGGGCAGAAATAGTGCTTCAGGTTTTCGTCGTGCATGCCGCCGATAACGGGTTCGCCTTGCGTGACTTCGAAACCTTCGCTCGGAATGGCGACGCTCAGCGAATAGGCGCTGGAGGACATGCGCTGACAGCCGGTGCAATGGCAGGCCATGGTCAATAGCGGTTTGGCGCTGATCTTCAGTCGCACCTCCCCGCAACGGCATCCACCTTTCCAGGGTAATTCTGGCTGGATCATGATCTCGCCTCCTCCGGTTTCTATGAAATCTAGTGGCCTTGACGCCGTTGTCAAAGCCATCGTCAACGTCGCTCGGCCATCATAATCTGACATTGCCTGCCGCTTGTTTTCACGACACCATGGCAGCGTTCGGAGATATCCCGATGTTGAAATCACGATCGATTGCCATCGCCTTCGCGCTCGCAGTCATCAACGAGGCAGCCGTCGCTCACGCCGATGATCAGAGCCGGCTTTACCGAGCGCAGGCAATCGTTACCGGCACTGGCGCCATCAATCGCGAACTCGGCTTCAAGGATTGCCTGGGTCGCGTGCTGGTCAGGGTCAGCGGCGATCAGCGTGTGACGACGGAGAATGCCTTTCAAGCGATGCTGCCGCGTGCCGGCTCCTTCGTCGCGACCTACAGCTATCGCGATCGCCTGGAAGGTATCCCGATCCATGACGAGCAAGGCACCCACGACCGGCCGCAGGACCTCACTTGCATCTACATGCCCGATACCATCGATCAATTGCTGTCCACGCTCGGGCACAAGCCGTGGCTGTCACCGCGCCCGAAACTCGCGATTTTCTTGGTCGTACGCGATGCGCAACGCACTTTCACGCTGACCCGCGACGGTGACGAAAGCCCTTACATGATCGACGCTTTCGAAGCGGCCGCCAGACCGTTTGCCATGGCAATCATTATGCCCAACAAGGCAATGCTGGTCAGCCGGGGCCTCACCACAACGGGTTTGACGGGGACGGCACAGCAGGAACTCGATGCCTTGGCCAAGACCATCGGCGGCGATATCGCCTTGGCGGGTTCGCTTGTCTGGAGCGACAAGGATCTCGGCTGGGTCGCCGATTGGTCGATGATGGAAAGTGGAAAAATCCATCACTGGCGAATCCGCGGCGTCAGCTTCGATGACGCATTTCGCAACGCTATAGGCGGGGCGGCACAGATCGCCTCCGGCAATGGAGAGCCGCAATAGATGGGCTAGCCGATTGAACCGCTCTAAGACGCCGCCTGCAGCTCCACCTCAGCACCAATCGTCCTCACCCACGCCCGGGCGATCGTCAGCCCGGCGATCTCAGCCGCCGGTGCATTCTTTGCGGCGATCTCGGCATAGCGCTCCAGCCAGCCGGGTTCGTTGCGCTCGATCGTCGCCTTGAACTCCGTCCGCCAGCCTTCGACAACGGCGGTATTGGCTTCGAAATGGAACTGCGTGCCGTAAGCGGCGCGGCCGATGCGGAAGGCTTGGTTGTTGGTCACCGCGTTGGTGGCGAGGCGAATGGCGCCTGTCGGCAGCGAAAACGTGTCGGAGTGCCATTGGAAGATGGTGAAATCATCGCCCAAAGCAGATAGCAGCGGATCGGCCTTGCCTTCCTCGGTGACGCCGACGGTTTTCCAGCCGAATTCATGGGCGGCACCGAGAAGATTTTCGGCCTCGTAGGCGCGGGCCAGAATCTGGCTGCCGAGGCAGATGCCGAGCACGGCCTTGTCGGCCTCCTCGAACCGACGCATGAGCCTTGCGAGCTCCGGCAGATAGGGGTGGGTGTCGTCGTCGCGGGCATTCTGCTCGCCGCCGAGCACCACCAGCGCATCATGCGCCGCTACATCGCTCGGAAGCCGCTCGCCATCCCACGCACGGAACCATTCGATCTCCGCTCCCGCTTCTTCCAGCGCGATGCCGAGGGCGCCGAGCGGCGTATCTTTCATGTTTTCGACGATGGCGACCCGCATTCCCATGACCCCCGAATACAATTCGGGCAAAATGAACATGGGAGGGCCGACGACGCAAGAGGCCAGCTTGCGGCCGATTAAAGTTGAGCCTAAATGTCAGCAAACAACAAGGAAACCGCCGATGACCGACAAGCCCCGGATCACCATTCTCTATTGTACGCAATGCAACTGGCTGCTGCGCGCCGGCTGGATGGCGCAGGAACTGCTGCAAACTTTCAGCGACAGCGTGGGCGAAGTGGCGCTGATCCCCGGCACGGGCGGCAACTTCGAAATCCGTATCGATGGCGAGCTGTTGTGGGAGCGCAAGCGCGACGGCGGCTTCCCCGGTCCGAAGGAGCTGAAGCAGCGGGTGCGCGATATCATCGATCCCGATCGCGATCTCGGCCATACCGACCGCGGATCGCTGGAGAGCTGACTACCCCATTCTCCGGCGCACCTCCGCGGCGCGCCGGCCGATATTCCGCCGACTGACATATCGAGAAGGCGCGGCCTGCGGCGCGTCTTCGCTCCGTCACTTATCTTTCCTGCCGAGGCTGATCGTGCTGGCAGCCTGCCTGACCTGAGAACCAGGCTGCTGCTTTACAGCGACGATCTTGCCCTTCTTGGGTTTCCGCGCTTCGCGGGTACTTCTCAATTGACCCTTTGCCATTTTGGGCTCCTTGCTTCGCCCGCGACCCTGTGGAAGCGGCGACATTATAGGGACTGCCCAAGTCGCGAGAAAAGCAAGCGATTTATTTTCGCTTCCTCATATAGACAAGGCGAATGGATGTGCTCTGTGCTGAAACCGGCGCCAGAGGCGCTCCCGCTCACTCAATAATAGGGGGAGCGGCAGGTCTGAAAGCCGTGGTGAAGGGTGGTGTAGAGATTGGTGCCGGGATTGTAGGTCCGATAATGTTCGGAGCACCATATCTGATGCCGCGTGCGATTGTTGACCGGCGCCGGGTAATTGGTTCTCGGCGGAACAGGATTGCGCGGCTGGATATAGATGCGGGGATTGTCAAAGCGCGACCTCCTATCGAGGCTCCGCGGCGTATAGGGAATGGGATAGCCAGGCGGGCGGTACCATTGCTGCGAGCCGAAACCGAAACAACCGCGAGCGTCGCAAACAGTGGGCCCAACCCTTGGGGGAGGCAGGCCGAGCTTCGGGCTGTTCGAGGCCGCATTGGCGAGATCCGGTGGCGACAACAAAACGAGGCTGACGGCGCAGCCGAACGCGATCTTGCCGAAAACAGTCATGGCAGACTCCTGTTGCTGGTCTTGGCGACCCAGCATCTTTTCCCGCGGCTCGCTCTATATTTGGGGCTTCCCTCAAGGCAAAACCAGGGGCGCGAAGGCGGCTATCGGCCGCGATCGATCGGTTGATCCTTTCCCCCGCTTGTTCCATAAGAGGCGCAACATTCCGAGGAGATTGCACGTGAGCAGCTTGAAATTTGGAACCAGCGGCCTTCGCGGCCTGTCCGTCGATCTCATGGGACGGGCATCTGCCCTCTACGCCACGGCCTATGCCCGCCACCTGTTGAAGAGCGGCCATGCGCAGCCCGGCGATCTCATCCTGGTCGGCCGCGATTTTCGCGAGTCCAGCCCGGCGATCTCGGCCACCTGCATCGGCGCGCTGAAACGCGCCGGCCTCACGCCAGTCGATTGCGGCACGGTGCCGACCCCGGCGCTGGCGCTTTACGGACTAGAGCTCAAGGCCGCCTCGCTCATGATCACCGGCTCGCATATTCCGGCCGACCGCAACGGCATCAAATTCTACCGCCCCGACGGCGAGATCGACAAGCAGGACGAGCTGGCAATCAGCACTGAGGCCGCTGACATCGGCGACGCCGACCTCGATGAGACGCCCGGCACTTGCGACGACCGGAAGGCGGAAGCCGAGGCGCTGTTCTTCGAGCGCAATGTCGCCCTGCTGCCCGCCGACAGCCTCGCCGGCCTCACCATCGGCGTCTATCAGCACAGCACCGTGGCGCGCGATCTGCTCGGCCTGGTGCTGGCCCATTACGGCGCGCGCGTCGTGCCGCTCGGCCGCTCCGAAAGTTTCATCCCGGTCGATACCGAAGCGGTCTCGGCCGAAACCATCCGCCTGTTGAAGGGCTGGGCGCCGGAGCATGGGCTGGATGCGATCGTCTCCGCCGATGGCGATGGCGACCGGCCGCTTGTCTCCGATGAAACCGGCGAGCCGCTGCGCGGCGACCTGCTCGGCCTGATTGCCGCGAATTTCCTCGGCGCGGAAGTCGTAGTGACGCCGGTCACCTCCAATTCCGGCATCGAGGCCGCCGGCTCCTACGCCGTTACCCGCACCCGCGTCGGCTCGCCCTATGTCATCGCCGGCATGGATGAGGCCTTAGCGGCCGGCAAGGCCAATGTCATGGGCTTCGAGGCCAATGGCGGCACGCTGACGGCAAGCCGCTTCATCATCGAGGGACAGCCGATCCGCGCCCTGCCGACGCGCGACAGCTTCCTGCCGATCCTGGCGACGCTCTACGCCGCCGCGCGGGCAGAGCAATCGCTGTCGGCCGTTGCCGCCAACTACCGCCTGCCGTTTGCCGCCGCCGACCGGCTGGAGAATTTTCCGGTCGAAACCAGCGGGGCGCTGATGGCCTATCTGCGCGCCTCCGACGCCAATCTCGCCGCCTTCCTGGCGCCGGTCGCCGGCGTCGCGTCAAAGAGCGATATAGACGGGCTGCGGGTGACGCTGGCCGACGGCCGAATCATCCATTTCCGCCCCTCCGGCAATGCGCCGGAGATGCGCTGCTATGTCGAAGCGGCAGATGAAAACGAGGCAAAGGCCTTGCTGGAACAGGGACTTGGCCTCATCCGCGCCTGGGCGGCGGCCCGGGGTTAACCCGGGCTTCAACCGCTTTTTTCAAGATTGCCACGAAAACTTCAAAAACCCTGTTGACACCGGACAGCCACCCCCTTACATGCGTGTCCGTCGCCCAGATGGCGGAATTGGTAGACGCGCAGGTTTCAGGTACCTGTGCCGCGAGGCGTGGAGGTTCGAGTCCTCTTCTGGGCACCATTTCCTTTTGATCACTGCCAAGATCAAAGAGTTAGATTTCGTGAAAGTTTGCGCGTTTTGTGCCTTGTGACAAAGGCCTGCGGCAATGCGCTTGGGGCTTGGGCCGCGCGGTGGCTTCGAAGGTTCTTCCGACGCCCATCTCTCCATGTGGGTAATCTCGCCACGGCTGCTCCGTGAATACCTGTGAGAAATCTGGCTCTAAACTTTATTGAAGCACCAAGTCGGGTTCTACTGCATCAGGTTGATCAAATGAGTGTTTATGAAGTCAGCGCACTTCTGCCCGTGTTCGATCTGAATGTATCGTGCCATGAACTCGTCCATTCTCGCGCTGTATAGCTTTGTGATCTTTTCCTTGAGAGCCCCTTCCACCTGAGTCGGCACGCCGTATCCGGTGGAGTAGACCTTGGTATAGTAGGATTTGCCTTCGGGGATGTTAGCCTCAAGTAACCGCATGTTTTGATTGGCGAAAGCAAAACCCAAGAATACAATAGCTCTCGCTTGGGCGATGGCAGTCTTAATCGCATCCACTTGTTGTGAATCACGAATCGACTCAGACCACGTGACGAGCGACTCGCTTACTCTCCAAAGATCCAATCGATCGAGATCGGGGCCGTAGGGTATGTAGTCCCGGTCCAACAAGCCCTGAGGGAGCCTTCCCAACGTCCCATACGGATGTATGATCCGCATGTTACTAACAATCTTGTACGCCTGCTCGCGGGAAACTTTATAAAAACTCCGTTCAATGGCCGCGATAAGATAAAATTCAATGCATCTGTCGTAGTTGAAACAGATAATGGTAATATTGCTACCAATGTTGTCGACGTCGGTTGTGCGAACGCCGTCGAATAGCGCCCGAGCGAAAGTCGCAATCCACGCGTTATCTAGAGCTTCCCAGTTTAGATCCTGCCTGTTCCTATCTCGGTTAACCGCGAGCTTCGAAGCACCTTCCGCTTTTGCAATAGCATAGGCAATCTGAAGCTTTCCCACTTCGGCAATATGTGGCACGTGATTGTTTCGGTCGATGAATGAGTCAATCGAGCCGGCGGAGTCAATCGCCCGGTAAATCTCTGCGCATGCCTCAAAACGGGCATTGATTTCATCGTTGCGGTTCTCATACCGCCTGACGATTGCATCGTGGATTTCTTTGACACCCTCCTTAAGCCCGTAGTCAAAACGGAACTTTGAGTTTTGCTTGATGGTGTTCATCAATTTCCAGCCGACCGGCAAATTAAATTCGTCGCTAGCACCAGCACCAATCACAAAAACAGTATTGTCTTTGAACATAAGTAGAGGGCCTGAAAGTTCGTTGAGTTCCAAGAAATGCACATTTGATCTATATGCGCGATTCGAAGATTGGACCCGTTATGCTCCATTTGCAAAGGGTACTGTGGGCCGCTCTACTATCTAACATTACTCAATAACCATTGTTGCTGAGAATGAGGGCTAATATCCATAATTCTGGATACCAATCTGATTTGATCGCCGCCAAAATCAAACCGCAGATCTTCCCGGAAGCAGAGGTCCCGAGATCTCCTTCTCTGCAGCTTTTCAGATCGAACCCGACATTGAATAGAGTCGGCTTACATCGCTCACTTGCGATTATGCCCCTTCCCCGTCGTCGAGACACAGCGCTGAACCTTGCAGCTCGGATTGTCCGAGGTTGGCACTGAGGCGCTCGACATGGCACCACGGTTAATGCAGGCCGCCGAGTTTGAGACGTAGCGATCGTACATCATCAGATTGTTGACGCTGTGCGAGGGGTATCGCAGGACGATTTCGCCCTCTCGGGCAATCTTGTCGTGAAGAGCCGAACAGGTCATGCGATGGGAGTCATAGCGGGACATTGCCATTGCGCTTGAGGCGGATAGCGCCAATGCCACGAGCAAAATGATCTTCTTCATGGGGTTTCCTCTTCTAGGTGACAGACGTCGCTATCGAAAGGAACCACATTATCCTGCATCTATTCTATCAGTTTCGTGACATAGCCATGCGCTGCCGGCAATGCAGGCAATCACGGCTGCGGCAATCACGACCCTGGACATCTGCCTATAGGGCCGGACTGAGCCGCACGATCGCGGCGAAGCGCTCCCAATTCTTGCCCGCCTTCGGCGTCCAGGCGGCTTCGGCGATGGCCGGCAGCCGGGGGAAGACGAGGCGGTTGAAATAGGCGCGGGAGAGGAAATTTTCGAGCCAGATGCAGGCCTGCACGCCCTTTATCCGGTCCTTCAATTCCTCGGGGAACTCGCCTTCCGCCTCATAGGCGTAGGTATGCGCTGGGGGTACGGTGCCGGCCCAACTCGCGCCCGGCTCCTGCCAGGCTTCCGCCTGCACCATGTCGAGGTAATAGGCCTGGCCGGGGGTCATCACCACATCATAGCCTTCGCGCGCAAGCTCGATGCCGACCTCCGGTTTCTCCCAGGCCATCAGCAGCGTGCCTTCCGTGCCGACGCCGCCGCCATGGGCGACTTCGTTCCAGCCGGCTAGCTTGCGGCCGCGCGCCGTCAGCATCGTCTTCACCCGCTTCAGGAAATAGGATTGCAGCGCGAACGTGCCGGATATGCCTTCCTGCTCCATCAGTTTGCGGGCGAGCGGCGAGGCGAGCCAGGAACCGTTGGCCACTTCGTCGCCGCCGATGTGGATATATTCGGAGGGAAACAGCTCGACCATTTCATCGAACACTTTCCCGAGGAACTCATAGGTCGGCTCCACGGCCGGGTTGAGGGCATTGTTGGGATAGCCCTGGACGGAATGATAGCTCTCCGGCGCTTCCTGCCCGTCGGCCAGATCCGGCAGGGCGACGAGGGCGGCTGTGCTGTGGCCGGGAATATCGATTTCCGGCACGACCTCGACGCCGAGCGCCAGAGCATGAGCGACGATCTCCCTGACATCTCCCTGCGAATAGGAGCCGTCCACCGGCTCAGCGCCGTTTCCAAGCTGCGGCAGCAGAGGTTCGTCCGGGCCGCGCAGCACGCCAGTCGAGGTTAGCTGCGGATAGGCCTTGATCTCCAGCCGCCAGGCCTCGTCGTCGGTCAAATGCCAATGGAAGATATTGAGCTTCAGCCAGGCGAGGATATCGATCAGCCGCTTCACATTCTCCTTCGGGTGGAATTGCCGGGAGACATCGAGATGGCAGCCGCGCCAGCCGTAACGCGGCTGGTCGGAGATCGTGCCGGCGGCCGGAAAGCGGAATTTGCCGGGTTCGCGCCGCGCGCCGTCCAGAAGCTGCGCCAAGGTCGTCAAACCATAGAGACGCCCGGCCTCAGTGCCATAGGCAAGCGTGATCTCTTCGGCCGAGAAAGTGAGCTGATAAGCTTCCTTGGCGAGAGCCGGCCGCTCGACGAAGCGCAAGGGCCTGCCCTGCGGCGCGGCTATGAGGCTGAATGGCGCGTGATTGGCCGGAAACAGGCGCTGGAAGAGCGCCAGCGACGTCGCAACTGCCTTCAGGCTGGCAGCATCGGTTCCCTTGACGGGATAGAGCACGACCGGAAAGCTTTCGCCCGGCTTGGCATCGATCGCCGCTGGCCAAGGCTGGATGGCGAAGGGAAGATCGAGCTTGCCTTCCGGCAGCAGCACCGGCGGCGGCTCGCTGACGCGACCTTCAAGCAGGAGATCGGTGACGGACACCGGCACATGGCTGCCGTCGGACAGTGTCAGATAGGCGGATTTGGCGCCATCGGTGCAATGTTTCGCTGTCCGGTTCAGGCCGCTGACGCTGAAGGTCCAGCTTTCGCCCGATGCCAGGGAGAGGCCGGCAGGCGGGGCGAATTCATGGAAATTGGCGTTGCGGCGCAGGAAGACGGCATTGTCGCAAGCCTTGGGATCGATGACGCGCGTCAGCGAGGTATAGACGAGGCGGAAACCGGTGAGCGGCGCATCCGAGAGATTGATCAGCGTAAAGGTCAGGCGGCCGTTCGGTCCGCCATCGGGGGACCAGGTGTTTTCGAGATGATAGGAAGCCGGCTGCATATCTATTCTCTCCTTAACGACAAGCGTTCAATAATGATCGGACTGTGAAAATGTATGCGCCAGCTCGGCCTGCCCCGCCGTCAGGCCGCAATCGACCGGCAGGCAGACGCCGGTGATGGCGCTGGCAAGCGGGCCGGCGAGAAAGGCAACGGCATTGGCGACATCGGCCGGATCGACGACGCGCTGCAGCGGATACCAGCGGCGGGCCTCTTCGAAGACATTGGGATTGGCGGCCGCACGCGCCTCCCAGGCCTGCGTGCGCACCGTGCCCGGCGCGACCGCATTGGCGCGGATGCCGAACTTGCCGTATTCGACCGCGACCAGCCGAGTGAAATGCAACAAACCAGCCTTGGCGGCGCTATAGGCGGGATGGCCGAAGACGGCCATGCCGTTGACCGAGGCGATGTTGACCAGCGATCCCTTTGACGCCTTCAGCATATCCTCGACGGCGCGGAAACAGAGGAAGGCGGCTTCGAGATTAAGGGCATTGTCGGCGCGCCAGATATCCGGCGTCGTATCATGCAGGCTGACGGCGCGGGCCGCTCCCGCATTGTTGACCAGGGTCTTGACCATACCCAGTCCCGCGGCGGCCTTTGCCATTTCGGCAAGGTCGGCCTCGCTGGTGACATCGGTTTTCAGGGCGATGAAGCGTTCCGCCGGTCCCAGCTCTTCCGCAGCCTTTCGAACGGCAGCGGCATCGATATCGACCAGCAGGACGATATCGTGATCATCCGCGAGACGCCGGGCAATGGCGCGGCCGATATCGCCGGCAGCTCCGGTAACGATGGCGACGGATCGGGTCATGCATCTCTCCCCTGCTGCGTTTCTGTTCTTTCGCAATTCCGGACGGAAAGCGGCTCACGCACTTTTCCTAAAGCTCGTCGCGATCTTTCAGATTCGCTCCCACGCTTTAGCTCCTTGTTTTTGCATGTCGTTTTCGCAAAACCGCCGCACACTTTTGCGCGACATGCATTAGAATCGCTTTAGTCCCCGAGAAGCTGGCGGTCGTCGCCGTCGCGATGAGTGACGAGCTGTTGCTTGATGCGACGCAGCGTTACCGTCGCTTGCGGCTGGATGCGGTAAGCGACAAGGCTGGCGAGGATATCCACGACCGCGAGATAGGCGATGCGCGTCGATGTCGGGCGATAGATATTGTTGCCCTCGGGCAAATCGACCGGCACGGTGATGTCAGCGGCAAGCGCCACCGGACTGTGGCTCTGCGTCAACGCAATCGTCGGCACCTTGGCTTCGCGGGCGAGCATAAAGGCCCGCACCAGCTCGGCATTGCGGCCCGACAGCGACGAACCGATCAGCACGTCCGTCGGCTTGGCGGCGGCGGCCATCATCAACTGCATGCTGTGATCGGAACTGGCGGTGACGCGCAGGCCGAGGCGGAACAGCCTGTTCTGCAGCTCGCTGGCGATCATCGAGGAATTGCCGCCGGAGCCGAAGGCGTAGATCATCTCGGCGCCGGCAAGCCTGTTGGAGGCCTGCTCGATGGCGGGGATATCCAGCCCGCGATGCAGCAGGAACAGCGCATTCTGCGCCTTGGTGATGATGTCCTGCGCGACATCCGCCGGCGCGATGCTCTTCGGCTCCGGCTTGATGTAGCGCATGCCGACATAGGCGGTGCGGGCAAGCTGCACCTTGAAATCGGAAAAGCTCTCGCAGCCGAGCCGACGGCAGAAGCGCGTCACGGTCGGCGGCGAAACATCCGCCTTGCCGGCAAGCTCGATAATGGAGGCGTTGACCGCAAATTCGAAATCGTTGAGGACGATGTCGGCAATGCGGTTTTCCGACTGCGACAACCGCCCTCTTTCCTCCTGCATGGTCGTGAAAATATCCACAGACGTCCCCCATTTTAATGCACAATCCTATCCAAAAGCCGCTATGCGCCCTTCCAAGATCATGCAGCCCCTGACAGTCTTCCTACCTCACGCTTCCGGCGCCTTGTAGGCGATGCAGTCGATCTCCACCTTGCAATCCACCATCATCGACGACTGCACGCAGGCGCGCGCCGGCGGATGCGCGCCGAAGTAGTCCTGGTAGATCTTGTTGAAGCTCCAGAAATCACGGGGATCATCGAGCCACACGCCGACGCGGACGACATGCTCGAGGTCATAGCCGGCTTCATGGAGAATGGCGATGAGGTTGCCGATCGCCTTATGGGTCTGGGCGACGATGCCGCCATCGATGATCTCACCATCTTCCATGGCGACCTGGCCGGAGACATGGAGCCAGCCATTGGCTTCGACAGCGCGCGCGAAAGGCAGCGGCTTGCCGCCCGCACCCGTCTGGACAGCGCCATAACGCTTGATGGTCATTTTCAATCCTGCAAATTATTTTCGTGACACGTTGACAAATGACCATAGAAAGCAGAATTTGACCAGTGAAAATCGCAATTTATGAAAAGAATTTCAATATTGGCGGGTACAATGCGCGATCCCTTTAAAAATCCCTTCCCTGCCGACGACGCTGCCCGGCACGCAATCTGGGAGATGCTGGTGCCGCGCGATATCGACGCCTTTCTCGCAGCCGACTGGTCGCAGGTGGCGGACGATTTCGTCGAAGACGGCTTCATCGGCATCGACGGCCGCCGCGAAGTCAGTCCCGACAAATGGCGCCTCACCTTCCCGACGCTTGCGGCCTACCGCGACGAATGGTTGCGGCAAGCGCGCGATTTTGCCGGCCAATCCTTTGCGGAAGACCCGCGCACCGCCATCTTTACGACGACTACGCTGGAAGACATCGAGATCGAAGGCGATATGGCGCTGGTGCGCAAGAAATTCGATGGCAGCCTGAAGAAAGCCGATGGCGACGTCGATGTGCTGAAATGGCAGACGCTTTATTATTGCCGTCTGCATAATGGCCGCTGGAAGATTTCCGGCTTTACCGGTTACCTGCCGAATCCAATGGAATAGAGGCGACGGCGTTGCGCATTTTCACCGCGGTGCTCGCGACCGAGACGAACACTTTTTCTCCGATCTGCGTCGATCGGCGCGCCTTCGAGGCTTCCCTCTATGCGCCGCCGGGCGAGCATCCGGAGACGCCGACGCTTTGTTCGGCGCCGATCACAGTCGGCCGGCGAGTGGCCGCGGAAAGGGGCTGGGAGCTGATCGAGGGCACGGCCGCCTGGGCCGACCCGGCCGGCCTTGTGAATCGCACGGCCTACGAGGGCCTGCGTGACGAAATCCTCGACCAGCTTCGCGCCGCCATGCCGGTCAATGCCGTCGTGCTCGGCCTGCATGGCGCGATGGTTGCCGCCGGCTACGAGGATCCCGAGGGCGATTTCCTGTCGCGGGTCCGTCAGATCGTCGGGCCGGACATTCTCGTCTGCGCCGAACTTGATCCACACAGCCATCTGACGAAAAAGCGTCTCGCAGCGGCAAATTTCTTCGTCTACTTCAAGGAATTCCCGCATACGGACTTCGTCGATCGCGCCGAAGACCTCTGGCGCATCGCCGTCGATACGCTGGGGGGCCGCGTACAGCCGGTCATGTCGGCCTTCGATTGCCGTATGATCGACGTCTTTCCGACCTCGCGCGAGCCGATGCGCTCCTTCGTCGACAAGATCATGGCGCTCGAGAAAAGCGATGCTGATATTCTGTCCATCTCCGTGATTCACGGCTTTATGGCCGGCGACGTCCCGGAAATGGGTACGAAACTGCTGGTCGTCACAGATAATAAGCCGGATAAGGGCTCCGCCCTCGCCCGCGACCTCGGCTTGGAGCTCTTTTCCAAGCGCGGCACCTTCATGATGCCGCAGATCGACGAAAAGCAGGCCGTGACCGAGGCCATGGCTGCCAGTTCGGGGGCCGCACGCTCGGGTCCGGTCGTCATCGCCGATGTCTGGGACAATCCCGGCGGCGGCACGGCGGGCGATGCGACCGTCATCCTCGAAGAATTGCTGACCCGCGGCGCCTGTGACACGGCGATCGGCACGATCTGGGACCCGATGGCGGTGCAGATTTGCATGGCGGCCGGCGAAGGTGCGGAAATTCCGCTGCGCTTCGGAGCGAAATCTGCGCCCGGCACCGGCAATCCGATCGACGGCGTCGTCAAGGTCGTGCGTCTGGTCGCCAATGCCGAAATGCGCTTCGGCGAAAGCCTGGCGCCCTTCGGCGATGCGGCGCATATTGAATTCGAAGGCATCGACATCATCCTCAATTCGACGCGCGCCCAAAGCTTCGATCCGAGCCTTTTCTCGGTGATGGGCATCGATCCCACGCAGAAGAAGATCCTGGTGATCAAGTCGACCAACCACTTCTTCGCATCCTTCTCCAAGATCGCGTCGGAAATCCTTTACTGTTCGGCCGGAACGCCCTATCCGAACAATCCGGCGCGCACGCCCTATCGCCGCGCGCCCAAGGATATATGGCCGATGGTTGCCGACCCGCATGGGTTACAAGAGGGAGCTGCCTGATATGGCGCAGGATATCGTCTCGGACATCAGCCCCAGGCCAGGCGACCGCATTGACGATCTTTCGACGCCACGCCCGATCATCGACGAAGACCGCATGATGGCGAATATCGCCCGCGTGCAATCCTATATGGATGCGCATGGGCTGAACTTCCGGCCGCATATCAAGACGCACAAGATCCCCGCGCTGGCGAGCGCCCAGGTGGCGGCAGGCGCCAACGGGATCAACTGCCAGAAGATCACCGAGGCCGAGGTGTTCGCCCATGCCGGCTTCGAAGATATCCTCATCACCTTCAACATCCTCGGTCCGGAAAAGCGCGCTCGCCTCTCTGACCTCAACGATCGCATTTCCGGGCTGAAAGTCGTCGCCGACAGCACGGTTACGGTCGACGGCCTGTCAGCCCATTTCGCGACGCGCAAACCGCTCACCGTGCTGGTGGAGTGCGATACCGGCGGCGGGCGCTGCGGCGTGCAGTCGCCGGAAGAGGCCGCGGCATTGGCAAGGCATATTGCCGGCAGGCCGGGCCTGACCTTCGGCGGCCTGATGACATATCCGAAGCCAAATAGCGCTGCCGCCATACAGGCTTTTCTGGCCGAGGCCATCTCGCTCCTGAAGCGTGATGGCATCGCATGCCCCATCGTCAGCAGCGGCGGCTCGCCGAGCCTCTACGAGGCGCATCTGGTGACGGCGGCCACTGAGCACCGTGCGGGCACCTATATCTACAACGATCGGTCCATGGTGCGGGCGGGCCATTGCAGCGAGGACGATTGCGCCATGCATATCCTCGCGACCGTCGTCTCGCGCCCAACGCCAGACCGCGCCGTCATCGACGCCGGTTCCAAAGCGCTGACCTCCGATCTCCTCGGCTTTTCGGACTACGGCACCGTGGTCGGCTACCCCGAAGCGGTCATCACAAACCTTTCGGAAGAGCATGGGGTGATCGATCTTTCGAAATGCACCGGGCCTCAGCCGGCGATCGGCGAGAAGATCCGCATCATCCCCAACCACACCTGCGTCGTCTCCAACCTTTACGACCGCATGGTGTTTCACCGCGACGGCATCGTGACCCGCATCGAGGATGTCGCGGCGCGCGGGCTGGTCTGGTAGGGCGCCGCTGATTGTGCCAACCACCCGCTCTCGTGGTTCGAGGGCGCTGCGCGCCACCTCACCATGAGGGCTCACCTTCCGCGCCTCGCGGCTGCATATATCGTCTTTGCGTTGATGCGTGGTGACCGCTCGGCCTCATCCTGGGAGCACTGACACGGGAGCGCTTGCGGACTTGGCAGGGCCTCGAAGTGCGAGGCGGCCCCAAGGGCTTTCACGAAGAAGGTGTGCCCAACAGCTCCATATCGATATCCGTCAGCTCCACCTTGCGCTCGAAAGCCAGGCCGTTCTCATCGAAAAGATGGCAGTCGGCCAGGCGGATGCCCGTGACCAGCGGCACATCCGTGCGGATGGCGACGCTTCCCGGCAGCGTGGCGCAAAAATTCTCGCCGCTGTAACGCTCCAGCGCCGCATAGGCGACCGTCTGTGCCCCCAGCCGCTCGATCACTGTCGGCATGACTGTCAGGGATATATCGCCGCCGCCAAGCTGCACATGCTCCGGCCTGATGCCAAGCGTGAGCTCCTTACCGACGACGCCGTCTCGCGGGGCGACCGGCAGCAGCGCCGTCTGGCCTTTGTACTCCACCTCGACGCCTGCCTCGGTGACGCTCTTGCAGGTCACGGGCAGGAAATTCATCTTGGGGTTACCGATGAAACTCGCGACGAATTTATTTGCCGGCTTATGATAAAGCTCCAGCGGCTCGCCGGTCTGCGCGATCTCGCCGGCGTTCAGGACGACGATCCGGTCGGCCATGGTCATGGCTTCGACCTGGTCGTGGGTCACATAGATCATCGTTGCCTGCAACTGACGGTGCAGCTTGGCAAGTTCGATGCGCATATCGGCGCGCAGGGCCGCGTCGAGGTTCGACAGCGGCTCGTCGAACAGGAAGATTTTCGGCTCACGGACGATCGCCCGGCCGATGGCGACGCGCTGGCGCTGGCCGCCCGACAGCATGCCCGGCTTTTGCTGCAGGCGTTGATCGAGATGCAATATGCGGGCGGCGTGCTCTACCCTGGCCTTGAGCTTGTCTTCCGCCATCTTCTCGACGCGCAAGGGAAAGGCGATATTCTCGAACACCGTCATATGCGGATAAAGGGCGTAGGACTGAAAGACCATGGCGATGCCGCGCTTGACCGGAGGCAGGTCGTTGACGCGCGCGCCATCGATGACGATGTCGCCGCTCGTGACACCGTCGAGGCCGGCGATCATCCGAAGCAGGGTCGACTTGCCGCAACCGGAGGGGCCGACGAAAACGACGAACTCGCCATCCATAACGTCAAGCTCGACGCCTTTGATGACTTCGAAGTGGCCGTAGAATTTCCTGACCTGGTTAAGGTGAAGCTTTCCCAAACTCTGTCTCCGCGCGGCGCCGCCATCAGGCGGGCGGGGCTCAAAAGGCCGCGCGCGATGCGCGCGGCCCGGCGATTTGCAAGCCTATTTATATTGCTCGAGATCCCCGGCTGCCTTCTTCAAGGCATCCGCCGGCTGGGCCTTGCCGGTCACAACGGACTGGACCATCTCGATCATGACGTTCTGAAAGCCCTTATAGTCCTTGAACAGCGGTTCCGGACCACCATAGCCGATGCCGTCGATGAACGGCTTCCAGAAAGGATCCTTCTTTTCGAACTCATCGACCATGGGCGAAGGACGCAGAGGCGTCAGACCGGCGCCGCCTTGCAGTTCGTATTCGCCCTGCGGACCGGGAGAGGTGATGAACTTGGCGAATTCGATTGCCTTGTCCTCGACGCCGGTGCCCTTGAAGACCGCAAGGCTGTCGGTGATGAGCAGCGTGCCTTGGCCCTTGGCTGAAGGACCGAGCGGCAGCGGTGCGACGCCCCAGTTGATCTTCGTCTCCTTCAGGCGATAGGCAGCACCCGAGCCCGCCTGGATCATGCCGACTTTGCCGTCCAGGAAGATGGCGCGCACTTCGTTCTGTTCGTAAGCGGTCGGTCCTTCGACGGAATAAGGCGTGATATCCTTATAGGCTTGAAGGGCGGCCAGCACTTCCGGGCTGTCGAGGACGATCTTGTCGCCGTCGATCACCTTGCCGTTGTTGGTGTAAACCCAGTGCAGGAACTGGTGCATGGTGTTGTCGAACGTCTTGGCCGACAATCCATAGCCGGGGATACCGGTCTTCTCCTTGATCGCCTTGGCATCGGCAATTTCCTCGGCCCAGGTGGTCGGCGGCTTTTCCGGATCGAGACCCGCTTGCTTGAAGAGGTCCTTGTTCCAATAGAGCGCCTTGGTCGAGAAGGCGATCGGAACACCCCACTGCTGACCGTCGGAGGTGACGGTATCAACGATATTCGGATAGTAGCTCTTCTTCTCCTCGTCCGTCATCGGGATCGGAACGATCAGATCGTTCTCCGCGAACTGTTTGAGGGTGCGCGAGCCGACATAAGCCATGGCGACCGGGGTACCGGCTGCGGCGAGCGTCGTCGCCTTATCCTGGCACTGCTCCCAGCCGACGACTTCCGGCTTGACCGCCCAGCCGGGATTCTTGTCTTCCCACTGCTTGATATATTTCACATGGATCGGATCGATGCTGTCGCCGCAATAGATCCAGCTAATTTCCTTGTCGGCGGCTTGAGCATTCACGGCCCCAAGCGCAGTGGAGCCGAGCAAAGCAAGGGCCAACAGCCCTGTTTTGAAATGGAATGTCACGTTTAAGCTCCCCTTCTCTAGTGATTTTGGACGATTTATTGCTTCACCGCGCCGGCGGTCAGACCGCTGACGAGATAGCGCTGCAGGAAGAAGATCACGACCAGCGCCGGCGCGATGCCGACGAAGCTTGCAGCCATGAGTTCATTCCAGACAACCTCTTGCCGGCCGAAATAAGCGAACAGCCCAACCGGCAACGGCATGTATTCGGTCTTTGAATTGAATGTGAGCGCATAGATGAACTGCTGCGCATAGGCTTCGATGAAGGAGGAAATCGCCACCACGACGATGCCCGGCATCGCGATCGGCAGGATGACGCGGCGCAGCGTGTAGAGTTGGCTTGCGCCATCGACATAAGCGGCCTCGTCAAGCTCCCGGGGGATGCGCTTCATATAGGTGTGCAGCAGCCAGATCCCGGTTGGGATGATGAAGGCGACGCCCGGCACGATCATGGCGAAATAGGTGTTGAGCACGCCGAAGGAACGCATGAGCCGGAACAGCGGAATCAGCAGGACCGCACCGGAGAACATCTTGACGGCGAGAAAGGCGCCGAGCAGCAGTCCGGAGCCCCTGAACTCGAAACGCGCGAAGGCATAGGCAGCCGGCACCACCAGGATCAGCACGATGATGGTAATCGTGCCGGAAATCAGGAACGAGTTGAAGATGTACCAGCCGAAGCCCGGCACACTGGTCCACATGGTCCGATAGGCGGCGAACGAACCGTTTTCGGGAATGAAACGGTAGGGTGACGAGAAAAGCTGGCTGAGCGGCTTCAGCGAAACCAGAAACCCTTCGATGAAGGGCGCTAGTACAAAGGTAAGGAACAGCAGAATACCGGCATAGATGCCGATAAGTTCATACCATCTGTAGCGATTGATCATCGAAGGGTGGTTCATCGCTTGTCCCCCGTGGCAAAGCGGCTGGTCAGGCGGAAGTAAGCGAGGCAGAAGAGCGACAGGAAGATGCAGATCAGCACCGCACGGGCCGCCCCCTCACCATATTTGTAGGAGCCGATCGCCGTACGATAGGTATCGATGATCATCGTCGTCGTCTCGCCATTCGGACCGCCGCGGGTCAAGATCCAGATGATGTCGAAGGAGTTGAACGTCGAAATCAGCGACAGCATCGACATCGTGACCAGCGAGGGCACCAGGAGCGGCAGCGTGATGCGGCGAAAGCGGTAGGACCGCCCGGCACCATCCGTCCAGGCGGCCTCGTAGAGATCCTGCGGAATCGACTGCATGGCAGCCAGCATATAAAGCGTCACCATCGGCACGCCGATCCAGACGTCCGTTATAATCGTCGCCCAGAAGGCCGTGCTGCCAAAGGCCAAAAAGGCAACCGGGCCATCGACGAGACCAAAGCGCTGCAGCAGGCCGGAAATCATGCCGAACTGGCCATTATACATCCAGCCCCACATGAAGATGCCGATCGCCATCGGCACGATCCAGGGAGGCATGGTCAGTACCCGAAAAAGCGAGCGGCCTGGAACCGCCGAATTCAGCATCATCGCCCCGAAGGTGCCGATGATCATCTTGATCGACACGGAAAAGAACGTCCAGATGAAGGTGCGGACAATCACCGAGGCAAATGTTTCGTTGAAAATCTTCGCATAATTTTCGAAGCCGACCCAGTTTGTCAGCTTCTTCAGCGAGGCGTCGGTGAAGGACAGGATGACGGTGTCGACCAGCGGATAGGCGACGATGACGACGACGTAGAGAACGGCCGGAAGAAGCAGGAGCCAGGCGAAGATGACTGTGCTGCGTTGAACACCCATCTTGCGCCTCCCTCTATGCGGCCCGCGAGTGCAGCGCTTCGTCGAACTCGTCCCAGATCGGGCGGAGATCGACGACGGCTCTCTTCCTGCGAGCCTCGTCCATCGACAAGGCAAGAATGCCCGCTTCGAGCGCATTCAATGTCGAGACCGGCAGATGCTGCCCCGATCTGACATGCGAGATGATATCGGCCGCCATCTGCTCGTCAGCGCCGTAGTGCTGCGAAAGCACCGTGCGCGTCGCATAGGTCTTCTCGATCACCTTGTTGCCGGTGAGCATCTCGTGGACGTTGAAATAGCCGCGAATGAAATCGCCTTCCGCCATGCCGCGCGAGCCCATGATGGCGAAGCGACGGAACTGGTCCGGCACGTTCAGATTGGTGTGGAAGTTCATGCCGACGCCGTTGGCATATTCGACGATCGCCACCTGGTAATCGATGATGTCGCCATCGCTGTCGAAAACCTTGTCCGATCCCATCCAGCCGCTCGGCTTGCGATGGAAAAGCTCGAGATCGTTGATGCCCTCCCTTGCCGGGTCGTTTTCCGGAATGAAGCTCTTGCGCCCGCCAAAGCTTGCGACCCGCTCCGGTCGCGCGCCGACAACGCCATTATAGAGATCGAGGTCATGGCAGCATTTCTCCAGCATGAAGCTGCCGGAATAATGTTCGTAGCGGCGCCAGTCGCGCATGAAGAAGGCGCCGTGGTAGGGTTCGATATGCTCGGCCGCCTCGATGGAAACGATGCGACCGAGCTTTCCTTCGGCCTGCGCGACGAGCAGATCGCGATACATCGGCGAATAGCGCAGGACGAGGCCGACCATTAGCCGCTCATGGCCGAATTTTGCCATCAGGCGGGCAAGCTCGATACTGTCCCTAATGCTCGTGACGATCGGCTTTTCGCAGAAAATCTTGAGACCTGCCTCAAGCCCGAGGCGAATATGATCGAGATGCATGTGGTTCGGCGAACCAATCATCAGCAGGTCGAGCTTTTCACTGGCGATCAGCTCCTGCGGGGAGGCATAGGCCTTGCCGGCCGAAATGCCGTTTTCGGTCAGGCCCTGAAGGCCCGCCGGCTCGGGATCCACATAGCCCGCGATCTCGAAGCTGTCATCGATCGCTTTGAAAACATACCCCAGATATCCCAGACGGAATCCGAGTCCAATGATCCCCACTCGCATACTGGTAACGTTCCCGCTGCGTAATTTATTTTCGTCAGCTTGAGCGAAATTTTCCCATTCGTCAACGCGCTTCGGGAAAATACTCGAAATGATGAAATTCATTTTCAGATTGACGTTTAAGAACACGCTGCCGCTCTGGGGCGGGGCGCAGCGGATCGATCTCCTTGCCAGTTATTTTGGAGGAATGGCCGAGCCTATCTGTTGGGGCCGTTATATTGCCAATACTGATAGTTCGGTTTGCCGGTGCCTTCGGAGATGACGCCGTTTTGTTCGCAGATATAACCGAGACGCGGCATGTTGTGATAGAAGACGCCCTCGTGGAATCCGCGTATGCGCACCGTGGTCGTGCGGCACTCGAATTTTTCGTCAGCAGCCATCTTCGGTTCCGTCACCCCCGGAAGGTTCTTATAGGGATAGATCGGGCGGACATAGGGCTTGGGGAGCAGCGGATTGTCGGCAAAGGCAGCCACGGGCACGAGGCCGGCGAGAAGTAACGCGGCAATGACGATTTTCGGTCTGGTCCACATGGATTTCAGGATCCTTCCGGCATGCAGGCGAATGACAATACGCCGTCTGTCTCAGATATAATGATGCCCATGCAGCGCCAACAGATGACGCATGAAAATGACCTCGGAAACCGGCATGTCTGCAACCGCACATTCGTTCACAGCAAATTACGTCAGCGAAAACGCTTTTACTTGAGCATACACTATAAGCGTGCAATCTGAATTTGCGAAAAGTGAGAAGCCTGTTATATATAAATGGGGCTGTCGCTTTAGTTTATCTTGGTCGGGATTTCTATTTTTGGGAGTAAAGGTGATTCTGGAGCGGACCAATCGGATCATCGCATGTGCGGAAGTACCCAGCGCCGATAATCCGGCCTCGCAAGTTCGCATTTACGTCATCAACCTCGACCGTTCGCCCGAACGCTGGGAAAGATTGCGCGGACAGGCCGCCCAATACGGGCTAAATGTCACTCGAATTCCCGCTATCGACGGTAAGACGATTCCGGAACGCGACCGCGTCGATTTCCAGCCGCGGCAATTCATCTATCACAACGGGCGTAAATTGCTGGCCGGCGAATATGGTTGCTACCGCAGCCATCTGCTTGCCCTGCAGCAATTTGTCGCAAGCGGCGAGAAGATGGCGATCATCATGGAGGATGATGTTGAGCTCAACCATAGATTGATACCCCGTGCGCTCGCCGCCATGGACAGCGTTTGCGGCGCACGCCTGGTGAAGCTCGTCAATCATCGTCTGGTCGGCTTCAAGCCGATATCCGAAACCGCCGAGTGCGACATTGTCGGCCGCTGCATGCACGGACCGCAGGGATCGGCGGCATGCTACATCGTCAACCGGCAGGCCGCGAAGAAGCTGCTGGTCGCGCTGAAGCCGATGCTTCTGCCTTACGATGTCGCGCTCGAGCGTGGCTGGTCGACAGGGGTCGAAACTTTCGCCACCCTTGAAAACGTCGCGGATTTCAGTCCATTCCGCGCCGAAACGACGATCGGCAAGCGCGTCCACTACCGCGCGGTGAAGCGGCATTTTCTATTGCGCGCAACAGCGCATTGGTTCCGCTTCTGCGACCAGATCCGCCGTTGGGCCTATACCGTGAAGGCCAAGCCTCAATCGATTGTCGGGGGCGGCGGCGAACGGTAAGGCGGCTCGGCTTTTGCCGGAATGCCTCAAAATTACAGCCCCGCGACGCTGCCGAAATCCGGCTGACCGATGGTCAGATCCATCTCGCGCTCGCGGAAAACGAGGTCCACCACTTCGCCACTCGGCGCGTAGCCGGAGACCAGCTTCTGCAGCAGGGTTCTTGCCTGCGGGATGTCGTTTTCATCCAGCGCTGCCTCAAGGGCCGCAAGCCTCTTTGACAGCTCCGACCAGTGCAGGAAATCTTCCTTGGCCCGCATGATGCGCGGATGGGTCGTCGCCTGCGGATTGTCGCCGATCAGCAGCTCTTCATAGAGTTTCTCGCCCGGCCTCAGGCCGGTGATCTCCAGCTCGATGTCGCCCTCCGGCTCATCCTGGTCCCTGACTGTCAGGCCGGACAATTCCACCATGCGGCGGGCAAGATCGGCAATGCGCACTGGTTCGCCCATGTCGAGCAGGAAGACGTCGCCGCCGCCGGACATGGCGCCGGCCTGGATGACGAGCTGCGATGCCTCGGGGATCGTCATGAAATAGCGGGTGATATCCGGATGCGTCAGCGTGATCGGACCGCCATCGCGGATCTGCTGGCGGAAGAGCGGCACGACCGAACCCGATGAACCCAGCACGTTGCCGAAACGGACCATGGCGAAATTCGTGCCCCCCACGCCGGGCTTGCGGTCCGCGTCCATGGCCTGCAGCACCATCTCCGCCAACCGCTTGCTGGCGCCCATGATGTTGGTCGGACGCACGGCCTTGTCGGTGCTGATCAGGACGAAATCCTCGACGCCGCAGTCGCGCGCCACTTCGGCTGTCGTCAGCGTTCCCAGCACGTTGTTGCGTATGCCTTCGACGGGATTGTATTCGACGAGCGGCACATGCTTGTAGGCGGCGGCGTGATAGACGGTTTTCGGCCGCCAAGCCTCCATGATCTGTCTGAGCCGTCGGCCATCGCGGATGGACGCCAGGAATGGAATGATGCGGATATCATCATAGCCAGCCGTCGCCGCCGATTTCTCCAGCTCGCCGTGAATGGCGTAGAGCCCGAATTCATTCTGCTCCACCAGCAGCAGGCAGGAGGGGCGGTTCTTCAGGATCTGACGGCAGAGTTCGCTGCCGATCGAGCCCCCGGCGCCGGTGACCATCACCACTTTGCTGCGGATATTTTTCTCGATCAGCGTGCGATCGGGCGCGATCACGTTGCGGCCGAGCAGGTCTTCGATATCAAGTTCGCGCAGGTCTGAGACCGCGACGCGCCCTTGGGCGAGAGCCGTCAGATCGGGCATGGTGCGCACGGTGACGCGCGCCTTGCGCATGCTTTCGAGAATTTCGTTGCGGCGCTGGCGCGTCGCGTTCGGCAGCGCCAGCAGCACGTCGCTGATCTCGCTCGAGACGCTCAAGGCAGACAGGTCGGCCGGATCATAAATGGGCAGGCCGCCCATGATGCTGCCATGCAGATGCTTGTCATCGTCGAGATAGCCCACGACATTCAGTTCGGCGCTGTTGGCGAGTGCACCGGCGAGCTGCCGCCCGGAAGAGCCGGCGCCGTAGATCAGCACCTTGGCCAGTTGATTGCGGTTCAACAGCCGCTGATAGGCGTTGCCGAGCCAGTAGCGCGTCCACATGCGCGACAAGCCGATGGCGATCAACAGCAGCAACGGCTGCAAGATGCCGACCGTGCGGGGTACGCCGGGCACGCTGATCGCGGTAAAAATGGTCATGAAGGCAAGCGCGTAGATCGCCACCGCCTTGACGACGGTCATGAAGGCCGACATGCCGGCATAGCGGAAGATGGCGCGATAGAGGCCAAGGACGATGAAGATCGGGATGGCAACGAGGAGCGAAACGATCGCCGGCAGCCACTCCACGCCTTCGAGAATGACCCAGTCATCCAAGCGGAGACAATAGGCGAACCAGACGGTCAGAACGCAGAGGCTGGCATCGACAATCAGCGCCAGGGCGCGTTTGGTCGAGCGTGGCAGCGCCAGGAACGGCAGGACGAGCTTATCCGCGGGTACCATGGGTCAATTTCCCCTGGCGCCGGTCAACGGAACAGCATACCGCTTCTCTCGCATAAATTGTCCCACCATGTATTGCACGGCACAGCAAGATTGTCTTTATGCCTTCATTAGCAAAATGCAATCACTCTCTGCATCAATTCACTTTTAGAACAGCGGACGCGCAATTGCATCCCCGATCTTGAAAGAGTCGCTTACAGCAGAGGTGGCGGCGAAGATCACTTCCCAAGATAGCCACGAACGACCGGATGCCGGAACAAGCCGGCGAGGATGGCAAAGGCTGCCCCGAGGCTCATGCCGAACAGCGCGCCGGCGATCAATCCGGCCACCATCATCACCTTTCGGCTCGGTCCATTCGCCGTCAGCGGCGGCTCGGCCTCGGAGATGACACGGATATTGTTCTGCGACAGGTCCTGCGCGTCGCTCGTCTGGCCGGAACGCTTCAGCAGCGCCTCGTAAACCTCGCGCGCAGCAGCCGCCTTGCGCTGCAACTCGTTCAGTCCGACCAGCTTGCCCGATGTATTGACCTGCGACGCCTTCTGCACCGCCAATTCCTTGGCGATATCCTGCTCGGCCTTCTGCGCCTGCTCGTAATCGGCGCGGGCCGACGTCGTCTGTCGCTGCAGCTCGCGGCGAATTTCCGCTGCGAGGCTGTCGAGCGAGGATTTGGCGGCAAGCAGGCGCGGATGGCGGGCACCGAGCTGGCTTTGCAGGCTGCCGACATTGGCGGCGAGCGCCGCATATTGCTGACGCAGACTGCTGAGCGATGTGGACGTTGCCGTCATGTTGGCCTGGGAGCCATTGGCAACGACGTCCTCGAAACTCAGTTTATTGGCAGCTTCGGCCCGTGCCTTCGCCTCGATCGTCTTTTGCTGTGCGGTCACCAGCATATCGTTCAGCGCAGTTAGGCGCTTGTCGGAGATCAGATTGCCTTCGACGGCGACCATATCATTATCGGCCCGGTAGAGCTCGACGGCCTTTTCGGCGTCAAGCACCTGCTGGCGCAGATCTTCAAGCCGACCATCCAGCGCGGTGCTGCTGGTGTGATAGCTGTTCGCCGCCGCCTTGCTCTCTTCCTCCATGAAGGAGGTAACAAGCTGGTTGGCGATCTTGGCCGACTTTTGCGGATCGCGCGTCGTGACCTTCAGCGACACGACATAGGTACTGGCCTCGCGGGCGATCAGCACTGCCTTCGCCAGCGTTGCGGTCGCCACGTATTTTGCCGCGTCGCCGGTCGCGCCGCCGTTGAATTGAGAATCCTGATCGAGCTTCAGCGCATCGACGACCCGGCCCAGCACCCTGCCGGAGGAAAGGATCTGGGTCTGGCTGTCGATCATCGTCAGGATCAGTTCCGGCGCAGTGGGCGCGGCCTGCGGACCATCGGAGCCCCCCACTTGGCGAGGATCGAAATAGAGGCTGGTTTCGGCCGTGAATTTCTGCGGCAGCAGCGGGATGATGCTGGCGCCGAGCACGGCCCCGACGCCTGCAAGCGCAAGAACCAGCAGCTTTTTCGCCCAGATCGACCGCACAGCCGAGCGCAAGTCGAGAAGCGGCGTATCGGCCGCGGGCATCCGCGCAGGCGAAACCGTTTGCGGCGTGACAACAACCACCGGCTCGGTGACTGGGGGGGGAGCGACAACGACCGGCTCCGCGACCGGCGGCGGCGCGGCTTCCGCTTTGCGTTCGAATTCGCGACGTACGTCATCGCGGGCGGCGATTATCCGCTCCGCCGGATCGACCGGCTTTTCGGCGGCAACGGGTTGAACCTCATGAACAAAGTCTCTCGGCCGCAGCACAGGGCTGCGTGAACGCAAGCCTTCGCGCCGTCCTTCGTACGGCTCGGTGCTGCGCCAACCCGGAAGTTGGCTCGATCGCTTGCTTCGTTCCAATGAGCTCATGTCAGACTTTCACGGGGTCCGCGCGCAGTCTCTGCGCCGCAGATGCCTGGAGTTTAGAAATGTTTGGCTAACGGAACATTAAGGACATTCCCAGGAAGTCCCTTGGTGGAGGCAGGCAGAGAGCCCGCCAAGCCCATCTCTTCATCAATATTCAACCGGGAGGTTCATATGAAACGGGCTCACTGGCGACGAGGAAGAACAGGAGCTCGCAATGACCGGACTCGTGAGGAGACTGCTGCGCCAAGCGCTCGCCGCAGCGGTTCTGCTCGCTTCGGCCGCAGAGACCGATGCAAGCTTTGACCCATCGCAGCTCTGCTATCGGGGCATCAACCTTTCCGGGGCCGAATATGGCGACCGCACCGGCGTGGTCGGCACCAACTATACCTATCCGTCGGAAGAAACGGTGCGCTATTTCGCCAGCAAGGGCATGAATGTTGTCCGCCTGCCGTTCCGCTGGGAGCGGCTGCAGCCGGTGCTTGGCCAGCCGTTGGACGGCGAAGAACTGCAGCGGCTCAGGGATGCCGTCGATCTCATCCAAGAGCATGGCATGGCCGTCGTCCTGGATCCGCACAATTTCGGCTATTACGACAAGGATCAACTCACTCAGGCGCCTGCGACCGATCTCGCCTTCGGCGATTTCTGGGCGCGTCTCGCCGTCGAGTTTGCCAATCAGAAGGGCGTGTTCTTCGGCCTGATGAACGAGCCGCACGATATCAAGGCTCCCGATTGGCTGGAAGCCGCCAATACCGCGATACAGGGCATTCGTACGGTCGGCGCCCGCAACCTCATCCTCGTGCCCGGCACGAACTGGAGCGGCGCGCTCACCTGGGCTACCGACAGGATCGGCGGCGGCGCGAACGATACTGTCATGCTTGGCGTCAAGGACCCTCTCGATTTCTATGCATTCGAGTTTCATCAGTATCTCGATGCCGATAGTTCCGGTACGCATCCTGTCTGTGACGGCAGCGACCAGGCCAGACAAGGGTTGACCGACGTCACCGCCTGGCTGCGCAAGAACGGCAAGCGCGGCTTTCTCGGCGAATTCGGCGTGGCGGGAAACCAGCCCTGTCTTGACGGGCTAAAGCAGATTTTCGATGTCATGGCCGACAACAACGATGTCTGGCTCGGATGGACGTATTGGGCGGCCGGCGACTGGTGGCCGTCGCAGGAGCCGCTGAACGTGCAGCCGCGTGGCGGCAAGGACCGGCCGCAGATGAAGGTGATCGCTGCTGCCGTCGGTAAGAAAACGGTGATTGCGCCGGCCTGCGCCAGCGTCAAGCCGGCGGGCTGATCGGCGGAGACGAACGGGCGGACAGCGCTTTGTCGCGAATCACGGCGCTGCTATGGTTGCCCCGGCCGATGGACGCGGCAGCCCTGGACATTTCATGAAAACCCTCACGGACAAGCAGCGCATCGATTACCCGATCCTGGCGATCACACTGTTTTCGGTCCTCTACAATTGCATTCTCGCCTATATCAACCACAACATCACGCCGCTTGCCGTCTCGCATGTCGTGCTCTGCGAAGGCATGATGATGCTTTCCAGCGTCGCGTTCATTTTGAAGAAGGGCATCTATGAGGAGGATCTGCCGATCTTCCTCTTTCTGACATTCACGCTGATCATCACGATCTACATCACCGTGCTGAACCATGTGCCTTTCATCGACCAGTTCCGCAACGTGCTGATCATCGTCTCCTTCGCCGGCATCGGCAGTTGGGCGAGCGAGCGGACAGTGAAAATGGCTTTCCGCATCGGCTGTTTCTTCGTGCTGCTGTTTCTGGTCTGCGAGATCGTCAGCACGCCCTTCTATGTCAGCCTGTTCCATCCCGGCGAATATTTCGAGAATACCCGCGGCATCAAGCAGGCAAGCTTCAATAGTACCGGCCTGTTCGCCAACGCACTCGGTTTCCAGGGCCGCTTCTCCTTCGGCCTCATCGACCACCGGTCGTCGTCGATCTTCCTGGAGCAGGTGTCGCTCGCCAATTTCTGCGGCGTGATCGTCATCTATCTGCTCTCCTTCTGGCCGAAGCTCGGCAGGATCGACAAGGCGCTATTCGTTTCGACGGTGCTGCTCATCCTGCTCACCAACGATACGCGCACCATGCTGATCTTCTCCTGCATCAGCATCATCGGCTACTTCGTCTTCCCGAAGATTCCGAAGGCTTTCGATCTCATCCTGATGCCGCTGATCATCCTGATCGGCTTCTTCGTGCATTTCATGAAGCCGGATGAAATGGGCGACAATTTCACCGGCCGTATCGGCGTTACGGTCAAGAAGATGCTGGATCTCGATTTCCAGGCGATCCTCGGCCTGGATATTGCGCGTATCGGGGAATTCGCCGACAGCGGTTATGTCTACCTCATCTACGGTTCGACGATTTTTGGCCTGATCATGTTCTGGCTGTTCGTCTGCCTTTTTCCCGCCGGTGCAACCCCGGCGCAAAGACGGTGCGGTCATTCACTCTCTCTTTTCATTTTTCTGAATATGATGATCGGCGGTACGGCGATCTTTTCCATCAAAATCGCTGGCCTGCTCTGGCTGCTGATCGGTTACATGCGCGTTTCTGAAAAGCCGCGCATTGCCCGGACACAGCCGGCAAATGTGGATGGCAGCAGAGTGCCGGGCTGACTTGCTTCATGTCGGCCGAGGCCGCATGAGGATCGGGATGCTTGTACAGTTGCAGTATCTGCGCGCCATTGCTGCGCTGATGGTCGTCTATTTTCATTCAGTGCTGCAGGTACCGAAGGTCAATTCCGGCTTCGACTGGCAATTCCATCTCTTCGGCGAGACTGGCGTCGACATTTTCTTCGTCCTCAGCGGTTTCGTCATGTGGCTGACCACGGCAGGACGTGAAGTGCGCCCGCTCGACTTCTATCGCCGCCGCATCCAGCGCATCGTGCCGCTTTATTGGCTGGCGACACTGTTTTCCGCCGCCGTCGCTCTCGTCGCGCCATCGATCCTGAAATCGACGGTGTTCGACGTTCCCCACCTCGTCGCTTCGCTTCTATTCCTGCCCTGGCACAATGCTGCCGATCCCAGCCTCATCGCACCCGTCGTCGTGCCCGGCTGGACGCTGAACTATGAAATGTTCTTCTATTTCGTCTTCGGCCTGTTGCTGCTGGTGCGCGAAAAATGGCGGCTCCATGCCCTCTTCGGCACGATGACGGCGATCATCCTCGCCTGCCACCTGTTTCCGGTAGAAACGACCGCCACCACGGTCTATGGCGACCCGATCATCTATGAATTCCTGGCGGGCGTCGTTCTCGCCAAGCTTTATCTCGAAAAAGTGCTGCTGCCGCAGACGGTCGCCTGGCCGGCGCTGGTGGTCGGATTCGCCTTCCTGCTGATCAACGAGACGCTCTGCGATGCCAACATGCGCTCCTATATGTGGGGCATTCCGGCCGTCATTATTCTCTACTCGGCCGTCTCGATCGATTTTTCCAAGCTTCCCGTCATCGGCTGGTTGAGCTATCTCGGCGACGCGTCCTACAGCATCTACATCACCCATGCCTTCACGCTGGCATTTCTGCGCGTCGTCTGCGGCGTGCTGAAGATCGATATCATGGCGCATGGTCCGATCTTCGTCAGTTGCTGCATCGTCGGCTCGGCGATTGGCGGCGCGATCGTCCACGAGCTGACGACACCCAGCCGCTGGAGCAAGTGGAAAAAGAAGCAGGCCGCCATCGCCTGAGCCGTTTCTCATCGATCTGCAGCGGCTTTCCCTCAGAACGACGGGGATACGCGGCTGAAAGGCGCAATGGGAACGGAATTTTCCGCCGCCTATCTTAAGCTCTGTTGCGAGGAATGGGCGGGGAGCTTTCCCGTGCCTTTCGATTGCTATAAGCGAGCGGCGAAACGACGAGCCGCCTTACGAGGGAAGAAACATGAAGAGCTATGTTCTACGGGTATCCTGCAAATCGACGCGCGGGATCGTTGCGGCGATAGCGAATTATCTGGCCGACCAGGGCTGCAATATCGTCGACTCCAGCCAGTTCGACGATCTCGATACCGGCAAGTTCTTCATGCGGGTCTCCTTCATCTCCGAGGAAGGCGTCAAGCAGGAGGCATTGGTCGAAGGTTTCAAGCCGGTCGCCGAGAAATTCGAGATGGATGCCGAGATCTATGATGCCCAGAAGCGCATGAAGGTGCTCTTGATGGTGTCGCGCTTCGGCCATTGCCTCAACGACCTGCTCTATCGCTGGAAGATCGGCGCGCTGCCGATCGACATCGTCGGCGTCGTCTCCAACCATTTCGACTACCAGAAGGTGGTCGTCAACCACGACATCCCCTTCCACCACATCAAGGTGACGAAGGACAACAAGCCGCAGGCCGAAGCGCAACTGCTGGACCTCGTCGAGCAGACCGGCACCGAACTCATCGTGCTGGCCCGCTACATGCAGGTGCTGTCGGACGCCATGTGCAAGAAGATGTCGGGCAAGATCATCAACATCCACCATTCCTTCCTGCCGAGCTTCAAGGGCGCCAACCCGTACAAGCAGGCCTATGAGCGCGGCGTGAAGCTGATCGGGGCGACGGCACATTACGTCACCGGCGATCTCGACGAAGGTCCGATCATCGAGCAGGACACGGCCCGCATCACGCATGCGCAGTCGGCGGAAGACTATGTCTCGATCGGCCGCGATGTCGAAAGCCAGGTACTGGCGCGGGCCATCCATGCCCACATCCACTACCGCACCTTCCTCAACGGCAACCGCACCATCGTCTTCCCGGCAAGCCCCGGAAGCTATGCCTCGGAGCGGATGGGGTAAAAACACGCGGCTATGGGCAAGGGGCGCCGAATTCGCAAACCCGCGATCTGCGCCTCCATGTCCCTATTTCCTTTTCCCGCTAAATTGCGATTTAATGCGGCCGATATCGAATCGCTTGGAGGTTGCGGAGGAGGAAAATGCGATCATATCTGGAGAGAATCCTGCCGCTCTCGGCCCTTGCCATCCTTGTGAGCACACAGGTGTCAACGGCCGCAATGACCTCGGAAGAAGACCCTTCGAAGATCGATCTCGCCAAGCTGATCGAATGCACGACCTATGACGTGCCAAGCTATAATGGCTTTGCCATGTGGCTGACCGGACCGGAAAGCGATGAGGCAATGAGACGGTTCGGCATTACCGAGCAGCCGTCGACCAGCCTTCTGCTGCGGGAATTCAAGCTGGCAAAGCCGATCACCGTTTTCGGGCGACAGACCGACAGGATCGCGTTTGCTTCCTCCGGTCCGCTTGCACTGATCAACGAGGCCGATCCGCATCCGCTTGCCAAGGAGCTGGGCGTCACCGCTGCGGTCGACCGGTTCGACAAATATCTTGCCGAAAGGGAGATATTCTCCAAGAAGGAGCAGTTGGAGAATTCCGACACGGTCCTGCATTCGCGCATCGCCCTCGACGTCTCGACCGACATCTACCATCCCGGCAAGACGCTCGCCGGCTGCAGCTATTCAATCGAGGTTGAGTAGGGTCCGAACAAGACCGACTTTTGTGTATTCAAATGAACGCACAGCGCTCTTGAGCATCCCGCTTTCATGCAAATGAACGCATGGCGCTCTAGGCAGGCGTAATCGGGAGCCTATCTTTCGTCTTAACGTTAGATCACCCTATTCGTTTTCGGTGATTTTCTTTTGGACGGAATGGTTTAGTGTCGACGCAGATGAACCATCCGGGGGAGCCATGACCGACGCCGCGCTCGTCAATCGCATGCAACTGCCAAGACCGGATACCACGCCGGAAGCGGCGGCGGAGATCTTGCAGACGCATTACGGCCTGACCGGGACGGTTACCGAACTCGGCAGTCAGCAGGACCGCAACTACCGTATCGACGCGGGTGACAACAGCTACGTTCTGAAGATCTGCCGAACGGAATACGACACGGTCGAGCTGGAGGCGCAGAACGCCGCCATCCGCCATCTACATGCGAAACCCGATGCGCCGCGCGTGCCCAACATCGTGCCCTCGCTGAGCGGCCGGGATATTCTCGTCGTCACCATTCGCGAGCAGGATTATCTTGTCCGGCTGCTCAGCTATCTCCCCGGTCAATCGCTGACTCGGCGCAAGCATCTGCCCGTCGCCGCCGTTTCGGCGCTGGGTGCCCTTTCCGGCCGGCTCGCCCGTGACCTTGCCGATTTCGAACATCCCGGCCTCCACCGCAGCCTGCAATGGGACCTGCGCCGCGCCGGGCCGGTCGCCGTGCAGCTCCTGTCGGCGATATCGGATCACGAGGCGCGCGACCGCATCGCCAAGGCAATGGTCGCGGCCGTAAAGCGCATCCAGCCGCTTGCGAGCGGGCTTCGCGTGCAGCCCGTCCATCACGACGTCACCGGCGACAATGTCGTCAGTCATCCGGATGCGCATGGGCAGCCTATCCCGGATGGGGTGATCGATTTCGGCGACATCATCCAGGGCTGGGTGGTGGGCGACCTCGCCGTCACCTGCGCCTCGCTGCTTCACCACGCCGAAGGCGATCCCTTCTACATCCTCCCTGCCATCAAGGCCTATCACGCGATCTATCCGCTCGGGGAAGCCGAATTGAAGGCGCTCTGGCCGCTGATCGTCGCCCGCGCGGTGATTCTCGCCGCCAGCGGCGAGCAACAGCTCGCCATCGACCCCGACAATGATTACGTGCGCGGCAATCTCAAACTCGAGCGCGAGATTTTCGACGTTGCCACCGGCGCGCAGCCGGACGTGATGGAAGCGGCGATCCTCCGGGCCGCGGGCATGGATCTCGCTCCGCTCGCCACCGACGGCTGGTCCGTATTGCTGCCGGACATTGCATCGGATCACATCGCCGCCGTCGATCTTTCCGTGACCAGCCCGCATTTCGTCGACGGTAACTGGCTAAAGCCGGACATGGACTGGCGGTTGCTCGCCAAGGCGGCCATCGCTTCCGGCTCGGCTGCGACGCGCTACGGGGAATTCCGTCTGTCGCATGCCGATCTTCTCAGCATGACGCCGCCGCAGAATTTCGCGCTGCATAGCGATATCTGCCTGCCGGCCGGCACGACCGTCACCGCGCCCTTTGCCGGCCGCATCCAATGGCATGGCCAGCATCTCGTTCTGATTGGCGAAACCGTCAGCCTGCATCTCGACGGCGTCGAGTGCACGCTGGAAGAGGGCGCCGAGGTGGAACAAGGGGCGATCGTCGGCACGATCGGCAGCGAGGGCTCGGCCATCGGGGGACTGCGCGTGCAGCTCTGCCGCGTCCCGGGGATGGTGCCACCGCTCTTTGCCACAGCCCACCAGGCCGATGGCTGGTCGGCCGTCTGCCCCTCGCCCGCCATTCTCCTGAACGAGGCCTGCGAGGCGCCGCGGCTGGAGAGCGCCGCACTTCTCACGCAGCGCGAAGCGCATTTTGCCAGCCCGCAAAAGCATTATTACGACGTCCCGCCGCAGATCGAGCGCGGCTGGCATGAATTCGTGTTCGACACACAAGGCCGCACCTATCTCGACATGGTCAACAACGTGACCATGCTCGGCCATGCGCATCCGCGGCTGACGGCGGCCATCGAGCGGCAATGGTCACGGCTCAACACCAATTCCCGCTTCCACTATGCCGCCGTTGCCGAATTTTCTGAGCGTTTGGCAGCATTGGCGCCCGATGGTCTCGATAGCGTCTTTCTCGTCAACAGCGGTTCCGAGGCCAACGATCTCGCCATCCGGCTTGCCTGGGCGCATACGGGCAAGAAAAACATGCTGTGCCTGCTGGAGGCCTATCACGGCTGGACGCTGGCAAGCGATGCTGTCTCCACTTCCATTGCCGACAATCCGCAGGCGTTGACGACGCGACCGGACTGGATGCATCCGCTCGTTTCGCCCAATACCTATCGCGGCCCGTTCCGCGGTCCGGATTCGGCTGCGGACTACGTGGCCGGCGTTACGACCTTGCTGGAGACCATCGACGAGAAGGCCGAGGGTCTCGCCGGCTTCATCGCGGAAGCGGTCTACGGCAATGCCGGCGGCATTGCCCTGCCGCGCGGCTATCTCGCCGATGTCTACGCCGCCGTCCGGCAACGGGGCGGCCTCTGCATCGCCGACGAGGTGCAGGTGGGTTACGGCCGGCTCGGCCACCATTTCTGGGGCTTCGAGACCCAGGACGTCGTGCCCGATATCATCACCATCGCCAAGGGCATGGGCAACGGCCATCCGCTCGGCGCCGTCATCACCCGGCGGGAGATCGCCGAATCACTGGAGAAAGAGGGCTATTTCTTCTCCTCGGCCGGCGGCAGTCCGGTGAGCTCGGTTGTCGGCCTTACCGTGCTGGACATCATGAAGGACGAAGGCCTTCAGGAGAATGCTCGCATCATCGGCGACCACCTGAAGGCTGGGCTGATCGCGCTGATGGAGCATTTTCCGCTGATCGGCGCCGTGCACGGCATGGGCCTCTACCTCGGCGTCGAATTCGTCCGCGATCACGAGACGCTGACACCCGCCACGGAAGAGACGGCCGCTCTCTGCGAGCGGCTACTCGAGCTTGGCGTCATCATGCAGCCGACCGGCGATCACCTGAATGTGTTGAAGATAAAACCACCGCTTTGCCTCTCGGCGGAAAGCACCGATTTCTTCGTGAAAGCCCTGGAAAAGGCGCTGGAGGACGGCGTTTAGGGCCTGCCATCCCCGCCATTAACCATTGAGGAGATTTGGCGGCAAACCGATTTTTAATCTTCTCGGCCATTGTCGAATCTCGTTCCAATTCCTATTTGTGGGACGGTGATCGGCAATACCCTTCCGATACGGGAGGCTGCGCGGAGGTTGATACAGGCTTTCTCGTAGTTAGTCGGATACGGAATTTTATTTTCCCGATCGTCGATATTTTGACATCTTTCGGAATATGTTTCTGAAGATGGAATTGCTATTATCTACCAAGATTGTAGACAATAGAACACCAGATCGCAGGCCTCTCCCGTTGGGGCCTTACAAGTACAACACCAACTAAGGAAGTGACATGCTGAACTTTAAAGTCATCGCTTCGATCCTTGGGCGGTCCGTGCTTGGCCATGACCGCTCGGGCGCACTCTCCCGCCCGCGCTGTCGAATGTGACGTTCGTCCTCTTATCGGATTCAAACAGTCAATTCGCCATATCTGCGCCGCTAGGGCGCGGAGGGAGTATTTTTAATGAAAAAGCAAGTCATCGAATATGCTGGCGTTCCCGTCGGCATCGTTGTTCCGGATGAAGACCGGCTGAAGTTCATAGCCGTGAAATATCATGTCCATGATCTGGACGAGCAGCGTTTCAGAAGCGCGGATGAGGTCAAACTCGCCATCCGCGATCTCCTCGTCCGCCAACAGGCTAAGCCGATCCACGTTTGATGGATCGGCTCGGCTATTCCCCACCATCACCACACCACATCATCAGCCCTTGCTCTTCGAGCGTCGTTCGCTCCCTGGGTGGGGGTTGATCTTTTGTACCGGCCCATCGAAAGCCTCTCCGTCCGATCGCCACGGTCTCTCCGCCCTCATGGTGAGGCGCGCAGGCTGAAAGCCGGAGCCTTGAACCACGAGGGTCGGCCTCCACAGCACTCACCTTCGACAAACCCATCTTGTCTTTTCCCCCTCTTTGCGATCCTATCGCCATGACGACCTCGCGCTTTGAAAGGCGAAGGATTTTTCATTGGCTGATCTCCTCAATCTCCTAACCGATATCGAAGGCGTCGGCGTCGGTCATTGCACCGATCCTGCGCTAGGCTCCGGTGTCACAGCCATCATCTTCGATGAACCGGCAGTCGCCTCCTGTTCCGTGCTCGGCGGTGCGCCGGGCGGACGCGACACGGCATTGCTCGATCCGGCGATGACGGTGGGCGTAGTCGACGGGCTGGTGCTGTCGGGCGGCTCAGCCTTCGGTCTCGATGCGGCGGGCGGCGTGCAGGCGGGCCTGCGCGACATCGGCCGCGGCCTGCAGGTCGGCAGCGCGCGCGTGCCGCTGGTGCCGCAGGCGATCCTCTTCGATCTCATCAATGGCGGCGACAAGGATTGGGGCCTGCATTCGCCCTATCGCGACATGGGTTACGCCGCCTTCAAGGCCGCAGGCAAGGGTGCCTTCCCGCTCGGCACGGTCGGTGCCGGCACGGGTGCGACGACGGCGACGGTCAAGGGCGGCCTCGGCTCGGCCAGCGCCGTCAGCAGCCAGGGACATAGGATCGCGGCCATCGTCGCCGTCAATGCGCTGGGCTCGGCCACCATCGGCGAAGGACCGCATTTCTGGGCCGCTCCCTTCGAGATCGGCGGGGAATTCGGCGGTCTCGGCATGCCCGAAACCATCGACGTCCGACTGCGGCTGAAGGGCGCGAATGTTACGGCAACAACGATCGGCGCCATCGTCACCGATGCTGCGTTGACCAAGGCGGAAGCGCATCGGCTGTCGATCTGCGGCCATGACGGTTTTGCCCGCGCGCTGTTGCCCACGCATCTGCCGCTCGACGGCGACACGGTGTTTGCCGCTTCGACCGGCAAACATCAGAGAGACGACCTGCTGAGCTTCATGGAACTCTGCCATCTCGCCACCCTCGTTATGGCGCGTGCCATTGCCCGCGGCGTCTACGAAGCAACGGCGCTGGCCGTCGCAGGCGCGCTGCCGGCCTGGCGGGACCGCTTTCCGGACCGGATAATTTAGCCATTTCGGGACCGCGCCGGGCATGCGCAGCACAAATTTTCGCAATTGTGTGTGCGCTTGCGAGATGACACTATTTCAAAAAAATGGCCTTGCCGGAGGGAAAACCGGCATCGGGAGCCGGAGCAAGGGAATTGAGATGACCAAGTTTTCGAGTTCAGACCTGGGCGATTATGCGCGCCGTCTTGCCTGCGGCGCCACGCTGTCGGCCGGGCTGCTGATACTGGGCATAGCGCCGGCGGAAGCGGCCAAGACGACGCTGAACATCGGCATGAGCGTCGAACCCACCGGCCTCGATCCGACAATCGCCGCACCCGTCGCCATTGGTCAGGTGACTTGGCAGAACATCTTCGAAGGGCTCGTCGCTATCGACGAGAGCGGCAAGATCGTGCCGCAGCTTGCGAAAAGCTGGGAAATCTCTCCCGACGGGCTAACCTACACATTCAAGCTGCAAACCGGCGTCAAGTTTCACGACGGCGAGGCCTTCGATTCGACGGCGGCGAAATTCGCACTCGATCGCGCCCGTGACGGCAAATCCATCAATCCGCAGAAACGCTTCTTTGCAACCATCGCCTCGATCGACACGCCGGACCCGGAAACGCTGGTGCTGCATCTCTCTTCGCCGACGGGCAGCCTGCTCTACTGGCTCGCCTGGCCCTCCTCCGTCATGGTCGGCCCGAAGTCTGCTGCCGACGACAAGACGACGCCTGTTGGTACCGGCCCGTTCAAATTCTCGGCCTGGGCCAAGGGCGACCATGTGGAGCTCCTAAAGAACCCGGATTACTGGAACAAATCCGTCGACGTGAAGCTCGACAAGGTGACCTTCCGCTTCATTTCCGATCCGCAGGCGGAAGCGGCAGCCCTGAAGGCCGGCGATCTCGACGCCTTTCCGGAATTCGCGGCACCGGAGCTGATGAGCTCTTTCGACGGCGACGCGCGGCTGATGACCAAGGTCGGCAATACCGAACTCAAAGTCGTCGCCGGCATGAACAATACGCGCAAACCCTTCGACGATAAGCGGGTGCGCCAGGCCCTGATGATGGCACTTGACCGCAAGACGATCATCGACGGCGCCTGGTCCGGTTTCGGCACGGCGATCGGCAGCCACTACACGCCGAACGACCCGGGATATCAGGAGCTGACGGGGACGCTGCCTTATGACCCCGCAAAGGCCAAGGCGCTGCTGGCCGAGGCCGGCTATCCGAATGGCTTCACCTTCACCATCAAGACGCCGCAGATGGCCTATGCGCCGCGTAGCGCCCAGGTGATGCAGGCGATGTTTGCCGATATCGGCGTCACCATGAATATCGAGCCGACGGAATTTCCGGCAAAATGGGTGCAGGACGTCTTCACCGGCCACGACTACGACATGACCATCGTCGCCCATGCCGAGCCGCTGGACATCGACATCTATTCGCGCGACCCCTATTATTTCAATTATAAGAACCCGGTCTTCAACGAGCTGATGAAGAAGATCCAGCTAACCGCCGATCCGGCCGCGCAGAACAAGCTCTACGGCGAGGCGCAGACGATCCTGGCCGAGGATGCCCCCGCGCTCTTCCTCTTCGTCATGCCGAAGCTCGGGGTCTGGGACAAGAAGCTGAAGGGGCTTTGGGAGAACGAGCCGATCCCCTCGAATGTCTTGACCAACGTCTCCTGGGAAGACTGATCTCTTCGGTTCCGCACAGACAGCAGGGCGGATCACCTCGCCCGCTGTCGAATGTTTCGATGCTGGAGCCGATCCGGCGATGGGCATGCAATGATCGTACTTCTTACCCGCCGGATCACAGGTCTTATCCTGACCCTGATCGCCGTTTCGTTGCTGATCTTTGCGGTGATGGCCCTGCTGCCGGGCGATCCCGCCGCCATCACGCTCGGCACCTCGGCCTCGCCGGAGACGCTTGCCGCGCTGCGACACGACATGGGCCTCGATCAGCCATTGATCGTCCGCTACGGCCAATGGCTTGGCGGCGCGCTGACTGGCGATCTCGGCAAGTCCTATACTTATGGTGTGCCGGTCGCCGGCCTCATCGTCGAGCGGCTGGCCGTAACATTGCCGCTTGCCATCCTCGCCATCATTCTTTCCATCCTCATCGCCGTGCCGCTCGGCGTGGCGGCCGCCGCCCGGCGCGGCGGCATATTCGATATTATCGCCACGCTGTTTTCGCAGATGAGCATCGCCGTGCCCGGCTTTTGGGTGGGCCTGCTGTTGATCCTGCTGTTTTCCACCTCGCTCGGCTTAATGCCGGCGGGAGGATTTCCCGGTTGGAGCGATGGCCTGGGACCGGCACTCCGGGCGCTGATCCTGCCGGCGGTGGCATTGGCTCTGCCGCAGGCAGGTGTGCTGACACGGGTCACTCGTTCGACCGTGCTCGACACGCTGCATGAGGATTTCGCCCGCACGGCGGTCGCCAAGGGCCTGTCAAGCGGTGCCGTTCTCTGGGGCCATATCGTGCCGAACGCCCTGGTGCCGATACTGACCATCCTCGGCCTGCAATTCACCTTCCTTGTCGCTGGTGCCGTGCTGATCGAGAACGTCTTCAACCTGCCGGGTCTCGGACGGCTCGCCTATCAGGCGCTCAGCCAGCGCGACATCGTCGTCATGCAGGATGTCGTGCTGTTTTTTGCCGCCCTCGTCATCATCATGAATTTCCTGGTCGATCTCTCCTTTCTGGTCATCGACCCCAGACTTCGCAGCGGAGGCGCGCGATGATTACGGTCGAAACCGTCGCCCCCGCTCCTCCCCGCCGCTCCCGGTTCCGCGCCCTGCGCCGCGCCAATCTGATCGTCGGCGCCATCATCATTCTTTCGCTCGTCGGCGTCGCGATCCTGTCCCTCTTCTGGACGCCGGTGCCGCCCGCGAAAATGCAGATCATCCATAAGCTGCAGCCTCCTTTCGGCTTCGGCCTTCTGGGCACCGACCAGCTCGGCCATGACGTGCTGTCGATGCTGATGGTCGGCTGCTGGAATTCGCTGTCGATCTCAGTGTCGGCGGTCGCGATCGGCGGCACGATCGGGACGGTGATCGGCATTGCCGCTGCCGCTCAGCGCGGATTGTTCGAATCGCTCGTTATGCGCACCTGCGACGTGATCTTCGCATTGCCGCCAATCCTTTCGGCCATGATCCTCGGCGCCTTTCTCGGTACCGGACGCTTTACCGCCATCACCGCCATTGCCACCTTCATGGTTCCTGTCTTTGCCCGCGTGGCGCTTAGTTCGGCGCTGCAGGCCTGGAGCAGGGATTACGTGCTGGCGGCGCGCGCCCTCGGCAATACGCACCTGTCGATCACCATGCGGCATGTGCTGCCGAACATCATGGGCATCATCATCGTCCAGGCGAGCATCCAGCTCGGCCTGGCGATCCTGACCGAAGCCGGCTTGAGCTTCCTCGGCCTCGGCGTGCCGCCGCCGGCGCCGACCTGGGGGCGGATGCTGGCGGAAGCGCAGACCTATCTTGGACAAGCGCCCTGGCTCGCCATCCTGCCGGGCCTAGCGATTGCACTCTGCGTCCTCGGCTTCAACTTGCTTGGCGACGGCCTGCGCGATCTTCTCGATCCACGCGCGGCACGCCGCTAAAGCAATTCCAGGAAAAGTGCGGAGCGGTTTTCCGTCCGGAATGCGTAAAAACAAAAGGATAGAGCGGGAAAGCGATTCCGTTAAACGCTGAACCGCTCTAACTTCGACATACGAAGAGAATGGACCATGACCGAAGCGACCGATCTTTCCATCCGCCAACTCCTTCGGAAATTTTCCGAAAAGAGCCTTTCGCCGAGTGAATACTGGCTGGCGCTGGAGAAACATATCGAGGCGTGGGAGCCGACGATCGCCGCACTCTACGCCTATGAGCCGGAAGTGGCGCGCCGGAAGGCGGCCGCCTCGACCGAACGTTGGGCGAAGGGCGCGCCGCTCGGAGCACTGGACGGCATTCCGGTGACCCTCAAGGAGCTGATCGCCACCAAGGGCCAGCCGGTGCCGCTCGGCACGGCCGCCGTCGAACTCATTCCCGCCGCCGAGGATGCGCCGGTCGCAGCTCGCCTGCGCGAAGATGGCGCGGTGATCTTCGCCAAAACCACCTGCCCGGACTACGGCATGCTGTCCTCCGGTCTTTCCAGCTTCCACAAACTCAGCCGCAATCCCTGGGATCCGACCCAGAATCCTGGTGGGTCCAGTGCCGGCGCCTCGGCGGCGGCGGCTGCCGGCTACGGGCCGTTGCACATCGGCACGGATATCGGCGGCTCGGTGCGCCTGCCGGCAGGCTGGACCGGCATTTTCGGCTTCAAGCCAAGCCATGGCCGCATTCCGGTCGATCCCTATTATGTCGGCCGCTGCGCCGGGCCAATGGCCCGCACGGTCGAGGACGCCGCCTTTTCCATGGCCACGCTCTCGCGGCCCGATTGGCGCGATGGCACCAGCCTGCCGCCGAACGAGATCGACTGGATGGATCTCGATATCGATGTGCGCGGGCTGAAGATCGGCCTGATGCTCGATGCCGGCTGCGGCCTGCCCGCCGATGCCGAGGTGCGCGATGCGGTTGTCGCCGCCGCCAAGCGCTTCGAAGAAGCGGGCGCTACGATTATCGACGTCGCGCCGGTGCTGACAAAGCAGATGCTGGATGGGCTGGATGTCTTCTGGCGAGCGCGTTTCTGGAGCGATATCATGGGATTGAGCGAGGAGCGCCGCGACCTGATCCTGCCCTATATCTACACATGGGCGAAGGGCGGTGCCGATATCAGCGGTGTCGAAGCGGTGCGCGGTTTCAACCAGACGATCGAGATGCGCAGAAGTTGCGGCAAGCTGTTTACCGAGGTCGATGCGCTGCTATCGCCCACCAACCCGATTGTCTCCTATCCGGCCGATTGGGCCTCCCCCACCAACGATCCGGCCCTGCCCTTCGAGCACATCGCCTTTACCGTTCCCTGGAACATGTCGGAGCAGCCGGCCTCATCGATCAATTGCGGCTTCTCCCGCTCCGGCATGCCGATCGGACTGCAAATCGTCGGTCCGCGTTTTGGCGACATGCTGGTGCTGAAACTCTCGAAGGCGTTCGAAACCTGGACCGGCGGGGTCACGAACTGGCCGAAGCCACCTGCTCCCTGACCGGCGCGTACCGCGCGACCTCTCCCCGCTGGGGCAAGGGTGAAGGCCTACAGCCGGGCCGCACCTTTCTCCTCGACATCGGCGCCAAGCTGCCGCAAGGCCTTTTCGATGACATGCAGGTCATCCTGTAGGCCGTCATCTATACTCATCATGCTGGCGCTGCCGGCGCGCTGGATGCCGCGAGTTTCGCTCCGCAGCTCACGCAGCCGATCGATCTTGCGACTGCGCCTCAGATGGCTGTCGTGGAGGATATCCCTGATCACCTGTTCCATGGCCGTGATCGGCATGATGCTTCTCCTCTCGAACAAGAAGGTGTTCAATCGAGGAAATAACGGTTTAGATTCAGACCAGTTCCGACCGGCTCTCAGCCCTGCAGGCGGCGGTAGCCTGTCGGTTGCTCATAGAGCCAGCCGATGCGCTCGACGGCGGCGGCAAAATCTTCGCGTGCCGTGGTCATCGTATGGCCGTTGGCATGCACGATGGTTTTCTCGTCTTCCATGATGGCCACATGGCCCTTCCAGAAGACGAAATCGCCGCGGCGCAATTCCTCACGCGTAATCGGTTCGCCGAGGCCAGCCGCCTGCATGTCCGCATCGCGCGGCGCGTCGCGGCCCGTCATCAACAATGCGAGCTGCACGAGGCCGGAGCAATCGATACCGAGACCGGACCGGCCGCCCCAGAGATAGGGGGTTTCCAGGAAGCGCAAGGCGACATCGACATAGTCGCCGCCATCATTGTAACCGATCGGCTGGACATGCTTGGCGAAGATGGCCGCGCCGTCTTCAAGGACGACATAATGGTTCCCCCGCGTCTCGGCCGTGCCGGTGACGCGCACGCGGCTGCCCATGGAGAGGATATCCGCGTGGGGTTTGCGCAGTTCCGGCTCGGGATAGAGAAACGTCCGCTGCGTCACGACGACATGCGTGGGTGCGGCCTGTTCCGTCAGGATCGTTTTTTCGGGAAGATAGCCAACATAGCCGTCCGACACCGCTTTCACCCAGCACCAGCCATCCTTGCGCTCGAAGACATCGACCTCTTCGCCGAACAAAAGCTCGGTGTCGATGCCGCGCGCCAGATCCGGCTGCGGGCGAAGGGCGGCGACGGGATCGACGACCTGCGCTCTGGTGCCCTCGACAAAACGGCCGGCTTCGACCTTGCCCCGAAGGGAGGCCTCGGCAAGATCGGGCCGAAAGGCATTGAGACGGCGGTCGAGCATCATGAACATGGTCCTCTAGAGCAATTCCAGGAAAAGTGCGTAGAGGTTTTCCGTCCGGAATTGCGTGAAAACAAAGAGATAGAGCAGTTCAGCGATTCCGTGAAGCGCTGAACTGCTCTAGACGGATAGTTTGCGGCCTTGCTCGATGACGAGATCACCGAGCTTTTCCAGATAGAGCGCGCCTGCGACAGTGCGCTTGATGATGACGTTGCGGCGATCACGCTCGTCGCGGACGCGGTCGACCAGCCCCATCTCGCCCATGGTGTCGAGCGCACGGGTGATGACCGGCTTGGTAACGCCGAGCGTTGCGGCGAGCCCTCGCACCGTATGCGGTGGCGGCACGAGGTAGATCTGCAGGAGGATCGCCATCTGCCGAAGCGTCAAGTCATGACCCTCGCGACGCACCTGCTCGAGCGCCACGCCTTGCCAGAGGCCGAGAGCCTGCGAGGCAGAGAGTTCAAGCGGCAAAGGCAACCTCGAAGATCGTTACGCTACCGTTTCAGTCTCGGCCAAGATCATGGCGGTTTCAAGGGGAATTCGCCAACCCTTCTCCCCGTAATGCGGGGAGAAGGGTTGCAGCACATTCGGGCCGCCAGCGGCCACCTCATGGTGAGGTGCGAAGGTCCAAAGGACCGTAGCCTCTAACCACGAGGGCGGGTGAGAGGCAGTACTTCGGCCCTATCGCACGCTCTGGCGGATATAGTGATACAGCGCCCGGATGGCCTGCGCCTCGCCGCCGCCCGGCGAGTGAGGACGTTCGCTCTGTGCCCAGCCGAAGATATCGAAATGCGCCCAGCTCGGCGTTTTCGTCACGAAACGCTTGAGGAACAAAGCGGCGGTGATCGAGCCGGCCATGCCGCCGGAGGGGGCATTGGTGATATCGGCGAATTTGGCGCGGATATCCTTGTCGTAGCCCATGTAAAGCGGCATGCGCCACAACGGGTCGTCCGTCTCCAGGCTGGCTTCGGTGAGATCGTTGGCAAGATCGTTGTCATCGGTGAAGAAGGGCGGCAGGTCCGGGCCGAGTGCGACACGGGCAGCGCCCGTCAATGTCGCCATGTCGATCAGCAAATCGGGCGCTTCTTCGTCTGCATAGGAGAGCGCATCGGCGAGGATCAGCCGTCCCTCGGCATCGGTATTGTCGATCTGCACGGTCAGGCCCTTGCGGCTCTTGTAGATGTCGCCGGGACGGAAGGCATTGGACGAAATCGAGTTTTCGACGACCGGAATAATGACGCGCAGATCGACCTTCAGCTTGGCGTCCATGATCATCAGCGCCAGGCCCATGACATTGGCGGCACCGCCCATATCCTTCTTCATCAGCAGCATGGAGGATGCCGGCTTGATGTCTAGGCCGCCGGTGTCGAAGCAGACACCCTTGCCGACCAGCGTGATGCGGCGATGACCCTTCTTGCCCCAGCGCAGTTCCAGAAGGCGCGGCGCATCGGCGCTGGCGCGGCCGACCGTGTGCACCAACGGGAAATTCTGCTTCAGGAGATCGTCGCCGATAATGACGGACACCTCCGCCTTGTAGTGCTCGGCGAGCGCCCGGAAGGCGGCTTCGAGCTGTTCCGGTCCCATGTCGTTGGTCGGGGTGTTGATGAGGTCGCGGGCGAGGAAGACGCCGGCGAGCTGGCGCTTGATATCGGTGGCGTCCGCATCGCGCGGAATCATCAGCGTCGGCGGGTTGGCTTTTTCCGATTTGTAGCGCTCGAACCGGTAGCTGCCGAGGCCGAAGCCGAGCGAAAGCCGGTTTGCCGTGAGCGGCGCGGTCTCGATATGCCAATCACCCGCCGGCAGGCTACGCGCCAACCTGCCCGTCAGGAAGGGTTGTTCCGAGGGGTTGGAGCCAAGGCCGAACAGAGCGCCGCCGAGATGGCCTTCTTCGGTCGGAATCAATAGCAGCGAGCCGCTATCGGCCTTGTAGCCGGCCTTGCTCGCCCAATCGAGGGCGATGGGATCGATGGTGCCAGTCTCGATATGTGCCGGAGTGACGGCAAAAATCGGCAGCGTCGCGCCACCCTTCGAGTTGAAGGGGCTCGCGCGCTCGATGTACTGATAGGGGGCCATAACTATCCTTTGGCAATGATTTCCGGGAATCGCGGGTTAACTCTCTGTTAGGGTTAACAGATTATTGCTGGAGCGAACATTGCGTCAAACCTTTCCCTGTTCCGATTTGAGGCCAGGCGCAGGACTCAGGCATTTCGGGATAGGCGCCATGGCCACTTCGTCAACCACGTCGACATTCAAGACCTTCCTGCTCCACGGTGCGTCAGCGGCACTTATGGCGCTTGTACTCGCCGGCTGCTCGACGACCGGAAAAGACAAGATGACGACCGGCTCGATCCCGACAATGTCAAAGCCGGTCGACGAGATGAACGGCGCGGACCTCGCGCAGGCGACCCTTACCCTCGGCAAAGCCTATGAGGCCAATCCGAAAGACCGCGATACCGGCGTCAACTACGCCAATGCGCTGCGCATGAGCGGGCGCAACGATCAGGCGCTGGCGGTCATGCAGCAGGTGGCGATCGCCCATCCCGACGATCGCGGCGTACTGGCTGCCTACGGCAAGGCTCAGGCCGCTGCCGGGCAGCTCCAGGATGCGCTTGCGACCATCGATCGCGCGCAGACCCCGGACCGCCCGGACTGGCGGCTGGTTTCGGCCGAAGGCGCGATCCTCGATCAGCTCGGCCGCTCGACCGAGGCGCGCGGCAAATATCGCGATGCACTCGTGCTGCAGCCGAATGAGCCGACAATCCTTTCCAATCTCGGCATGTCCTATGTGCTGACCGGCGATCTGAAGTCCGCCGAGACCTATCTTCGCTCCGCCGCCGCTCAGCCGACAGCCGACAGCCGCGTGCGCCAGAATCTGGCTCTCGTGGTTGGGTTGCAGGGCCGCTTCCCCGAAGCCGAAAAGATCGCCCGCCAGGAACTGACGCCACAGCAGGCGAACGCCAATGTCGCCTATCTGCGCTCCATGCTGGCGCAGCAGAATTCCTGGCAAAAACTCGCCGCCGGCGATGGCGGCAAGAAAGCGGTTAACTAGAGCGGTTTCAGCGCCAGATATGCCGCGGCAGGCCTTCCGCCACCAGCCGGACGCCAAGCGCTCCCATGACGGCACCCGCGATCCTGTCGATCCAAAGCTTGGCGCCGAGATAGAGCGCGCGCGGACGGTTTGACGAAAAGGCGAGTGTCACAACCGTATACCAACCCACCTCGACGGCGAAGACCGCCAGTGGCACGGCGAGCATCAGCCCGGGAGCGGGTTCGGCCGGAAGAAGTGCTGCAAAAATGCTGCCGTAGAAAATGGCCGTCTTCGGGTTGCTGAGCTGCGTCCCCAGCGCAAACCAGAAATTACGCCCGACGCTCCCGCCGATCGGCGTGGCTGGAGCGTCGATAGAAAGGTCGTGGGCGGCGTTCCGCCAAATGCGGATGCCAATGTAGATCAGATACAGGCCACCGGCGACCTTCAGGGCAAGATAGAGCCATTCGACCTGCATCAGCAGCGCGTTCAAACCGAACAGGGTCAAAGTCGCGAAGGTGACGCTGCCGGCACCCATTCCGAGCGCGGCGGCAAGGCCAGCCCTGCGCGAGCGGGAAACGGCGATGCGGGAAACGAGAACGAAACTCGGACCAGGGCTGACCGCCCCGATGAAAACGGCGGCGATGATGCTGAAAAAGATAGCTATGGATGACATGAAAATCCTCCCGATACGATCGGCCTCGGGGCGGACGGCGCCATCTTCGCGCCGGTATCATCCGCCTCACATTGCCGATGACGCAGGATTGGAAATTAATCACGTCCGGCACCGGCGGCAAGTTTTGTATGTCAGAATTTGTCCATCACCTGGATAGCCGCCGGGCCAAGGATAACGGCCATGAGAACGGGCAGGAAGAAGACGATCATCGGCACCGTCAGCTTCGGCGGCAGGGCGGCGGCCTTCTTTTCCGCCTCGTTCATGCGTTCGTCGCGGCCTTCCTGCGCCAGCACGCGCAGCGCCTGCGAGATGGGCGTGCCATAGCGCTCGGCCTGGATCAGAGCCTGCGTCACCGATTTGACGATTTCGATCTGTGTGCGGCTGGCGAGATTGTCGAAAGCGGTACGGCGATCCTGCAGGAACGAGAGTTCCGCCGTGGTCAACACCATTTCTTCGGCGAGCGGCGGCGATTGCTCCGCCATTTCTTCGGAGACGCGGCGCATGCCGGCTTCGATGGAAATGCCCGATTCCACGCAGATCAGCATGAGATCGAGCGCATCCGGCCAGGCGCGCTTGATCGATTTCTGCCGTTTGGTCATGCGATTGGAAATATAGATGTTCGGGGCGTAAAAGCCGAGATAGGCGGTGCCGATAACGCCGAGAAGGCGGATCGCGAAGGGCTTGGCGGCGAAGTAGCCAAGGACGAAAACGAAAATGACGGCAACCATCAAGAACAGGAAGGGCAGCAGAAAACGCGCCACCAGGAACATGTTCAGCGCATTTTCCGAACGCAGACCGGCCGCTCGCAACCGATTGACCGTGTTGGTATCGACCAAAGCGGTGCGGAGATTGAAGCGCTCGACGATCTGGCGGACATTCTGGTTGTTCTGGCTGCGTAGCGACGCCTTGCCGCCATCGGCGGTCAAGCGGGCGCGTTCCCGGGCGCGGATCTGTTCTCGCTCGGTGGAAACGGCTTTCATGCGTTTGTTGAGATCGCCGCGCTCCAGGAAGGGCACCGCGATCGTGTAGAAGGTGGCGAAGACGGCGATCGCCACGAAAACGGCGAGTACCGTGCTGGGATCGGTCAATCTACTGGCGAAATCGGAGGACATGGCTCGGCGTCTCCTTCGGTCAAATCTCGAAATTGACCATGTTGCGCATGATGTAGATGCCGACCGACATCCAGATGCCGGCGGCGCCCAGGATCAAATGGCCGCGCGGATCTGTGAAAAGGATCAACATGTATTGCGGCGAGGTCAGATAGACGAGCGTCGCGACGATGAAGGGCAGCGAGCCAATGATGACGGCCGAGGCTTTGGCTTCCATCGACAGCGCGGTGACCTTCGCCTTCATCTTCTTGCGCTCGCGCAGCACGCGCGCGAGGTTGCCCAGCGCTTCGGAGAGGTTGCCGCCGGCCTGCGCCTGGATGGCGATGACGATCGTGAAAAAGTTCACCTCCTGCAGCGGCATGTGGTTGGTCATGCGCGCGCAGGCATCGGTCATGCTCAGGCCGACCTGCTGGGCTTCGACGACGCGGCGGAACTCGGTTTTCACCGGCTCGCGCGCCTCGCCCGCCACCAGCCGCACGGCGTCATTGAGCGGCAGGCCCGAGCGGATCGAGCGGGTGATGAGATCGAGCGCGTTGGGGAATTCATCGAGGAACTTGTTCTGCCGGCGCTTGATGAGGAAACCGATGACCCAACGTGGCAGGCCGAAGGCGGCGGCGAAGGGAAGGCCGACCAAGACGGCGACCGGTGCGCCGAGCAGGAAGACGACAAGCATGATGAAGAAGCCGAACAGGACGCTGAAGAGATAGAAACGCGCCGGCGTTAGCGACAGGCCGGCTTGCCCGAGGCGTACTTTCAGCGACTGCTTCTTCTTGGTGTTCTCCAACTGGCGCTTTTCGAGATCCTTCAGCGAATCCTGCACCGATTTGCGCCGTTTCGACATTTCCTGCACGCGGTCGCGCGCCGCCTTGACCTGCATACGGTCGGTCTCGGCCGATTTGATGCGGTTGACGCGGCTGTCGGCCTTTTTCTGCCTCTCGATCCGGGAATAGAGGATGCTGTAACAGACAGCCGCCGCGGAGACGGCTGCGAGCACCACAATCAGAAGCACTACCGGATCGACACCGAACATCGGGAAAGTCCTATTTCGACTTGTTTTCCATTTCGTCGAGGGCAGCAGCCAGGCGCTTTTCCTCGTTGTAGTAGCGGGCGCGGTCCCAGAAATTCGGCTTGCCGATGCCGGTCGACATATGCCGCCCGATGATACGGCCGTTCGCATCTTCGCCTTCGATCTCGTAGCGCATCAGGTCCTGCGTGATGATCACATCGCCTTCCATGCCGATCACCTCGGTGATCTGGGTGATGCGGCGCGAACCGTCGCGCAAGCGGGCGGCCTGGATGACCACGTCCACGGATGTGGAAATGATCTCGCGCACCGTCTTCGCCGGCAGGCTGAAGCCGCCCATCGCGATCATCGATTCCATACGGCTCAGGCATTCGCGCGGCGTGTTGGCGTGGATCGTGCCCATCGACCCGTCGTGGCCGGTGTTCATCGCCTGCAACAGGTCGAAGACTTCCGGTCCGCGCACTTCGCCGACGATGATGCGTTCAGGACGCATGCGCAGGCAGTTCTTAACGAGATCGCGCATGGTGATCTCGCCTTCGCCTTCGATGTTCGGCGGGCGGGTTTCGAGGCGGACGACGTGCGGCTGCTGCAGTTGCAGTTCGGCCGTATCCTCGCAGGTGATGACGCGCTCGTCGCGGTCGATATAGTTGGTAAGGCAGTTCAAAAGCGTCGTCTTGCCCGAGCCGGTACCGCCGGAAATGACGACATTGCAACGAACGCGGCCGATGATCTGCAGCAGCGTGGCTCCTTCCGGCGTGATAGCGCCGAAGCGGACGAGCTGGTCGAGCGTCAGCTTGTCCTTCTTGAATTTACGGATGGTGAGCGCGGGGCCGTCGATCGACAGCGGCGGTGCGATGACGTTGACGCGCGATCCGTCCGGCAGGCGGGCGTCGCAGATCGGACTCGATTCATCGACGCGGCGGCCGACCTGGCTGACGATACGCTGGCAGATGGAAAGGAGCTGTGCATTGTCGCGGAAGCGGACTTCCGATTCCACCGTCTTGCCGCCGACTTCGATGAAGGTCTGGCCGGCACCATTGACCATAATGTCGGCGATATCGTCGCGGGCAAGCAGCGGTTCGAGCGGACCGTAGCCGAGCACGTCATTGCAGATGTCCTCGAGCAGTTCCTCCTGCTCGGAGATCGACATCGCGAAATTCTTGATGGTGATGATGTCGTTGACGATGTCGCGAATTTCTTCGCGCGCAGCCTCGGCATCGAGCTTGGAGAGTTGCGACAGGTCGATCGTATCGATCAGAGCGGAAAAGACCTGCGACTTAGTGTCGTAATATTCTTCGGTGCGCGCCGGCCGGCGGCGTGTCGGCGTCTGCATCGACGGCGGCGCCACCTGCTGGCGCGGTTGTGACCCCTCGCGCGCCGGCTCGACCAGCACTGTCGATGCCGCAGGCGCAGTAGCGGACGGCGCACGGGGCGGCGACGGCGGAGGCGTCACGCCACCGCTCTTTGCAGGACCTTCATTTCCGCGTCTGCCAAACATGCCGTCGATCCAATTCTACGCTAGAGCATGATCTCAAAAACACGAACCGGCCTTCGAACAAGATCATGCGACATCAAACAATTACTTCCGCTTCAGAAGGCCGAGCAGGCCGCCCTTCTTTGCCTTCTTCAGGGCAACGCGCCCGGTAACGATGTGCGATATCTGCGAGAAGGTCTCGGCGACCGGTGATTTCGGGTCGGTCTCCGAAATCATGCGGCCGCTGTTGGCGGCGTTGCCAAACAAGTTGATATCGAAGGGAATGATGGCGATCGGGTCGGTCTCCAACGGCTCGCAGAATTCCGAGGGACCGATTTCCGGGCGCTTCGGCATACCGACCTGATTGAGGATGAGATGTGGCGCCTTGTCGTTGGGGCGCAGCTTGCGCAGCGCATCCAACATGTTCTTGGCGTTGCGCAGATTGGCAAGGTCGGGCGCCGCGCAAATGACGACTTCGTCGACGGCCGAAAGCACCGAGCGCGTCCATTCCGTCCAGAGATGCGGCACGTCGAGCACGCTCACCGGCGCGCTGCGCTGCAGGACGTCGAGCACGGGCTGAAAGGCCTGGCCGTCGAAATCATAGGCGCGATCGAGCATAGAGGGGGCAGCAAGCAGCGACAGGTGCTGCGAACATTTGGTCAGCAGGCGATCGAGGAAAACCTCGTCAAGACGCTCCGGCGCATAGACGGCCTCGGCGATGCCCTGGGCCGGGTCCTGATCGAAATCGATATTGGCGGTGCCGTAGGGCAGATCGAGATCGGCGAGAATGGTCTCGGTCGAGAACAGGTTGGAGATGCCGAAAGCGCAATTATGCGCGATGGTGGATGCCCCTACCCCACCCTTGGCGCCGATAAAGGCGACGCTGCGGCCAAGCGGCTCGGCATCGGGATCGACGAAGATCGCCGTCATCGCCGCCATGACGTCGGCCATGGCAACCGGCTGAACCATATATTCGGAAATACCGTTGCGGATGAGTTCGCGATAGAGGCCGATATCATTGTGATGACCGACGATCACCACCTTGGTGCTGGGATCGCAGACGGCAGCGAGCGGCGCAAGCTCCGCCAGGAGATTGCCCGGATTGGCCCGGGTTTCCAGGATGATCAGATTGGGCGTCGGCGTCGAGGCGAACATGTTCGCCGCCGCCGCGGTGCTGCCGCTGGTGATTCTGAGGCTGACCTTGGACATGCGCCGATCATTGGCGCATCGGTCCATCACCTGCTGCAACTGCTCGCTTTCGCAGAAGGCGTGTACCGAGATGCGCGGCAGCGGTCGCATGTTCTCGAGATCGCCCGTGCGGGGCGCATCATCGTCCTCCATCTCGGGCTTTCTGATATCGTAATTGATAGCGCTCATGATTCTATCCTGTTCCGCCGGCCGATTATCCTCATGCTCACGAGCCGAAGCCGCTGATCGTGGCCGTGCTCGTCGGGACGTTGCCGCTGCGGTAATTGTCGATCACCTTGCTGCGTTGGTCGGTATCGATCGGCGACATGGCGCGCGGCGCGACGAGGTCGGTCGGGTTTGCCACTTGCGCTGCGAGGTTGTTCTGGGTCGCGCAGCCGAAATTGTAGTAGTTCTGATTGTCGAAGGCGTTATCGGACAGATCTTCCGGCCATTGGCCGCAGGAATTGGTGGTCGCCGTCGTTGCCATGAAACTAAGGCGGATCGGCGCGGCATCACCGGGGCCGCCGGATTGATAATAATTGTCGACGATACGCGCTGACGGAATGCCGCTTGCGACAAGTTCTTGCCGGATCTGCCGGCGAAGCGCGGAAACCCCAGGCGAGTTGGCCGAACTGCCGGGCGCCAGGATTTCGACAGTGCCGGAAGCGTGAGCCTTATAATCCTGCACGAAACCGCGAACCGTGTCGCGGGCGCCGGTCGTAATACGGCGATCGCCGGCAATGACGGGGATGTCGACGTGATGTTCCTTTTCGGTCAGCACGATAGGATGACGCTGACGATAGTCATCGGAAAGGGCGCTGGTCGTCATGCGATCCGGCGATCCCGCACATCCGCTGACAGCCGCAGCCATCATGATCAGAGCCAGGGCTGAAAATCGCGGCCTGGCGATACGGGGCGCATTGCGATCGAGGCTGGCCATCTTTTGGTCTCTCGTTGTTCCGGTTGAAAAGGGGTGCGTCATTGTCCGTCTCCCCTCACTTGTAGATAAAGCCGACCGTGCCGTGGAAATCGGCATCCGCAACCGGCGGCCCGTCCTTATGCCCGTAGATCTTGTTGACACGGTTCATGAAGAAGGCAGAGACATCGTTGCTCGGTGAAAAATTGTCGTCAGGGCGAGCGAGTTGAGCCCGCGCCACCGGCCGCACCAGATAGGGTGTCGCGATGATCACCAGTTCGCTTTCGTCGCGTTCAAAGCTCTTTTGGCGGAAGAGTGCGCCGAGGATCGGGATCTTCGAGGCGCCCGGCGTGCCGTTGGTGGTCTGCTGGACGCTGTCACTGAGGAGGCCCGCCAGCGCAATGGAGCCGCCGGAGGGCAATTCGACCGAGGTATCGGCCGCACGCTGGTTATACGTCGCGGTTCCCGATGTGCCGACCGGGTTGGACACCTCAGTCTGGATATGCAAGCTGATGCGCCCTGCAGAGAGAACCACAGGCGTGAAGGCCAAGCTTACGCCGTAGGTAAAGGGCGTAATCGTGACGTTGCCGTCGCTATCGGTCGTGGAGTAGAGCTGCTGACCGCCGGAATTGAAGGTCGCGGCCTGACCGGAGATTGCCGTCAATGTCGGTTCCGCCAATGTACGTACCGCGCCGGCCTGCTCCATGGCACTGAGATAGGTGCTGATATTGTATTTGCCGATCGCGCTCTTGAATAGGGCGGCGATACCGCCACCGCCCGCGGCCGCGGTCGTGTCACTGGTGATACTGCCGAGTTGAGCGACAGTCAGGCCTGAGGAATTGCTGACGAGATTGTCGAAGCCGATTTGCTTCAGCACGCTGCGCTTGATCTCGGCGACGGTGACCTTCAGCGTCACCTGATCCTCGCCCTCGATCTGCAGAAGGTTGACGATCTGTGACGTCTGGCGTGCTTCGGCAAAGAGGGCGACGGAATTGTCGCCGCCGCTAGCGCTTGCGGTTTCATTGCGCGTCGTCGCCTCGCCGCCCTTGAGGAAAGCCTCGGCAAGCTGTTCGGCGCGCGTCGAATCCTGCGGCGTACGCACCGTACCGGTCATGACAATGTTGTCGGAGACGATCTCGACATTAATGTCGGAGTCCGGAATGAAGCGCTTGATATTGGACTGAAGGCTGGAAATATCGCGCTCGATCTGGAGGTCGAGGCTGACGATCTCCTTCCCGTCGGCACCGAAGACGAAGATATTGGTCTGGCCGACCGTCTTGCCGAAGAGATAGATGCGGCGCGAGGTACGCGTCACGGCATCGGCCATCTTCGGATCGGAAACGAGAATATCATGGGCGTCTGCCGGCAAATCGACCACCAGCGCCTTGTTGAGGCCGAGCTTCAGCGTGCGCTTGGTGCCGAGGCCTGCAATGGTAACGATGCTGTCGGAACCGTCGGCCTTGGCCGTCGACATGCGCAGAAAGGCCGGCGCTGCGGCGAAAGGCAGGCCGGAGAAAGCGACCGAAAAGGAGAGAGCCGCAATCGAGAGGAGGTGGATCGGTTTGCTGGTCTTGAACATGGTCCCGCCCCTTCTCATGGCGTCTTGGCTGCGGCTGTGCCGTTGGCGATGATCGAGCCTGATTTGATAACTTGGACGACGGCACCGCCGTTATCTCCGCTCAGCAGGTAATCGGCGGCGATCGTATCCGGCTGCTGCGCGTCGGCGACGGAGCGCAGCGCCAGTGTCAGCCGGTCGGCCATCTGCTGGGCGACCGCAAGCACCTTGGTCTGATCCGGCGTCAGCTCAAGCGTTGCGGTCGTGCCAACCACGGACTTGCTGCCATCCTGCTTTTCCTCGACCTGCTGATCGACGGCGAGCACGCGGACATTGCTGAGCACCGTCTCGGTTACGAATTTCTGGGTATCGCCCTTGCGCACCATGATCACGTCGACCCGGTCATTGGGGAGAATGAAGCCGCCGGCACCGGTGGCGACGGAAATCTCGGTGGCGACCGCACGTTTGCCGGAGGGCAGCAGCGAGGAGAGAATGTGGCTGTTGGAATCGGCGACCTTCTCTTCGCGGATCGGTTCGCCTTCAAAGATCGGCAGACGCACGACTGCGCCGTTCAGGTCTTTCAGGGCATCGGGGCGCTCGGATTCGGTAATGAAACCCTTGACCAGGCCGCTTTGCGGCCAGGCCATCCAGTGGATCGACTTCTCATTCAGGCGCGAGCCGACCGGAAGATTGGCGTCGGCGACGAGCACATTGGCCGTCGCCTCCTTCTCTATCACCGCTTCGACCTGCGGCACGACGTTGCGCGTGCCGGCCAGACGCATCGCCAGCAATCCGGCAAGCCCTGCCGCGACAACTGCCACCGCGAGTATCATTAAGCGAGCGGGTTTCATGATCATTCCTTGGGGAATACGACTCTTCGCCCCGCAGAATGCTCCGCAATTGGTGTAATTATGGTTAATGGTATATTACATTTACAATCAATTAAGCATAACTATTAAAGGCACGCAGAATATAGCGTTGCGCAATACATCATTAATTCTTAGAAAGATCTAATTTAGATAATATGATATGTCGCCGCCGCGACCATAGGCGACGAGGGAAAAGCCAGGAAGCCGCCGATAGCGATGGCAATGCCATAAGGGATCTTCTTGGCAATCAGCAGCGAGTTCGGCAGTGGCAAGCCCATGGCCATGATGGCGCTCGAATGCGAGCGGATCACGAGGATAAAAAGCGTCACCGCGCCGCCGATGAGGGCAACATAGACGAGGAAGGCGAGAAGCGACGGATCGTAGCCAAACCAGAGTGCGGACGCCGCCAGCAGCTTGGCGTCGCCACCGCCCATCACGTTGAGGGCAAAAAGCGCGAAGCAGACGCTGAACACGATGGCCGCGCCGGCAAAATGCATGCCGATGTCGGGCCATGTCAGACTGAGCAAGGGCGCAAGTACGATGAAGGAACCGAGCAGGACGAGCGAAACCCGGTTCGGGATCGTCATCGTAAACAGGTCGGAAAAGGCCGCGACCGCGAGGCAGAGCGGGAAGATCAGCAATGTTGCAGCTTCAAGCATTTGATATCCCCAGCTTAACCTATAAAAGTCAAAAACCGCTCACTATAGGGAGCGGTTTCCGAATATCTTACATCATTATACTTCCGCACGATTAATGCGCAGTAGAAGCAGCGTTCATCTTGTCGGAAATGCCGTTGAACGTGGTGCTGAGCGTGTTGCCCAGTGTGGTTGCGCCGGCAATGATGGCGACGGAGATCAGCGCTGCGATGAGGCCGTACTCAATTGCTGTCGCACCGGATTCGTCTTTCAGAAAACGCGAAAAAAGTTTAGTCATGAGGTAGCTCTCCGCTCACTTTGTTGGCTGCACGCCAGCCAACTGTGCCGTTTTCGATCCAAACATGCCGCCGAGACGCCGCAATCAATTAGTGTGCGGTAGAAGCAGCGTTCATTTTGGTGGAAATATTATTGAACACGGTGCTGAGCGTGTTGCCCAGGGTCGTTGCGCCAGTAATGATAGCGACGGAGATCAGCGCGGCAATCAGGCCGTATTCAATTGCGGTCGCACCGGATTCGTCTTTCAGGAAACGGGAAAAAAGCTTGGTCATAGGTTCACTCCACTCACTTTGTTGACAGCACGTCCGCCAACTGTTTGCCGTTGATCGGATGAGCAGAACGGTAGCGGCTGGCCGTTTCCATCGCTTTAAGGAAGTGGGTTAACAGATCGGAAAAACTAAAACGCAAATAGACTAGTTAACGTCAATTCATGTCTTTCCAAGCATTTTTAGAGAAAATCTTCAGCCTCTTCGTAATGATTAGGAGCTGATATATTAGCAATCAATGGGAATTGTTCCAATATATTGCAACTCCCGTAGGGAAATCCCAAAATGGAAGCAGAAGAGCACGACTTGCATCGGAACTGAACGAATAGCCTTCCCCTTAATTGTTCATTCACCATTCTTTCTCATTCTATTTGGTAATTGTTTCCGTCATCAGCTTCACGAGGCCAGACCCATGCCAACCCGCGGCAAAATTGCATTCTTTGCCTGCGTCGCCGCAACAGTGGGGCTGATGCCGCAGTTTTCCCACGCCGCGGATAACGGCATGCTGCGCGTCTATATGGATCATGCACGCGTATTGAAGCTCGATCGTCCCGTCAGCAAGGTCATCGTCGGCAATTCGCAAGTGGCGGACGCGACCGTTGCCGATCCGAAGACCATCGTGCTTACCGGCCGCAGTTTCGGCACCACGAACATCGTCCTGCTCGATTCCGACGGCAACGCAATCGTCGATGAGCGTATCCTCGTATCGATCGACGAGGGCAACACAGTCCGCGTCTACCGCCAGACCGACCGCTCGGTGCTTTCCTGCACGCCCAACTGCGAGCAGCATGCCCAACAGAACAGCACCGCCGCAGCCGCTACCCAATAATGGCGGCATCTCCGTTCCTTCTCTGTATTCAACTATATTAAATAAGACTCGTCTTTCTTAAACAATCCAAACATTTCTTCAATATGAAGAGAGATGAGAAACGGATTATCAAGAAAGCGGCTCTAGTCTTAACCCCACTTAAAACGTGCGGATTCCGGTATGATGCCAGAGGACGATATACTTGGGGGCAAGACTTTTGCGCAGAAGCGGGCAGGCGGACGCTTGCGCGCATTCGTGCGTTCTCGCGACGGCGCTGCCGCCATCGAATTCGCCCTTCTCGCGATCCCCTATTTCCTGATCATCTTCGCAATTCTGGAAACCTTCGTCGCCTTCATCGCCGAACAGGTCGTTTCCAATGCCGTCGATACCGTGTCGCGCGAGATCAGGACCGGGCAGATCACCGCCGCCACGGGTGCACAACCGTTCCGTCAGGCTTTCTGCAACGAAATTTCCGTGATCATCGCATGCTCGGCAACCGAACTGACGACGCCGACCAATCTCTATCTCGACGTGGAAAGCTACACGAGCTTTGCAGCCATGCCGACCACCATCCCACGCGTGTCGTCCGATCCCTATTCCGACCTCGACACAACGGGCTTCAAATTCGCTCCCGGCGGCGCCAAGTCTATGAATATGGTGCGCGCCTACTATCGCTGGCAGATAATGACCGATCTGCTGCGGCCTTATCTCACCACGATACGGCCGTCAGACGGTTCGATGCCGACGACCTACCTTATCGTCGCAACGGCCGCCTTCCAAAACGAGAATTATCCGTGAGGAGGGTGGCGATGGCACGAAAGGAGCTAACGGTTAGGTTTTGCGCCCTTTTGCGGCGCTTTACCCGCGACGAGCGGGGCATCGGCGCGATCGAATTTGCCATTCTCTTTCCGGTGCTGCTGATGCTCTATCTCGGCGCCTTCGAACTTACCATTGCGCTCAGCGTCGAAAAGCGCGCCAGCCGGTCGGCCGGATCCATTGCCGATATCGTGACGCAGCAATCCAGCGTCAGTAAGACGGTGCTCGCCACCATGCCTTCGGTTGCAAACGCTATTTTCGCACCCTACGACTCGACCGGCCTGACCCTGAAAATCACCGGTATTCAGCTCGATGCCAGCAGTAATGCCACCGTTGCCTGGTCCTGGGCGCAGGATGGCAGCAAGCCCTACGCGACCGGTGGCACCGCCACCGTCCCCAGCGACATCAATCAGGCGAGCACATTTCTGGTGCGCACCGAGCTTGCCATTCCGTATCAGCTCATCAGTTTCGGCTCGGATTTCCTGCCCGCCGGCAGCAGCCAGATCACCATCAGCCGCGAGTATTTCTATCGTCCACGGACCGACAGTACGGTCACCTGCAGCGATTGCTGAGCAGAATTGTTGTAAATCCCTGCAATATTTCCCACCTGAACAGGAAATTGCCAAGTTGACGTCGCCGTTATATGGGTGACGTCCAATGCGCCTGACGCTGGACGTCGCGCATTGAGCAATCCTATCGGGTGGACCATGGCGCGCGCCTTTCTCTTCGTTCTTGATTCCTTCGGTGTCGGCGGCAGCCCGGATGCGGCCACCTATGGCGACGAGGGCGCCGATACGCTCGGCCATATCGCCGAGTTCTGCGCGGCGGGTGCCGCCGACCGCGACGGCCTGCGTTCCGGCCCCTTGTCGCTGCCGAACATGTCGGGTCTCGGCTTGCTGGAGATCGCCAAGGCGGCAACAGGCAGCTATCCGGCCGGCATGCCGCAGCCGGAAAAGCTCTTTGGTCTCTACGGCTGCGCCAACGAAGTGTCGCGCGGCAAGGACACGCCATCCGGCCATTGGGAAATCGCCGGCACACCCGTCATGTTCGACTGGGGCTATTTTTCCACCGAGGGCGACGCATTTCCGCCGGAGCTGGTCGATGCCATCTGCGAGGCCGCCGATCTCCCCGGCATTCTCGGCAACTGCCATGCATCTGGCACCGAGATCATCGCCAAATATGGCGAAGAGCATATCCGTAGCGGCAAGCCGATCTGCTACACCTCGTCAGACTCCGTCTTCCAGATTGCCGCGCATGAGCGCCATTTCGGCCTCGAACGGCTGACCGCCCTCTGCCAGATCGTCCGCACCCTGCTTGATCCTTATAATATCGGCCGCGTTATCGCCCGCCCGTTCGTCGGCGAGACGCAGGCGACATTCGAGCGTACCGGCAACCGTCGCGACTTCTCCGTGTTGCCGCCGGAGCCGACCCTGCTCGACCGACTGGTCAAGGCCGAACGCACCGTGCATGCGGTCGGCAAGATCGGCGATATCTTTGCCCATCAAGGCGTCTCCCGCATCATCAAGGCCAACGGCAACATGAAGCTGATGGATGCGACGCTAAGGACGATGGACGAGGCCGGCGATGGCGACCTCGTCTTTACGAATTTCGTCGATTTCGACATGGTCTATGGCCATCGCCGCGACGTGGCCGGCTATGCGGCCGCGCTCGAAGCCTTCGACGCAAGGCTGCCGGAGGTGCACGAGAAGCTGAAGCCTGGCGATCTCGTCATCCTGACAGCCGATCACGGCTGCGATCCGACCTGGCGCGGCACCGACCATACGCGCGAGCGTGTGCCGGTTATCGCCTACGGGCCTGGCATCCGCTCGCGCTCGATCGGCGTCCGCCAGACCTATGCCGATATTGGTGAAACCGTTGCACGCCATTTGGGAATTGCGGCAGGGCCGCATGGAAGGAGTTTTCTGTGACATCGCATTTGAAAAAGGTCGAGCTGCATTGCCATCTCGAAGGCGCTGCTCCTCCGGCGCTGACGTTGGCACAGGCACGGAAATATAATGTCGACACCAGTGCCTTCATGCATGACGGTATCTATCTTTGGAAGGATTTTACCGAATTCCTCGTCTGCTACGACAAGGTTTCCGAAGTCTACCGCACCGAGGAAGACTATGCGCTGTTGACCGAGACCTATCTCGAAGAGCTTGCGGGCATCGGCACGATCTACAGCGAACTGATCGTCTCGCCCGACCATGGCGACCGGATCGGCCTCGGGGCCGATGCCTATATGGCCGGCGTTTCGGCCGGCATTCGTGCAGCGCAGGAAAAGAGCGGCATCGTCGCCCGGCTGCTCGTCACCGGCGAACGTCACTTCGGACCGGAGCGCGTCATCAAGGCCGCCGAATATGCCGCCAAGAGCGATAACCCGTTGATCACGGGTTTCAACATGGCCGGCGAAGAGCGCATGGGCCGGGTTGCCGATTATGCGCGCGCCTTCGACATTGCCCGCGAAGCCGGCCTCGGCCTCACGATCCATGCCGGCGAAGTCTGCGGCGCCTTCAGCGTCGCCGATGCGGTCGAGCTGGTCCGTCCGTCGCGCATCGGCCATGGCGTGCGCGCCATCGAAGATGCCGACCTCGTCAAGCGCCTCGCCGATCTCGGCACGGTGCTGGAAGTCTGCCCCGGCTCGAACGTCGCGCTGAATGTCTTTCCCGACTTCCCGTCGCACCCGCTGCGCAAGCTTCGTGACGCGGGCGTGCGCGTGACGATTAATTCCGACGACCCGCCCTTCTTCCACACCTCCCTGAAGCGCGAATACGAGCTGGCGTCCGCCGCCTTCGGCTTCAGCGACGACGAGATCAATGCCATGACTCGAACGGCAGTCGAAGCCGCGTTCGTGGACGACGCAACGCGGGCGACGCTGTTAGCGAGGATATGACCACATCGTTTTAGGTCGCCGACTGGGGATGACGTTCCAAAATGCGGCCTATTTTCTTGCACCACAGACGATTTCCGTGAAAGAAACATCAGATATCGCGGAATTATTGGAAGGCTGAAATCATGGACGGCGTTACTGTCATCGATCACCCGCTCGTGCAGCATAAATTGACCATCATGCGCAAGAAAGAGACGTCGACGGGAAGCTTTCGCCGGCTTCTGCGCGAGATTTCGACGCTGCTTTGCTATGAAGTGACGCGCGACCTCGAACTGACGATCGAGACGATCGAGACGCCGCTGCAACCGATGGACGCGCCGATCCTCGAAGGCAAGAAACTGGTCTTCGCCTCGATCCTGCGCGCCGGCAATGGCCTGCTGGAAGGCATGCTCGACCTCGTGCCCTCGGCCCGCGTCTCGCATATCGGCGTCTACCGCGATCACGAAACGCTGCAGCCGGTCGAATATTACTTCAAGGCGCCGGAAGATATTTCCGAGCGCCTGATCATCGTCGTCGACCCGATGCTGGCAACGGGCAATTCCTCGATCGCGGCAATCGACAAGCTGAAGGAACGCGGCGCCCATAATATCCGCTTCCTCTGCCTGCTGGCGGCTCCGGAAGGCATTGCCAATTTCCGCAAGGCGCATCCGGACGTACCGGTCTTTACCGCGGCAATCGACAGCCATCTCAATGAAAAGGGTTATATCGTCCCCGGCCTCGGCGACGCCGGCGACCGCATGTACGGCACGAAGTAAATCCTGAAGCTAGATTAGCTTTTTTGCCCGGCAGCCCCCCAACTGCCGGGCTTTTTATTGATCTGTTTAGCGGCCTGTCAGCGAAGCTATATTAAACGTAGGGATCAATGGGCTTGATATGGAAAAGCCCATGGGAAGGATCTCGCCGATGCTCGCTCGCGTTCTTGTCATTGCCGGTATCGTCGCCGCCGCTGCTACCCAGGTTCCTGCGTTGCTGGGCACGCAAATGGCAAGCAGCGAAAGATCGACGCCTGCGGTTAAGGTTGCCGTTGCGCAGCAGCCGGTCGCGACGACGGCGGCGGCATTTGGAAGCGTGTTGTTGCAGGCGGGTGCGGGCGGCCACTACGAAGGCGATTTCAAGATCAACGGCCGGCCGGTGCATGGCATGATCGATACGGGCGCGACCTATGTGGCAATCAATGAGAGCACCGCACGCCGCCTCGGCATCAGCGGCAACGATCTCGATTATCGCTACACCACGCAGACGGCCAACGGCCCATCCAAGGTGGCTCTCGTCAAACTCGACCGTCTTGAAATCGGCACGATCAAGGTCCGCGATGTCGACGCCGTGGTCGCGAAAGACGGCGCATTGAGCACAATGTTGATCGGCATGAGCTTCCTCAAAAAGCTCAATTCCTATAGTGCCGAAAACGGCTCGTTGCGGCTGACGCAATAATTACCGGTCAAATCCGGGTAACGATCACCGACGGCAGAACGGGTGCGGCATCGCCGATCCGGTAGTTCGCAGCCAGATCGCCTGCGGCCCTTTCGGCGCTCGCCTCGTCGGCCGCATGAACGGTTGCGATGCGATCGCCTTTGCTGACCCTTGTTCCGAGCGGCAGGATATCGCTGAAGCCGACGCGATGGTCGATCTTGTCCTGCGGATGACGGCGGCCGCCGCCGAGATCGATGACGCTCATGCCGATGGCGCGGGCGTCGCAGGCTGCAAGCCAACCGTCCGAAGATGCAAGAACAGGCTTCTGCACGGACGCCGCAACTAGGTATTTGTCCGGATGATCCAGCAGATCGGCAGGGCCGCCGAGAGCGTGGACCATGCGGGCGAACAGCTCGGCCGCCTTGCCGGAAGAGAGCGCTTCGCGCGCTTTCGCCTCAGCCTCAACCAATGTCTTCGCGATCCCAGCCTGCGTCAACATCTCGGCGGCGAAGGTCAGCACGACCGTTTCGAGCCGCGTGCCCGCCTTGCCACCCTTCAGGAAATCCAGGCAATTGCGGAGTTCGACGACATTGCCGGCGGCATCGGCGAGCGGCTGGTTCATGTCGGTGATCAAAGCGGAGGTTTTGACCCCGGCGCCATTCGCCACCTCTACCAGCGATCGGGCCAGCGTCTCGGCCTCTTCCAGAGAGGTCATGAAGGCGCCATTGCCGATCTTGACGTCGAGCACCAGCGTCTCGAGGCCGGCGGCCAGCTTCTTCGACAGGATCGAAGCGGTGATCAGCGGCACGGAATCGACCGTGGACGTGACATCGCGCACGGCATAGAGCTTGCCGTCGGCGGGCGCCAAGGCTCCAGTCTGGCCGATGATGGCGCAACCCACCTCATCCACCACCTTGCGGAAATGGGCGGCATGCGGGGTGATGCCATAGCCGGGGATCGATTCCAGCTTGTCCAGGGTGCCGCCGGTGTGCCCGAGACCGCGGCCGGAAATCATCGGCACGGCAAGGCCGCACGCCGCGGCGATCGGTGCCAGCATCAACGAGACATTGTCGCCGATGCCGCCGGTCGAATGTTTGTCGGCGATCGGCCTGTCGATGCCGGACCAAGAGAGCATATCGCCGGAGCGAGCCATGGCCAAGGTCAGCGCCACGGTCTCTTCGCGCGTCATGCCGCTGTACCAGACGGCCATGGCGAAGGCGCCGATCTGGCTTTCGGCCAACTCATCCCGCGCAAGGGCCGCGATGAAGGCGTCGATATCGGTGACGTGAAGCGTGCCGCCATCCCGCTTCCGCCGGATGATTTCCTGCGGGATCATGGCTCAGTATCCGGATGCTGCCGCGCTCGACTGCCCGCCGCCGAGCACGTTGAGGATATCGTCGAGCAGGCTCGACGCGCCGAAACGGAAAGTCGAGGGCATCGCCCAATCCGGCGCCATAATGGTCTCGGCAAGGCTCAGATAGAGCGCCGCATCGGCGACAGAGCCGATGCCGCCAGCCGGCTTGAAACCAACCTTGCGGCCACTCTGGCGGATCGCCCGCAGCATGATGTCGGCAGCCTCGAGCGTCGCATTGACGGCGACCTTGCCGGTCGAGGTCTTGATGAAATCGGAACCCGCCTCGATCGCCAGTTCGGAGGCGCGTCGGATCAGCGCCACGTCCTTGAGTTCGCCGGTTTCGAGGATGGTCTTTAAGAGCACCGGTCCCTTGCACTCGGCTCTGACGGCGGCCACCATGTCGGTAACGGCCTGCTCGTTGCCGGCCAGCAGCGCGCGATAGGGGATGACGAGATCGATCTCGTCGGCGCCATCGGCGATCGCCTCGCGTGCTTCGGCGGCGACATCAGCCACTTCCATATCGCCGGCCGGGAAATTCACCACGGTCGCGATCCGCACCGCATGGTCGGTTCCGAGAATGCCGCGTGCCTGGGCGACGAAACGCGGCCAGATGCAGATGGCGGCGGTGTGGCCATAGGGTGACTGGGCGCGCGCGCAGAGCGTCTCGATCTGCGCCGGCGTGCAGTCGTCCTTCAGGTTGGTGAGATCGAGAAGGGAAAGCGCAACGGCCGCCGTTTCTCTAAGGGAATGGCTCGTCATTGTTCGTTTCCTCCGTCCGCAATCATTTCCTTCAAGATGGCGGCAAGGCGAGCGCCGCCGACCGGGGCCATGTCCTTCGTCTCTTCATGCGTAAGCTCGGCGCCGGTCATGCCAGCCCCATAATTAGTAATGACGGAGGCGGCTGCAACCCTCAGGCCGAAAAGTCGCGCAAGAATAACTTCCGGCACCGTCGACATGCCGACAGCATCGGCACCCAGAATGCGCGCCATGCGGATTTCCGCCGGGGTTTCGAAGCTCGGGCCCGAGAACCACATATAGACGCCGTGCGACAGCTTGACCTCGGCCTTTTCCGCCGCCTTGCGCATGCGCATGATAAGGTCGGTATCATAGGCACTGGTCATGCCGACGAAGCGCTTGTCGCTTTCCTCGCCGATCAACGGGTTCATGCCGGAATAATTGATGTGGTCGGTGATCTGCATCACCGATCCCGGCGGCATTTCCTCGCGCAGCGATCCGGCCGAATTGGTGAGGATCAGCGTCTCGACGCCGAGAGCCTTCAGCGTCTCGATCGGCACGCGCATGGCGTTGGCGTCGCCCTTTTCATAATAATGCACCCGGCCGGACAGCATGATAACCGGCACGTCACCGAGATAACCGGCGACTAACGTGCCGGCATGACCGGAGACGGCACTGACGGGGAAATCGGGGAGATCGGCATAGGGAATGCGCACGGCATCCCTCACCTGATCGACCAGGGAACCAAGGCCGGAGCCAAGGACGATGCCGTAGCGCGGCTGGAGATCACCGAGCTTTACGGCCAGGAGGTCGACGGCGGCGCTCATCCGAGTATCTCGGTTTCGAAGCTGAAGGGCAGCATCTCGTCCATGGTCATGGTCTTCTTCACGCCGGTTTCGTCGCAGAGATAGATGCGGGTTTCCTTGCTGGCGAACTCGGCGATCTTCTGCCGGCAGCCGCCGCAGGGCGGGCAGAGCGGCAGCTTTTCGGCAATGACGGCCATTTCGACGATCTTCTTGGCACCGGCCATGATCATATGGCTGATCGCGGTCGGCTCGGCGCACCAGCCCTGCGGGAAGGAGAGGTTCTCGATATTGGCGCCGGTATAGACCTTGCCGTCCTCGGCACGGATGGCCGCACCGACAGGGAATTTCGAATAGGGGGCATGGGCAAAGGCCATCGCTCCGCGAGCGGCCTCAAACAGATCATGCGACATGGATCAGCGCTCCTTGGTGTAGGGCACGCCGCCCGCCTTTGGCGGTTTGGCGACGCCGATGAAGCCTGCGAGCAGGATGCAGGTCAGAATATAGGGCAGCGCCTGGAAAATCTGCACCGGCACTTCACCGATGCCAGGCACGGCCTTGCCCTGCATGAAGTTGGCGAAAGCATCGAGGAAGCCGAAGAGCAGGCAGGTGAACATGACCGGCACCGGCTTCCATTTGGCGAAGATCAGCGCCGCGAGCGCGATATAGCCCTTGCCCGCAGACATGTTGTTGATGAAGGCGGCCGATTGGGCGATGGCAAGATAGGTGCCGGAGAAGCCGCAGAGAATGCCGGCGACGATCAGCGAGCGATACCGTAGCCACTCGACGGAGATGCCGGCCGTATCGACGGCGCCCGGATTTTCGCCGACGGCGCGCAGACGCAGGCCAAAGCGGGTGCGATAGAGGATCCACCAGGAAATCGGCACAGCAAGGAAGGCGAGATAGGTGAGAATATTATTGCCTGAGATGACGTTGGCATAGAGCGGCCCGATGAAGGGCACGTCATGGATGGCGTTGGCACCCGGCAAGGTGATCGAAGCGAAACGCGCCTCGGCCGGCAGCGTCGGCGTGCGCCCACCCTGGCCGAACCAGGCTTGGCCGAGCACGATGGTCAGGCCGGCGGTCAGGAAGTTGATCGCAACGCCCGAGACGATCTGGTTGCCGCGGTTGGTGATCGAGGCAAAGCCATGCAGGAGGCCGAGGGCGACCGATATGACGATGCCGGCGCCGAGACCAGCCCAGGCCGAGCCGGAGACGGAGGCGACACAGGCGGCGGCGAACGCGGACGCCAGCATCTTGCCTTCGAGACCGATGTCGAAAATGCCGGCGCGCTCGGAAAACAGGCCGGCAAGGGCCGTAAAGATCAGCGGAATCGACAGGCGGATGGTCGAGCCAAATATGCTGATGAGGAGATCATAATATTCCATCGTCCGATCCTCAGGCCCTGGCTAATTTTTGATAGGTGCGCACCATCGCGGGCCGGAACATATATTCGAGCGCGCCGGCGAACAGGATGACGAGGCCCTGGATAACCACGATCATGTCGCGCGTGATGTTGGGCATGTCGAAGGAAAGCGCATCGCCGCCCTGGTAGAGAATCCCAAACAGGATCGCCGCAAGGATGATGCCGACCGGATGGTTGCGGCCCATCAGGGATACGGCGATGCCGACGAAACCGGCGCCAAGCACGAACTCGACCTGCAGGCGGGCCGAAGCGCCCATCACCGGATTGAGCGCCATCATGCCGGCCAAGCCGCCCGAGAGCAGCATCGCGATGATGACCGTGCGGGCATACGGAATGCCGGCATAGACGGCAGCCGTTGGGCTGAGGCCGAGCGTGCGCATTTCATAGCCGAGCTTGGTGCGCCAGACGAGCATCCAGACGAGGAAGCACATGACCAGCGCGATCAGGAAGGACACGTTGAGGGGTGCCGCACCGATCGTCGAACCGAAGATGCCCATCAGCCAGTCCAACTTCGGAAGCTGACCGCCCGCGAGGAAGGTACGGGTTTCCGGCGCCATCTTGCCGGGTACGATCAGCACATGCACCAGGATGAAATTCATCATCGCCGAGGCAATGAAGTTGAACATGATGGTGGTGATGACCACGTGGCTGCCGCGCTTAGCCTGCAGCCAGGCGGGAATGAGAGCCCAAAGCGCGCCGAAAATGGCTGAGCCGATGACCGCGAAAGGCATCGTCACATACCAGGGCACATAATTGTCGAGCGTCAGCGCCACAAGCGCGCAGCCGAGGCCGCCGACATAGGCCTGGCCTTCCGAGCCGATGTTGAACAGGCCCGCATGAATGGCGACGGCCACCGATAGGCCGGTGAAAATGAAGCTCGTGGCATAGAACAGCGTGAAGCCGATGCCCTCGCCGCTGCCGAGCGCGCCCTGCAAGAGCAGGTTCAGCGCATCCAGCGGGCTTTCGCCGATGAACCAGACCACGAGACCGGAAATCAGGAAAGCGATAACGAGGTTGAGGACCGGGATCAGGCCATAATTGATCCAATTGGGAAGCGGAACGGATGCAGTGCTCATCAAGGCCTCATGCGGCAATGCCGGCCATCATCAGGCCGAGTGTCTGTTCACCGGCGTCAGCCGTTTTTTCGCCGACGACGTGGCCGGCGAACATGACGAGGATGCGGTCCGAAAGGGCGCGGATTTCATCCAGCTCCACCGACACCAGCAGGATCGCCTTGCCGGCATCGCGCATCTCGATGATGCGGCGATGGATGAACTCGATGGCGCCGATGTCGACGCCGCGCGTCGGCTGGCCGATCAGCAGAGCCTTCGGATCGCGCTCGATCTCGCGGGCGACAACGATCTTCTGCTGGTTGCCGCCAGAGAAATTGGCGGTCTTCAGCCGGGCGTTTGGCGGGCGAATGTCGTATTTCTCGATCTTTTCAATCGCATCCTTGCGCATGGCGTCGAGATCGAGCATGCCGGCCCTGCCGTATTTCACATCACGGTGGTAGCCGAGCATGGAATTTTCATATTCCTCAAACTTGAGGACGAGGCCCATGTGATGGCGGTCTTCCGGAATATGGGCGAGGCCGAGTTCACGCAAGGCCGCGGGATCGGCGGTGCCGATCGGCTCGCCGTGCAGGTGGATTTCGCCCGAGGCGGGCTTGCGGATGCCGGCGATCGCCTCCAATAGCTCCGACTGACCATTACCGGCGACGCCAGCGATGCCGACGATCTCGCCGGCGCGGACGTCGAAGGAAACATTGTCGACCATGGTAACGCCACGGCCGTCCTTGACGGTCAGATTGCGGACGGAGAGCACGACCTCGCCGGGATGGGCAGAGCCTTTTTCGACGCGCAGCAACACGCGACGGCCGACCATCAGCTCGGCGAGCTCTTCGACGGTGGTTTCCGCCGTCTTGCGCGTGGCAACCATTTCGCCGCGGCGCATGACCGACACCGTATCGGTGATGGCCATGATTTCGCGCAGCTTATGGGTGATGAGGATGATGGTCTTGCCCTGATCGCGCAACACGCGGAGAATCCGGAACAGATTGTCGGCTTCGGCCGGTGTCAAAACGCCGGTCGGCTCGTCCAAGATGAGGATCTCGGCGCCGCGATACATGGCCTTCAAAATTTCGACGCGCTGCTGCTGACCGACTGGAAGCTCCTCGATCAAGGCGTCCGGATCGACATCCAGGCCGTAATCCGTTTCCAGGCGCCTCAGTTCGGCGCGGGCAGCCGTGACACCCTTCGCCAACAAAGCGCCGCCTTCGGCGCCGAGCATGACGTTCTCGAGCACGGTGAAATTATCGACCAGCATGAAATGCTGGTGCACCATGCCGATGCCGGCGGCAATGGCCGTCTGGCTGTCGCGGATGGCGATGGGATTGCCGTTGATGCGGATCTCGCCGCTGTCGGCATGATAGAAGCCGTAGATGATCGACATCAGAGTCGACTTCCCGGCACCGTTCTCACCGATGATTCCGTGGATCGAGCCCTTGGAAACGGTCAGGTTGATGTCTTTGTTGGCATGGACGGCACCGAACTTCTTGTCGATGCCCACGAGTTCGATGGCAGGCGTTTGGCTCACTACGCAGCTCCAGAAATCAGGCTTCCGGATAAGAAAAGGGCGTATGACGTTTGAATACGTCATACGCCCTTATTTCATATCAGCTCTTCGGGCAGGCGTTGTCGGTCGTGTAGTCGTGCACCTTGATCGTGCCGGAGATGATGTCGGCGGTTGCCTTGTCGACGGCGGCCTTCATTTCCGGCGTGACGAGCGGCTTGTTGTTGTCGTCCATGGCAGCGCCCACGCCCTCTTCCTTGAGGCCGAGTTCCTGCGTGCCGGCCGTGAACTTGCCGTTCTTGGCATCGGTAAAGGCGTTATAGACGGCGAGGTCGACGCGCTTGACGACAGAAGTCAGGACCGAACCCGGATGCAGGTAGTTCTGGTTGGAGTCGACGCCGACCGAAAGCTTCTTGTTGTCGGCAGCCGTCTGCAGCACGCCGAGGCCAGTCGCGCCGGCAGCCGCGTAAACAACGTCAGCACCCTGGTCGATCTGGTTCTTGGTGAGCTCGCCGCCGCGAACCGGGTCGTTCCAGGCAGCGCCGGTCGTGCCGGTCATGTTCTGGAAGACTTCGATCTTCGGATTGGCGGCGCGGGCGCCCTGCTCATAACCACATTCGAACTTGCGGATCAGCGGAATGTCCATGCCGCCGACGAAGCCGATCTTGCCGGTCTTCGAAGCCATGGCAGCCATGACGCCGGCGAGGTAGGAACCTTCATTTTCCTTGAACTTGACGGAACGAACGTTCGGCAGGTCGAGGCTGTCGTCGATCAGAACGAACTGGGTCTTCGGATATTCGGCAGCAACCTTCTGCAGAGCGGACGTCCAGGCGAAGGAGACGGCGATAACCGGATTGAAGCCCTTGCTGGCGAAGTTGCGCAGCGCCTGTTCGCCCTGGGTGTCGCCCGTCGGCTCGAAGTCGCGATAGGCGACGCCGGTTTCCTTCTTGAACCTTTCGGCGCCGTTATAGGCCGCTTCGTTGAAGGACTTGTCGAACTTGCCGCCGGTGCCATAAACGATCGCCGGCTTAATGTCGGCCGCAAGCGCCGTTGCCGACATGGCAGCCAAGGCGAAAAGGGTCAAAAGGGATTTTTTCATGAGTTGCAGCCCTATTGTTGCTATCTTGTTGGGTCCTCCCGCAAGTCCGTTGACCGGACATGTCTGCGGAACCGCCGGCCTCCCCCGAGGCCAAGCTGGCGCATCCTTGCATGGCTGCAGGAAAAATTCACGAGAAATTTTTCAGTTGGTAAAGATTTGTGGGAATTGCCAAAAACCCGCCCAAGAGAGCTGATTTTTGAACATTTTCGCCCTCAAACTGCGATTTTATTAGCCAAACAAGGTCGGATGGCCGATGTGGCAAGAACGGTCTTAAACGCTTGCGGCATTCACGATCGGTTGCCTCGATACTCGAGTAATCTATATCAAAGCGATTGTCCAAAACGCATTTGATCGCCCGATTTCGCGAGGCAGCTCGTCGTGTCGAGATCCCTCAGTCATAAGCTTTTCATCATCGAAGTCAGAACCTCGCGCAGTCCGGTTCGGCCGCGTCTTATATCGCCGACACCCGGCTCCGCATCGATCCGTCCGGCATTGTGGGCGTCATACAATTCCGCAACCAGTTCGGCATAGCTTGCGCTTATTCCTCCCCGAACGAGTGCAGGGATCCAGTCCAGGCGAGGCATCTCGCTGGCGATAATTTTCCGGCCGGCAAGCTCTCCAGCAATCCGCGCAACATCCTCGACGCTGTAGCGATCTGGCCCCTCCGCATGAATGATGCTGAGAGGTGCCTGGGTGCCGGATAGCAGCAATTCGCCCGCAATAACGCCGACATCGGGAGCCGACACGGTGGGAAATAGTTTAGTGACCGGATGATGCCGGCTTGGGAGCACCCCGGTCTCGATCGCGCGTCCGATCTGGCGGCTCCAATTCTGCATGTGTTCGGCCGAGCGCAGGAAGGTCAGAGCGGCGGGCAGCTTTTTCAGTTCGGATTCCAGATGATGGAAAATCAGCGTGATGCCTGTGTCGGATGCAAGATGCGCGCCGTAGTCGGAGATCGCTAGAACGGAGCTCGGCCTGTTCCGGTCGAGTGCATCGACGATCGTTCTTATGCTGTTTTTCATCTCCGCGGCTGCATCATCCGCCTGAACGCTTGTGGGGCAGATGATCTGCACGGCCGTCGCGCCTCTCATGCTTTCAGAAAGAGCCGCACTGTCCTGAATATCGGCGATGGCGACATCGCAACCCATGGCGCTTAGATCATCGGCGCTATTTTGACGTCGCACGACGGCTCTTACCGGTGCGCCCTGGCGGCGAAGCTCGGCAATCGTCGCCCGCCCAATCTTTCCGGTCGCGCCCAAAATTACGAACATCTCTTCATCCTCAAACGTTCATCGTGGATGTGGAGCATGCTGTTTTTATGCGTCCTGTCGCACAGGATCGGACAATGGAGAGCAGAAATGGACAGCAAAATACCGTGCCGACGCGACCTTCCCTGGACTATCGCCTCATCCGGGCGATGCCGGTCGGTGTTATGCCGAGAATGCGCTTCATCGCCTGTGCCATATGGCTCTGATGGGCGAAGCCTGCGGCGAGCGCGATCTGGCTGATCGACAGCTCTCCCATGGCAAGCAGGTGTCTGGCGCGCTCCACCCGGCGGCGGATCACATATTGATGCACCGGCATGCCGAACGAGCGGCGAAACAGCACCTTCAGATGCGAAACGCTGATCGCCGCCACCTCCGCCAACTGTGCCAGCGATAAATCCCCATCAAGATGGGATTCAATGAACTCGACCAGCCTGCGTCTCTGGTTCGATGAAAGCTTTTGCCTAGCCGAAACGGTTGTCGCATCGAATGTACCAGCGATGAGCCGCACCGCCAGCGCCCTGCCAAGGCTTTCAACGAACAGGCGATCGGCGGGTTCATCCACCTTCGTTTGCGTTTCCAGCGCCAGGGCGATGTGCTCGATACCTGGATCGCGATGCTGAAACTTGGGACGGATGGCAATGCTGTCTGGATCGATCTCCATATCCTCCGCCGCACCGCGCATGATCGCGGGGCTTATCCACAAGCGCAGAATTGTGCAGTCGGCGTCGTCTTCCCATTCGCCATCCAATCCGGCCGGAACGATATCGATATCGCCATGCGACTGAACGCGGCGATGCTGCCAGCCGTCGCACCGGCAGGAGGCGTTAACCGGCGCTCCCATATGAATTCCAAGACGGTGAAAGGGTGTTGCGGGAATGTATGTCAGGCCAGCAGCGATATGCCACCGGGTCGCTCTGATGCCGAAGGGGCCGAGGTCGTGGTCAAGCAAGTTCCATCTCCCGTCTCCAGCGCCCAGTGGACCGGATTCTTACTGCGCCCGGGCGGTCTAAACGCTGAAGCGACCGGCAACCGGCGGCTTCTTGTAGGCGGCCATCCACAAAAGCAGCGAGATCGCCAAGAACACCGCGAAAGCCGGCTGGAACAGCAACCACTGCACGGCCAGATCATAAAGGCGCGGATGGATATAATAGGAAATCAGCGACTGGACGGTCGCAAGGGACGACGGGCTGACATCGTTCCAGGCATCCTCCATCGGGGTCAGCACCACGGCGGAGGCCGCAACCGATTGGATGGAATCGATGGTGCCGGCGACCACCGCAACGACCAGCGCGACGAGACTGGCAAAACGCAACAAGAAACGCATCGAACCCTCCGCATACTCACTTCCCGTCGGCCATAGTCGACTGGGTTACTGCATTCCGCTCCGTCCTTCTTCTTAGATATGATCGGAGCCGGATAAGCGCAATGGACCAAAGGTCTGGAGTTTTCTGTCGGGAAGTCAAAAATCTGTCAGATTCGGGTTGATCCTAAGAAATTCATCGGTATATATCGCGGCCGTTCCGACGATTTGCCTCCTGACCGGTTGCGAAACGCCAAAGGACAGGTGGCCGAGTGGTTTAAGGCGCACGCCTGGAACGCGTGTGTACGTGAAAGCGTACCGAGGGTTCGAATCCCTCCCTGTCCGCCATTCTCGAAATTTTCGATAATCATTTCAGCTTTTTATTCTCTTCCGGTAGCCGCGAAGCGTCATGCCGATCGACAGCATGACGCCAGCAAGCATTGCGTGGCGAGAACTTTGAGTGTGAGCCGCGTCGACTCTCGCTTTTTTCTTCTTTTCAGTTTCTTGCCGCAGCCGCGTCTATGCCACGCAGATGCCAGGGACCCCGACCTTCTGGAACAGATGGGGCGAGGCAACGGACGAGGATGGATAGGCCGAGATTTTTTTCCTGAACTCCGGATGCGTGAAGGCGGCTCGGAAATCAGCCATAGTCTCCCAGACGGCATAGTTCAGATAGGCGGGGCTCTCGCCGACCGCGCGATGAAGCTGGGTCGAAATGAAACCCGGCTGCCGCTTCATGAACGCGGCATCGTCTTGCCATGCATTGAGGAACGTCTCCTCATCCGCCTTATCGAGCGTGAAGAGATTCACGAGGACAACGGGGGCGGCTTCGACGGTGATTTGGCGGTCAATCGGAAATGAGGGGTCCATTGGGCGCATTGGTGACATGGTGTGCTCCGTTCGATATGGTTGCATGATGTCAATCTGACGCCATACACGTAGATAATTGACATTATGATGTCAAATAGAATACAGGATGACAAATGCAAGAGACCAAACGAACGCCGGTCGGAATCGCCCTGACCGGTCTGATTCTCGATCTATTCAGGCTTCACAGCCGCGTGCTCGCCTCCGGCGACAGGCTGGTTGCTCCGCTCGGCCTGACGAGTGCCCGCTGGCAAATCCTCGGCGCTATCAATTCGGCGGACCGGCCGCAGCCGGTTGCGTGGCTGGCGCGCGACATGGGAGCCAACCGCCAAAATGTGCAGCGCATCGTCAACGATCTGGAGAAGGACGGACTCGTTGCCTTCGAGCCCAATCCGCACCACCGGCGGGCGCAGCTCATCCTGATGACGGACAAGGGCAGGCAGACATTCGACGCCGCCATGCGTCTGCAAGCCCCCTGGGTCAACGATCTCTCGGACGGGCTCTTGGTCGAGGACATCGAAACGATGCGCGGGGTCATGTCGGTGCTGCGCGGCAAACTGGAAAGAAATGAAGATGCTGAAGAGCAGGTCTGATCGCTATGGCGCTGTCGCAGTCTCAATTCACTGGCTGAGCGCCATCCTGATCCTGGCCCTGCTCGGCTCCGGTTTCCGGGCCGCAAATGCTATGGGCGCGGCCAGCAAGGCTGCTTTCCTGCGTTTCCATATTCCAGTAGCGATCGCAATTCTGTTCTTGACGCTGCTTCGCATTGTCTGGTGGTGGCGTTTTGATCGGAAGCCACTGCCGGCGGAGGGATTGCCTCTCTGGCAGGAGCGCATCGCGGGCGGGGTTCACATCGCCTTCTACCTCGTCATTCTTGGTATGGCTGCCAGCGGCATCGGCATGATGATCCTAAGCGGCGCGGCACCCGCTATATTTGGGGCGCCTGGGGCGATGTTGCCCGACTTCACCGATTATCCGCCGCGAATACCGCATGGTTTGGGTGCCTTCTTGCTTGTCGGGCTGCTGGTGTTTCATGCCGGTGCGGCCCTTTATCACCAATTCGTTCGCCGCGATGATCTGCTCCAGCGCATGTGGTATGCCGGGTCGTCCGGCGATTAGAGTTGTGCTGGAAAGCCGCGGGACCTCACCTTCGGCCTCTTATTATTTCATTGCGATCCCGCCTTGCCTTTCGCCATCGTCCTCAGATGCTCGACCAAATCGCGCGCGAAGGGAGACAGGTCCTCAATAGCACGCATGCAGAGCAGGAGACGGCGTGTTGCCCAGTCGTCGGTCAGCCGGACAGAGCGAATGGGCATCGATCGACGGCATCTTTTCGCGGCGGTTTCCGGCACGATCCCGATGCCGACGCCTTGGGCCACCATTCGGCAGATGCCCTCGAATGTTCGCATCCGGACCCGAAACTTCAGCGGATGGCCCGCACGGGCCGCATGCTCGTCGATATGCTCCTGCAAGGGGCTGCCGATCGTCAATCCGACGAATTCCTGTCCGACGACTTCCACAAACGCAAGCGCCTTTGCTGAAGCCGAGGGATGATCGGCAGGCAGGACGAGAAGGAGGCGATCGATGGCGAAGGGCAGGAGCTGCAAATTGCCGGCATCGACGGCGTCCGAGATAATGCCGATCTCCGCTAGGCCGCCCGCCACCGCCTTCACGATCTCGGTGCTCAGCCGCTCATTCAGATCGATGTCGATATGCGGACGCGTTGCGAGATAGGGCGCAAGCGCCTCGGGAAGAAATTCCGTAATGGCGGCCGTGTTCGCCAGCAGCCGGATATTGCCCTTCAGCCCCTTGGCATAGACGCCCAACTCGCCCCGCATATGGTCGATCTGCCGAAGGATGATACGAGCGTGGTGTGCCAGAGCCTCGCCGGCGGCCGTCGGCGCGATCCCCCTGCGGCGGCGTTCGAGCAGCCGCACGCCGCTCACCTCTTCCATTCCGCGTAGCCGTTCGCTGGCCGAAGGAAGCGCAAGATTGGCGCGCGCCGCTCCATGGGTGATGCTGCCCGCCTCGACGACGAGCAGGAACAGGCGAAGGTCGGTGAGATCGAAACGCATGGGCCGGAAGGCTATCATGCCCCCAGCCTTCGGAACAGCCAAAGGCTGAGTTAGGATCATCCGCATTGCGGACGGCCAGCGGAATTGCCACAAATGGCGGCATGTTCGACCATTCTTCCTGGCTGATCCTTGCCACCGCTTCAACTTTCCTCCTCGCCGGCATCGTCAAGGGTGTCACCGGCATGGGCTTGCCGACGGTCGCCATGGGGCTGCTGGGCGCTATCATGCCGCCGGTGGCGGCGGCCGCCTTGCTGATCGTGCCGTCCTTCGTCTCCAATGTCTGGCAGTTGTTCGCCGGACCGAGTTTCGCAGCCCTCGCCGGAAGGCTATGGCCCATGCTGCTCGGCATTCTTGTCAGCACGGTCGCCGCCACCTCGATGCTGGCGAGCGACAATACGCAGTGGATCACGATGGCGCTGGGTGCCGCCCTGATCATCTATGCCGGCTACACCCTGTTTGCCCGGCAACTGTCCGTGCCGAAAAGGGCCGAACCCTGGCTGTCGGCGCTGATCGGTCTGATGACCGGCGCGGTCACTGGCGGTACCGGAGTCCTTGTCATTCCCGCCGTTCCCTATCTTCAGGCCCTCGCATTGGGCAAGGACGATCTGATCCAGGCGCTCGGGCTTTCCTTCACGGTTTCGACCATCGCCCTTGCAATCGGATTGGCGGCGCGCGGAGCCTTTCAGCTCGATAATCTGGCGATGTCCTCGCTCGCCGTAGCGCCGGCGCTGCTCGGAATGTGGCTGGGACAGGCAATCCGACGCAAGGTCAGTCCCGCAACGTTTCGCCGATGGTTCCTGATCGCTCTCATCGTGCTTGGTACCGAACTCGCCCTGCGTCCATTCTTCTAGCGCACCAACGGCCGGCGAAGCCTCTTCCAGGTTTCGGGTTCACGGCGTCATGCGATATAAGGACGGCATCAGGGAGGCGGATCAGCATGGGATTCCAGGACGACGATCTCGAAAAATTTGCCGCAGAGGGCGCGGCGACACTGCCGGCCACGGATGTCCATGGTCATGTCGAAAACGACGGCGCCCGCATCTGGTATGCGGCCTATGGGTCCGGCATGCCGGTGATCCTGCTGCATGGCGGCCTCGGAAACAGCGGCAATTGGGGATATCAGGTTCCGGCCTTGATCGATGCCGGCTATCGCGCCGTCGTCATCGATAGCCGTGGCCACGGGCGCAGCACCCGCGATTTGCGACCCTATAGCTATGAGCTGATGGCATCGGACGTGCTGGCCGTGATGGACAGGCTGCACATTGAAAAAGCAGCCGTCGTCGGATGGAGCGACGGGGCATGCACCGGCTTGATCCTCGCTAGGACCAATCCGGCGCGCATTGCAGGCGTTTTCTATTTCGCGTGCAACATGGACCCCAGCGGCACAAAGGAATTCGTGCCCACGCCGATCATCGACCGTTGCTTTTCCCGACATGTGAAGGACTATGCCGCGCTTTCGGCCACGCCGGATCAGTTCGACGCCTTCGTTCAGGCAGTCAGCCTGATGCAGCGGACGGAGCCGAACTATTCTGCCTCCGATCTCGCCGAGATCGACGTGCCTGTTGCCATCGTGCATAGCGAGCACGACGAATTCATCAAGCGCGACCACGCCGACCATCTCGCCCGCAGCATCTCGGGCGCGGGGCTTATCCTGCTTCCCGGCGTCAGCCATTTCGCGCCGCTGCAGCGGCCGGGGCAGTTCAACGATGCGATGCTGACTTTCCTTCGCAAGATTACTGGGTAGCCCAAGGCTCCGGCAGGAACCCGGCGGAATCATCATTCTCCGGATCTTGCTCGCGCGGGATTTGGTTGCGCACGTCCGATTGTTCGGATAAATGATGATCATCATATTTCGAATCTCCCCAGACCGAACCGCCGCTGACCGGCCCTTCCGCCCAGGGAGCAAAATCCGCTCCAGGCAGGAGAATTTCATGACAACTACTTTGTTTTCGCCGCTCGCCGTCGGTCCATACGAACTGGCGCATCGTGTCGTCATGGCGCCGTTGACGCGCATGCGGGCAGGCCAGCCGGGCAACGTGCCTTCAGCGATGAACGTCGAATATTATGCGCAGCGCGCGTCGAGGGGCGGGTTGATCATTTCCGAGGGTTCGCAGATTTCGCCCGCCGGACAGGGAATGCCGGCAACACCGGGCATCCATACGTCGGAGCAGATCGCCGGCTGGAAAGCGATCACCCAAGCGGTTCACGCCAAGCGCGGCCGGATCTTTCTGCAGCTCTGGCATGTTGGCCGCATTTCCCATTCCTCGCATCAGCCTGATGGCGACCTGCCATTCGCGCCGTCGGCGATCGCGGCTGCCGGAAATGCTTTCACGGCGTCATTCGAGCGCGTGCCCTTCGAGACGCCGCAGGCAATCGATACTGATCTGATGCCCCTGCTGATCGACGTCTACGGCCGGGCGGCTGCCAATGCGAAGGCGGCCGGTTTCGATGGTGTCGAAATCCACGGCGCCAACGGCTATCTGATCGAACAATTCCTGCAGGCCCGTTCGAACCAACGCACTGACCAATATGGCGGTTCGATCGAGAACCGGACACGCCTGCTGCTCGAAGTGATCGAGGAGGTGTCCAAGGTCTGGGGTTCGGATCGCGTCGGCGTCCGCCTCTCCCCCTTCGGCATTGCCAATGACAGCGGCGAGGACGATCCGTTGCGGCTCTACGGCCATGTCATCCGCGAGCTCGACCGGCTGCACCTTGCCTATCTGCACCTGATCGAACCGCGCGCCAGCGGCGCCGGCCAAGCCGAAGTCGACCACAAGAACGTACCGTCGGCAGCGGAGCTCTTCCGTCCTGCTTGGTCCGGAACCTTGATCGCCGCCGGCAATTTCAAGCCTGAAACCGCCGAGACTACCCTCGCCGCCGGCCATGCTGACGCCATCGCTTTCGGCCGACTGTTCATCGCCAATCCCGATCTGCCGGAGCGCATTCGCCGCGGCGCGAGCCTCAACCCCTATCATCGCCCGACCTTTTACGGCGGCGGCGCAGAGGGCTATACGGATTATCCGACATTGGACGCCAGGGAGGCTGCGGAATGAGTATGCCAAGCGCCATCATCGTTGGAGTGGGAGCGGAACAAGGTCTCGGCGCAGCCCTCTGCCGGCTGCTGGCCGACAAAGGCTACCATGTCATCATCGCCAGCCGGACGTTGGAAAAGATCACCAAGGTCGCTGACGCCATCAATGCCTCTGGCGGCAGTGCCGAAGCGATAGAAACCGATGCGACCAACGAAGCCGCGGTGAAGCGGCTGTTCGAGCATGCCTTTGCGCCGCAGGATGAGATCGATCCGCCGGACTTCATCGTCTTTAACGCCGGCATCAATCGTCATGTCGGCTTTCGCGGCGTCACCGCCGCCGAGTTCGAGGAGTTCTGGCGCATCTGCTGTTTCGGCGGCTTCCTCGTCGGGCGGGAGGCGGCCCGGCATCTCGTCCCCCTCGGACGCGGCACAGTGATCTTTACCGGCGCTTCGGCAAGCCTGCGCGGCAAGGCAGGATATGCGCAGTTCGCCGCCGCCAAGGCGGGCTTAAGGATGATCAGCCAGAGCATGGCGCGGGAGTTCGGGCCGCTTGGCCTGCATGTCGCCCACACCATCATCGATGGCGGCATCGACGGCGAAAGATTGCGGTCAAGGCGGCCGGACGTGGAGGCCGACGCGCTGCTCAACATCGATGCCATCGCCGAGACCTACTGGCATATCCACCGCCAGCATCCCTCCGCCTGGACGCAGGAGATCGACCTGCGCCCCTATAAGGAAACGTTCTGAGGCCGGCGCTTACCAGCGCCGACCCCATAAAAATCCTCAGCCGGCAGGAAAGGGATTGCGTTCACTAAAGCCGCGCTGATGCCAATAGGGATAGGTGGGCGTCTGGGCGCTGGCGGCGTCAAGGCGGGCGACCTGCTCCGTGGTCAGGTTCCAACCGACGGCACCGAGATTGTCGCGCAACTGGCCTTCGTCGCGGGCGCCAACGATAATGCTCGACACTGTCGGCCGCTGCAGCAGCCAGTTCAGGGCCACCTGCGGGATAGTCTTGCCGGTTTCCTTCGAAATCTCGTCAAGCGCATCGACCACAGTGTAGAGATACTCGTTGTCCACCTGTGGGCCATTGTCCGCCGTCTTGTGCAAGCGGCTGACCTCCGGCAATGGTTGGCCTCGACGAATCTTGCCGGTCAGGCGGCCCCAGCCGAGCGGGCTCCAGACGACGGTGCCGACCTTCTGATCGACAGCAAGCGGCATGAGTTCCCACTCGTAATCGCGGCCGACAAGCGAATAATAGGCCTGGTGCGCGACATAGCGCGGCAGGTTGTGGCGATCGGCCGCCGCCAATGACTTCATCAGGTGCCATCCGGAGAAATTCGAGCAGCCGACATAGCGAATCTTGCCGGCACGCACGAGATCGTCGAGCGCCGACAGCGTTTCCTCGACCGGTGTCATGGCATCGAAGCCATGCAACTGGAAGAGGTCGATATGATCGGTCTGCAGGCGCTTCAGTGAAGCTTCCACGGCCTTGATCAGGTGGAAGCGCGAAGAGCCGACATCATTCGGCCCATCGCCCGAGCGAAAGGTTGCCTTGGTGGAAATCAGCACCTTGTCGCGGCGACCCTTGATCGCCTCGCCCAGCACCTGCTCGGCAACGCCGCCGGAATAAACATCGGCGCTGTCGAAGAAATTGAGACCGGCATCGAGGCATATATCGATCAGACGGCTTGCCTCATTGACGTCGGTGGCGCCCCAGGCACCGAAAAACTCGCCTTTGCCGCCGAAGGTGCCGGTACCGAAGCTCAGGACCGGCACGCGAAAACCCGATCCGCCGAGATAGCGATAGTCCATAACATAACCTCCAAAAGGATGGATGCATCAAAGATGGCGCGCGAGAGCGAACCGTACGGAGGTCGGACCGCACTCGTGCTTGAGTGATGTGTGGCGGTTACCCGGTTTGTTCAACACCTTCGATGCCCGCCGTCCGCATCTCGATCACTTGGCGGGCGGCCGCTGCGGCGGCATCCTTCTCGCTTGCGACTTGGACCGTCGGAAAGGCAAAATGGATGTCGTTTTCATCGAAGGCCTGCTTGATCATCGCCAGGGCGTTACGACGGATGACGGAGACTTCGCCGGGCTTGGTGGTGATCGCCAGCCTAATCTCGATCGCGAAATCACCGAACTGCTCGACACCCTTCATCTTCAGCGTCTGGATGATGTTGGGTGCCAGTTCCGGATCATCGAGCAGTCGCTGGCCGATCTCCTTGATGATCCGCTTGGTCTTCGTCAAATCGGTGTCGTAGGTGACCTTGATGATGATCTTGTCGATCGCCCAATCGCGGTTCATGTTGTTGACCGCTCCGAGCGAGCCGAAGGGAACCGTCGCCAGCGGGCCGCGCTGATGACGAAGTTTCACCGAGCGAAGGCTGAAGGATTCCACCACGCCCTTGTGGTTGCCGCTTTCGATATATTCGCCGATGCGGAAGGCATCATCCCAGAGATAGAAGATGCCGCTGATGACATCCTTGACGATGGTCTGCGCGCCAAAACCGACGGCAACACCGACCACGCCGGCGCCGGCGATCAGCGGCCCGATCTCGATACCGAGACCCGACAGCACCATCATGATGGCGATGATGCCGATGGCCACGGCAAGGATATTGCGGAAGATCGGCAGCAGCGTGTGCAGCCGAGCGCGCCGGGCCCTCATCTCCTCGCTGTCGCTGACGAGCGGCGCAGACGCGGACAGCTTGGCATTGATGTAGGTCCTCGACAGATGCCAGAGCAAATCGGCGGCGAGCAGAATGACGATGCCACCGATGATGCCGCGTGCGATGCGGTCGATCATGGATTCAGGCGGCCTCATCATCATGGTTGCTTCAACACCGAGCATATGGCCGAGCCAGAGGGCAGCAAGCGCGATGATGACGGCGCGTACGCCGCGGTCGAGCAGCACTGTCGCAAGCGTGCCAGCACCGAGAACACCGCCAGCCGCATCATGCAGCGCTTCCACCGCCCGCGACGACACCGAAAGCGCGCGCGGCAGCAGAATGACATAGATGCCAAGCCAGAGCAGACCATTGAAGCCGCTCACCCACAGGCACCAAAGCGCGGCGAAATAGATGGTCAACAGCCACGAGATGACCTTCCTGCCATTCGTTCCAGCATGCGCGGGACGCGCCCAGACAGCTTCGACGGCAATCAGGAACAGGCCGATGCCAAGCGTATAGCCGACCAGAGCGCGGGCGCCATCGGAGAAGCCGAGCGGCTCCATGGCCTGGACCACCGCCCAGCCGCAGGCGAAATAGATGACGAAAAGGGTGCCTCGCCTGTACCAGTATTTCGCGACGCGCCGCCGCTCGGCGATCCGCGCAGCGCCACCATCCTCATCGAGAACATCGCTCGCCCTTCGCATCGCTATCAGCTCCATCAGCAGTCTGCCGAGCGAGACCGCCAGCCTTATGGAGACGATCGCGATGACGCAGGCGATTGCAAAACTTTCGATGATCGGCGGCCAATCGAAGATGAGAAGCGGAACCAGCATCGCCACGCCATGAACGATGGCCGGCACCACGCCGCCCATGAACTGGAAGCGCGCGGCCTGCAATTCGGTCTCAACCCCGGCCGCCCGCTCGGTACGCTGCATATGCTTGGCATTGATCAGGCGGGCAACCACCAGTTCGGCCACGAGACCAAAGAAAAACAGCACCACCGCCTGAATGCCGATGCGCACCCGGCCCGCCGCCTCACCTTCGTTTTCAAGCCGCTTGGTGGCCGTCATCACCTCGGAAGGCAATGTCATCGCGGCTTGAGACACTATCTCCAGGTGCCGTCGGGTATGGCCGAGCGTATCGGACAATTCCGACATCTGGCCGCCGCCCGAGCTAGGATTGTCCGTCGACGCAGGCTTGGCATTCACCTGCGACGCAAGCCACTGTTTGACGTCGGGCTCGTTCATCAACTGAATGAGTTCGCGGACCTTCTCCGGTGGCGGAGCGGCGGCCGATGGTGCGGCCGCAGTTTGCGCATGGACCGCAGCCGGTACGGCAAATGCAATAAGACATAGAAGCAGAGCTCCAATCGACCGCCTGCCACCCCCGACAATACTCATATGCGCCGCCCTTCTCGCAATCGGCCCGACCAGCCTGTTTTTGCAGACTATACGCCTTTTTAGTGCGGACAAGCAGGCACTTACGCAAGTCACGCAATCAATTAGGTATCGGCATTGCACACGAGCTGGTGGCACGTTAGGTTTTGCGGGAATACCGCTTGGGGATGTATCGCGTGTTCAACTTCCTGAAAAAGCTCTTCGGCAGAGGAAAACGGCCGAACACGCAGATCGAGCCACCGGCCCCGCCCGCGCCACAGCCTGCCAACAGGCCGGCGATCAAGAGCCTCGATCTCAACATCCCTGACGAAGCGCTGGAAAACGAGGCGCGCTTTGCCGCCTACCTGCAAGAGCGCCTGCCCTTTTTCGGGGAGGTTATCAAAGTCGACTATGATCCGGGTGCTGGCAGCCTGACGCTGCATAGCCGCAACGGCGACACGATGACGAAATTCCTGAGCAACGCGCTGCTGGCGCTGCGCGAAAAGAAAGGACAGGCGCGCGCCCGGGCTCTGCTCAACTATCTCAACATGACCGAAGCGTTGGAAGGCGGCGACGAGCTCGGCAAGGTGCTGCCGGTGCTGAAATCGCGCAGCTTCGTCGACGTGGCGCGGCAGCAGATGATACAGGCAGTCAAGGACGAACCCGAGCCGCCGCAATTCGTCTATCTCGATGAGGCCGAGAATCTGGTCAGGCTTTTCGTCGTCAATGGCGAGACCGCGGTCAGCTATGTCATGACCACCGCATTGGACGGCTGGGGCATTGACGTCGGCGAACTGGCGGATACGGCGCAGGATAACCTCTATAAGTTCCTGGCGAAGACCGGCGTGCAGATCGCCAAACGCAGCCAGTTCCAATATGTCGAGATCGACGGCCAGTTCGAATCCAGCGTCGCCTTCCTGCCGAAATTCTGGGCGCAGGTGCAGGACCAGTCCGGTGGCGCTGCGCCGATCGCCGCCTTCCTGTCACGCGACAAGGTATTCTTCACCCACGAAAACGACGCCCAGGGACTGCACCTGCTCGAATTGATCAGCACCGACCTCAGCGACGTGCCCTATGTGATCTCACCCGATCAATATCGCTGGGAAAACGGCAAATGGTCGCTGTTCAAACGGGTGGCGCGGAGCGTGCAGTAAGTGACGCGTTGTTACTTGTAGCCATCTTCGCGGCCATGGCGGATGGCTGCTATAAGAACGTCCTCACCAATATATTGGTAGAGAACAATATAGCCATCCCGCCCAAACGTAACGATGAGCTCGCGTAATCCTTGTTCTGAGCCTTCCACGGGCCGCCCCATATCGGGCTGGCTCGACAATATCTGAATTGTTTGAATAATCCTTGCTGATGCCTTCCTCGCCGCGGCAGCATTTTTAGACCGCAGAAATGCCCTCATCCGCTCGAGGTCACGAAGAGCGCGCTGCGTCAGCCTTACCGATGGCATTCAGGTGGGGCCTTCTCATCGTCGTCGCCCCAAGTCTCTAACCAAGCAATGACTTCATCGCCCGTCACATGCAGGCCCGTCGCCTGATAGTCGTCCAATGAACGACGCACATCCTGCAACAGAGAGTCGCGCTTTTCCTCACGTTCCACATACTGCCTGACGGCTTCGTTCAGCAGCCGATTCGGGTGACGGTGGCGACTGGCAGCCAGCTTCTCCAGGCGCTCGTTCACGTCAGGATCAATTTCTACACTGGCCTTCAAAGCGGGTGACATCGAATTCTCCGGAGGTAACCGATACCGACGATATAGTATCAGCCCCTTGCGTAAAGAACCATCGGCTGGTTCCTGCCAAAGGAATGCCTACACCAGCACCTCTTGATCGACGCGATCCTCGGCTCCAAAGAACTTCAGATAACGTTCGACCTCTGCAGGCTCGCCCGTTGCCTTCTGCGGATTGTCCGAGAGCTTTACGGCCGGGCGGCCATTGGCTTGGATCACCTTGCAGACGATCGAGATGGGGTTGAGACCCTCGATTTCGGTGGGGGCGCAGCCGGCGAAATCATTGGTGAGGTTGGTGCCCCAGCCAAAGCCCATGCGCACGCGGCCCTCGAAATGCTTGTAGGTGGCGATGATCGCATCGACATCCAGGCCGTCGGAGAAGATCAGAAGTTTCTGGCGCGGGTCGCGGCCCATCTTCTTCCACCAGTCGATGATCTTTTCGCCGCCCTCGATCGGAGGGGCGCTATCCGGACGAAAACCGGTCCAGTCGGCCACCCATTCCGGTGCGTTGCGCAGGAACGAAGCCGTGCCAAAGGCATCGGGCAGAACCACCAGCAGGTTGCCGCCGTAGAGGCGGTTCCAGTCGCGCAGCACCTTGTAAGGCGCCTTGCCAAGCTCATCGTCAGTCTTGGCGAGCGCCGCCGCGACCATCGGCAGCTCGTGCGCGTTGGTACCGACGGCCTCGAGATCGGAATCCATGGCGAGAAGGACGTTGCTGGTGCCGGTGAAAGCATGGCTGACACCTTCCTTCAGCGCTTCCACGCACCAACGCTGCCAGAGGAAACTATGGCGCCGGCGGGTGCCGAAATCGGAAATACGCAGGTTCGGCAGCTCTCTCAGCCGCTCGACCTTTTCCCACATCTTCGCCTTGGCCCGCGCATAGAGGACATCGAGCGTGAAGGGGCCAAGCGCCTTCAGCGCCGCGCGCGATCGGAGTTCGTTGATGATGGCGAGGGCCGGAATCTCCCACATCGTTGTTTCCTTCCACGACCCGTGGAAGTCGAGAATATACTGGCCGTCACGCTTGGATAGCTCGTACTCCGGAAGCTGAAAGTTCGACAGCCAGGCCAGGAATTCCGGCTCGAAGATCTGGGCGCGGCCGTAGAAGCTGTTACCCGCCAGCCAGATCATCTCCTTTTTGGCAAGCCTGAGCGTACGCGCGTGATCGAGCTGCTCGCGCAATTCCTTCTCGTCGATCACTTCGGCGAGCCGGACGCTCTTGGTGCGGTTGATCAGGGAGAAGGTGGCGTCGACATCTGGATAAAGCTTCCAGATCATCTGCAGCATCAGAAGCTTATAGAAATCCGTATCGATCAGGCTGCGGATGATCGGATCGAGCTTCCAGGTATGGTTATAGACACGGGTGGCGATATCCGTCTTCGTCATCTCGTTCCTGCCCGTCTCCCTGCGCCCCGGACGTCATGCTTTCCGCCTTCCAGCTCACTGGCGGCGGGTATAATGCTCTTCTTATCAAAAAATGTTGAGCGAAAGTCCAGTCACTGAAAGAAAATTGATACTAAATTAAAACACGCTGCTCCGGATAGTGGCGGCGCGGCCTTCGATCGAGGCTGATGACCAAATTCGTTACGGCTGGGAATTGCCTTGAACCGGCGGCTTTGGTGCCGTGGTCTGATCCTGGGTCGTTGTCTCTGGCGCGGTCTGCGTGGGTCTGCTGTCCCATAATTCCACCAGCGCCCACACGACCGCCGTCAGGGCAAGCGCGACAAGGAGCACCGCCAACACCCGGCCGCCCATATGGCCTTGTTTGGCCTCGGTCGCCGGCAACTCCTTTTCCTCATGCAGACGGCGATCAGAATCCTCCCAATGCGTATGGGTTTCCAGCTTCCGTGGCATGACAGCCTCCTTCCAAATTCGCCTTGCGGCGATGTTCTTTGGAAAACGGAGGCGGCTCTGGAAGGTTCCGAAGGCGCTCAATAGCCCCGGCGGCGATCCACCAGATATTGCAGCGGTTCGCCGCGTTCAAAGCGGGCGATTTGCTCTTCGACATGACGCATCAGCGAGTATTCCTCGGAAACCGCCGCATCATGCGGGGTGATGACGACATTCTCCATACCCCAGAGCGGGTCATCCATCGGCAGCGGCTCGACATCGAAGACATCGAGCGACGCGCCGCCGAGCACGCCGGTTTCGATCGCCGAGGCGATATCGGCCTGAACCTGGCTCTTGCCGCGTCCGGCATTGATGAACACCGGTTTGCCCAGAGCGCCGTTACGACGGAGCTTGGAAAAGAGCGAGCTATTGTAGAGCCCCGTCGTCTCCGGCGTCAGCGGCAGCAGGCCAACGAGAATATCGGTCCTCGCGAGAAAAGCATCGAGTTCGCCGGCATCGAACGTTTCCATGCCGTCGATCTGCTTTTTCTGCCGCGACCAGCCGATGACGTCGAAGCCCATGACCTTGAGTTTGGCGGCGGCATCGAGGCCGAGAACGCCGAGACCCATGACACCGACCGTGACTTCGCGCGCCTCAGGCGCCGAAAGATGGCCCCAGACGCGCTTGCGCTGGTGCCTGAAGTGACCGAAGACGTCGCGCAAATGCATGAGGCATTGCAGCACGACCCATTCCGTCATGCGCACCGTCAAGCTGCGGTCGACGAAACGGACGATGGGAATGTCGGGAAGGTCGGCGATATTCATCATGGAATCGACGCCGGCACCGCCGGAAAAGATCACCTTGAGGTTGGGTGCGCGCTGAAAAAGATCGGCATCCGGCTTCCATAGAAGGGCATAGTCGACCCGGCTCAGATCCGCGCCCTTGTTGGCGGGATCGGCGAGATTGATGCTGCCGCGATCCGCAAACGCGGTTTTAAGGGCTGCTACGATGGCCTCAGGCGTGAATTTCAGATCGACGAGAACAGGGCTTTTGACCGGCATGGCGATTGTCTTTTATTGCTGGACGGCGGCGGTGGGGACCGCCTCGATGTTGAAGGCTGCGGCGAGAAGCGCCTTAGTGTAATCCTCTTTGGGCGCACGGAAAATCTCCGCTGACGAACCCTGCTCGACGACCTTGCCGAAGCGCATGACGATCAGCTCGTTGGCAAGCGCCTTCACCACTTTCAGATCATGGCTGATGAAGAGGTAGGCAAGGTCATGGCGCCGCTGCAGGTCGCGCAGCAGATCGACCACCTGGGCCTGCACGCTCATGTCGAGCGCCGAGGTCGGCTCGTCGAGCATGACGAAACGCGGCTTCAGCACCATGGCGCGGGCAATGGCGATGCGCTGACGCTGGCCGCCGGAGAATTCATGCGGGAAGCGCCAGCGGGTCGAGGGATCGAGGCCGACCTCTTCCAGCGCCCAGCAGACGCGCTGATCGCGCTCTTCCGCCGACAAGGATTGCTCGTGCACCTTAAGCCCTTCGGCAATGATTTCGCCGACCGACATGCGCGGGCTCAGCGATCCATAGGGATCCTGGAAGACGACCTGAAGCTGGTTGCGCAGCGGCCGCATCTCCTTGAAGGAATAATCCGCAATGTCCTTGCCGACAAAACTGATGCGGCCTCTGGAGGAAATCAGCCGGGCCAGCGCCAGGCCAAGCGTCGTCTTGCCGGAGCCGGATTCACCGACGACGCCCAGCGTCTGCCCAGCCCTGAGCCTGAGATCGATGCCGTCGACCGCCTTCACATGGTCGACTACCTTGCGCATCAGCCCAGCCTTGATCGGGAACCAGACCTTGATGTCGGTGCCTTCCATGACCAGGGGCTTGCTGATGTCTCCCACCGGCGGCTCGCCGCGCGGCTCGGCGGCAAGCAGATGCCGGGTATACTCATGCTGCGGATTGGTGAAGACCTCCTCGACCGTGCCGGTCTCGACGATATGGCCCTTAGTCATGACGCAGACGCGATCGGCAAATTTGCGGACGATGCCGAGATCGTGGGTGATGAACAGCATCGACATGCCATGCGCACCCTTGAGGTCGCGCAGCAGTTGGAGGATCTGCGCCTGCACCGTCACATCGAGCGCCGTCGTCGGTTCGTCGGCAATCAGAAGCTCCGGCCGGTTGGCGAGCGCCATGGCGATCATCACGCGCTGACGCTGGCCGCCCGAGAGCTCGTGTGGATAGGCCTTGAGGCGCTTTTCCGGCTCGCGGATGCCGACCTGGTTCAGGAGATCCAGGATGCGGCTACGGGCCGCCGGGCCGACCACGCCCTGGTGCAGCGCCAGGATTTCGCCGATCTGCTTTTCGATCGTATGGAGCGGATTGAGCGAGGTCATCGGCTCCTGGAAGATCATGGTGATGTCGTTGCCGCGCACGGCACGCAACTCATTATCGGACGCCTTCAGCAGATCCTTGCCCTTGAACAGGATTTCGCCCGAGGGATGGCTCGCGGACGGATAGGGCAGCAGTTTCAGGATCGAATTGGCCGACACCGATTTGCCAGACCCGGATTCGCCGACCAATGCCAGTACCTCGCCCTTGGCGATATCGAAGGAGACGCCGTCGACCGCGGTCGAAGTTTGGCCGCCCTGATGAAAGGCGACGGATAAATTGCGGACGGAAAGCAATGGGGTGTGGTCTCCGCTCATCGGAACGTCTTCCTCGGATCGAATGCGTCGCGGACGGCCTCACCGATGAAGATCAGAAGCGACAGCATGATCGACATGGTGAAGAAGGCGGAGAGGCCCAGCCAGGGGGCCTGCAGGTTGGATTTGCCCTGCGCGATCATTTCGCCAAGCGAAGGCGAGCCGGGGGGCATGCCGAACCCTAAGAAATCCAGCGAGGTCAGCGTCGTGATCGAGCCGGAGAGAATGAAGGGCACGAAGGTCAGGGTTGCGACCATGGCGTTCGGCAGCAGGTGTCGGTACATGATCGTGATGTTATTGACACCGAGCGCGCGGGCGGCGCGCACATATTCGAAATTGCGCGCTCGCAGGAATTCGGCACGCACGACGCCGACCAAACCCACCCAGGAAAACAGAAGCAGAATGCCGAGCAGGATGAAGAAGCCGGGCGGCAGGACCGAGGCGATGATCAGCAGAATGTAGAGCACCGGCATCGACGACCATATCTCGATGAAACGCTGCAGGAGAAGGTCCGTCCAACCGCCGAAATAACCTTGGATAGCGCCGGCGGCAACGCCGACGACTGCCGAGCAGATGGTCAGCGCCAGGCCGAACAACACCGAGATGCGGAAGCCGTAGATCATGCGCGCCAACACATCGCGCGCCTGATCGTCCGTGCCGAGCCAATTGAGATTGCTCAAGGTGCAATTCGGATCGGCGACACCCTTTTCATGACCGGAGCAACGCTGTTCCTTGCTCATCAGCCAGAAGGGGGCGGTCGGGGCCGAGGTTCCCTTTGGAAGGTTCGAATTGGCGGTCTGGTAGGAATAGTGGATCGGCGGCCAGATCATCCAGCCGTTGGCGTTGATTTCGTCCCGAATATCCTGTGCGCGATAATCGGTCTGCGCGAGGAAGCCGCCGAACTTTTCCTCGGGGTAATCGACGAAGACTGGCGTCAGGATCTCGCCCTTGTACGAAATGAGGATCGGCCGGTCGTTGGCGATGAATTCCGCCCCGAGACTGAGGAAGAACAGGATCAGGAACAGCCAGAGGGACCAGTAGCCGCGACGGTTCGCCTTGAAATTCTGCCACCGGCGAACGTTCGTCGGGGAAAAGAGGCCTTTGCGCGGCGGCTTTACCGCTGCCGGGGTCGTCGAATTGGTCGCCACGTCCATCAGACGTCCCTCCGCTCGAAATCGATGCGCGGGTCGATCCAGGTATAGATCAGGTCCGAGATCAGGCCGACGAACAAGCCAAGCAGCGAGAAGATATAGAGCGTTGCGAACACGATCGGATAGTCACGCTGGACGACGGAGAGATAGCTGAGGCGGCCGAGGCCGTCGAGCGAGAAGATATTCTCGATCAGCAGCGAACCGGTGAAGAAGGCCGAGATGAAGGCCCCGGGAAAACCGGCGATGACGATGAGCATGGCATTGCGGAAGACATGGCCGTAGAGCACCCGCCGCTCGCTCAGCCCCTTGGCGCGAGCCGTGATGACATATTGCTTCTTGATCTCTTCGATGAAGGAATTCTTGGTGAGCAGCGTCGTGGTGGCGAAGGCGGCGAGCGACAGCGAGATCAGCGGCAGGACGAGGTGCCAGAGATAATCGATGATCTTCTGCCACCATGTAAGATCGGCAAAATTGTCGGAGACGAGGCCGCGCAGCGGAAACCAATCGAAGAAGGAACCGCCGGCGAAAAGCACGATCAGCATGATGCCGAAGAGGAAGCTCGGAACGGCATAGCCGATGATAATGACGCCTGATGTCCAGACATCGAAGGTCGATCCATCCTGTATCGCCTTGCGGATGCCGAGCGGGATGGAGATGGCGTAGGAGAAGATCAGGATCCAGATGCCGAGCGAGATCGACACCGGCAGTTTCTGCCCGATGAGGTCGATCACCGTCGTATTGCGGAAGAAGCTTTCGCCGAAATCGAAGCGAATATAATTCCACATCATCTGCCCGAAGCGCGTAAGCGGCGGCTTGTCGAAGCCGAATTGCTTGTCGAGCTTGGCGATCAGCTCCGGATCGAGCCCCTGGGCGCCGCGATATTTCGAACTGCTGTCATCGACGTTCTGCTGGCCGAGCACATCGGTGCCGCCGGAAAGACGGCCATTGGCATTGTCCGCCTGGCCAGTCAACTGCGCGATGACCTGCTCGACGGGACCGCCGGGCGCGAACTGCACGATGGTAAAGGAGATCGCCATGATGCCGATGATGGTCGGGATCATCAGCAGCAGACGTCTGAGGATATAGGCGCCCATCAGTCCGTCACTCCCCCATCGAGGAATATGCCTGCTCTCGCCTCAATCCATCCGTCGTTCAAGTCGCTTATTCCCTTCCGCCGAATTGAGCCGGCGCAGTCATTTCAGGCTGAAACTGCCGAATCGGCATGAGGCATTTGGAGCCCAGCATGCCCGTCATTGCAAGAGCCGCTCATTTGCCGGCGTTTTTCGACCACCATGTCTCGGGAAAGCCCATCGAATATTCCGGCAGGTTGGCGGGATGTTCGAACTTGTCCCAATAGGCGATGTGAAAGCTCGTGGCATAGAACAACGGAACGACATAGTGGTGGGCGAGCAGCGCGCGGTCGAGCGCCCTCGCCGATGCCTCCTTCTCGGCGACATTCTTGGCATAGATGACCTTGGTGATTAGCGCATCGATGCCGGGATCGGCTATGCCGGCATAATTTCGAGAACCCTGGCGATTAGCGGAGGCCGAACCCCAGAAATCGATCTGCTCATTTCCGGGATTGAGGGTCTGGGCCCAGACATTCCAGATCATGTCATAATCGAAGCTACGCACCCGATTGATATATTGTGAGGAATCGACCGTGCGCACGCGCGCGTCAATGCCAATCTTCTTGAGGTTCTGCGCATAGGGCAGCACCCATTTTTCAACAAAAGGGCTGCCGAGAAGAATCTCGATGGAAAAGGGCTGCCCGGTCTTGGCATTGACCATCTGGTTGCCCTTGATGACATAGCCGGCATCCTTGAGAAGCGCGATCGCTTTGCGAAGATTGTCGCGCGATTTCTGCGGATCGCCCCCCACGGGATTGCTGTAGGGGGTCGTAAAGACCTCAGGCGGCACCTTGTCCTTGATCTCGTTCAGAATATTCAGCTCTTCGCCTTGGGGCAAACCGGAGGACGCAAGCTTAGTGCCGAAGAAATAGCTGTCGTCACGGCGATACACACCATAGGCGACGGTGCGATTGATCTCTTCGAAATCAAAGGCGTAGTTGAGCGCTTCGCGTACGCGCTGGTCCTTGAACTGATCACGGCGCATGTTCGGCACCAGCGCCTGCATCACGCCCGTTGCGCGCAACGGATTGGGCAAGTCTTCGCGCTTGATGCGTCCATCCTTGGCGGCAGGGAAATCATAGCCTGTGACCCAGCGGCTGGCGCTGTTGTCCTGCCAGAAATCGACATTGCCGCCGCGAAAGCCTTCGAATTCTACATCGTCATCGCCGTAATAAGCGTATGAGATCGCTCCGAAATTGTTCTCGCCGACGTTCACGGGCATGTTCTTGCCCCAATAGTCGTCGCGAAGCTCGTAGCGGATGGTAGACCCGGGCGATACCGAAACGATCTTGTAGGGCCCGGAGCCCATAACCGGCTCCAGAGTCGTACGCGTGATGTCGCGCGGCTTGTCGTCAGGACCCGTGCCTTCCCACCAATGTTTCGGAACGACCAAAAGCTGACCGAGAATGGACGGTAGTTCGCGGTTGTTCTTTTCGTCGAAATAGAAGGTGATGTCGCGATCACCGGATTTTTCGGCTCGCGTTACATGCGAATAATAGCTTGTCAGGAAAGGATTGAGTTCTTTCGACTTTTCGAAGCTGAATATGACGTCCTCGGGGGTGACCGGCGTTCCATCGGCCCATTTCGCCTCTGTCCGCAAACGGAACGTGGCGCTTGAGACATCGTCCGGATAGGACACGCCCTCGGCAAGCTGGCCGTAGGAAGAGAAAATTTCGTCGTCGGCCGACTTCAGCAGGGTATCAAATACAAGGCTGAGCCCCGACGCCGGATTGCCTTTTAGCAGCACCGGATTGAGTGTGTCGAAGGTGCCGTTGGAGGAAAGCTTCAACTCGCCGCCCTTCGGCGCGTCCGGATTGACGTAGTCGAAATGCTGGAAGCCGGGCTGGTATTTCAGATCGCCGAGGATGGCCGTGCCGATGCGGAATTGCGGCTCGTCGGCGTTGGATGGCGCCGGCAAGGCCAGCAGGCAGAAAAGAGAAGCAACCAAGCCTGCTTTCAACCGCGACAACGCCATTCATGATCCCCTGTGATTTGACTGGAATCAAGCATAGGCCAAATACGGGCAAAAAACAGGACGGATTGCTCATCTCTTCGCAAACCGGCCCATTGCCACTTCATGAAATCAGGCTTTTGCGGCAGCCTCTTCAAGGCGTTTGCGCAGCATTAGGCGCAATTCGCGGACAAGGCGCCGGTCGCCGGCCGCTTCCGGCTCGTTGGCGGCAACGACGGCGATGCGCAGCAGTTCGAGAACGATCGCCGACATCAGGGCGACATCGTCCGTGACTGGCGGCTCAGCTCGCCGCAGAATGGCGGAAATCAGCTCCTTCAGCTCGGCCCGCGAACGCATCTTGCGGTCCTTCGGCACATCCCGGCGGGTGGCAAGCACCGGAAATTCCGGAAACTCCTCGATGAAAGCGCCGAGCCTGTCGAAGATTGCCTCGCCGCTGTCGGCCGCCGAGAGGCCGCCGCTCTTTTCCGCGATGTCCTGAAGCACCGCTTTCAGCCGCTCCAGCCGCTCGATATGCAGCGCTTCGGCAAGCAGCGGCTTTGTCGGAAAAAATTGATAGAGCGAGCCGATCGACGAGCGCGCTTCGGCGGCGATCTCCGTCATCGTGGCCGCGTCATAGCCCTTCTGAACGAAGATTTTTGCAGCCGCTTCCAAGAGCACGGCAACGCGATCATGCCCGCGGCGGCGCTTCGGAACACGCGTCTGCGGCTCCGCGCTTGATTTTTGCGAGGATTCGCTCATGTTTGTCATTGTGAGGATACCCTCATATTTCCCCGGAGCCCCCTGATGCCTCTTTACGATCCCCAAACCACCGCACTTGTCTCCATCGATCTGCAGGGCCTGGTTCTCAGCCGCCCGCTCGCACCCCACTCTGCGCAGCAGATCGTCGAGAATACAGCCGCCATCGCCAGGAAATTGAAAGCCGACGGCGGAACCACAGTCTTTGTGACGGTTGGATTTTCCGCAGACTATGCCGACGCTGTCAACCAGCCCGTGGACGAAAGCTTCAGCTTTCCAGAGGGAGGTTTGCCGCCGGCAGCTCTGGCGGCACCCGCCGAAATCGCTGCGCTGATACCCGATATCGCCATCGTCAAGCGCCAATGGAGCGCCTTTTACGGCACCGAACTCGATCTGCAACTGCGCCGCCGCGGCATCAAAACACTCATCCTTACCGGTGTCGCCACCAATTTCGGCGTCGAATCGACCGTTCGCGACGCCTATGCGGCCAATTATGCCGTCATCGTCGCCGAGGATGCGGTAACGACCTTGTCGCAGGAAATGCAGGATTTCGCCTGCACAAAGGTGTTGCCGCGGCTGTCGCGTATCCGCAAGACGTCGGAAATTCTGGCTGGTTGATCATGCACTTAGCGCTCCGGAGCGCCGATATGCGATGGTGCATTAGCCTTGCGCGATAAAACACGGATTCACCAAAATCGCTTTTCAAGGTAGATTCACCCGCAAATCACTTCGGCCATCGTCGGCAGCTTCTCAAGGAACCACATGATTTCTTTCCTGGTTCGGACCCTCAATGTGTTCAGCAAATTTTCCCTCGCCGTAACGATCGGGGCTGGTCTCGTCAGCGGCGATGCGCTGGCGCAGCAGGCAACCCCGTCACCCGGCAGCGCCAAGGCGATTTTCGGGGCTGTGACACTCCCGACGCAGGGACCGCCGCAATCGCTGGGTTTTTATGCCAAGGGCTGCCTTTCCGGCGCCGAAGCGCTGCCGGCCGACGGGCCGACCTGGCAGGCCATGCGCCTGTCGCGCAACCGCCGCTGGGGCCGCCCGGAAATGATCGGACTCCTCGAGCGCCTGTCGCGCGACGCGGCCAAATATGACGGATGGCCGGGTATCCTGGTGGGCGACATCTCGCAGCCACGCGGCGGGCCGATGTTCAACGGTCACGCCTCGCATCAGATCGGCCTCGATGCCGACGTCTGGCTGACGCCGATGCCATCGCGGGCTTTGACAACGGCCGAGCGCGAAACCCTACCGTTCACTTCGATGCTGGCGAAGGACAAATTCCTGACGATCAACGACAAGGTCTGGACGCCGGAGCATGCCCGCCTCCTGATGCGCGCCGCCAGCTACCCCGAAGTCGAGCGCATCTTCGTCAATCCGGCGATCAAGAAGAAGATGTGCGACACGTGGACCGGCGACCGCACCAATCTCGGCAAGCTGCGCCCGGAATATGGCCATGACTCGCATTTCCATATCCGCCTCCGCTGCCCCGCAGGCTCGGCCAACTGCAAGCCGCAGGCACCCGTTGCCGCCGGCGACGGCTGCGACAAGTCGCTCGCCTGGTGGTTCACACCCGCGCCCTGGGCCAAGCCGAAGCCCAGCACGAAGCCGCCGGCAAAGCCGCGCGAAGTCATGGTTTCCGATCTGCCGAAGGCCTGCCAGACCGTGCTGAATGAACCTTCCGTCGCCTCGGCCCGCGCCGCCACCTTCGGCGCCAAGGCCGCCGATGCTACCGCTGCGACCGGCGCGCTGCCGGTTTCCAGCGCCGATACGGGCAGCACTCCCCCGGACAGCATTCCGCAACAGTAAGGGCGGCAGGGCCGGTTCGGCCGGCTTGACCCGTCATTCAAAAGCCCGTCTTTCAAAGGGCTGTCTCTTGGTATAGAAGGCGGATAAATCGATTAAAAGTTTTGGGCGGAGTGAGAGTTTCATGGCCGGCAAATGCATCGCGCTGATCGCGCATGATCAGAAAAAGGATGCAATGGCGGAGTTTGCACGCCGCAACCAGGATGCGCTGGCCGATTGGCATATCGTTGCCACGGGCACGACCGGCGGCCGTGTGCTCGATGTCTGCCCCGGCCTTAAGGTCACCCGCATGAAGAGCGGTCCGCTCGGCGGTGATCAGCAGATCGGCGCCATGATCGCCACCAGCGAGATCGATGTGCTCATCTTCTTCATCGACCCAATGACCCCCTTGCCGCATGATGTCGACGTGAAAGCATTGACGCGGCTTGCCGTTCTCTACGACATTCCCATGGCTCTCAACGAAGCCACCGCGGAACGACTGATCAAAACACTGAACCATTAATCCGCCTCGGCGGCAGACCACGGACCTGGCCATGCCCAAACTCAGCCACAGCGAAGCCCCCCTGCCCTTTCCTATCCTGATCGGCGATATCGGGGGAACCAACGCACGCTTTTCCATCCTCGTCGATGTCTATGCCGAGCCGAAGCATTTCCCGAACGTGCACACCGCTGATTTCAAAACGATCGACGAGGCGATCCAGCAGGGCGTCCTCGACAAGACGGCGGTGCAGCCGCGCTCGGCGATCCTTGCCGTTGCGGCGCCGGTTCGGGGCGACGAAATTCCGCTGACCAATTGCGACTGGGTGATCCGCCCGAAGACGATGATCGAAAATCTCGGCCTCGATGATGTGCTGATCATCAATGATTTCGAAGCGCAGGCACTGGCGATCGCCGGTGTTTCCGAGGAGCATCGCGAGACCATCGGCGAAACGTCGGAAGGCATGATCGCATCGCGTGCCGTATTGGGGCCGGGCACCGGCCTTGGCGTTGCCGGCCTCATCCATGCCCAGCATACCTGGATCCCGGTGCCTGGTGAAGGCGGACATATCGATCTCGGGCCGCGCAGCGCGCGCGATTTTCAGATCTGGCCGCACCTGGAGCCCATCGAGGGCCGCATCTCCGCCGAGCAGGTCCTCTGCGGCCGCGGCCTGCAGTATCTCTATCACGCAATCTGCAAGGCTGACGGCATTGAGCCCGTGCTGACGCAACCGGCCGATATCACCACCCACGCACTCGCCGGCACCAACGCTCAGGCCGAAGAGACGTTGACGCTGTTCGCCACCTATCTCGGTCGTGTCGCCGGCGACATCGCCTTGATCTTCATGGCGCGCGGCGGCGTCTACCTTGCCGGCGGCATTTCGCAAAAGATCCTGCCGGCGCTGCAGAAGCCGGAATTCCGCGCCGCTTTCGAAGACAAGGCGCCGCATAGCGCGCTGATGAAGTCGATCCCGACGCATGTGGTGACCCATCCGCTCGCCGCGCTCGCCGGCCTCTCGGCCTACGCCCGCATGCCGGCCAATTTCGGCCTGGCGACGGACGGCCGCCGCTGGCGGCGTTGACCAAAGGGGCAGCAACAGATGATCAGGCGCGGTCGTTGAGAGGATCGAACCGGCGACCACGCGACGCCTTTTTGGAGGAGTGGCCTTACCTTATAATAAGCTTGGCTCCATGACCTGCCTTAACCAGTGCAACAGGCCATATCTAGCCAAAACCGTCCTAACTCTTTATAGACCCGCGAAAGCACGTGCCATATGCGGCTCGCTTGGTTTGAGACAGGAAGCCGATATTTGAAGTCGCCGGACACCAAAAAAACCGATATCGACAGTGAGACGATCGCCGCTGTGCTGAAGCGTATCATTGCTGAAAACGGTCGTGACCATATCTGGGGCTACTCGATCGCAATATTTTGCCTCGTTGTGGTCGCAGCGTCGACGGCGACGATGGCCGCGGTTATGAGACCGATCGTGAACGGAGCTTTCTACGAGCGCCGCGCCGAGGTTATGTGGCTGATTTGCTTTGCGATATTAGCCGCCTTTGTGGCCCGTGGTTTTGCTGGTTATTTTCAATCGGTCATTCTGTCCAAAATTGGCAATGACATCATTGCCCGTTATCAAAGGCGCCTCTATGCACATCTGATGACACTGTCGGTTGGCTTCTTCAGCGAAGCCCGTTCGGCTCAGATTGCGGCGCGAGTGAGCCAGAACGTTTCCGGTATCCGCGATGTGATGAACCTTATCATCACATCGACTGCGCGTGACTTTTTGTCATTTGTCTTTCTGCTGGCCAATATGGTCTATCAGGATCCGCTGCTCAGCCTCCTATTCTTCGTCATTGCGCCGCCTGTGTTTCTGGCCTTGCGCCACATCTCAAGGCGCCTACGCGCCGTTACGCGCGAGGCTGTCATTCTCAACAGCCGCGTGCTCGGCGCGATGCAGGAGACTATTCAAGGGGTTTCCATCGTCAAAGCCTTCACGATGGAGCGCGAGCTCGAACGCAAAGTCGATAAGCTGATTACGGCGGCTGAAAACCGACAAAATCGAATTGCTCGTATTTCCGAGCGTAATGGCCCGCTGATCGAAACGGTCGCCGGCTTTGCCGTGGCCGGTGTGTTTGCATACGCTGCCTATCGTTCGATCTATGAAAACGTTCCGCCGGGCGCAGTGTTTTCGTTCATCGTGTCGCTGCTGCTCGCCTATGATCCAGCCCGGCGTCTCGCCAAATTGCAGGTGCAGTTAGAGCGCGCCGTCGTCAATGCGCGCATGATCTATGAATTGCTCGATATGGAGCCGCGTCAGCGCGATCTGCCTGACGCGAAGCCGCTCGCCGTCACCGAGGCCCGCATCGAGTTTCGCGACGTTCACTTCGCCTACGGCGACGAAGCCGTTCTATCCGGCGTGAGTTTCGTTGCTGAGGGCGGAGAGACGACGGCCTTGGTCGGCCCTTCCGGCGCCGGCAAGTCCACCGTCATTAATCTTATTCCGCGCTTCTACGATCCCAAGGCCGGCAGCATCTTCATCGACGGGCAGGACATAGCGCATGTGACGAAGCAGTCGCTGCGCGAACAGACCGCCTATGTCTCGCAGCAGCCCTACCTCTTCGAAGGCACGATCCGCGACAACATTCGTTACGGTCGTCCGGAAGCGACGAATGCCGAAGTCGAGGAGGCAGCCCGGCTTGCCTATGCCCATGACTTCATCCAGGCGCAGCCCCAGGGCTACGACACGCCGGTCGGCGAAAACGGCGTGACGCTTTCCGGCGGCCAGCGCCAGCGCCTGTCGATCGCCCGTGCGCTGGTGCGAAACGCGCCGATCCTGTTGCTGGACGAGGCGACATCGGCGCTCGACACCGAGTCGGAAGCAGCCGTGCAGAAGGCGCTGGACGAAGCCATGAGCGGCCGCACCGTCGTCGTCATCGCCCATCGTCTGTCGACGGTCGTGCGGGCGGAGAAGATCATTGTCATGCAGAACGGGCGCGTCGTCGAAGAGGGCAACCATGAGACGCTTGCGACGGCCGACAATGGCCTCTACGCTCGCCTCAACAACCTTCAGCGGCCGGTCGTTTCCGGCACTTCCCGAAAATAAGACGATAGAGAAGACATGAGCGACGATGCGATGAAGCTGGTGGTGGTGGGCGCGGCAGGCCGCATGGGACAGGCGCTGATCCGCCTCATCCACACCACCGAAGGCGTCACACTGCACGCCGCCGTCGCACGTCCAGGCTCCGCTTTCATCGGCAAGGATGCCGGTGAGATTGCCGGGCTGGGGCCGATCGGCGTCCCGGTCACCGATGACCCGCTTTCCGCCTTCCTGCATGCCGAAGGCGTGATCGACTTCACTACGCCCGCCACCAGCGTCACCTTCGCAGGCCTCGCCGCCCAGGCGCGCATCGTCCACATCATCGGTACGACCGGCTGCTCGGCGGAAGACGAAGCCAAGTTCAAGGCGGCCTCCCGCCACGCCCGCATCGTCAAATCGGGCAATATGGGCCTCGGCATCAACCTCTTGAGCGTCCTTGTCGAGGAGGCGGCACGCGCGCTTCCGCCGGCCGATTGGGACATCGAGGTCCTGGAAATGCATCACAGACACAAGGTCGATGCCCCCTCCGGCACCGCGCTCCTGCTCGGCCAGGCGGCGGCAAAGGGCCGCGGCATCGATCTCGGCGAAAATTCTGTGCGCGTGCGTGACGGCCATACCGGTCCGCGGCCGACGGGCACCATCGGCTTTGCCACGCTGCGCGGCGGCGGCGTCATCGGCGATCACTCGGTCATCTTCGCCAGCGAGAGCGAGCGGCTGACACTTTCCCACAATGCCTGCGACCGCTCATTGTTTGCCCGCGGCGCGCTTCAGGCAGCGCTCTGGGCGCGCGACAAAAAACCCGGCTTTTATTCTATGCTCGACGTTCTCGGGCTTTCCACACGTTGATCCCATCCTGGAGCGGTTCAGCACGGAACTGCTGAACCGATCCAGCCTTTTGTTCTCATGCAATTCCGGACGGAAAACCTCTACGCACTTTTCCTGGAATTGCTCTATCAAGGAGGAATATTTCATGAGCGGTACTCTCGTCCTCGTTCGCCACGGGCAGAGCGACTGGAATTTGAAGAATCTCTTTACCGGCTGGAAGGACCCCGACCTGACCGAGCTCGGCGTTGAAGAAGCCAAGACCGGTGGCAAGGCGCTTGCGGATTACGGCATCAAGTACGACGTCGCCTTCACCTCCGCGCTGGTCCGCGCCCAGCACACGCTGAAGATCATCCTCAATGAAGTCGGCCAGCCCAACCTCGAGACCATTAGGGATCAGGCGCTGAACGAGCGCGATTACGGCGATCTCTCGGGCCTCAACAAGGACGACGCCCGCGCCAAGTGGGGCGAAGAGCAGGTGCATATCTGGCGCCGCTCCTACGATGTTCCGCCGCCCGGCGGCGAAAGCTTGCGCGACACCGGCGCCCGTGTCTGGCCCTACTACCTCACGGAAATCCTGCCACGTGTTCTCGCCGGCCAGAAGGTGCTGGTCGCCGCTCACGGCAATTCGCTGCGCTCGCTCGTCATGGTCCTCGACCGGCTGACCAAGGAGCAGATCCTGGCGCTCAACCTCGCGACCGGGGTACCGATGGTCTACAAGCTCAACGCCGACTCCACCGTTGCTTCCAAGGAAGTGCTCGGCGACATGTCGGGCGCGCATTAACATCTAGAAATACTAAACCACCCCTCATGCGGTTGACGGCAGAGGGGTGGGAAATTTGGCATGACGTGTTACGTTGTACTAACGGTGTAACACATGAGATCAGATATGACAGACGCCACGTTCACGTTTCGAGTTGAGGAAGACTTGAAATCTGCCTTCAACGAGGCGGCGCGGGCGCATGATCAAACCGCGGCGCAACTGCTTCGCGCATTCATGCGCGACTACGTGAAGCGCCAGCAGAATGAAGCTGAATACGACATCTGGTTTCGTCAGCAAGTTCAGGCGGGGCTTGATTCCGCCAATGCCGGCAATCTCATTCCAGCCGATGAAGTAGAAGCCGAGTTCGCTGCTTTGCGGGAAGAAACACGCCGCAAGCTAAGTGGAAAACCCTCGTGAATCTTGTTTGGACTCTCGAGGCAAGAGCTGATCGACGCGCAATTTACACTTATATCGAGGCGGATAACGCCGCCGCCGCGCTCGCGCTTGACGAACTTTTCGCCAAGAGATCAGCGCAGCTTATTGCGCACCCAATGACAGGCCGTCCTGGTCGCGTGTCGGGAACGCGAGAGCTGGTCGTCCATAGACACTATTGCTGATTTACGATCTCGCGGACGAAACGGTGCGAATACTCCGCATTCTCCATGCTGCTCAGCAATGGCCTCCGAGCGGGATTGGACCGATTTCCTAAAGCCTTTCAATTCTCGACGGTGAAACGGACCCTGTCGGCGGCGAAGCGGGAAATCGAATATTGCACCGGAACATGGTCAAGATCCGAATTGAGCGCCTGTGCAACCAGCACGATGGCCCCCGGGGATAATTGCAGGTCGGCCAGATCGCCTTCGTCGGCATGCGTCGCGGTGATTTCGGTGACGACGCGCACATAATCCGGCACGCCAAGCTCACGAAATGCCTTGGTGATCGATCCGGTCGTTCGATAGATCTCGGCAATAGCGCCGAACCGATCCGCCGGGAACCAGCTTGTGGCCCGCGAAACCGGACGGTGATCCGCCTGACCGAGCGTTTCCAGGCGCACAAGCCGTGTGCCGGTCTTGATCTTGAGCTGCCGAGCCAATTCCGTACTCGCAGCCTCCTCGCTGGCGGCCAGCAGGATACTACGGGTCTCGCGCACCTGATCGCCAATGCCTTGCGAAAACCGCGTTCGCTTCGAAATCGGGAAGCTCAGGCGCTCCTTGCGCTCGATCAAAGTTCCGCGCCCCTGCACGGCCCTGACGATCCCTTCCTGCGCCAGCGCCGCAAGTGCGCTTCGTATCGTGTGCCGGTTAACCCCGAACTGCAGCGCGAGCGCCGTTTCCGGCGGCACCATGCCAGTGTCGTCAAAATCGCCGTGGTTGATCGACGTGCGAATCCGGTCGGCGATCTGCCGCCAGAGCGCCACGCCCGTCTGTCTTTGTACCTTCTGCCCCGCCATATCGCCTGCTGCTAATGTCACACGCTTGTCACGTCTCGCCAATAAATATAAAACTACCTTGTATGGTTGTCTATATCAATAGACATTTTGAGGATGACGCGATGAATTCAGCACAGAGGCAAGAGGCGGCAGCGCAGGAGCGCCGGGAACGCAAGCGCGCCGCCGATCTTTTGGCGCGGGCCGAACGCGAAGAGCTAGACGCGGCCTGGGAAGCATTATCCAACAAACCCGTGGTTCAGCCCGTACGAGGACCGGAAACCGGGCTCGTCATGGTGCGCGGCCGCATCGGCGGCGGCGGTTCGCCCTTCAATCTCGGCGAGGTCACTGTGACGCGCGCCACCGTCAAGCTCGCCTCGGGTACGATCGGCCACGCGCATGCGCTCGGCACCGACCGCGAGAAGGTGCGGCTCGCGGCGATCTTTGACGCGCTCTGGCATCAAACGGCCACCAAGGAATTCGTCGAGAAAGCCATCCTGCTGCCGGTCACCGATCGGATTGCCGAATATGACCGCAAACGCGCCGAGGAAACGGCAGCCACCCGCGTTGATTTCTTCACCATGGTCCGCGGAGAAGACAAATGAGCCTTTCCACCACCTCTACGACGCGCGGCAACGATGCGTTGACCGGCGGTTTCGCCGATCCGGTGTTCGACGCGCAGAGCGTCTTCAAGATGATGATGGATGCCATGGCGCGGCCTGGCATCATCCAGACGATCACCTCCGATATCGCTACGCCCGCTCCCCTCGGCTTTGCTGCCGGCGCAATCGGCCTCACGCTTTGCGATCATGATACGCCGGTGTGGCTATCGTCCAGTCTCGCCAAGTCGGCCGCGCCGGAATGGCTGAGCTTCCATACCGGCGCAGCTGTGGCATTCGACAGGATCGAGGCGCGCTTTGCCTTTATTGAAGCCGGCATGGCGCTCGCTTCCCTCAACCAGTTCGCAGTCGGCACTCAGGAATATCCCGACCGTTCGACGACACTGCTGCTCGAAATCGCAGCCCTTGAGGGCGGCAAGGAACTGGCGCTCTCGGGTCCCGGCATTGCCGGTATCCGCATGATCGCTCCAATCGGCCTGCCCGATACGTTCCTGCGCATCTGGAACGACAATCGCGCGCTTTTTCCGCGCGGCGTCGATCTCGTTCTGACGGCGGGACGGCAATTCCTTTGCCTGCCGCGCACCACCAAGATCATCGCGACGGAGATGTGACGCATGTATGTTGCCGTTAAAGGCGGCGAAGCCGCCATCGCCAATGCTCACCGGCTGCTCGCCGATCGTCGTCGCGGCGACCGTTCGCTGCCGGCCATCGGCATCGACCAGATCGTGGCGCAATTGGCGCTCGCCGTCGACCGCGTCATGGCGGAAGCCTCGCTTTACGACCGCACGCTGGCAGCCCTTGCGGTTCGCCAGGCGCGCGGCGATATGATCGAAGCGATCTTCCTGCTACGCGCCTACCGCACCACGCTGCCGCGCTTCGGCTATTCCCAGCCGCTGGATACGTCAGCGATGAAGATCGAGCGCCGCATCTCCGCCACCTACAAGGACCTGCCGGGCGGCCAACTTCTCGGCCCCACCTTCGACTATACTCATCGCCTGCTCGACCCGAGCCTGCTCACCGATACGCCGGTGGACGAGCCGATGCAGCGGCCGGCGGAAGAAGGCCGTGTGATGCGCGTCTCGGAAATTCTGAGCCAGGAAGGGCTGATCGAGGGCGACGGAGAGATGCCGATCGACCACGAGACCGGTGACCTGACGCGCGAACCGATGGAATTCCCGATGACCCGCGATCTGCGCCTGCAGGCGCTTGCGCGCGGCGACGAAGGTTTCCTGCTGGCGCTCGGCTATTCGACCCAGCGCGGCTATGGCCGCACCCATCCCTTCACCGGCGAAATCCGCATCGGTGAAGTGGAGGTCGAACTGGACGTGCCGGAACTCGGTTTCGCCGTCTCGCTGGGTAGCATCCAGGTTACCGAATGCCAGATGGTCAACCAGTTCAAAGGCTCTGCCAAGGCGCCACCGCAGTTTACCCGCGGTTACGGCCTCGTCTTCGGCCAAAGCGAACGCAAGGCCATGGCGATGTCGCTGGTCGACCGGGCGCTCCGTGCCGATGAACTCGGCGAAGATATCGTCGCACCCGCCCAGGACGAGGAATTCGTCATTTCCCATTCCGACAACGTGCAGGCGACCGGCTTCGTCGAACATCTGAAGCTGCCGCACTATGTCGACTTCCAGGCCGAACTCGACCTGGTGCGCCGCATGCGCCGCGACTTCGAAGCCACCCGCGATGGCGGCAAGGATCCCCTGACGGAGGCAGCCGAATGACCGAACTTGCCACCTATAATTTCGCCTATCTCGACGAACAGACCAAGCGGATGATCCGCCGCGCCATCCTGAAGGCGATCGCCATTCCCGGCTATCAGGTGCCATTCGCCTCACGCGAAATGCCGATGCCGTATGGATGGGGCACTGGCGGCGTACAGTTAACTGCCGCGATCATCGGGCCGGATGATGTCCTCAAGGTCATCGACCAGGGCGCCGACGACACGACCAACGCCGTCTCTATCCGAGCCTTCTTCCAGAAGGTTGCCAATGTCGCCGTCACCACCCGCACGGACGAGGCGACCATCATCCAGACACGCCACCGCATCCCGGAAGGCAAGCTCGGCCCCAATCAGGTGCTGGTCTACCAGGTGCCGATCCCCGAACCGCTGCGCTACCTGGAGCCGCGCGAGACCGAGACGCGCAAGATGCATGCGCTCGAAGAGTACGGTCTCATGCATGTGAAGCTCTATGAGGACATCGCCCGCAACGGTCGCATCGCCACGACCTACGCCTATCCGGTCAAGGTCGCCGGCCGCTACGTGATGGACCCATCGCCGACGCCGAAATTCGACAATCCGAAAATGCATATGTCGGATGCGCTGCAGCTCTTCGGCGCCGGCCGCGAGAAGCGCATCTATGCCGTGCCGCCTTACACCGAAGTCGTGAGCCTCGATTTCGAGGATCATCCCTTCGAAGTGCAGCGTTTCGATAAGCCTTGTGCGCTCTGCGGCGCCGAGCAGGTCTATCTCGACGAAGTGATCCTCGACGACAAGGGCGGGCGGATGTTCGTCTGCTCCGACACCGATTTCTGCGAAGACCGCCGCGCCCATGGCCATGCCGGCCCCATGCTGGTGGCCAATGGGCTGGCTTCCAACCAGGAGGCCGCCGAATGAGCGACACGCCACTCCTCAAGGTCAAGGACATCTCGAAATTTTACGGCAGCCGCATCGGTTGCCGCAATGTGTCCTTCGACCTCTGGCCTGGTGAAGTGCTGGCGATCGTCGGCGAATCCGGCTCCGGCAAGACGACACTGCTCAATTGCATTTCGACCCGGCTGCTGCCGACCACCGGCAGCGTCGAATACCATATGCGCGACGAGACCTATCGCGATCTCTTCCGCATGAACGAGGCCGAGCGGCGCTTCCTGATGCGCACCGACTGGGGTTTCGTCCATCAGAACCCCGCCGACGGCCTGCGCATGACGGTTTCGGCCGGCGCCAATGTCGGCGAGCGGCTGATGGCGATCGGCAACCGGCATTACGGCAATATCCGCAACACTGCGATCGACTGGCTGGAACGCGTGGAGATAGACGCCGACCGCATCGACGATCAGCCGCGCGCCTTCTCAGGCGGCATGCGCCAGCGCCTGCAGATCGCCCGCAATCTGGTGACCGGTCCTCGCCTGGTCTTCATGGACGAGCCGACCGGCGGCCTCGACGTGTCCGTACAGGCCCGCCTGCTCGATCTCGTCCGCGGTCTCGTCAACGATCTCGGCCTGTCGGCCATCATCGTCACGCACGACCTCGCCGTCGCCCGGCTGCTTTCGCACCGCATGATGGTCATGAAGGACGGTGTGGTGATCGAACATGGTCTCACCGACCGCGTGCTCGACGATCCGCGCGAGCCATATACGCAACTGCTCGTCTCTTCGATCCTGCAGGTCTGAGGAAAAAGCCATGGCAACCCCCCTCGTCGTTTCCGAAGTCTTCAAGAGCTTCACCATGCACCTGCGCGATGGCATCCGCCTGCCGGTCGTCGCCGATGTCTCCTTCTCCGTCGCATCGGGCGAATGCGTGGTGCTTGGCGGCCCTTCCGGCATTGGCAAGAGCTCGCTTCTGAAGATGATCTACGGCAACTACGCCGTCGATAGCGGCCAGATCCTGGTGACGCATCGGGAAAGGATCATCGATCTCGCCGCCGCTGATCCCCGCACCGTGCTGGAAGTTCGCCGCCATACCATGGGCTATGTCAGCCAGTTCCTACGCACCGTGCCGCGCGTTGCTGCCATCGACGTGGTTGCCGAGCCGCTGTTGGCGCGAGGCGAAAGTGCCGAGACCGCTCGCCAAAGGGCGGGCAACCTGCTTTCGCAGCTCAACCTTCCGGAAGAGCTTTGGCAATTGCCGCCCGCCACCTTCTCCGGCGGCGAACAGCAGCGCGTCAATATCGCCCGCGGCTTCATCACCGATCACGCCATTTTGCTGCTCGACGAGCCGACCGCCTCTCTCGACGCGAGAAACCGTGCCGTCGTGGTCGACATGATCGAAGAGAAGAAAAAGGCCGGCGTCGCACTCCTCGGCATCTTCCATGACGAGGAAGTGCGCGAGGCCGTCGGCAGCCGCATTCTCGACGTGTCGCAATTTTCGCCCAGAAAGTCCGCCGCATGAGCCGCAAATTGGGCGAAACGCCTTTCATCAGCCCCTCCGCGAGCGTCAGCAACTCGACGCTCGGCCGCTACACCGAAGTCTCCGACCGCTGCCGCATCGACGAGACGGAGATCGGCGATTACTCCTACATCATGCAGGATGGCGCGATCTGGTGCGCCACCATCGGCAAATTCGTCAACATTGCCGCGGCGGTGCGCATCAATGCCACCAACCATCCGACCTGGCGGGCGACGCTGCATCACTTCACCTATCGCGCCGCCGACTATTGGCCGGATGCCGATATGGAGACGGAATTCTTCACCTGGCGGCGCGACAACCGCGTGGCCATCGGCAACGACGTCTGGATCGGCCATGGCGCCACCATCCTGCCGGGCGTCACTGTCGGCAACGGTGCGGTCATCGGCGCCGGCGCTGTTGTCTCCAAGGATGTCGCCCCCTATACGATCGTCGGCGGCGTGCCGGCCAAGCTCATCCGCCAACGCTTCACCGAAGCTGTCGGCGAACGCATGGACAAGCTTGCCTGGTGGGATTGGGATCATGCCACATTGCGAACCGCGCTTGCCGATTTCCGCGCCCTTTCGGCCGAAGATTTCCTGATCCGCTACGGCGCATGACGCCACTGCGCGGGCCTCGTGCAATCCACCCGCAAATCCTCTTCGAAGCGCGAAAATCTCCCCGGTTTTCGGGCTTTTGCGTTGCCGTTACGGAAGGGCGCAAACAGGGAGGAATTGTAACAGCAGTTACACAAATCTGACATTGGAGGTTCATGAACCGGGACTAATGCGTTGCGCATGGCAGCGTCGAAGGCTTCTTCGAAGCGAAGGATTATGCGCTCGTCCAACAGATTTCCGCGGCCCCGACGTCAACGTTTGTTGCGGCGGAGCCGGGCAGCCGCGAAAGGAAAGCCTCATGTTCGAGCTGAAGAATGTCTCGCGCCGGTTCGGAAACAAGCTCGCTGTCGATTCCGTGACGTTGGACATTCCGCAAGGACAAATGGTCGGCATCATCGGCCGCTCGGGCGCCGGCAAGTCCACGCTGCTGCGCATGATCAACCGACTTGCCGATCCGACCTCCGGCTCCATCTATTTCGCCGGCACCGAAGTCTCGAAGCTGCGCGGCCGGGCGTTGCGCAACTGGCAGCGCGATTGCGCCATGATCTTCCAGCAGTTCAACCTGGTTCCCCGTCTCGACGTTCTCACCAACGTCATGCTCGGTCGCCTGAACCAGCGTTCGACCACGCTGAGCCTGCTTTCCATCTTCAGCCGCGAGGAGCGCATCCAAGCCATTGCGGCACTCGAACGTCTCGGCATCGAGCAGACTGCATTGCAGATGGCCGGCACGCTGTCGGGTGGCCAGCAGCAGCGCGTCGCCATCGCCCGCGCCCTGATGCAGCAGCCGAAAATGATACTTGCCGACGAGCCGATTGCCTCGCTCGATCCGCTGAACGCCAAGATCGTCATGGATGCGCTGCGCGACATCAACGAGCGTGAGGGCATCACCGTCATCACCAACCTGCACACGCTGGATACGGCGCGCAATTATTGCGAACGCATCGTCGGCATGGCGGCGGGGCGCGTCGTCTTCGACGGCAAGCCATCAGAGCTGACGGCCGCGGCGGTCAAGGAAATCTACGGCACCGACAAGGATGGCGCCGGGATCGACGAGACGATGACGTCGACCGCCATCAATCTTTCCGATCAGCCCGCGCAAGCCGCGGCAAACGCATCCGCCGGCCCGCAACCGCTGGCACTGGCCGGTCTCTGAGCGAGACGGCCGCGATCGAAGGCCCGCGTCAAGGGCGCATTTCTTCTAGACCGAAGACATCCGGGGACACCGGTTAATCAGGAGACGAACCCATGTTGAAGAAGACCCTTCTCGCAGCCACGGCGCTTCTCGCGCTCGCTGGCGGCGCTGCCGCTCAGGACATCAAGGAATTCCGCGTTGGTATTCTCGGTGGCGAAAACGAAGCCGACCGCCTGCGCAACTACGCCTGCCTCTCCGACCACCTGAAGAAGGAGTTCGGTTTCGAGAAGGTATCGCTGTTCCCGGCTGCCGACTATGACGGCGTTATCCAGGGCCTGCTCGGCGGCACGCTCGACTTCGCCGAACTCGGCTCTTCCGGCTATGCAGCCACCTACATCAAGGACCCGAAGGCCGTTACCCCGATCCTGACCACGCAGCAGACGGACGGCTCGACCGGCTATTACTCGATCGGTCTCGCTCTGAAGTCCTCCGGCATCAAGACGATCGCCGACGCCAAGGGCAAGAAGCTCGGCTACGCCGATCCGGACTCCACTTCGGGCTATCTCGTTCCGCTGACGCAGATTCCGAAGACCACCGGCATGCCGAACGACAAGTTCTTCGCTTCGACCCAGTTCAACGGCGGTCACGAGAACAACCTGCTCGCCGCCTATGACGGCAAGGTCGACGTTGCCGTTGACGATTCGTCGGGCCTCGGCGATTTCAAGGACGGCTACACCTCCGGTACCTTCCACAAGGAAGTCGACAAGGGCGCCGTCGATCCGAACAAGCTCGTCGAAGTCTGGCGTTCGCCGCTGATCCCGAACGGCCCGCTCGTCGTTCGCAACGCCCTCGGCACCGAATGGCAGGCCAAGCTGACCGACTTCTTCCTGAAGCTCCCGACCACCGATGCCAAGTGCTTCTCGGCGATCGAAGGCGGTGACTTCAAGGGCTACGTCAAGGTGAACCCGGACTTCTACAAGGCCGTTGTCGAAGTTCGCAAGGCTGCCATCGGCGGCTAATCCCTATCCAGACTGCAGGGCGGCCGGCGACGGCCGCCCTTTTCCTATCACAAGGGCAGGACATCAAGGGCAGGACATTCATGACGATTGCCGATACTCAGCTACAGACGCAAGGCGCTCCCCAGGGCGCCAAGGATATCGGTGACGCCTGGAGCAGGATGGTGGCGCGCCGCCGCCTCTATACCGGCATCGGCCTGCTGATCCTGATCATCGCCTTCGTCAGCTCCGTGCGCTTTGCCGACGAGAGCAATGCCGGCCATTTCTTCGATCGCCTGCCGCATCTTTTCGATTTCCTGAGCTGGCTCATCCCCAAGGATTGGGCCGACGTTTATCGCGCGCTCTTCGACTTGCCGAGCCCCAATGGCGCAAACGGCGTCGGCGGCGAGGAGTTCAATTTTCCGAACGGCCGCGTCTATGTCTGGGGCAACTTCTATATTCCTGAATATTTCGAGCTGATGATCATCACGATCAACGTGGCGCTGGTTTCCACCATCATCGGCTTCGTCGTCGCCCTGCCCCTCAGCTTCTTTGCCGCGCGCAACATGTCGCCGTCGCATCCGGTTCGTCTGGTGACCAAACGCTTCATGGAATTGCTGCGCGCCTTTCCCGAAATCGTCATCGCCGGCCTGTTTTCGGCGATCCTGTCGATCGGCCCGATCGCTGCCATCATCGCCGTCGGCCTGCATACGATCGGGGCACTCGGCAAGCTGTTCTACGAAGTGATCGAGAATATCGACATGAAGCCCGACGAGGGCATGAGGGCGGTCGGCGCGAGCTGGACGGAGCGCGTTCGCTTCGCCGCGCTGCCGCAGGTTCTGCCGAATTTCATGTCCTATGTGCTGCTGCGCCTGGAGATCAATGTCCGAGCCTCCACCATCATCGGCGCCGTCGGCGGCGGCGGCATCGGCGAGGAGCTGAAGCTTTCGATCTCGCGCGGCTTCGGCGCCAAGACGGTAGCGCTCGTGCTGCTGCTTTTCGTGACGATCGTTGCCGTCGACCAATTTTCCGCATGGCTCCGTCGCCGTCTCGTCGGCGAACATGCCTTCCTTCTGCAACACTGAGGTTGCCCATGTCCGTCATCGACGCCGGTCGCATGCAGGAAATCGAAGCACGCTATCCGGAGATCCTGCACCGATCATTCCGCCAGCGCTTCGGCGCGCTGATGATCTTTCTCGGCGTGATCCTTTACGGCATCTACGCCGTCTGGTTCTTCGACCTGCCGAAGATCATCGCTGAGGCGCATTGGGAACGCGTCGGCATCTATCTCAGCGAATGGATCAGCTACGACGTGCAGCCGGAATTCCACGTTTCAGGCGACAAGATCAGCGTCAAATATCCGCGTTTTTCGCCGCTCGGCGATAATCCGCACCCAGATTGGGTGACGAACAATCCCGACGGCAGCCTGACGATCTCGGTCAGCGGCACCGGCCGCAGCGTAACGGTGACGAAGACGCAAGCGATCCTGACCGCGCATGGCGTCACCGTTCCGATCGACTTCACCGGCGACGCGCCGAAGCTCCTCGGCTCGGAACCGCCGCCGTCGTGGATCACGGTCTATGACGATAACATCCTCGCCAATATGGGCTTTGCCGGCGACGTCAGCATTTCCACCGACCGCGTGAAGATCCGCAAGCGTTTCCTCGGCTGGGCGAATTTTGTCTTCGACACGCACTCGCCTTTCTTCGACAAGCCGGCAAGCGAAGTGATCGGCCTGATCGTCTCCGGGCCGCGCCTCGACCCGGCGCAATCCAATCTCTCGCTGGCCTTCGACAACATTTGGAACAATGGCGCCTGGCAGCATGGGGACGTCTGGACCAAGCTGTTCCAGACCATCGTCATGGCCTTCCTCGGCACGCTGCTGGGATCGCTCGCCGCCTTCCCGCTCTCCTTCCTTGCGGCCCGCAACATCACGCCGAGCCGCCTGGTCAATCAGATATTGAAGCGCTTCTTCGACTTCCTGCGTTCGGTCGACATGCTGATCTGGGCGTTGTTCCTGACCCGCGCCTTCGGCCCCGGCCCGCTTGCCGGCAGCGGTGCGATCTTCCTGACGGAGACCGGCACGCTGGGCAAGCTCTACTCCGAAGGGCTGGAGAACATCGACAACAAGCCGCGCGAAGGCGTCAAATCGACGGGCTCCTCGACGGTTCTCGTGCATCGCTACGGTATCATGCCGCAGATCGTTCCCGTCATCGTCAGCCAGACGCTCTATCAATGGGAATCGAATGTGCGCGGCGCCACCATCATCGGCGCAGTCGGCGCCGGCGGCATCGGCCTCAAACTTTGGGAAGCCATGCGCACCAACGCCAATTGGGAAAACGTCGCCTATATGGTGCTGCTGATCCTGATCGTCGTCTTCCTGTTCGATGCCGGTTCCAACGCGCTGCGCTCACGCCTGATGGGGACGCAGAACCGGTAAGAAGCCTTCAGAAAAATCGTGGCGCATCATCATTTTGTCACGGGAATCCGGTAGCGCAGGTCGGCAAGACAACATTGCTCGAACCCGCTTTAGCCGGATTCGAACCGCTGCTGCCTTGCTGCTCTTGCGGTTTGTCGCAAATCACCCAACAGTGTCTCGCGCAGCCGATTTTTCCAAGGAATGCAGCCTTGCGCTATGCTCTCTATTTCACGCCGCCCAAAGACGATCCGTTGACCGCGCTTGCCGCTCTCTGGCTGGGCCGCGATGCATTTTCCGATGAGATTTTCTCGGACAAGGCCATGGGTCCCGTGTCGGAAGACCATGCCGAGCTGACCGCCGATCCGCGCCGCTACGGCTTTCACGCCACGCTGAAGGCACCTTTCGAGCTTGCCGGCTCGGTGACCGAGCGCGATCTTCTCGATGTCGCCACAGAATTTGCCTCACAGACCAAGGCTTTCACCATTCCAGAGTTGGTCTTGGGCCAGCTCGGTCATTTCTTCGCGCTCGTGCCCGGCTCGCTTTACCAGCCGCTGCAGGATTTTGCCTCGCGCGTGGTCAAGGCTTTCGAACCGTTCCGTGCGCCGCTTTCGGATCACGACATAGCCCGGCGCAAGCCGGAAGGCCTGACGGAACCGCAGCGCGCCAATCTGTTGTGCTGGGGCTATCCCTACGTCAATGACGAGTTCCGCTTCCATATGACGTTGACGGGGCGCGTCCCCACCGAACGTCAAGCCGACATGCACGACGTCCTGCGCGCGCGCTTCGCCGACCATATCGGCAAAGCGCTTCACGTTTCCGGCCTCGCCGTCTTTATCGAAGAAGAGCGCGGCGCTCCCTTTACCGTCCGTTCCTGGCTGCCGCTTTCCGGCGCCTAATAGCGAAAGACCTGACATGACCAAAGAAACCGTCCTTTCCAACGCCCGCATCGTCCTCGAAGACAAGATCGTCGAAGGCTCCGTGCTGATCCGTGACGGTCGCATTGCCGGCATTTCCGAAGGTAAGTCCGCTATCGGCGAGGATTTCGAGGGCGATTACCTGATCCCCGGCCTGGTCGAACTGCACACGGACCATCTGGAAGCCCATTATTCGCCGCGCCCCGGCGTGCGCTGGAACAAGACGGCCGCCATCCAGGCGCATGACGCCCAGATCGTCACCTCCGGCATCACCACAGTATTCGACTGCTTGCGCATGGGCTCGGATGAAGACGGCGGTTTCGAGCGCGGCGAGATGCGCGACATGGCCGACGCGATCCAGGCGGCAGAGCGCGAAGATCGGCTGCGCGCCGAACACCTGATCCACCTGCGTTGCGAAGTCTCCGCCGACAACGTCCTCGATCACTTCCAGGACTTCGAGAAAGATCCTTATGTTCGCCTGGTCTCGCTGATGGATCACGCGCCCGGCCAGCGCCAGTTCCAGACCATGGATCAATACATCTTCTACTATCAGAAGAAGCGCGGCTTGAGCGACGAGGCCTTTGCCCTTTTCGTCGCCAAGCGCCAGGAAGAATCGGCCAAATACGCGACCCCACATCGCGACGCCATCTCCAAGGTCTGCGCCGAGCGCGGCATCACCATCGCCAGCCATGACGATGCGACGCTCGCCCATGTTGACGAAGCCATCAATTATGGCGTTCGCCTTGCGGAATTCCCGACCAGCATCGACGCCGCCAAGGCGTCGCACGGCGCGGGCATGAGCGTGCTGATGGGCGCGCCTAACATCGTTCGTGGCAAGTCGCATTCCGGCAATATCGCCGCCCGCGATCTCGCCGAACTCGGAGTCCTCGACGTTCTGTCCTCCGATTATGTGCCGCTCAGCCTGCTGCATGCTCCCTTCATCCTCGCCGACGAGGTGGAGAGCATTTCGCTGCCGCGGGCGATCGCCATGGTGACCGCAACCCCCGCAAAGACCGTCAGCCTGAACGACCGTGGCCGCATCGCCGAGGGCCTGCGCGCCGATCTCGTGCGCGTCCGTCGCGATCATGGTGTGCCGGTGACGCGCTCGGTCTGGCGAGAAGGACGGCGTGTCGCATGACGGTCGAGGCCCACATAAAGCCGGCTAACGGCCTATCGGCCGATACCGTCGGCATCATGGCCGTGGTGGTCGGACCGAGTGGGGCCGGCAAGGATACGCTGATGAATCTTGCCGCCCGGCATTTTGCCGGCCGGCCGGATGTTCATTTCGTCCGCCGCGTCATCACCCGGGAAAGCGATGCCGGCAACGAGGATCACAAAAGCGTCTCGGACGCCGATTTCGACGCCATGGAGCGCGCCGGCGCCTTCGCCGTCTCCTGGGAAGCGCATGGGCTGAAATACGGAATTCCGGCCGCGGTCAGGGAGGAGCTTGCCCGCGGCCATCTCGTCATCGCCAACGGCTCGCGTTCGGTGCTCGACCGCTTCCAGACCGCCTTTCCGCAATTGAAAGTCATCAATGTCACGGCGCGGCGCGAGGTATTGGCAGAGCGGCTGATGGCACGCGGTCGCGAAAGCCGCGAGGATGTGCTGAAGCGGCTGGAACGTAGCTCGCTCACCGTCAACGGCAGCTACGACGTCGCTGATATCGACAATAGCGGCACGCTCGACGAGGCCGAACGCGCTATCATTGCCGTGCTGGAAGCGCTGATTGGGAAGTAAGCGGCCGGTGTTCCGCCTGACGCATTTTTTTGCACACCAAATCGCGGATCTCTCACCGCCTCCTGCTGCGCCCGCGGCTCAATGGGCTTCATCCCAATTGTTGGCGGCGCGGGCGTCCACCTTCAGCGGCACGGACATATCCACCGCCGGCATGGCGGCATTTTCCATCACCGAGACAATGATCGGCGTCGAGCGCTCGACATCGGCGTCTTCGACTTCGAAGATCAGTTCGTCGTGCACCTGCAGCAGCATGCGCACGCGATCGGCGAGGCCGGCTGCCGCAAGCGCCGGCTCCATCTTGATCATGGCGCGGCGGATGACGTCGGCGGCGGAGCCCTGGATCGGCGCGTTGATCGAGGCACGCTCATTGAAGGCACGCACGGACGGATTGGAGGAGCGGATTTCCGGAAAATGCACGCGGCGGCCGAAGATGGTCTCGACATAGCCCTTGTCGCGCGCGGCCTGCTTGGTGCTTTCCATATAGTCGCGGATACCGGGGAAACGCTCGAAATACCGCTTGATGTAATCGCCGGCTTCCGAGCGCTCGATCGACAATTGATTGGCGAGACCGAAAGCGGAAATGCCGTAGATGATGCCGAAATTGATCGCCTTGGCGCGGCGGCGCACTTCGCTCGGCATGCCCTCGATCGGCACGCTGAACATTTCCGATGCCGTCATGGCGTGAATATCGACGCCGTCGGCGAAGGCCTGTTCGAGCTGCGGGATATTAGCGACATGCGCCAGCACACGCAGTTCGATCTGGCTGTAGTCGGCGGAGATCAGCTTATGGCCCGGCGTCGAAATGAAAGCCGTGCGGATCTTGCGGCCCTCAGCCGTGCGAACCGGGATGTTCTGTAGGTTCGGCTCCGAGGAGGACAAGCGTCCGGTCGTGGTCGAGGCCAGCGAATAGGAGGTGTGGACCCGTTTGGTCTCGGGGTGGACATAGCCCGGCAACGCATCGGTATAGGTCGATTTCAGCTTGGTGAGCTGGCGCCAGTCGACGATCTTGCGCGGCAGCTCGAAGCCGGCGGCCGCCAGGTCTTCCAGCACTTGCGCCGAGGTCGACCATTGCCCGGTCTTGGTCTTGTTGCCGCCGGCAAGGCCCATCTTGCCGAAGAGAATATCGCCGAGCTGCTTCGGCGAGCCAATGTTGAAGCGCTCGCCGGCCAGCGTGTAAATTTCATCCTCAAGGGCTGCGGCGCCCTGCGCCAGCTCGCCGGAGAGGCGCGACAGGATCTGCCGGTCGATGGTGATGCCGCGTTCTTCCATGTGGGCGAGAACCGGCAACAGCGGCCGCTCCAAGCGCTCATAGACGCTCGTCAGCTTTTCCGCTGCCAACCGCGGCTTCAGCACCAGCCAGAGCCGCAGTGTCACATCGGCATCCTCGGCAGCGTAAGCCGTGGCGCGGTCGATATCGACGAGATCGAAGGTGACGTTGGATTTGCCGCTGCCGGCGACATCCTTGTAGGCGATCGGCTTGTGGCCGAGCCAACGCTCCGACAGGCTGTCCATGCCGTGCGTGGCATTGGCGCCGCCATCAAGCACATAGGACAAAAGCATCGTGTCGTCGAAGGCCTTGAGCTCGATGCCATAGCGCTTCATCAGCAGGTAGTCGTATTTCAGGTTCTGCGCGATCTTGAGGACGGAAGTGTCTTCAAGCAGGTCCTTCAATCGCGGAAGGGCATCGCGCAGCGGGATCTGATTGTCCACCAGCCCGCCGCCGAGCAGATCGCCGACGCCATTCTTGTGCCCGAGCGGCACGTAGGCGGCGCGGATGATCGCGCCGGAGGGATCGTTCCGGTTATCGGCGATCGCCAGCGAAAAACCGACGATTTCGGCCTGCATGGCATCGAGCGAGGTCGTCTCCGTATCGAAGGCGACGATGCCGGTTTCGCGCGCGTCCGCGATCCACCGATCAAGCGCGGTCACGTCGCGGATGGTGACATATGTCGAGTGATCGATCGGCGCGGTGGCAAAGCTTGCCGCCCGCGCCTTGGCGAGTTCGGCCGGCTCCGCGGCGCTCTCCGACGCCATGCGCGACTTGACGACCGGCGCAGGCACGGAGGCACCCTCGGCCGCGACCTCGCTGCCGGCAACGAGATCGACATTTTCGCTGACATCCAGGTCGGGGCCATGGGCGGTATCGCCCCATTCGACCTTGACCTCGGATGGTTCGATCGCAGCAGCATCGCAATTGCAGGCATCGGCAACGCGACGCGTCAGCGAGGTGAATTCCATCGTCTTCAGGAAGCCGACCAATTTCGGGCCGTTCTGCGGCTCGAGCACCAACGCATCGAGCGGCAGCTCCAGCGGCACATCGGTCCTCAACGTCACCAACTGCCGGGAAATCCGGGCGAGCTCGGCATTGGCGATGATGTTTTCGCGGCGCTTCTGCTGCTTGATCTCTCCGGCGCGGGCGAGCAGCGTATCGAGATCGCCGAACTCCTCCAGAAGCTGCGCCGCCGTCTTCGGGCCGATGCCGGGAATGCCGGGCACATTGTCGACGGAGTCGCCGGTCAGGGCCTGCAGGTCGATCATCTTTTCCGGCGGCACGCCCCACTTCTCGACGACATCGGGGATGCCGATCTGCTTGTCCTTCATGCTGTCATACATATGGACCATGGGAGTGACGAGCTGCATCAGATCCTTGTCGGAGGAGATGATGGTGACATCGGCGCCGATCGCCTCGGCCTGGCGGGCATAGGTGGCGATGATGTCGTCGGCCTCGAAGCCGTCGGTCTCGATGCAAGGCAGGTTGAAGGCGCGCGTCGCCTCGCGGATGAGCCCGAATTGCGGGATCAGCTCTTCCGGCGGCGCTGAGCGGTTTGCCTTATAGGCATCATAGATATCCTTGCGGAATGTCTTCGAGGAGTAGTCGAAGATGACCGCAAAATGCGTCGGCGTGACGCCGACCGAGGTGTCGCGCGCCGAGGTCAACAGCTTCCATAGCATGTTGCAGAAACCGGAGACGGCGCCGACCGGCAATCCATCGGATTTGCGCGTCAGCGGCGGCAGGGCATGAAAGGCCCGGAAAATGAAACCGGAGCCGTCGACGAGGAAGAGATGATCACCTTTTTTCATGGAAGCATGGATAGCGTGGCGCACCTCCAACGTCCATATAAAGTTCCATCTGGCGATGTGCAGAAAGGGCGAAATCTCTCACCGAAACGTTACCAATTTTTAATCAATCTAATCTGCGGATTCCCTTGAAAAACCATATTTGCAGCCTCATTTCATACTCACCGGCGATTGATTACGCCGAGGGTCTGGCAACCGGCCTGTCCCCCGCCATGTCAGACTTGGACAAAGGCCTATCCCCCTCTCCGGGCCTTTGTCCCCCTTCTGAAGCCGCCATGGTCCTCCCTCCAGGCCATGGCGGCTTTTCTATTAGAATCCATTAACATAGCCAGCAAAACAAACCGCAAAATATAACCCGAATTTGGCTTGCCTTAGACGTATTTCACCCAAGATTTGATGATTGTTTTGCTCCAAAATACGGGCATACTTGCAATCATGGGATTTAATCGGATGGAATCTGCGGCCTACCTTGCCAATCAGATGGCGAAGGGATTTGCCCGCTCGTTGCAACAACGGGCGGCGGGGCTTGGCTTTTCGCCCGGCCAATTTCCGATCCTGCTCGAATTATGGTCCGAAGACGGGCTGACGCAGAAACAATTGCTGGAGCGCGTCGACATCGAACAGGCGACGATGGCCAACACCCTGTCGCGCATGGAACGCGACGGGCTGGTGGAACGCCGGCCGCATCCATCCGACAAACGCGCGCAACTGGTCTTCCTGACCGGCAAGGCCACTGCCATGCAGACGGAAGCCGTCGAGGCGGCGATGGCGGCGGACAAGGAACTGTTCCGCGGCTTCCGCAGCTTCGAGCGCGAACTGCTGCTCGAATATGTCCGGCGCATCCTGGAGAACGCCAAGCAACTCTAGCTCTGTCTCTCTCGTTCAATTGATCGGGCATTCGGAAGTTTTCGATTTTCCTGCCTCGAAACCGGGCCGGCTTTGGTCTATCGTCCGGCCAATTTCCACGTAAGGAGTCGGATATGACCGATGTATCGCCCGTTCTCGACCGTGCGGACCAGAACCTTCCGTCCAGCCTCGACAATCTGTTCGAACTGCTGCGCATCAAATCCATCTCGACCGATCCGGCCTTCAAGGCGGAATGCCGCAAGGCGGCGGAATGGCTGGTCGCCTACCTGACCTCGCTCGGCTTTACCGCCTCCGTGCGCGACACACCCGGCCATCCGATGGTCGTCGCCCATCACGACGCAGCAAATGCCGATGCGCCGCATGTGCTGTTCTACGGCCATTACGACGTGCAGCCGGTCGATCCGATTGAGCTTTGGGAGAGCGATCCTTTCGCGCCAGCCATCAAGGATGTGGGCACTGGCCGCAAGATCCTGACCGGCCGCGGCACCTCCGACGACAAGGGTCAGTTGATGACCTTTGTCGAAGCGGTCCGGGCCTACAAGGAAATCAAGGGTGCGCTTCCGGTCCGCATCAGCATCCTGTTCGAAGGTGAAGAGGAATCCGGCTCACCGTCGCTGAAGCCTTTCCTTGAAGCCAATGCCGCCGAGCTGAAGGCGGACTATGCGCTGGTCTGCGACACCGGCATGTGGGACGGCGATACGCCGGCAATCTCGGCCGGCTTGCGCGGCCTCGTCGGTGAAGAAATCATCATCAATGCTGCCGATCGCGACCTGCATTCCGGCATGTTCGGCGGCGCGGCCGCCAATCCGATCCATATCCTCGCCGATATTCTCGCCGGCCTGCATGACGAGACCGGCCGCATCACTCTCGACGGCTTCTATGACGGCGTCGAGGAGACGCCGGGCAATATCAAGGCTTCTTGGGAAACGCTCGGCATGACGACAGAAAAATTCCTCGGCGAAGTCGGCCTCTCCATTCCCTCGGGCGAAAAGGGCCGTTCGGTGATGGAACTCACCTGGGCACGGCCGACGGCTGAGGTCAACGGTATCACCGGCGGCTATACCGGCGCCGGCTTCAAGACGGTCATCGCCGCCAAGGCGTCAGCGAAAGTATCGTTCCGCCTCGTCGGGCAGCAGAACCCGGAAGCGATCCGCGAGAGTTTCCGCGCTTACGTGCGCTCGAAGGTTCCGGCCGATTGCTCGGTGGAATTCCACGAGCATGGCGCCTCGCCGGCAATCCAACTCTCCTACGATTCTCCGGTGCTGACCAAGGCGAAGAATGCTCTTTCCAACGAGTGGCCGAAGCCGGCTATCGTTATCGGCATGGGCGGATCGATCCCGATTGTCGGGGATTTCCAGAAGATGCTCGGCATGGAATCCCTGCTGGTCGGTTTCGGCCTCGCTGACGATCGCATCCATTCGCCGAACGAGAAATACGAGCTGAAATCCTATCACAAGGGCATCCGCTCCTGGATCCGCATCCTCGACGCGCTTGCCGCTTGAGCTACTAAGCGGTGATGGCGCCTCTCACCTTCTCCTCTCGGGGAGAAGGTTCCAACCCCAACGGCTGCTCCAGCAGCATCGTCGGTTCAACCGGAAGAGGCTATCTGCCGACCACGTCGAAGGCATGCGCCTTGCCGAGCACGCTGACATGGACAGTGCTGCCGATCTCCGGCAGGCCGACGCTGGAGCTTTTGATGGTGAGCGGCGCGGCGCCTGCGGCATTGGCAAGGGCAAGCGTCACCGTGCAGACCGCGCCGCCGAATTCGACGTCGATGACCTCGCCGGCGCATAGGACACCGGAAGTTTCGCCATCGATCGCATTGAACCGCAATTGCTCGGGGCGCAGCATGATTTCCGCCCGGCCCCGGCGGCCGTTCGCGTCGGTCGGGATGCGGCCGAGCGCGCAATCGGCAAAGCCATCACCCAGTTCCGCCGGCAGCAGGATGGCGTCTCCAAGGAAAGTGGCCGTCTCGCGGTCGCAGGGATTGAGATAGAGCGTTTGCGGCGTTCCGGCCTGCACTAATTTACCCTCGCGCAGAACGGCCACCTGATCGGCGAAGGAGAGCGCTTCAGCCTGGTCGTGCGTTACCAGGATCGTGGTGATACCGGCGTTCTGCAACACGCGGGCAACGGCCTTGCGCATGTTTTCTCGCAGGCCCGTGTCGAGCGCGGAAAAGGGCTCGTCCAGCAACATCAGCCTGGGCTTGCGGCCGAGCGCGCGGGCAAGCGCCACGCGCTGCTGCTGGCCGCCGGAGAGCTGGTGCGGGCGGCGATCGAGCATGCCGCGATCGAGCTCCACCATATCGATCAGCGCGTTGATCTGTTCGGCACGATCGGCCAACCCGCGCTCCATGCCGAAGCCGATATTGTTCGCCACGCTCAAATGCGGAAACAATGCGCCGTCCTGCGAAACGATGCCGATGCCGCGGCGGTGGGCAGGCACGACGGCTGGCCCATTCGCCAGCAGATGATCTTCCAGCACTACCTGGCCGGCATCCGGAGTCTCGAAGCCGGCGATGATGCGCAGCAGCGTCGTCTTGCCGGAACCGGAAGGGCCGACGACGGCGGTGCGGCTGCCGGCGGCGACCGTGAGGTCGATATTGTCAAGCGCGTGCACCGGGCCATAGTGCTTGCTGATATTCTTGATCGCCAGAAAGGTCATTGTCCGGCCGTCCGCTTGGATTGCGCATAGAGAAGAAGGGTGAGCGGCAGCGACAGCACTACCATCATGAAGGCATAGGGCGCGGCGGAGACATAATCGATCTCGCTGGTGAGCGACCAGAACTTCGTCGCCAGCGTCTCCGTGCCGTTGGGCGACAGCATCAGCGTCGCCGTCAATTCGTTGGTAATGCCGAGAGCCGCAAGCGCCACGCTCGCCGCGAAACCGGGAGCGGCAAGCCGCATGGTGATCTGCCGCACGGCTTGGCCCGGCGTGCGTCCCAACGCCATGGCGGCGCGTTCGAGCTCGACCGGCGCCTGGGCGATGCTGGAGCGCAAGCCCACCATGGCGCGCGGCAGGAACAGCAGGACATAGGCGAGCAACAGTGTCGCAAAGGTCTGATAGAGCGGCAGTATCAGCCGCACGGTGATCGACACCAGCGCCAAAGCGACCACGACGCCCGGCAGCGAGCCGACATAATAGTGGCAGGCTTCGAGGATGCGCTGTAGCCGGCCGGGCGCGCGTACCGAGAGCCAGGCCATGGGGATAGCGGCGATGGTGGCCAGCACACCGCCTGCAACGGCAAGCACGATCGTCTGCAGCAAAGTTGAGCCGATCGTATCCATCCGCCAGATGCCGGCACCGCCGAGATAGAGCCAGCGCGCCAGCGTCACGAACGGCACGCCGAGCGTCAGCACGGCCGCTGCCAAGGGCAGCGCAATGGCCGGGATGACGAACCAGCCGAGACGGCGACGATCCGCCGGGCGGGCCGCACCGGAGCCGACACGGGCGTAGCGCTCATTGCCGCGCACCAACACCTCGATGCCGAGCAGCAGCAGACAGCAGAAGACGAGAACGCCGCCGAGCATGTTGGCGGCCGGGCTGTTATAGGCGGACTGGAACTGATCGACGATCGCCGTCGAAAAAGTGTCGAAGCGGATCATCACGTAGAGACCGTATTCCGCCAGCAAATGCAGGCCGATCAACAGCGAGCCGCCGCAGATGGCGAGGCGAAGCTGCGGCAGGATCGCCCGGAAGAAGACGCGCCAGGGACCGAGGCCGAGCGAGGCCGCGGCATCCTCGATCGCCGGATCGAGGCGGCGCAACTGTGCAGCTACCGGCAGATAGAGGAAAGGATAATAGGCGAGCACGGAAACCAGCACGCCGCTCCAGAGCCCGCGCATGCCCGGCAAGAGGCTGACCCAGGCGTAGCTGTGCACGAAGGCGGGCACCGCAAGCGGCGCGACCGCCAGCCAGGACCAGATGCGGGAACCCGGGATATTCGTCCGCTCGGTCAGCCAGGCGAGCGTGACGGCAAGCGCGATGCAGAGCGGGATGGTGCAGACTTCGAGAAGGACTGTATTGGTCAGCAATTCGCCGACGCGACTGCGGAAAATGAGCGCAATGGCGTCGCTCCAGCCGGTGTCGACCGTGATCCAGACAATGAAGCCTAGCGGCACGAGGCTCAGAAGGGCGACGACGGATGCAAGGGCGATGACGGAAGCGTGCGGGACACGGCCACCGGACGCAGCGGTCAACGGAGGTAATCGCAGGGCAGCGGCCTGAGCGGCCGGCGCGGCATATGTGTTCTTCTGCAGCAAGTCTTAGCTGCCTTTCACGCCCTGAAATAGGAAAGCAATCGCCACTAAAGGCGATTGCCGGGATCGAAATGGCCGAATGGCCATCCGCATGCCCCTAGCAGGGCATGCGGACCGGATGCAAGGGGCTACCCTTCATTGACGCATAAGCCTTTCCGAAAACCGCTTCGCAGTTTTCGGGGTTATGCGTTAGATCAACCCGGCTTCGGTCATGAGATCGGTCACCTTCTTGCTGTTCAGCTTGGAAGGCTCGACCTTGGGTGCCTGCAGATCGCTGAGCGGCACGAGCTTCGGGTTCGACTGAGCACCATTGCCGACGGCATATTCATAGGAATCGCCATCGCGCAGAACGGCCTGGCCGCCCTTGCCTGTGATCCACTTCAGGAACGCCTGAGCTTCCTTCTTATGCTGGCTGGAGGCGAGGACGCCGCCGCCGGAGATGCTGACGAAAGCGCCCGGATCCTGGTTCTTGAAATAGTGCAGCGCGACGTTCTTGCTGTTTTCGCCCGTCTTCGCCTGATCGCCGAACCAGTAATAGTGATAGATCACGGCACCCTCGATCTCGCCGGCATTGACGGCCTTCATGGCAACGCTGTTGCCCTTGTAGGGTGTTGCGTTTTCCTTCAGCGCCTTCAGCCAGGACTTGGTGACGTCCTCGCCCTTCAGTTCGAGAAGCGCGCTGACGATCGCCTGGAAGTCGGCGCCGGCCGGCGAGGCACCCCAACGGCCCTTCCACTTGGGATCGGCGAGGTCGAGCAGCGACTTCGGCAGATCGCCCTCTTTCAGCTTGGTCTTGTCATAGGCGAAAACCGTCGAGCGGGCGGCAACGCCGACCCAATCGCCATCAGCCGCCTTGAAGGTTTCCGGTACCTGCGCCAGCGTATCGGCATCCACCGGTGCAAAGAGCTTGCTGGCGTCGACCAGCGTCATGCCGGGAGAATTTTCGGTCAGGAACACGTCTGCGGGAGATGCGGCGCCTTCCTCGACGATCTGGTTGGCGAACTGCATGTCACTGCCGTTGCGGATCGTCACCTTGATGCCGGTTTCCTTGGTGAAGCCATCTGCCCAGGCCTGCGTCAACGCCTCGTGCTGTGCATTATAGACGACGATGCCTTCAGAATCGGCGGCGTTGGCCGTCAGCGGCGCAAGCGCAAGACCCGCGGCAAGCGCCAAGGCGCTGGTGAGATGGGTAAAGGAAAAAGTCATCGGCATCCTCTCGCTGAAACCCGTCCGTGACGGTGGTGCGGTAGCCTATATTTTTCTTGACTATCGTTTTCAAGTTTCAGCACGTTCTTTTTTATCACAAAAGTTTGAAAAGGGAGTCAAGATTTGGCTGTCGCTCCCCGGCAAGATCCAGCCAAGCGCAGATGACATGCTCAAGATGAGGTGTGATCAAAAGAAAAAGCCGCGGCGCTTTCACACCGCGGCTTTCTTGATGCTTCAAAGCTTCGATCAGTTGTCGCGCGTTTCCAGCGTTTTGCTGAAGAAGATCGCAACGAGCGTGCAGACGACGCCGGAAAGCAGGTAAAGGCTGGTATAGACTAGGCCGAACTGGCTGGAGAGGGCGAGCGCGACGAAGGGTGCGAAGCCGGCGCCGATCAGCCAGGAAAGGTCCGAGGTCAAAGCCGAGCCGCTATAGCGATAGTTCCGGCTGAAGCGCGAGGCGCTGGCGCCGGCGGCCTGCCCAAAGGAGAGGCCGAGCAGCGTGAAGCCGACAACCACGTAGATATGGCGACCGGTGACACCGCCATCGAGCAACCAGGGTGCGACGAAAGCAAAGGCCGCGATCAACACAGCGCCAAGGGCAAGCTGGTTGCGGCGGCCGATACGGTCGGCGAGCAGGCCGGAACAGACGATTGCGGCGATACCGCAGATCGCACCGAGGAATTCCACCAGCAGGAACGAACCGGGGGATTGCGCGCTGTAGAGCGTCACCCAACCAAGCGGAAACACCGTGACCAGATGGAAGGTCGCGAAGCTTGCCAGCGGCACGAAAGCGCCGATCAGCACGTCGCGGCCATGCACGCGCAGAAGCTCCGTCATCTTGACCGGCTCCAGCTCATGACGTTCCAGCAACGCGCCGAATTCCGGTGTGGCGACCAGGCGGAGCCGGGCGAAGAGAGCCACGACATTGACCATGAAGGCGCAGAAGAAGGGATAGCGCCAGCCGTATTCCAAGAAATCGAACGTCGAAAGACTCGTTACGAAATAGGCGAAAAGAGCGCTCGCCAGCATGAAGCCGGTCGGCGCGCCGAGCTGCGGGATCATCGCATACCAGCCGCGGCGATCGGCGGGCGCGTTGAGCGCGAGCAGCGACGCCAGGCCATCCCAGGCGCCGCCGAGCGCTAGACCCTGGCCGATGCGCAGGGCCGCGAGCAGGATGATCGCATAGACGCCGACTTCGCTATAGCCGGGCAGGAAGCTCATTGACGCCGTGGAGCCACCGAGCAGGAACAGCGCGACCGTCAGCTTGACGCCGCGGCCGTAGGTGCGGTCGATCGCCATGAAGATGAACGAGCCGATCGGGCGGGCGATAAAGGCAAGCGAAAAAACCAGGAAGGAAAGCAGCGTGCCCTGCAAGGGATCCGCGAAGGGGAAGATCAGCTTCGGGAAAACCAGGACCGATGCGATGGCGTAAACGAAGAAATCGAAAAACTCGGACGTGCGACCGATGATCACGCCGATGGCGATATTGCCGGGGTCGACAGTGGCGCGAGCATGCATGTTGCGTGCATCGCGTTCTAAACCTGAAGACGTTGGATTTAAGGATTCATGTGTGGCGCTGGCCATATACGGGAGCCTCCCTCTCCGGACGCGAATTCCTCCACGAAATCGCGTCGAGGTAAGATGTTTTATCAAACTTACGAACTTATCAAGTATCGTGCATGGAATAATTCGCGAATTGGCGATTGGATCTGGCCTAATTTCCGTCTTTTGCCGCCACAATCCCACGGCGGCGCGCTGCGGCCGGTAGCCATATCCGCCGATCTCGGTATATTAGCCGCAACAAAGCAACTGCGCGTTGGAAAACCTTCTGGATTTCTCAAGATTTTCCCGATAGGGGAAGTTGCGCCCCGATACCGCATTGCACCCAAGCTTGCTGCGGTGCGACGAAACACCTCATACCGTTCATGACCGCCGTCCTTTAGTCGCCATACGGTCAATAACAAAAAGAGCTTTGAGACGTGCCAAGACTATCGAAGATTTTCAGCCGCTTATCCGTCCTACCGCTCATCTTGCTGCTCTCGGGCTGCAACATGGTGGTGATGGCTCCCTCCGGCGACATCGCCGTGCAGCAACGCGACCTTATCGTCGTCTCGACCGTCCTGATGCTGTTGATCATCATACCGGTGATTTTCCTAACCCTGTTCTTTGCCTGGAAATATCGCCAGTCGAACACGACAGCACCCTATAATCCGGACTGGCATCATTCGACCCGCCTCGAGCTCGTCATCTGGTCGGCGCCGCTCGCCATCATCATCGCGCTCGGCGCGGTGACCTGGATCAGCACCCACCAGCTCGACCCCTACCGGCCGCTCGACCGCGTCGCCGCCGGCAAGCCGGTGACCACCACGACAAGACCGCTGAATGTCGAAGTCGTGGCGCTCGATTGGAAATGGCTGTTCTTCTATCCCGATCTCGGCATCGCCACGGTCAACGAAATGGCCGCGCCGGTGGATGCGCCCATCAACTTCAAGATCACGGCCTCCTCGGTGATGAACTCGTTCTTCATTCCCGCGCTCGCCGGCCAGATCTACGCCATGCCTGGCATGGAAACGAAGCTGCATGCCGTCATCAACAAGCCGGGCGAATATCAGGGCCTGTCCGCCAACTACAGCGGCGCCGGCTTCTCGCATATGCGCTTCAAGTTCCATGGTCTGAGCCAGGCCGACTTCGACCAATGGGTCCAGAAGGTCAAGAGCCAGGGCTCGACCCTCGGCCGCCCGGAATATCTGACGCTCGCCAAGCCGAGTGAACGAGAGCCGGTGCGTTACTACAATTCGGTCGACGACGGCCTATACGACGCCATCCTCAATATGTGCGCCGATCCCAGCAAAATGTGCATGGGCGAGATGATGCATATCGACGCCAAGGGCGGCGCCGGCAAGGACAGCCAGGAAAACCGCGAGCGCCTGATCTACGACAACCGCGGTGCGGATGCAGGCGAAGTGACGCCGGTCAAGGCTGACGGCAGCGCTGGCCATACCATGCAGCAAGGCGACAACTCGATGCAGGGCATGGGCTCCATGCAGGGCATGGATATGGGCAACGGCTCTTCTTCCGATTCGTCGACCGGTTCGGCGCAGCATCAGGGTCACTGATCCGGTGCGCTCAATAACAAGACATTCATAAGGGACAGAGGCGATCCATGTTTTCCAACCCGGACCTCTATAAATTCATCTTCGGTCGGCTGACGCTCGATTCGATTCCCTATCACGAGCCTATCCTCGTCGTGACCTTCATCGGCGTTGCCCTCGGCGGTATCGCCCTTCTCGGCCTGCTGACTTATTTCCGTCTTTGGGGCTATCTCTGGAAGGAATGGTTCACCAGCATCGATCACAAGAAGATCGGTATCATGTACGTCGTGCTGGCACTCATCATGCTGCTGCGCGGCTTCTCCGACGCATTGCTGATGCGCCTGCAACAGGCGATCGCCTTCAACGGTTCCGATGGCTATCTGCCGCCGCACCACTACGACCAGATCTTCACCGCCCACGGCGTCATCATGATCTTCTTCGTGGCGATGCCCTTCGTCACCGGTCTGATGAACCTCGTCGTGCCACTGCAGATCGGCGCACGCGACGTCTCCTTCCCCTTCCTCAACAACTTCTCGTTCTGGATGACGACGGCCGGCGCGATCATCATCATGATCTCGCTCTTCATCGGCGAATTCGCCAAGACCGGCTGGCTGGCCTATCCGCCGCTTTCCGGCATCGCCTATAGTCCCGACGTCGGCGTCGATTATTACATCTGGGGCCTGCAGGTCGCGGGTATCGGAACGACGCTTTCGGGCATCAACCTGATCGCGACCATCGTCAAGATGCGCGCTCCGGGCATGACCTTCATGAAAATGCCGGTCTTCACCTGGACCTCGCTCTGCACCAACATCCTGATCGTCGCGAGCTTCCCGATCCTGACCGCCACGCTCGCATTGCTGACGCTCGATCGCTACGCCGGCACGAACTTCTTCACGAACGACCTCGGCGGCAATCCGATGATGTATGTCAACCTCATCTGGATCTGGGGCCACCCGGAAGTCTACATTCTGGTGCTGCCGGCCTTCGGCGTCTTCTCGGAAGTCGTCGCCACCTTCTGCGGCAAGCGCCTCTTCGGCTACGCCTCGATGGTCTACGCCACCTGCGTGATCATGATCCTCTCCTACCTCGTCTGGCTGCACCACTTTTTCACGATGGGCTCGGGCGCCAGCGTCAACTCCTTCTTCGGCATCACCACGATGATCATCTCGATCCCGACGGGTGCGAAGCTGTTCAACTGGCTGTTCACGATGTACCACGGCCGCATCCGCTACGAAGTGCCGATGCTGTGGACTGTCGGCTTCATGGTGACCTTCACCATCGGCGGCATGACCGGCGTCATGCTCGCGGTTCCGCCGGCCGACTTCGTGCTGCACAACTCGCTGTTCCTGATCGCCCACTTCCATAACGTGATCATCGGCGGCGTGCTCTTCGGCATGTTTGCGGGTGTCAACTACTGGTTCCCCAAGGCCTTCGGCTTCAAGCTCGATCCTTTCTGGGGCAAGATGAGCTTCTGGTTCTGGCAGATCGGCTTCTGGTTCGCCTTCATGCCGCTCTATATCCTCGGCCTGATGGGTGTTACCCGCCGCGTCAACCAGTTCGACGATCCGTCGCTGCAGATCTGGTTCATCATCGCAGCCTTCGGCGCCGGACTGATCGCCATCGGCATCGCCTGCTTCCTCATCCAGCTTGCCGTCAGCTTCATGAAGCGCGAAGAGCTTCGCGATCACACCGGCGATCCCTGGAACGGCCGTACGCTGGAATGGTCCACCTCGTCGCCGCCGCCGGCCTACAACTTCGCCTTCACGCCGATCGTCTATGATCACGACGCCTGGTGGGACATGAAGAATCGCGGTTACAAGCGTCCGACGGAGGGTTTCATCCCGATCCACATGCCGAAGAACACTGGCACGGGCGTCATCCTCGGCGTTCTCTCCATCGCCTTCGCATTCGGCATGATCTGGTACATCTGGTGGCTCGCCGCCATTACCTTCGTCGCGATGATCGCCATTACGATCGGCCATACCTTCAACTATAAGCGCGACTTCTACATTCCCGCCGACGAGGTCGTGAAGACTGAGGCCGAGCGCACGAAGGCGCTCGCAGGACAGGTATAAACCCATGACGACCCATACCGTACCCGCTTCCAAGGATGGCGAAGCTACCGCCTTCTACCTGACGGAGGAGCATCATCCGGAAGGTAGCACGATGCTCGGCTTCTGGCTCTACATCATGAGCGACTGCCTGATCTTCGCGGTGCTCTTTGCGACCTATGCCGTGCTTGGCCGCAGCTATGCGGCCGGTCCGTCGCCGGCCGACCTGTTCGAGCTGCCGGTCGTCGCCCTCAACACGACGATGCTGCTGCTCTCCTCCATCACCTATGGCTTCGCCATGCTGACCATGGAGAAGGACAACAAGTCGGCGACGCTGTTGTGGCTGGCGATCACCGGCCTGTTCGGCGCCGCCTTCATCTATTTCGAACTGAACGAATTCTATCACCTGATCCTGGAAGGCGCCGGCCCGCAGCGCAGCGCCTTCCTGTCGGCCTTCTTCACGCTGGTCGGCACGCACGGCCTGCACGTCACCAGCGGCCTCGTCTGGCTGATCACGCTGATGGTGCAGACAAGCCGGCACGGGCTCATTCCCGCTAACAAGCGCCGTCTGATGTGCCTGTCGATGTTCTGGCACTTCCTCGATGTCGTCTGGATCGGCGTGTTTTCCTTCGTCTACCTCATGGGAGTTCTCGGATGAGCTCGAACGCCAATTCTTCGCATCATTCCGCCGACGCCCACGCTCACGGCCATGGTCACGGTCACGGTCACGGCCATGGCGGCCATGAGGCCGGCCACGGCACGTTCAAGAGCTACGTGACGGGGTTCATCCTCTCCGTCATCCTGACTGCCATCCCCTTCTGGCTGGTCATGGCCAAGGTCTTCTCCGATCCGGCCGTCACGGCGGTGTTGATCATGATCCTCGGCGCCATCCAGATCATCGTGCACATGATCTATTTCCTGCACTTGAACACCAAGTCGGAAGGCGGCTGGAACATGATGGCGCTGATCTTCACCATCGTGCTGGTGGTCATCGCGCTTTCCGGCTCGCTCTGGGTCATGCACCACCTCAATTCCAACATGATGCCCATGTCGCCCGACATGATGCGCAATATGCCGTAACAAACCGGACGGCGGGTGTCCCCACGGATGCCCGCCGCTTTTCCAGCGTAAGATTTCCGCTGGGCTACTGCTTCGAGCATCCGATGGGACGAGCAGCAGTATTTTTTAGATGATGCATGATCTTATCCGAACGCCGCCTCGCACTTTTCGGAATCATGCGACAGCGCCTCCGATGGAGTTCAGCGCCTTGACCGATACCCCCACCGACACTCTTTCCAAAAAGCCCCGCTCCACGCTCGCGCTTGCCATCTGGGTAATCCTGCTTCTGCTATTGACCGCAGCGCTCATTGCGCTCGGCACCTGGCAGGTGAAGCGGCTGTCCTGGAAGCTGGATCTGATCGCCCGCGTCGATGCCCGGGTGCACGCGCCGCCCGTGGCCGCCCCCGGCCCAGCGGAATGGTCCGCGATCGACGCCGCCGGCTACGAATACAAGCATGTTCAGACGACCGGCACCTTCCTCAACGATAAGGAAGCGCAGGTCTATGCCTCGACCGCGCTCGGCCCCGGTTATTGGGTGCTGACGTCGATGAAAGCGGCTGACGGTATGATTATCATCGTCAATCGCGGTTTCGTGCCGACCGACAAGCGCAACCCGGACACCCGCCCAGCCGGCGAGCTGGCTGGCGAGACGACCGTCACCGGCCTGCTCAGGATCAACGAGCCGAGGGGCACGCTGCTGCGCTCCAACGTGCCATCGGAAGAGCGCTGGTATTCCCGCGACGTTACGGCGATCGCCGCCGCGCGGGGCCTTCAAAACGTCGCGCCCTATTTCATCGATGCGGACGATACGAAAAATCCGGGCGATCTGCCTGTCGGTGGCCTGACGCAGATCGTCTTCCCCAACAATCATCTCGTCTACGCCATCACATGGTACGGGCTTGCCGTGATGACATCAGGCCTTGCCGCCTATCTTATCTATTTTGAGCGGCAGCGAGCGAAGGCGAGCCGCTAACCACTATCTTACGGCATTCGGAAAACGAAGCTGCCAGCGGCGGCCGTCGCTGGTCATCTCCACGATGCCGAGCGATTCCACATCGATCGTCCAGAACGCGGTAGGCGGCGCTTGCAACACATGGAGAATAGCGGCACGGATGACGGTCGCATGCGTGACGACGACGCTGTGACCGCCCTCGCCGGTGTGGCTCTTCATCCAATCGCCGACGCGGGCGAGGACGGCGGATAAGGGTTCGCCACCATGCGGCGCCGCATCCAAATCCAGCATCCACCGCGACAGCGCTTCCGCATCGGCTTCGTGTAACTCGGTGATCGACCGGCCTTGCCAGCGCCCATAGTCGCACTCGCGGAAAGATGGTTCCGTTGCAGCGTCAAGTCCCATAGCCACAGCCGTCTGGCCGGCCCGTAGAGCCGGGCTCGTCCACGCGCGGTCGACCGTTCCAAGCTGCGCGGCAAGCAGGCCGGCCTGTTGAGTGGCCTTTGCCTCCAGCGGCTCATCCACCGGAAACCGGTTCTTCCGGTTGGCTTCGGTCATTCCGTGGCAGACCCAGCTCAAACGCGCTCTCATAATATCCTATATCCTCAGACCGGGTCCGCTGCCGCGACTTTCGATCACGGCAACGCCTTGATTGACAATCGTCTTTGCAGCCAGCTATAAGCTTAGTCTTACGGGTGTGGAAGCCGGTGAAATCCCGGCGCGGTCGCGCCACTGTAATCGAAGGGCGGATACCGCCCCTAGAGAGCCAGACCCTTCCCGTAAAAAACCCTTCCGTAAATGGAACGCGCTCTTCTTAAAGGGAAATAAAATGGCTGATACCACCTTCGCACCGACCGCAATCCCGACGCCGATCCCGGTTGGCGAAATCCTGCCTTGGGCGATTTTCGCCGGTCTTCTCCTCATGCTGGCGATCTACTTCATCGGCGCCGAGCAAGGTGCGACCGCGCTGATGTCGGGCTCGTATGTGCACGAATTCGTGCACGACGCGCGCCACCTGCTCGGGTTCCCCTGCCACTAAGGGGTCTGGAACATGGTTGGACGTCTTTTGCTCCGCGGCATGCTGGTCGGAGTGCTGGCGGGTATTCTCATTTTTGCCTTCGCCCATACTTTCGGCGAGCCGCTCGTCGAGCGGGCGATCGCGTTTGAAGAGCAGGCTGCCCAGGCGGCAGGCGAAGCCCCGGAACCGGAGATCGTCAGCCGCGCCACCCAGGCAGGCCTCGGCCTCTTCACCGGTGCCTTGGTCTATGCAACGGCAGTCGGCGGGCTCTTTGCCCTGGTCTTCGCCTATGTCTATGGCCGTATCAGCCCCTTTGGCGCCCGCGGCACTGCCGCGCTGCTGGCAATCGCCGCCTTCATCGCCATCTCCCTGGTTCCCGACATCAAATATCCGGCCAATCCGCCGGCGGTCGGCAATCCGGACACTATCGGCGCGAGGACCGAGCTGTTCTTCGTGATGATCGTTGCCTCCGTCGTCGCCATGGTTGCCGCGGTGTCCCTCGTCCGCGGTCTGGTAACACGCTACGGTTCATGGAACGGCGTGATTTTCGCTGGCATCGCCTACATCGTGTTCATCGGCCTGGTTCAATACCTCCTGCCGACGATCAACGAAGTGCCGGAGCAGTTCTCCGCCGTCGTGCTCTGGCGCTTCCGCATCGCGTCGCTCGGCATGCACGCGATCCTGTGGGCGACACTCGGCCTCGCCTTCGGGGCATGGGCCGAACGTGACCTGCCGCAGGTTCGCTACGGTCGCACATCCATGCGCCGGGCCTGAAATGGCAAGCCTGACATGTCCCCCGCATGACTTTTTGCGGGGGATATATTGGCGGCGACCAGCCATTCTGTTTTCGGTCTTTTATCTGATCTGCGCACTCGGCTTGCCGCTGGAGGCGAAGGCGCATAGCGGCAGCTCGTCCGGAACTCGTGCGGGCATTCCGATACCAAGCTTGACCCATGGCGAAATGGCCGTGATCGCTCCTTACTACGGGCGCATCATCGCGCTTGCCTCATCGGCGTCCGATACCGACGAGTCCTTCCGTCGCGTCCTGAACTACGCACAAATCCAGCGTGCCTATTGCCTTTGGGGCGTCATGCCGGGAAGCGTTGGCGATGAGGACAGTCCCTTTAACGAATGCTCGCATGCCTATCTCGCCGCCGCCAAGATGGCGCTGCTGCAGATGCGGACGATGAAGGACGAAATGGCTGCCGCCGGCGACCTCGTCTCGGAGATCGACGGCGCGCTGGTACGCAACAATCTGTCGCTTATTCTCTGCCAATTCAGCAACGAAGGCTTCAACACCGCCGACTTGATCCGGCCACGGCTCGCCGGCATCTTTCTGCACGTCAAAAGCCTCGCAACAACGATGCTGGCGCTGATGACGGCAGTGGCCGCGCTGTGGTCGACCGCGCGGCTCCTGCGGACGAAACCGGCCATTGCCGATTAGAGCAATTCCAGGAAAGTGCGAAACGGTTTTCCGTCCGGAATGCGTAAAAACAAAGAGATAGAGCGGGAAAGCGATTCCATGAATCGCTTTCCCGCTCTAGTAGACGACACCCGCCGTCAGCGGACGGCGGGTGTCTTATTTTACCAATCACGCGGCCGGCCTCGCCAACCACCGTCCCATCCGTCACGATAATAGGGACGATGGCCATACCAGCCCCAACGCGGCGGTGGCGCCCTGTAATATCCCCAGCCATAACCGCGCGGCGGCCCATAGCGGTTCGGCCGGCATACGCCGCGCGGCGTCAAATGCCAGCCACGGCCGCAGGCATAATCAACGTTGACGACCGGCGCTTTAGCCACGGTCCCAACAGCGGCGATAGGCATTGCTTCTGCCGAAGATACGACAAGGCTGCCGAGTACGGCAGCAACGGCAATCACGGGCAATCTCATCGTGATGATCTCCATTCAAGTCCCTTACAAGCGGATTTAAATCCCCGCTGGCTGAACCCCGGGTGAACCGAAAAAGGCCTTTTCGCGGCAAAATCAAGACGTTGAACGTGGAGTTGCAATGCGCGTGTCGCCCACTGCCGCCTTAGGAGAGACGTTCGCAACAAGAAGTTCAGTATCGACACCACGAGTACGCGTCACGAGAGCGTCATCAACCGCGCTTAAATGAAGACCTTATTTGCGATAGGGAGTTTGAGATGGTCGACGTCGTTTCAAGCAATTCGGAGGGTGGTGACCATCCTATTCACGGCGCAGGCGGTTCCGCCAAATGGTTCCTGCCGCTCTTCGGCATCGTCGTACTCGGCGGCCTTGCTTACGTTGGCTATGCCCTTGGCAACGATCTTGCCAATGCGGCGGCGGTTCCGTGGATCCTGCTCGGATTGGCGTTGCTGATCGCGCTCGGCTTCGAATTCGTCAACGGTTTCCACGATACGGCCAATGCGGTCGCTACCGTCATCTACACCCGTTCGCTGCCGGCCGAATTTGCGGTTATCTGGTCGGGATTCTTTAATTTCCTCGGCGTGCTGACCTCTTCCGGTGCCGTCGCGTTCGGCATTCTGGCGCTGTTGCCCGTCGAACTGATCCTGCAGGTCGGCTCGGGCTCCGGCCTTGCCATGGTCTTCGCCCTGTTGACCGCCGCCATCGTATGGAACCTCGGCACCTGGTATCTCGGCCTGCCGGCTTCGAGCTCGCACACGCTCGTCGGCTCCATCATCGGCGTCGGTCTTGCCAATCAGTTCCTGGCGCCGGCCGGTTCCGCCACGAGCGGTGTCGACTGGTCGCAGGCAAGCAATGTCGGCCTGTCGCTGCTGCTGTCGCCGATCATCGGCTTCTGCCTAGCCGCTGTGTTGTTGCTGGTCTCCAAAGTTCTGATCCGCAACAAGGAGCTTTATGAAGCGCCGAAGGGCAATACGCCACCGCCGCTGTGGATCCGCGGCCTGCTGATCTTCACCTGCACCGGCGTCAGCTTCGCCCATGGTTCGAACGATGGCCAGAAGGGCATGGGTCTGATCATGCTCATCCTTATCGGCCTGGTGCCGACCGCTTTCGCGCTGAACAAGACGCCCGATGTCAATTACCTCGATGCCTACAAGGCAGCCTCGGCGCAGGTCGAGACGGTACTCGGCAAGTATGTGAAGGCCGGCATCGCCACGCCTGCAGACCCGAAGGCTGCCGTCAGCGTTGCCGTGAAGAGCAAGACCTGGACGGACGAAACGACACCGGCACTGCAGGCCTATATCCACGCCACCAGTGCCGAGATCGCCGCCTATCCGAGCGTCGAAAAACTGCCGAACGGCCTCGTCGGCAACGTTCGTAACGACATCTACCTGATCGGTGAATCGTTGAAGCTCATAGACAAGCAGAAGCTGCTGCAGATGAGCCCGGATGATCTGAAGGCCGTGACCAACTATCACGCCGCGGTCGATCACGCGACCAAGTTCATTCCGCTCTGGGTGAAGGTTGCGGTGGCGCTGGCACTCGGCCTCGGCACCATGGTCGGCTGGAAGCGTATCGTCGTCACCGTCGGCGAAAAGATCGGCAAGACGCACCTGACCTATGGCCAGGGCGGCGCCGCCGAAGTCGTCGCCATGCTGACGATCGGTGCGGCCGACCATCTCGGCCTGCCGGTTTCGACCACGCACGTCCTGTCCTCCGGCGTCGCCGGCACGATGGCCGCCAACGGTTCCGGTCTGCAGTGGTCCACCGTCCGCAACATGCTGATGGCCTGGATCCTGACGCTGCCCGCCTCGATCGCGCTTGCCTTCGTGCTGTTCATCGTGCTCCGCCAGGTCTTTTGACCGGTGCCGCCGGGCTATCGAGCTGCGGCTCAGCAGTCCAAAATATCGTCAAGAGATGATGGCGCCCTTGAGGCGCCATTATTCTTGCGGCTTGTTGCCGTTGGCGCCGAGGCCGGAGAGCTTGGCGAGTTCCGAACGGCGGTTCGCATAATTCTGGGCGACCATCGGATAGTTGGGAGCAAGACCCCATTTTGCGCGATATTCCTCGGGCGTCATGCCGTAATGAACGCGCAGGTGCCGTTTGAGCGTCTTGAAGCGTTTCCCGTCCTCGAGGCAAATGATGTAGTCGTTCGTCACCGATTTCTTGAGATCGACGGCCGGAACAGGCTTGGCTGACTCCATCGGAGATGCGGATCCATTCAAAGCCTGCAGCGCTTCATGCACATCCGCGATCAGCTTCGGAAGGCTCCCGGCAAGAACAGGGTTGTGGCTGACATAGGCCGAAACAATCTTCACACAGCCGTCAAACAGAACATGCGTTTGCGACTGGGGCAGGTCTCTTCTACTATTGAAAGCGTCCATCATCGTTTCCCGAATCTCATGTGGCCTGGCGTCGGCCGCCTCGCGTGACTGCTTCATGTACAAAGCCATTCGTGAATCTTGCATCGGTTTCAAACTCCACAGGTTTTGGTTGCGGCACCCTTGGCATTTCTTGATGAGGACGCCTGCTCATTGCCGGTCTTTCTTCACGGGCTCTGCATGGCCAGCCGCATCTGCAAGGTCCTCTGCAGGACCCGCAAAATCCTTTGCAGGATCTGCAAAGTCCTTTGCAGGATCTGCAAAGTAGGTGGCCAGCTTGGTACACAGGAGGATAAGGGGAATGCCGAGCATGAAGGCGGCATAGGTTGGATTGCCGTTGCAATGACGCAGGGTCTGAAGGATGAGTTTTCGCTCGACATCCTCCACGGTCTGGCCGACGAGAACGCCGACGGCGGTGTTCACGGTGCGCGGCACAAGGTTGTCGTCGCTGGCGGAGAGGTGTGCGACGATTTCATCGATCAGCCGCTCTTCGCTCGCCGTCGCCAGTACGATGCCGGTGGCGCTGTCGAGTTCACAAAAGACATAAAGGCCGTTTTCGGGATCGATCGTGACCCGTCCGGAGGCATTTCCCGAGATGTTGTGAATAATGATGTGCGGCTCGTCTCCGCCCACAAGAGCGAACGGCAAGTCGCTACCGATGTACGAAACGCCGGGGAACAGGCCCTGCAACTCCTCGAATAGCAGACTAAGCCGAGCTTGCGCCTGCACATCCTGTGCGGCCGAGAAATCATGGTCCCGAGCGAAGGAAGGATGTTTGATCATGCCGTCACCTCCGCGATCAAGCCGCGCGTCCCCCCGATGGACTCCTGGCCCCAGGTTCGTTTTGCCGAGCAGCTTCGCGAGACAAGGCGCGGAATATTCATCCAACCTCCCGTAGGCCGAATTTACGCATTTGAGGAAGCTGCTGAAGCGCCATGGGCCTGGACAGAAGGAAGCCTTGCGCATGCGTCCCGCCGGTCGAGCGTGCCGCCTCCAATTGCGCCTCGGTTTCTATGCCCTCGACAACAACCAGGGGCGCCAGACAGGATGCAAAACCGACCAAGTGATACAGGCTATCATGGCCATCCCGGCCGGGCCTGATATCGCGGATGAAGGACGCATCGATTTTGACGATATCGGCCGTAACCTGCAGCAGGTGCGAGGGGGTCGCATAGCCGGTGCCGAAATCATCGATCGCAATGCGGCAACCGAGTGCACGTATCATCTTCAACCGCTCGACGGGCGCGCCGACGAGCGGATAGGTCTCGGTAACTTCAACGACAAGCCGGGACGTGAGCTCGGGCTGGCGGCTGATTCGATTGAAGATATCGGCAAATCGATCCGGCGCGGACAAAGTGGCTGCGGATAGATTGCAGCCGAGTGTCAGTGCCGCATCCGCCGTCAAGGCAGACAGAACCAACTCCAGCATGCGGAGATCGAGGTCGAAGCGACCTTCCAGTCGCTCCAACTGCGGCACGAAGGCGCCTGCGGTGTGAACGACACCCTCGGCATCCGTTACACGCGCCAGGCATTCGGCATAGAGGATCGCTTCAATGTCTTGGGCGTCATGGATCGGTTGTACGACAAAGCTCAAGCCGCCCTTGGCGATTGCCTTTAAAATCAGGGCGCTATGCCCCTTGTCAATCCGGTTGCCTCTACCGCTCATCAAGCCTCCAAAGGCTGCAAGATGGGCAGCAAACAGAAATTCGGAAAGAAAAGGAGACGTCTGAAAAAGACGCAAAGAAAGGGGGAGCATGGGATTTCTGGTGCCTAAAAGCCGCCTTTTCCATCTCCCGGACCCTTTAGCTCAAGGTAACTAGAATTTTCCTTCCCCAAGCAGAAATGTCGCATCAGGGCGACAACTGACTTAGAATCACTATATTACTAATATGTAAACTAGTGTCATCGAACATTCAATTGATACGAGTTTTTCTAGTTACTAATTCAATTACTGCCGAAGCGGGCGGCGACAATCTTCCGCCGCGAACCATGGGGCCGCTATATTGAAGCATGGCTTAGACGCCCAAGTTTCTCCGGCACGGGTTCCGTTAAAATCCTGACAGGCTTACCGTTCGGGATCGCCTGCATCGGACTGCGGCCACCAGTTCGCTTGCCTTGCCTCCCGCAGGGCGTGGTCGAGCGGGGGGAGATCTGCATGCCACAGCCGCTCCCATTCAAGGCTCATGACGCCGTCATAGCGATCGGCGGCCAATGCAGAGAGCAGCGCCGCCATCGGAAACTCGCCGGCGGCGGGGGGCGTGTAAGTATATGGCAGCTTCCCGCTCGGCTTCGAGATGCTGTCCTTCACATGCAGGTGCCTGGTATTGCGACGGACTTGCTTCCAGGTCTCCGCGGGATCTTGTCCGCCTTTGCGCCAGGTATGATGCGTATCCCAGAGCAGGGCGCAATCGGGTGCCGCTTCCAGAAAGCGGCCGAGCGCGTCCGGATGCACCAGAAAATCGTGTGTCTCCACCATGATATCCGATGCAAAACCCTCGCGCCTGGCCGTCTCGCGCCACCATTCCAGTGTCGACAGCGCCTCGGAAAGTTCGCCGGCATCACCCGTGCTGCCGCCATCGAAAATGCGCAACGCTTTTATGCCGGCCGCCTCGGCCCAGGGAAGGTAACGCAGGAACTCTTCCTTCGCTTGCGGCGTAGCGCCGACGAGGCGCATCGACGTGTTGAGCGCACAAATGGCCACAGGGGCTCGCTCGAGCGCATGGACAAGGCCTGCCGGAGTGCCGAACCGCTCGGCAAAATAGGCCGGCAGATCGATCATACCGCCGAGAGCACGAATTTCGATCGCATCGAGGCCATGACGTGCGGCCAGAGCCAGGGCTTCATCCAATTCCAGCTCTGCGCAGCCCAGTGTCGAAAATGCCAGCGATATCAGTGGGGCTTTGACGTCAACGGCGGTAACCATCGCATCCTCCGCTTGGTTCCTGGGATATGAATAGGCGACGCTCGCCAACGCGATGTCTCTCGAACCAAGCGCGACGCTAGTAACTAAATGGATAATTGTGAAGCAACCTCTGAGCGTCAAGGGGCCATGGTTGTCATGGCTCCCAAAAGGGAGCTCAGCCCACCCTTTCAAATGCGCCGATCCACGGCGTCCATGATTCTTATCAAAGGCCGGGAACATTCCCTTCAGATGATGGTTTTCTGTGCGTGATCGAGGGGCGCGAAAATTCCCACCAAAGCATTGGCGTCCGCCGGCACGGCATGCGTCGAGACAAAAATTTCCAAAAAACAATCATTGATGTGGAGGAGAGCATAATGCCGACTGAACAGGGACATGAGTGGATCAAAAGACGTGCATATTCTCTGTGGGAAGAAGCGGGCCGTCCGCACGGCCGTGATCAGGAACATTGGAATCAGGCTGTTGCCGAGCGGGAAGATCTTGAGCGCACGCGGGCTTCCGTGGACGGCGAAGACATTCTCATCAAGTTCAGGGGAAAAAAGCCCATCCTCGGTAAAGCACCAGAACCTCAACCATTCTCGAAATTGACTGGCACGAGATAAGGCTCGGTATCTCCGAGGCAACAGCCAAGCCGTCGCATGGGAAGCTGCCGAGCATGTCGGTGGCTCCAATGAGGTTTGGTTCGCACAGGCTGTCACTGATGGCGGTACGCTTGATAAGCGTTAGCTGCCGAAGATCGTCCGCATTGCCTTCAGGAGGGCGCGCGCACTGCGCTCCTGTCCGGTTTTGGAGAGAGGCAGATGGCGCACATGATCGGCTCGGGCGGAGAGTCTTGCAGCTATCTCCTCCGCCATGGCCGGGCGCGCGCCGAGCAGCGGCGCAAAGCTCTGTTGATCGATTTCATAGACGGTGACGCGCGTGAGCGCCTGCAGTGTGCAGACTTCGCCCATTCCCGCAAGCAAGCCGCTCTCGCCGAAGAAATCCCCGGGCGAAAGCCGTCTCTGTTCCTGCTCGCCATAGCGCATTGCGAGGATCCCTGCGCGAATGATCATCATCGAGGCCAGCATTTCTCCCTGATGAACAATGATGTCGTTCTTCTGATATTCACGGACCGCGCATGATCGGGCCAGAAGTTCCTTCTCCGACATCGTCAGACCGAAGAAAATGGGAATCGCCTCAATGAGGGCAAGCGGCGTTATTTCAGGCGGCTTGGCGCGCTCTTCGCTGGGCGGTTCGCTCATGAGTGCGATAGCCGATGGTGGCATCGCCAACAGCAATCCGGCGGATTTGCAGTGGCGATAAAACAGATCCATCACTTCATTTCGGGCTTTCGTGCGCAGCGATGGATTCCTGACCCAGAACTGCAGCTCGATTTCCAGGGCGACAGCGTCCAAATTCTTCAGCGCCACCTGTGGGGGCGGTTCCCTGACGATCGAATTACAACCGGCCAAGACCGACTGCATGACGTCCTCGACGATGGAGGGCATCCGCGTCGGCGCCACCCGCACCGTCATTTTGAGAAGATGCGTTTCATCGGGCTGGCTGATGTTCGTCAGTCCGAGTTTGGCAAGGACGCTGTTGGGCAGAGCGACGACGTTGTTTGCTCCGGTCAGAACCTGTGTCGACCGCCAGGTGCTGGCAATGACACGCCCCTCCGTCCCGTCCGCGAGCAGAATCCAATCGCCCAGGGAATAGCTCCGCCCGAGAGTAAGAGCGATGCCGGAGAAGACATCTCCGAGGGTGTTTTGCAGTGCCAGACCGAGGACGATAGCAATCACGCCTGATGTGGCGACCAGTGTTCCGATCGGAATGCCAAGCACGAAGGCCAGCGCCGACAAGGTGACGCAAAGATAGACCAGCCCGACCACGATATCCTGGAGAAGGTGCTCCTCGTGTGGCTTGCCTTCTAGAACCAGATAGATGCGTACGAAGCCGATGATCGCCCATGCGAGATGGAGCCACCACAGCAATTTCGCCATGATGACGGCAAAAGCATGCGCGTCTTCCAGGCCGTAGCCTTGAAACCGGATAGGCGAGATGTCGCTGCCGATGAGAACGGCGGTCATCGCGGCAAAGAAGCCAATCTCCACGACAAGCCGGAGGTTCACACGCCAGCGCGGGATCAAATGCCACACGACGATGCCGGCCAGCTCGAGAGTGATCAGCCATGCAAGTGAAGCCCTCGCAAGTCCTTCAAGATATAGCTGCAGCATGATGATCATCTCGGCGCGCGTGGAAAAGCTTCCTGCGAGCCGGACGGCTCGGGCAAATGTGAAAGAACCGCCTCAATCCCAGGCGCGATGGGATGCGACGACGGCTAATGTCGGCAATGTTTGAACATCGGGCCGGTTAGGCAATCTCAGGCCGCCATCGGCTACCGGTAGCCCAATCCCGTTATGTAATCTGCGAGCATATGCTCCTGTAGCTGCTCTTGCTCAAACAGCACCTTCATCGCATCGCGAATATCGAGAACGCCGAGAGGCTTCGAATCCGCGCCGAGTACCGGCATGTTTTGCAGACGCTGCGCCACCATGATCTGCCAGGCGGCCAGGAGCTCGTCATCGGGATCGCAGGAAACGATATTCCGACTCATGAGTGTCACCACCGAAGCGTCCGGTTCTCGGTCCATAAGGTGGCGAATAAGGTCGGACTTGCTGAGCACGCCGGTTGCCTTGCCATTTTCGCCGCTCACGACAGCCAATCCTATCCCGGGATTGGAAAGCGAGAGGGCGGCGGTTTCCAGCGTGGCGTTGATATCGATCACCATCAGGCGAGCCGATGTCATTGTGTTTAGTCGTTCGATCCGCATCATGGCCTCCTGACAACGCCCGCGGCCTGCGGCCGAAGGGCGATAAGCATTTCATTCGAGGTTTCGGCTATCCCCGAGACCGAAGAGCCCGATCGAGGTGGCGCCGCGACGCGGCGCCACTTTCACAACACCAGCAAGTCTTGGGAACGAACAGCGTCAGCCTCTGTGCGAATGCGCGAGCGGGCGAGCACGCATTGTTTTGCTGGCATTTTCACTGACGCCGTGATGATCGATCGTCAGTTCTTGCGAGCAGATTGGCTGAACCACTGGTCGAAGCCGATGGCGCCCAGGCGCGGGTTGTCGCCTTCCTCCGGGACGAGCGAGCGGTCATCCAACTCCGTGCCGAAATAGAGTGCGTGCGGATCCGCAACGACCTTGCGCGGATCATTGGCCGCTTTCAGGAACCGCGCGACAATGTCGGTGAAGCGCCCCCTCTCCGGCCCGGCGATGTAAACGATGCCGTTCGCCGGCGGCGCAAGCGCCACGTCCGCCATGACATCAGCGACGTCGTCCGACGCAATCGGCTGAAAATTGACGGCCGGCAGGTGCACGGTCTCACCGACGGTTGCCGACTGAGCGATGCCGGCCAGGAACTCGAAGAACTGCGTCGAGTGAACGATGGTATAGGGTATCCCGGAACTCCTGATCAGATTCTCCTGGGCCATCTTGGCGCGCAAATAGCCGCTGCGCGGCAGGCGCTCGGTCCCGACGACCGAGAGCGCGATATGATGCTTAACGCCGGCGGCCGCTTCTGCGGCAAGCAGGTTTCGGCCGGAGGTTTCGAAAAACTCCAGAACGGCCTTGTCCTCGAAGGATGGCGAATTTGCCAGGTCAAGCACGACCTGTGCTCCAGCGACGGCCTGGGCCAATCCTTCGCCGGTAATGGTGTTAACCCCCGTATTCGGGGAGGCTGCTATTACTTCATGACCCTTCTTGCGCAGCCTCTCCGCCGTCTTTGAACCGATGAGGCCCGTGCCGCCAATAATAAGGATTTTCATGTCCAGTCTCCCGATTTGCGGTTTTTAAAATCGCGTTGCTCTTGCGGTCGGTCACGACCAATGCCGGGGAGAATGCGCCAGCTCGGCGCGCGAGCCTATCGAACGGAAGCATTGGCCACACGATGCCAAAGTACAGGTCGGATACATCGGGCGGATGGAAATCCTAGTGGAAGCGCGCCCGGGTCTGCGACTTCGGGCACTGGCTGGGTTCGCCGTGCATGCAGATAGCCGGCGGCGACACTTATGCTTCACCCTGAATGCTCGGATTCAAGGCAGTTGTTCCGCCGTGGCCGTCGCGCTGTGCCTCGTTGCCTGAGCAGGCGTTAGGTCGTCGAGCGGTTACCAAATACACGAAAGCCCGCGCGATGGCGGGCTCTCGTGTATTTGGTATCGGTGGGAGGCTATGAAGCTTGGGCTTTCCGGTTATGGTCCGTCGGCTGCGGCGGTATCGCCAGCGAAGCGGAATGCTTTGGGGTATTGATATTGGAATGTTATGTGGGAAGTTGGTTGCGGGGGCAGGATTTGAACCTGCGGCCTTCAGGTTATGAGCCTGACGAGCTACCGGGCTGCTCCACCCCGCGCTATCCGAGCAAACCGCGTTGCGGTTTGTCCGCCCTGAGCGAACCGTTGGGGTTCGTCGGAGCTTGAGCAAGCCGCGTTGCGGCTTGCGTGATCCGGGCAAATCCGAAGGATTTGTCCCGTGTTCCCGTGGCACCTTATTTCGGAGCCGGGCGTATAACTGTATGCCTTTAGAAGCGACAAAGGCCGCTTTTGAGCGGCCTATTGTAACACGGCTTAGCCGTTTTTGTGTCGAGAAGATTTAAATCATCGGACAAACCCAGATGGGTTTATCCGGCGTTGCGTTTTGCAGACCTGGCAGCGACCTACTCTCCCGCGTCTTGAGACGAAGTACCATGGGCGCAGGGGCGTTTCACGGCCGTGTTCGGAAAGGGAACGGGTGCAGCCACCCCGCCATAACCACCAGGTCAGCGAAGCGCAACGTTTGAGAAGCTGGTGAAGAGAGGATGGAGGCAATAGCCTTCATGTCTCTTGTCTTTTTGAACACGTCAGATGCATCGTGTGATGAACACGAGCAATGGGAACGATCAAGCCAATCGAGCTATTAGTACCGGTAAGCTTCATGCGTTGCCGCACTTCCACACCCGGCCTATCAACGTGGTCGTCTACCACGGCTCTGATAGGGAACACTCGTTTTCAGGTGGGTTTCCCGCTTAGATGCCTTCAGCGGTTATCCCTTCCATATATAGCTACCCTGCTATGCCCTTGGCAGGACAACAGGTCCACCAGAGATATGTCCATCCCGGTCCTCTCGTACTAGGGACAGATCCTGTCAATATTCCTACACCCACGGCAGATAGGGACCGAACTGTCTCACGACGTTCTGAACCCAGCTCACGTACCGCTTTAATTGGCGAACAGCCAAACCCTTGGGACCTGCTCCAGCCCCAGGATGCGATGAGCCGACATCGAGGTGCCAAACAACCCCGTCGATATGGACTCTTGGGGGTCATCAGCCTGTTATCCCCGGCGTACCTTTTATCCGTTGAGCGATGGCCCTTCCACGCGGGACCACCGGATCACTATGACCGACTTTCGTCTCTGCTCGACTTGTCAGTCTCGCAGTCAGGCGGGCTTATGCCATTGCACTCGACGACCGATTTCCGACCGGTCTGAGCCCACCATCGCGCGCCTCCGTTACTCTTTCGGAGGCGACCGCCCCAGTCAAACTACCCACCATACACTGTCCCGGATCCGGATGACGGACCGCGGTTAGACATCCATGACGATAAGGGTGGTATTTCAAGGATGGCTCCACAAGAACTGGCGTCCCTGCTTCAAAGCCTACCACCTATCCTACACATGCCGACACGAATGCCAGTGTAAAGCTATAGTAAAGGTGCACGGGGTCTTTCCGTCTGACCGCAGGAACCCCGCATCTTCACGGGGAATTCAATTTCACTGAGTCTATGTTGGAGACAGCGGGGAAGTCGTTACGCCATTCGTGCAGGTCGGAACTTACCCGACAAGGAATTTCGCTACCTTAGGACCGTTATAGTTACGGTCGCCGTTTACTGGGGCTTCGATTCAGAGCTTGCACCCCTCCTCTTAACCTTCCAGCACCGGGCAGGCGTCAGACCCTATACGTCGTCTTGCGACTTCGCAGAGCCCTGTGTTTTTGGTAAACAGTCGCTACCCCCTGGTCTGTGCCACCCTCACATGCTTGCGCACATAAGGGTCACGCTTCTTCCGAAGTTACGCGTGCAATTTGCCGAGTTCCTTCAACATAGTTCTCTCAAGCGCCTTGGTATACTCTACCTGACCACCTGTGTCGGTTTCGGGTACGGTCTATACGGTGGAGCTATTTCCTGGAACCGCGTCCCTGCAAGATCAATCCAATAAGACCTTACAAGTTAAGCAATCCGTCACTACCACCAGGCCCACGAATATTAACGTGGTTCCCATCGACTACGCGTGTCCGCCTCGTCTTAGGGGCCGGCTAACCCTGCTCAGATTAACTTTAAGCAGGAACCCTTGGTCTTTCGGCGAGAGGGTCTCTCACCCTCTTTATCGTTACTCATGTCAACATTCGCACTTCCGATACCTCCAGGATGCCTCACGGCTGTCCCTTCACAGGCTTACGGAACGCTCCGCTACCACTCCTCAAAGAGGAATCCTCAGCTTCGGTG
>NZ_CP104158.1:3695000-3790000 GCF_025200735.1 Rhizobium sp. CB3060 | reverse complement strand
TCGCCGACGATAATGGCGGCATGATCACCGCGGCGCTCAGTACAAATATCGGCCCTGCCGCCATAACGCAGGGCATTGTCGATCAGATTATCCAGCACCCGGGCCAGCGCCGTCTGCGGCATCGTCACCGCCAATTCTCGTCCGAGCGGTGAAAACGAGACGAGGTCAGGTCCGTCCTGGCGCTCGGCGACAAGCGCGCAAACGGCCGCATTGAGATCGGCGATATCCCTTCCTCCGGAAACGACGGTGCTGCGGGCAAGGCCCAGAGCCTCTTCAACGAGCCGCTGCATGGCCTCGATATCGGCAATCGCCCGCTCGCGATGCGGCGTATCCGGCATCATCTCCATGCGCAGACGAAAACGGGTGAGATAGGTTCTGAGATCATGGGAGATCGCCCCGAGTATAAGGGTGCGGTTGTTGATCAGGGCGGCGATGCGCAACTGCATGCCATTGATGGCGCGGATCAGCATACGCAGTTCGCAAGCGCCCCGTTCCGGAATATCAATCGGTTGCAGGCCTTTGCCGATAGAATTGACAGTGCGCGACAGGCGCGTCAGTGGCCGGGTCTCGCGGGCCACGGCGACGACCGCGATCACCGCCACCAACACGCCGAGAAGCCCGGCCATGAAACCCACGGGAACACCGCGCAGCCGCACCGTCGGCGTATCGGCTAGGCTGAAGACGGCAACCTTGCCGCCGGCAACGCCGATCGACACTTCGATCGTCCGGTCGGGAGCACCGACCGAAAACCAGCCCTGCGGCCGTTCGGGCAGCGAGCGCAGGCTGAAATAGCGGTCGCCGAGCGCGAAATTGGCAAGTTCGCGGGCCAGTTTGCGGCCAAGCGTCGGGTCGGCTGCATCACTTTGCGCGGGCGCCGCGGCATCGACCAAGCGCAGATCCAGACCGGTAGTGTTCAGTGCCCGTACGGCCTGCTCCTGCGCCTCGGGCGGAATGGCATCGAGGAGGCGTACTGCCGACTTGACCTGCATCGCCGGCGATAGCTGATGACTGAGCGGCGAGTCCGGTTTCAAACTGGCGGCAACGAAGGCGGCGAGCTGGATAATGAACAGCGCCACGGCGACGATCATGATGATGCGGGAAACGAGACCAAGTTTCAGCATGGTTCAGACATCCCTCACATCGACGGTCAGAAGGTAGCCGGCATTGCGCACGGTAGTGATGACCTGTGCGCCATCGGGCAAATAGTGCGCAAGCTTGGTGCGCAGGCGCGAGACGGTCACGTCAATGGTGCGATCGAAAGGATCGGCGCCGCGTCCGCGCGTCCAGTCCAGCAATTGGTCGCGCGACAGCACCCGGCGCGGCCGCTCCAGGAAACAGACAAGCAGATCGAATTCCGCAGTCGTCAGGCGCACCGGCCCCTCGCCTTCGATCTCGATCGCCCTGCCGTCGAGATCGACGATGAGGCCCGCAAAACTCTTGCGTCGGCGCGGACCGCCGCCCTCCTCGGGGCGTTCGGGGCCGGCGCGGCGCAGGATGGCGCGGATGCGCGCCAAAAGCTCGCGCGGATTGAAAGGTTTGCCGAGATAATCGTCGGCGCCCATTTCCAGGCCGAGGATGCGGTCGATATCATCGGACTTCGCCGTCAGCATCAGGATCGGCACCTGGCTGCGCGCCCGTATGCGACGGCAAGCAGAAAGGCCATCCTCGCCCGGCAGCATCAGATCGAGAATGATGAGATCGGGAAAACCCCTGGCCAGCGCGCGATCCATGGCGGCGGCACTTTCGACCGCCTCGACGGCAAAACCCTCGCGGCTCAGGAACTCCTCCAGAAGCGCCCGAATTTCGCGGTCGTCCTCGACCAGAAGAAGCGATGCAGAAACCATGGATCATCCATGTGAGGCGAAGGGCGGTTTTGACAACAGGGAAACGGCCGGTGATACAAACTGTAACAAATTTCCGCCATTCTGAAAAATTCCGGCAACAGACGCCATGCAGGTTTCGCCGCGACGGCCCCCCTCCGGAGCGGGCGGCGGCAGCTACCCCGGCACCGCCGCACCCGACCCATCGCCGCTCCGGTCCGCCGGCAGGGCTCGCGTTGACAAGGCGCGAGCCCTGTCTCTCCTGTGTGTTTCCCTTTGACGCGATTTGCGTCGCGACGTTCGTCGTGCGAAGGATTGGCCTCATGCTTTATCGGGCCGGTACGCCTAACCATCGACACAACAAGGACGAGGCAACGGGGTGAGCCAAAGGCGTGCGCCGCAAAGATCGGGCAAGGCGGGGAAGGCCCGGCAGGAGGCGGAGGGTAAGCGCGTGACCCTGCCGCGGGCGCTGTCGAAGCTCGGCTATTGCTCGCGTACCCAGGCCGAAGGGTTGATCGCTGCCGGCCGCGTTACAGTCGATGGCCGCAAGATTACCGATCCGGCTGCCTGGATCGATCTCGACCGGGCGCGGATTGCCGTCGACGGCATCGAAATCTCGGCGGAAAAGAAGCTTTATTTCATGCTGAACAAGCCGCGCGGTCTGGTGACGACACGCGACGATCCCGAGGGCCGGCCGACGGTCTACGACTGTCTGAGGGATATCGACGCCCGGCATCTAGCGCCGGTCGGACGGCTGGACAAGGCAAGCGAAGGGCTGCTTCTCTTCACCAATGATACCGTGCTGGCGCAGGCGCTGCTCGATCCTGTCACGCATGTGAGTAAGATCTATCATGTGCAGGTTAACCGCATCATGGACCAGGAGCTCTTGAGCCGTATGGAACGGGGGATCGTCGACGATGGCGAACTTCTGACGGCCATCTCCGCCCGTCTGCTGCGCAGTGGCGACCGCAATGGCTGGATCGAAGTCGAGCTCAGGGAGGGGCGCAACCGGCAGATTCGGCGGATGCTGGAGGCTCTCGACATAGAATGTCTGCGGCTGGTGCGCGTCTCCTTTGGCGACATCGCGCTCGGCGACCTTGCGAAAGGCGCGGTCCGGGCGCTGACGGAAGCCGAGATTGTCGGACTTCGCCGCCGGGCGGGCATGGAAAAGAACGGACGAAATGGACTGAAGGCCGGACGCGATGCAGCCTCATGATTTCTGGCAGGAGATTGATCCGCCGCGAAGCTTTGATGCAATCAGTGAATTCCGCGATTTCTATGTGGCGGAACTGCCCGATGGGCGGCAGTTGCGCCTGCCGATCCGGCTGCTCGCCGATGGCGACCATGCGCTCGCTTCGCTGATCATCAATCAGGCAAGTTTTCCTGTGCAGGACGCGCTGGCCGAAGCGCTTGCCGTGCGCATTGCCGCGCATGATGTCGATGTCGTCGCCGGACTGGCGACCCTCGGGCTGACGCTGGCAAGCGCGGTTGCCCGGGTCCTCGGCCATCAGCGTTATGTGCCGCTCGGCACCTCGCGTAAGTTCTGGTATCGCGAGGATCTGTCGGTTTCGCTTTCCTCCATTACGACGCCGAACCAGGAAAAACGTCTTTATATAGACCCGCGCATGCTGCCGCTCCTGCAGGGAAAACGGGTTGCGCTGATCGACGACGTGATCTCGAGCGGTGCCTCTATCGTTTCCGGCCTGGAGCTTTTGGCCGCATGCGGCATCGAACCTGTCGTGATCGGGGCGGCCATGCTGCAGTCCGAGCGCTGGCGGGAGCGGCTCAATGCCACCGGCAAGCCGTGGGGCGAGCGGATCGTTGGCGTGTTTTCGACGCCGATTCTTGAAAAAGCAGGAAACGGCGGCTGGAACAAGCCTGCCTGACGGCAGTTCGGTGCCGGGGCTGTACAGGACCGGCAGGCTGGTTCATTCTAGGTCCTGGCGAATCTCCGGGACCCGCCCATGACGTTCGAACAAGCATCCCTGCTGATCCTTCTGGGCCTCATGCTGGCGCTGTTTTGTCTTGGCCGTTTCCGGATCGAGGTCGTTTCGATCGCGGGGCTGCTTGCCGGATATGCGCTGGGCCTCTATCCGGCGGAAGGGGTATTTTCCGGCCTCGCAAGCCCGGTCGTCATCACCGTGATCGAAATCCTGCTGATCGTGCAGGTGCTGGCGCGGGCGCAGCTTTTCGGCGCGCTGGCGGATCGCCTGCTTGCAACAGACCTGCCGACCTCTGTGATTATCGGAGCGCTTGCCGGACTGACGGCCTTCATCTCGATCTTCATGAACAATATCGGCGCCTATGCCATAGCGCTGCCGGTGGCGCTGCGCATTGCCGATGTCACCGCCATTCCGCGGCGACAGTTGCTGATCCCGATTTCCTTTTCGGCACTCCTTGGCGGATTGGTGTCGCTGATCGGCACGCCGGCCAACCTTCTGGTCAGCGATGCCCTGCTGAGGGTGACCGGACACGGTTTCCACTTCTTCGACTTCGCCTATGTCGGCCTGCCAGTGGCCATCGTCGGCGTGATTTTGATTACCGCAACCGTCCCGCGGCTGTTTCCCAAATCAGGTGAGGAGGATGCGGCGCCGGGCCAAGCCATAGACCGGCAGATGATTACCGAACGCCGTATACCACATGGCTCTCCCCTGGTCGGGCAGCGGCTGGTGGACTGCCGCCGGGCCTTCGGTCTTCAGCCGCATGCCCTGATCCGCGGCAGCCTCTTCGTCCCCGCAGTCGAAGGCACTGCGATCGAGGCTGGCGACATTCTGCTTGCCGAGGGGCCGGATGTTCTGTTCGACCGACTCTTGGCAAAAGGCGTGCTGATGCTCGAATCCCATCCCGACCCCTATGGATCCGATTTCATTCGCAGCGAAGCGGTAGTCATGCCGCAAAGCACGCTGATCGGCTCGCGCATCCAATCGCTGGAGGTTTTTCGCTCGCGAGGGGTTGCGATAACCGGGCTTTCCATGCGCTCGCCGCGCATCGAAGGGCGCTTCGACGATCTTACGCTGTCGATCGGCGATATCCTCAAGCTGGAAGGGCCGAGACACGCCATCGCCGAAGCACTGGAGGAATGCGAATGCCTGCCGCTGGCCGCAAGCTATGATCATACACCGCCGCTGCGCTCCTTCTGGCCGCTTTTCATTTTCGCCTGCGGCGTGCTTGTCGCCGCCACCGGTCTGCTTCGCCCCGAGATCGCGTTTGCCGGCGTCATCCTGGCGATGGCGCTGCTGAACTTCATCAACCTGCGCGCCGCGATCGCCGATCTCAACTGGCCGATCATCATCATGCTGGCGGCGATGATCCCGCTCGGCGCCGCGGTGGCGACGTCCGGGACGGCGGAGATGCTGGCGGGCGGGCTCGGCACGATCGTGCCGATCGAGCGACCGGTTTTCGGTGTAGCGCTCATCCTGTTCCTGGCGATGGTGATCACCCCTTTCGTCAACAACGCCACGGTCGCCATCGTGCTGACGCCGGTCGCCTTCGAACTGGCGGCCAAGGCGGGGCATTCCGCCAACGCCTATCTGATTGCCGTCGCGGCCGGCGCCTCGCTCGATTTCATCACGCCCTTCGGCCATCACAACAATACGCTAACCATGAGCATCGGCAGCTATCGCTTCACCGACTTCCTGCGTGCCGGCTGGCTGTTGACCATTTTCAGCTATGGCCTGGCGCTCGCGTTGATCGGCTGGTTCTGGATCTGAGGGCGCAGCCGCGCTGAACGGATGACGATGATCCCGTCCGAAAATCGATTCCGATTTTCGGCATTATGCGTTAAGGGTCCAACCATGAAGCGTCCGCCGGGCGGATGCACGAGCCTACTGGTGACTATGTTGCGAATTCTCTCCGAAGCCCATTTTCCGGAACTGCCCAATTGTTACCGCGGCAAGGTGCGCGAAAATTATGACCTGCCGGATGGGAGCCGCATCATCATCAGCACCGATCGGCTGAGCGCCTTCGACCGCATCCTCACCTGCATCCCTTATAAAGGACAGGTGCTGACGCAGACAGCCCGCTACTGGTTCGAGGCGACGAAGGACATTTGCCCGAATCACGTCATCGCCTATCCCGACCCGAACGTCGTCGTCGGCAAGCGGCTGAACATCCTGCCGGTGGAGGTTGTCGTGCGCGGCTACCTTGCCGGCACCACCGGCACCTCGATCCTGACGCTCTATAAGAAAGGTCAGCGCGAGATGTACGGCATCACGCTGCCGGACGGCATGCGCGACAACCAGATCCTGCCGGAGCCGATCATCACGCCGACCAGCAAGGAATTCGACGGCGGCCATGACGAACCGCTGACGCCGGCGCAAATCATCGAGCATGGACTCCTGACGAAGGAGCAATGGCAGACATTATCGGATTACGCGCTGGCTTTATTCGCCCGCGGCCAGGAGATTGCCCGCAAACGGGGGCTGATCCTCGTCGACACGAAATATGAGTTCGGCACCGACGAAAACGGCAACATCCTTCTTGCCGACGAAATTCATACGCCGGACAGCAGCCGCTACTGGTTGGCCGACAGTTACCAAGACAGCTTCGAAAGGGGCGCGCGCCCCGCAAGTTTCGACAAGGATTTCGTCCGCGCCTGGGTGACCGAGCGGTGCGATCCTTACAAGGACGAGATACCCGAAATTCCGCTCGACCTGATCGAGCAGACCTCAAAGGTGTATATCCGCGCTTACGAAGCGATCACGGCTACGCCCTTTGTTCCCGACGACCGCGGTGCAACACCGCGGGATAGGGTTCGCGCAAACCTCTCCCCTTATTTCCCATAACAAACCGTCCGAATGGTCATTTCGCCCATCGAGTGTCTGGAGACACCGTCCTTTAGTTGCGCAAAATATGGTATTTTTGCGCACTTACCGCTTAAAGTAGCAAGGCGGAGGGTATTTTTTTGCAACACTTCATAATTTTTTTACCGGAACCCCCCTATTTGTCATGTTCCCACACGTGTTCCGCCGCGAAAAATCGCAAAAGGCACTGTGCTATTGCAAACTTGTTGATAGATTGACGCCGAATGCTTCGGGTCGTTTGTTGGTATTGCGTAGACAGAAGCGCCGACACACATGGGGGTCACGCTGACCCCGTAAGTTAGTGATCATGTAAAATGAATTGTGGGATAATGTGATGGTATCCATTCGTACTGCCGCCCCCGCCCTGCTGCTTCTTCTGGCAGGTTGCGTCAGCGGCCCCGATCATAAGCCACCGGAAATGCCCCTCGCGGCCAAGTTCTCGGAGGGCGGTACGAAGATCAACGGCGACGTCTCGAGTTCACAATGGTGGACCGCCTTCGGCGATAAGAAGCTGAACACCCTGGCTGAGCAGGGACTTGCAGAAAACCTCAATATCCAGCAGGCGCTGGAACGCATCAATCAGGCGCAGGCGCAGGTCGTCTCGGCCGCAGCCGGCGGAATGCCTAGCCTCCTTGTGTCAGGCGGCAATACGACCAGCGGCCAGAAGGGCGGCCTGCGTACGGAAACCGAAACGCGAAACACCACCAGCGGCGATGCCACGGCTTCGTGGCTGCTCGACCTGTGGGGCCAATATCGTCGCGCCAAGGAAAGCGCCAACGCATCGCTGGATGCGGCCTATTCCAACGTCGACGTTGCTCGCCTGACCTATCTGCAGGATCTGGCGAACAGCTACGTCAACGTCCGCTACTATCAGGCCCTCATCTCGATCGCGCAGGACAACCTGAAGTCCCGCCGCTCAACGCTTGAACTCACCAAGTTCCAGCTCGACGCCGGCGCCGCGTCCCGCCTCGACGTCGTCCAGGCCGAAGGTCTCGTCAATTCGCAGCTTTCTCAAATTCCAGGCCTCGAAATCAGCTACCGCCAGGCGGTGCATCATATCGCGACCCTGCTGAACGTACCGTCGCAGACCATTATCGCCCAATTGCACGGTGGCGGCAGCCAGCCGGTATTCCGCGGCCGCGTCGATACGGGCGTCCCGGCCGACCTCATCCGCAACCGGCCCGACATCCGTGTCGCCGAGCGTAACCTTGCCGCTGCGACCGCTCAGATCGGCGTGGCAGAGGCCCAGCTCTTTCCGACGATCACGCTCGGCGGTTCGATTTCGCCGTCCTACATTCACACGAAGTCCATCAGCGGCAGCCTGACGACCTGGTCGTTCGGCCCAAGCCTGTCGCTGCCGATCTTCGACGGTGGCGCGTTGCGCGCCAACGTCAAGAACGCCGAATCCACCAGCCGCGAGCAGTATATCGTCTGGAAGCAGACCGTGCTGTCTGGTGTCGAACAGGTCGAAAACGCCCTGTCGGCTGTCAGCCGCGATGCTCAGACGGTTGCCGCACTGCGGGCGCAGGTGAAGTCCTATCAGGAAGCCCTCGAACTCTCGACGGCAAGCTACAAGGACGGCGCCTCTTCGCTGCTCGACGTTCTCGATGCGCAGCGCAACGTTTCAACGGCGCAGGAAAGCCTCGCCCAGGCGGTTCAGCAAAGCGCTCTCGACTACATCTCTCTGAACGTCAATATCGGCGCCGGCTACATTCCCGCCAAAAAGGTAACCGTAGCCGCAAAGCCGGATGCCAAGGTCGTCAAGGTCGCTGCCAAGAAGACCGTCAACTAAGGATACCGCCCGGCTTCGTCGGGCGCTTCTCATACGAACCGCCGCAGGAAACTGCGGCGGTTTTTCTTTGGTCGAAATAAATGGGGCCAAATTAAAAATGGCGCGCTCCGCTTCCGCAAAGCACGCCATCGAAAAACAAAAAGGCCGGAGCAAACCGGCCTTTCGTCATCCACCCTCACATCAGTGCCAGTACATCCGTGGTCAAAGGGAAGGTAGAACTGCAGCCAGATTGATCGCGAAAGGTTAACGCAAGGTCAACGTCAGTTCCGCAACCGCCAGGGAATGAAAACGGCTCGCTCTAAGCGCGCCAAGCATCCACCGGCTGTCTGACTGCAGCCCATATCGGGTGGCAAGGTGGCGATTTCAAGGCCGTTAAATTTATTCTCAAAGCCTTATTACTGCAGAACGCGCCATTCCGCGCACTAAAGCCTTAGTAACCCTCAAGATAATAAGTGAAGCTGCCTAAAATTTAATGCAAATTTTGAGAGTTAAGCGCGTATCCGTTCAACCTGCATTCATGCAAATTCTCGTAAAACCGCTGAAAAGATTGAAGGAATAGCGCTGGGCCCTAACCAAATCCCGCGACCGCGCTAACTTTTATCTTATCGAAACTGGAAACGGCGTGCCGGGTCCTGTAACCGCACCGCATGTCCCTTGGTGGATATGCTGGGCAAGCGGGCAACAGCAATCAGCGCAGCCGCCGGGCAATCCTATCCTGCCGGCGACGCGCAAAGGAGAGCATTGATGAGACATAAGCTTCTTGCCGCACTTGCGCTGACCGCATTCATTGCGATCCCGGCAATCGCGGAAGCCGCAGAGGGTTTTTCCACCGCCAACGTCAACATGAGGTCCGGCCCGAGCACGCGGTATCCGGCAGTGACCATGATCCCCATCGGCACACCGCTGGAAATCAACGGCTGCCTCAACGAAACGCCATGGTGCGACGTCTCCTTCTTTGGCGGGCGCGGCTGGGTCGCCGGTCAGTACATCCAGGCAACCTACCAATCGCGCCGCATCTATGTCGGACCGCGATATTACCGGCCGCTCGGCATTCCGACCATCACCTTCAATTTCGATGATTATTGGGATCGTTATTATCGTGGCCGCGACTTCTACCGCGACCGTGACCGCTGGCGGCGCGGACCAGGTTGGGTAGACCGCCGCCCGGGTTGGGACCGCGGATCGGATTGGAACGATGAACCGGACCGCAATTGGGATCGTCGCCCGTACCGAAACCGCGACTGGAGCGACCAGCAGGACAATGATGATTGGCGCCGGCGAAGAGACCGCAATCGCGACTGGGACAATAACCAGGACTGGGGTCGCCAGCAGCCCGACGACAATCAGGGTTGGGGCAACCGTCGGCGTGACAGCAACCGCCAGGACGACCAGCAGCGCCGTCCCCAGCCGCAACAACAAGAGGCGCAGCCGCGGCAGGTGCAGCCTCAGCAGGTGCAACCACAACAGAACAATCCACGGCCGAATGCCGGTTCGCCAGGTCCATATAGCCCAGACCATGTCGATCCCTGCCCGGCAGATCAACCTAATTGCCGTATGACGCCAAGAGGCTCCAACCGGTAATCTTGCCTTCATGGCAGCGAAATGATGAGGCCAGCGACTGACATCGCTGGCCTTTTGCATGGGTTCATTAGGGATCGGAAAATCCGGCCGTTCAGCGGGGATGCGACGGCGAAACCGGGACTGACGATGTGGGGGATGAGCGCGTCTTAAAGCTGCGCGACGGCGACCGGCGTTCGCCGGCTCAGAAGGGTTGAGCAATCAGGCGGCGTCGAAGCGCCGCGCTGCCTCAATGGATTTTCAAATGCGCTTCGCGCATCGCCGAAATAAACATCTCGCGGGCTTCTTCAGCGGATTTCCGTCCGTCGATCGCAGCTCGGCAGACGCTTCTCGCAGCCACATAAAGCGGACCGCGCCGATCTGGCCAGAGGTTAGCCATGCAATTCAAGGCCTCGGAAGGGCCGGTGACCATCTGAGAGCTGCCTTGAGCGAAACCGATCTCGATCGGGTTGCTCCATTTGATATGTCGCATGAATACTCCTCCTCACGCGCTACCACGTGCTTGGAACCGTCCTGAAGACGGCCGCACAACTCCACTATAACCTCAATCAGAGCATTCGAAAATATGGAACATTGCAAACGCTTCTACCATCTGAAGAGGCAAATTCGCCGGCTGGATGAAGCGGCCGACGAATGAGTAGAGTTTCACGTAAGGATAAAGCTTTTAGCGAGCGTAAAGTTCCAGTGTGACTGGAGCACGCGGCATTTTCCGCCAAACGGGACGATATCAGGATTTTTGCGATCTGGAATTAAACCGTCCCACCCGTAGCGCTACGGATCTATCGGCCGATTGATGATCTCTTTGCGGTGAGCCGCCAAATGCACTTACTTTTCCCGTGCAATCCGCTTGGCATCATCGGCCGAAAAGCCGGCGCGACGGGCCAGCCGTTCCAATCCGAAAATCCGATCGAGCTGATCGATCAGCCACAGTTCAAAGCGTTTCCACATGATAAGGCTCCCCCGCAACGGACCAACTGGTCGCCCAGGATGAACGTCGCGTCCGGCCTATCCATCCGCTCTAGCGAAACAGCTCCTAGCGAAATAGTGGGGGCCTCTGCGCGTTCGACAGCAACTCCTGCTTGGTGGCGAAGTCGCCGAACAGCTTCTTCAGCCGAATTTCCTCTTCCTTGCAAATCCGATGGCGCCGCACGAAATCCTCGACACTCCAGACTTCCCGCAGCTTATTTTCGCCGACCTTCTCGAAGTTGATATGTGAACTCATTTGCTCGCCCTCTTATTTTATGAGGAGAGAATGCACGAGAAAAACAAAAGTTCCTTGAACAAACCCGTTGTGGATGGACAAATGCTGCCGCTGCGACCGGTTAAGGATGTTTTTAATTCCTCCTTAAATCGCCGCATTTACAGTTCACCGGGGCTTTGATGCCCAGGCGGCGTAAACGCGGGGAACGAGCGGGCGCGTAGCGGCCCCGGCACCAGACATCGGAATATGGAACCATCGGGGGTAAGACCGGTCCGCAATGGCAGGCAAAAGCAGATCAGGCCAGAGGATAGAGCCCTCGTTTTCAAGCGGCAGCGAACGCGGCGATGATGGTTTCAGCGCGGGCGAGCGGATTGCCGGCGGCGGGCGCTCTTCCCGGCGCAGCGAGGACCCTCCGCCGGACAGGCCGCGCCGCGCCAAGAGCCGGCGCAAGCAGCCGCGGCGCGAGCGCGGCGGTGGTTTCTTCGGCTTCGTGCGCTCTGTGATTTATTGGAGCCTCGTGCTCTGCCTCTGGGCCGGCATCGGTGCCGCCGGTCTCGTGGTCTATTACGGATCGCGCATGCCGAACGCCAGCACCTGGGCCATTCCCGACCGGCCGCCGAACGTCAAGATCGCCGATCTCGGCGGCAGCATCATCGCCAATCGCGGCGCGACCGGCGGCGAAGCTCTGACGCTGAGCGATATGTCGCCCTATATTCCCAAGGCGATCGTCGCCATCGAGGACCGCCGCTTCTATTCACATTTCGGCTTCGATCCGATCGGGCTTGGCCGTGCCGTGGTGACGAACGTGCTGACCGGGCATGCCGTGCAAGGCGGCTCGACGCTGACACAGCAGCTAGCCAAGAACCTCTTCCTGTCGCCGGAACGCACGCTGGAACGCAAGGTGCAAGAAGTGCTGCTCGCCATCTGGCTGGAGCACAAGTACACCAAGGACCAGATCCTTACGATGTATCTGAACCGCGTCTACTTCGGCGCGAACGCGTATGGCGTCGAGGCGGCGTCACAACGCTACTTCAACAAATCAGCCCGCGACGTCAATCTCGGCGAAGCGGCCATGCTTGCTGGCCTCGTCAAGGCGCCGTCGAAGCTGTCGCCCGCGCGCGATCCCGCCGCGGCCGAGGCTCGCGCCCAACTCGTGCTGCAGGCGATGCGCGACCAGGGCTTCATCAGCGAAGCCGATATCAAGACGGCGATGTCGCAGCCGCCGACGCACGCGACGAGCTATTGGAACGGCGCCCAGAACTATGTCGCTGATATGGTCATGGACCAGCTTCCCGGCCTGATCGGCGGCGCCGTCAAAGAAGATCTGACGGTGGACACCACGATCGACACCTCGCTGGAACAGAAGGCCGAACAGTCCCTGAACGATGTGCTTGCGAAGGACGGCAAGAAACTCAACGCTTCGCAGGCCTCCCTCGTCTCCGTAGATGCAACGGGCGCCATCCGTGCACTGGTGGGTGGGCGGGACTATGCGCAGAGCCAGTTCAACCGCGCCGTCACCGCCAAGCGCCAGCCGGGCTCTGCCTTCAAGCCCTTCGTCTATACCGCTGCGCTGGAAATGGGCCTGACGCCGAACTCGATCCGCAACGACGCGCCGGTGAAGATCGGCAATTGGGCGCCGGAGAATTACGAGCAGAAATATAACGGACCCGTGACGCTCGCCACGGCCGTCGCCCATTCGCTGAACACGGTGGCCGCCCAACTTGCGATGGAAGTCGGACCGGAGCAGGTGGTCAAGGTCGCGCATCGGCTCGGCATTGAATCCGACCTGCAGGCCAATGCCTCGATCGCGCTCGGCACATCGGAAGTTTCGCTGCTGGAGCTGACCTCGGCCTATGCCTCCTTCATGAATGGCGGCTACAAGGCGACGCCGCATGTCATCACCAAGGTGACGACCGCCTCCGGCAAGGTGCTCTACCAGGCGAACTTCGACAATCCGCCGCGGGTTTTGAATCCCGATGTCGTCACCAACATGAACACGATGATGACCGGCGTCATTAATTTCGGCACCGGCAAGGCGGCCCGCATCCCCGGCTGGCAGGCGGCCGGCAAGAGCGGCACCACGCAGTCCTTCCGCGATGCGCTGTTCGTCGGTTTCACCAGCCATCTGACGACGGGCGTCTGGTTCGGCAATGACGACGGCAAGTCGATGAAAAAGGTCACAGGCGGTGGGCTGCCGGCCAAGGCCTGGAAGGAATTCATGGTCGCCGCTCATAAGGGCCTGACGCCGACGCCGATCTTCGGCGGCGGCCAGATCATCGACAATGGCGCGCCGGTGGTAGCATCCGCGCCGAATACCGACCAGCAGACGACGATCGGCTCGATCATCTCCGGCGCACTCGGCGGCAATGGCGGGCAGGCTTCGCTGCAGCAGGGCCAGCCGACGCTCCAGCAACGGCCGGCGCAGCAACCGGTTCAACAGCGCCAACAGCCCGTCGATCAGGCAACGCTGAATGACGATCCCGAGGATCTGCCGCCCGTGGGCCTTGCCGACAACAATCCCTACAGCTCGGACGAGTATGATAACGGCGATATCCCGCCTGCCGATATCGGCGATCCCGGCCCGATAACGGCGACAGTACGGCGGCACCGCTCCTCGCTTCTCGATGTCATCCTCGGGCAATAAGAAGCGATTCCTGGCATTGCCGCTTGCATGGCGGGGGCAAGGCTGATCTGATAGATGGTCGCGCCATTTCCCAAGGGTTCACAACCTCGATGTGGCACTGTGGAATTTGCGCGACAAACCATTCGTTTTGCTGGATTCCGGGTGATTTCCTGCCTTGCAGTCAGTAAAACCGCTACTTATATACGCGGCATCACCGCAGTCATGGCTGCGCAATCCTCAAGACCATCCCGTAAGGGGCTGTCAATGGAATGCCTGACAGGGGTTCCGATAGCTTGCTTCAAGGAGAGAATGACATGGCAAAAGTAATTGGTATCGACCTTGGAACCACGAATTCCTGCGTCGCCGTCATGGACGGTAAGGACGCGAAAGTGATCGAGAATGCCGAAGGCGCCCGCACCACCCCCTCGATGGTAGCCTTCACGGACGACAGCGAACGCCTCGTCGGCCAGCCGGCCAAGCGCCAGGCGGTCACCAACCCCACCAACACCCTCTTCGCTGTCAAGCGCCTGATCGGCCGCCGCTACGAAGATCCGACCGTCGAGAAGGACAAGCACCTCGTTCCCTTCACGATCGTCCGCGGCGACAACGGCGACGCTTGGGTCGAGGCACAGGGCAAGGGCTATTCGCCCGCACAAGTTTCCGCAATGATCCTTCAGAAGATGAAGGAAACCGCCGAATCCTACCTCGGCGAAAAGGTCGAAAAGGCCGTTATCACCGTTCCCGCTTACTTCAACGACGCGCAGCGCCAGGCAACCAAGGATGCCGGCAAGATCGCCGGTCTTGAAGTTCTGCGCATCATCAACGAGCCGACCGCTGCCGCGCTCGCCTATGGCCTCGACAAGAAGGACGGCAAGACGATCGCCGTTTACGACCTTGGCGGCGGCACCTTCGATATCTCCATCCTGGAAATCGGCGACGGCGTCTTCGAAGTGAAGTCGACCAACGGCGACACCTTCCTCGGCGGTGAAGACTTCGACATGCGCCTCGTCGAATATCTCGTTGCTGAGTTCAAGAAGGACAACGGCATCGACCTCAAGGGCGACAAGCTGGCTCTGCAGCGCCTCAAGGAAGCTGCCGAAAAGGCCAAGATCGAACTGTCGTCTTCGCAGCAGACCGAAATCAACCTGCCCTTCATCACGGCAGACGCCACCGGCCCGAAGCACCTGACGCTGAAGCTGACCCGCGCCAAGCTGGAAAGCCTGGTCGACGATCTCGTTCAGCGCACCATCGCTCCCTGCAAGGCCGCCCTCAAGGATGCCGGCGTTACCGCGGCTGAAATCGATGAGGTCGTTCTCGTCGGCGGCATGAGCCGCATGCCGAAGGTACAGGAAATCGTCAAGCAACTGTTCGGCAAGGAGCCGCACAAGGGCGTCAACCCGGATGAAGTCGTCGCACTCGGCGCTGCCATCCAGGCTGGCGTTCTGCAGGGCGACGTCAAGGACGTTCTGCTGCTCGACGTGACCCCGCTGTCTCTCGGCATCGAAACGCTGGGCGGCGTCTTCACCCGTCTGATCGAGCGTAACACGACGATCCCGACGAAGAAGTCGCAGACCTTCTCGACCGCCGACGACAACCAGTCGGCCGTGACCATCCGCGTTTCGCAGGGCGAGCGCGAAATGGCTGCCGACAACAAGCTGCTCGGCCAGTTCGACCTCGTCGGCCTGCCGCCGGCTCCGCGTGGTGTACCGCAGATCGAAGTCACCTTCGATATCGACGCCAACGGCATCGTGCAGGTTTCGGCCAAGGACAAGGGCACCGGCAAGGAACAGCAGATCCGCATCCAGGCTTCCGGCGGTCTTTCCGACGCCGACATCGAAAAGATGGTCAAGGATGCCGAGGCCCATGCTGCCGAGGACAAGAAGCGCCGCGAAGGCGTGGAAGCCAAGAACCAGGCTGAAAGCCTGATCCACTCCAGCGAGAAGTCGCTGAAGGATTACGGCGATAAGGTCACCGAAGCCGACCGCAACGCGATCTCCGAGGCGATCGCAGCGCTGAAGGCAGCGACCGAAGCTTCCGAGCCGGACGCCGAAGACATCAAGGCTAAGACCCAGACCCTCATGGAAGTCTCCATGAAGCTCGGCCAGGCCATTTATGAGGCCCAGCAGGCGGAAGGCTCCACCGCTGATGCGTCGGCAGGCGGCAAGGATGATGTCGTCGATGCCGACTACGAGGAAATCAAGGACGAGGACGACCGCAAGCGGTCTGCATAATCGCAAGCCTCAACAGGTTTTGCTGCAACTCAGATCCGGCTGCCTTAGGGCAGCCGGAAATCCATTTCCGGGGTCTATTCCTTAATGGCAAAAGCGGACTTTTACGACACGTTGGGTGTCGCCAGAACGGCGGACGAAAAAGAGCTGAAAAGCGCTTTTCGCAAGCTGGCGATGAAATTTCATCCGGACAAGAACCCGGAGGATAAGGACGCCGAGCGAAAGTTCAAAGAAATCAACGAAGCCTACGAGACGCTCAAGGATCCGCAGAAGCGGGCGGCCTATGATCGTTACGGCCATGCAGCCTTCGAGCATGGCGGCATGGGCAATGGCGGCGGATTTGGCGGCGGCGGCTTCGGCGGCGGTGGCTTCTCCGACATTTTCGAAGATATTTTCGGCGAGATGATGGGTGGCGGACGCTCGCGCGGGCGCTCCTCCGGCGGTCGCGAACGCGGCGCCGATCTTCGCTACAACATGGAAATCTCGCTGGAAGAGGCCTTTACCGGCAAGACGGCGCAGATTCGCGTGCCGACCTCGATCACCTGCGATGTCTGCTCCGGCTCCGGCGCCAAGCCGGGCACGCAGCCGAAGACCTGCGGCACCTGCCAGGGCGCGGGCCGCGTACGGGCTGCACAGGGTTTCTTCTCGGTCGAGCGCACCTGTCCGACCTGCCATGGCCGCGGTCAGATCATTCCCGATCCCTGCACCAAATGCCACGGCCAGGGCCGCGTGACCGAAGAGCGTTCGCTTTCGGTCAACATCCCGGCCGGCATCGAGGATGGCACGCGCATCCGGTTGCAGGGCGAAGGCGAAGCCGGCTTGCGCGGTGGGCCTTCGGGCGATCTCTACATCTTCCTCTCCGTCAAGCCGCATGAGTTCTTCCAGCGCGACGGCGCCGATCTCTATTGCGCCGTGCCGATCTCGATGACGACGGCTGCCCTTGGCGGCACCTTCGACGTCGCGACCCTCGACGGCACGAAATCGCGCGTCACGGTTCCCGAAGGCACGCAGGTCGGCAAGCAATTCCGCCTGAAGGCAAAGGGCATGCCTGTGCTGCGCTCCAGCCAGGTCGGCGATCTCTATATCCAGATCCAGATCGAAACGCCGCAAAAACTCACCAAGCGCCAGCGCGAGCTGCTGCAGGAATTCGAGCAGATCTCCTCGAAGGACAACAATCCCGAATCAACGGGCTTTTTCGCCCGCATGAAGGATTTCTTCGACACGTTCAGCGACTGAGCTACAAAACAGCGGCGAATCACATTGCTTCACGTGAAACCGGCCGGTGATTCGGCCGGTTTTTTTATTTTGAGGGCGAATCACCCGCCCTCGTGGTTCGAGACGGCCTCATGGGCCTCCTCACTATGAGGGCTGATCTATGCGGTTCGGCTCGGGAGCTTCTCCACCCTCATCCTGAGCCTGTCGAAGGACGCGGGTGGCCCCGCCGTCGCTCCGATGCACCTCTCTTCAATGCCCATCGGCAAAATCCTTGCACTTGCGCAGGGTTCGGCATACGCCTCGGCCATCGACACGAATCCGGATGCCCGATGCCGCACAAGGTTTTCATCTCGCGCCTGAAGCTGACCGACTTCCGCAATTATGCGGCGGCGTCGCTTGTGCTTGACGAGCGGCATGTGGTGTTGACCGGCGACAATGGCGCCGGCAAGACCAATCTGATGGAGGCAGTCTCCTTCCTTTCGCCCGGACGCGGGATGCGGCGCGCGGCCTATGCGGATATCATCCGCGTCGATGCATCCGGCGGCTTTTCGATCTTTGCCGAGCTTGAGGGCATGAATGGCGAAGTCGAAATCGGGACCGGCGTCGACGCGACCGACGAGGCGACGGCGCGCAAGCTCAGGATCAATGGCGCACCGGCCAAGACCGTGGACGAGCTGACCGACCATCTACGCGTGCTCTGGCTGACACCGGCGATGGACGGGCTATTCACCGGCGGCTCCTCCGAGCGCCGCCGTTTTCTCGACCGGCTCGTGTTGTCGCTCGATCCCGCCCATGGCCGCCGCGCCAGCGATTTCGAGCGCACCATGCGCAGCCGCAACAAACTGCTCGCCGAAGGCCGATTCGATCCGTCCTGGCTTAGCGGCATCGAGGAGCAGATGGCGAGTCTCGGCATCGCCATGGCGCTCGCCCGGCAGGAGATGCTCGGCCTCCTCTCGCGGCTGATCGCGGAAACACGCGAGGCGACGCCCTTTCCATCCGCCGCACTCGAGCTCTCCGGTTTCCTCGACGGGCAATTCGATCGCCCGGCGGTCGATCTCGAGGACAGCTATGCCGAGATGCTGCGCGAAGGACGATACCGCGACGCGGCCGCCGGACGCACGCTTGATGGCCCGCATCGGGCCGATCTGCTGGTGCGTCATCGCGAGAAGCATATGGAGGCGGAGCGCTGCTCGACGGGGGAACAGAAGGCGCTGCTCGTCGGCCTCATCCTCGCCCATGCCCGCCTCGTCGGCAACTTGACCGGCCATGCGCCGATCCTGCTGCTCGATGAAATCGCCGCGCATCTCGATGAAGGCCGGCGCGCAGCGCTCTTCGACCTGATCGACGGGCTCGGCGGCCAGGCCTTCATGACCGGCACGGACAAGGCAATGTTTTCAGCGCTCGGCGAACGGGCGCAATTCTTTACCGTCGCGCATGGCGGCATTTCGAAATCATAGGCGGAGAATTTTCCGCGGAGCGTGATAGTATCATGGCCATGGACCCTTTGACCCCAGACGAAATCGCCCGTTACAAGCGCCACATCCTGCTGCCCGAAGTCGGCGGCGCCGGGCAGCAAAAATTAAAAGCGGCGCGGGTTTTGGTGATCGGCGCCGGCGGGCTCGGTGCGCCCGTGCTGCAATATCTCGCCGCCGCAGGCATCGGTACGCTTGGGATTGCCGATGACGACCGCGTCTCGCTTTCCAACCTGCAGCGGCAGGTGATCCACGATACCGGCACGATCGGCGAGCTGAAGACGCAGAGTGCGGCCGACGCCATTGCACGGCTGAACCCACATGTGCGCACCATTCGCTTCGAGGATCGTTTTTCCATCGAGACCGCCGAGCGGCTTCTCGCCGGTTTCGATCTCATTGTCGACGGTTCCGATAATTTCGATACGCGCTATGCCGCGGCCGACGCGGCCGAGCTGGCGCGCCTGCCGCTGGTGACCGGCGCGGTCGGCCGCTTCGACGGCTCACTGACGACGCTGAAACCTTATGAGGCCAGCGCCGACGGCACGCTGAACCCTGGTTATCGCGACCTCTTCCCCACGCAACCGCCCGAAGGCCTCATTCCCGCCTGCTCCGAGGCCGGGATCATCGGCGCGCTGACAGGCGTCATCGGCACGCTGATGGCGATGGAGGCGATCAAAGTCATTACCGGCATCGGTGAACCGCTGATCGGCCGGCTGCTGCTCTATGACGGGCTCGCCGCCCGCTTCGAAACCATCCGCTATCGCCGCAAGCGCGCCAAGGCCGCGGCCGAATGACCGGTATCACCCTTCAGCGTCTCGACGACAATTTCGGCCGCTGGAATGAGCTGCTTGAGCTCATTCTCGCCTCCTTCGCCTATATGGACGGACGGATCGATCCGCCCTCCTCGGCGCTGTCGCTGACCGCGCAATCGCTCAGGGAAAAAGCGAGAGCCGAAATCGGCTATATCGCATTTGATGGCGATCGATTAGCCGGCTGCATATTCTGCCGTCCGGAGCCGGACAGCCTCTATATCGGCAAGCTCGCTGTTTTGCCGAGCGCACAGGGCAAGGGGATCGGCAGGCGCTTGCTGAGTCTTGCGGAAACGACGGCGCAGGAGCGTGGCCTTCGTGTGCTGCGGCTGGAAACGCGGATCGAGCTAACCGGCAATCACGCCACCTTTGCCAATTGGGGATTCGCCAAAACCGCAGAGAATCGCCACGCCGGCTTCGACCGCACGACGTCGATCGAGATGCGCAAAGCCCTGATTTAATTCAGCGAAATGGCAGCACGCGATTCGGCGGGCGATGGCCGTCGATGAAGGTGCGGATATTGATGATGACCTTGTCGCCCATGTCGATGCGGCTTTCGAGCGTGGCTGAGCTCATATGCGGCAGCAACACCACCTTGCCCTCGTTGGCGAGCTTCACCAGCTTTGGATTGACGGCCGGTTCGTTCTCGAAGACGTCGAGGCCGGCGCCGGCGATCTTGCCTTCGCGCAAAATCTTGATCAGCGCCGTCTCGTCAATGACGTCACCGCGCGCTGTATTGACGATGTAGCTCGTCGGCTGCAGCAGAGCGAGCCGACGCGCCGAAATCAGATGGAAGGTCGCCGGCGTCGACGGGCAGTTGACGGAGACGATGTCGACGCGGGCAAGCATCTGATCGAGGCTGTCCCAATAGGTCGCCTCCAGCTCGTCTTCGGTCGCCAGGCTGACGCGCTTGCGGTTGTGATAATGGATGGAGAGGCCGAATGCCTTGGCGCGGCGGGCGACGGCGGTGCCGATGCGGCCCATGCCGACGATGCCGATACGCTTGCCGTGAATGCGGCGCCCAAGCATCCAGGTGGGCGACCAGCCGGCCCATTCGCCGGGCTTGTCCGTCAGCACGCGCGCACCTTCGGCGAGGCGCCGCGGCACGGCAAGAATCAACGCCATGGTCATGTCGGCCGTGTCCTCGGTCAGGACATTCGGCGTGTTGGTGACGGTGATGCCACGACGGGCCGCCGCTTCGACGTCGATATGGTCGGTGCCGTTGGAAAAGCTGGCGATCAGCTTCATCTGCGGCCCGGCTTCCTCGATCAATGCGGCATCGATGCGGTCGGTGACTGTCGGCACCAGCACATCGGCGGAGCGGATGGCTTCCACAAGCTCGGCCTGCGTGCGCGGCGTATCGTCAATGTTGAGCTCGGCATCGAAGAGTTCGCGCATCCGCGTCTCCACTGCATCCGGCAGTTTACGCGTGATATAGACCTTCGGTTTTTTCTTCGTCGTCATGGCGACCGGCGATGCCTTGTTCAGATGTTATTAACCAAGAAGCAGGATAATTTTCCCGTTCCGAGCATTTCTACCAGACCCGCAGGCGAAGACAAATAAAACTCGTGGGCGCGGCGCAGGGATTTGCCGATAAACCGGAACGATAGGCCGCCTTGGTCATGATGAGCGAACGGAAATCCCTATGCGTGGCAAAGTCCTGAAGTCCTGCGCTGTTTTCGCGATCGGCCTGATGATGGCCGGCGCCACCGCCGATCTTGCCGCGGCCCAGGCCGCCAAGGGACCGAGCGGATTGCCGCTGCCGCGATTCGTCACGCTGAAATCGAAGCGCGTCAACCTGCGCATCGGCCCGAGCGCCGACTACGCCGTGTCATGGCTTTATCTTAAGCAGGGATTGCCGGTCGAAATCATCCAGGAATACGACAATTGGCGCCGCGTGCGTGATGCCGACGGCACCGAGGGCTGGGTCAACCAGTCGCTGCTATCCGGCCAGCGCTCGGCAATCGCCGCGCCGTGGATGAAGGGCAAGGGCAAGGCGGTCTTCGTCAATATGCGCCGCGACGCGCAGCCGTCGAGCACCGTCATCGCCAAGCTCCAGCCGGGCGTGATGATGAACATCCGCGAATGCACTGGCGACTGGTGCCTGGCGACCGCCGACGGCACCGAAGGCTGGGTGGCGCAATCCGAAATCTGGGGCGCCTACCCCGGCGAAGCCTTCAAGTAAAAGAAAGCCCCTCAAAGCTCCATGGTAGCCGCGACCGCGTGATTCTTCGACGCGGCGATGCATCTGGCATCAAGAGCGGGAACGGTGATTGTGGAATATTTGTTCGGGAATCTCGGCATAGCGATCGTCCTGTTTGCATCGACGAACGTGGACGATATTTTTGTTCTGCTCGGATTTTTTGCGGACCGCAAATTCCACCCGCGCCAAATCGTCATCGGCCAATATCTGGGCATTAGCGTTCTTTGCGGCGTAAGCGTGCTCGCCTCCCTGATCTCTCTCGTTATTCCCGCCGCCTATATCGGCCTCCTCGGCTTGGTGCCGATCATTCTTGGCCTGAAGAAGCTATGGACGTTGTGGCAGGGCTTTGAGGCAGAGAGTGATCCGGAAGATCACGAAAAGGCGTCGATCGGGCATGGCAATATCATAGCCGTCGCGGCGGTCACCATCGCGAATGGTGGCGACAATATCGGCATCTACACGCCGCTATTTGCCACGCGCACGAGCGATGAGATCACCATCATCGCCATTGTGTTTGTCGTCATGACGGCTTTGTGGCTCGGCGCCGCGCACTTCCTGGTCAATCACCCGACGATCGGTGCGCCGATCCGTCGCTATGGGTATCGGGTGGTGCCCTTCGTTCTCGTGGCGCTTGGAATTCTCATTCTCCACGAGGCCGGAACCTTTCGGTTGCTATGGTGATAGATTTCGTTTGCTGGCCGTGACACCTCAAGCAAAAGCCGCTGCAGCGGTCTGCTGCGAGCGGCTTTCAATTTCAGCATGAGCCAGTGGGCGAGCTTAAAGAAGCCCGAATTCCTTGCCGGCTTCCGAGAGCGACCGCATCGGCCGAGGGCCGATCTGCTCGATGACGATAGCTGCGGCGAGGTTGCCGAGCTTGCCGCAGTCTTCGAGGCTGCGACCCTGCGTGTAGCCGAAGAGGAAGCCGGCTGCGAAGAGATCGCCGGCGCCGGTCGTATCGACGCGCTCCTCGATCGGATGGGCGTCGACGACATAGCGCTCGTTGCCGCGCACGATGACGGCACCGTCCTTGCCGGTGGTGACGGCGGCGATCTTGCAGTCAGCCGCAATCAGCTTCAACGCCTTCTCGAAATCATCGGTCTCGTAGAGCGACAATGCCTCGTCGCGGTTGGCAAAGACGATATCGACGGTGCCCGAGCGCATGAGATCAAGGAATTCGTGGCGATAACGGCCGACGCAGAAGCTGTCGGACAAAGTCATCGACATTTCGCGGCCATGGACATGGGCGATGCGGGCGCATTCGCGAATCGCCTCCTTGGCGCGCGGCGGGTCCCAGAGATAGCCTTCGAAATAGGTGACCTTGGCGTTGGCGACGACATCTTCCTCGACATCTTCCGGGCCAAGCTCGACGCAGGCGCCGAGATAGGTGTTCATCGAACGCTCGCCGTCCTCGGTGACGAAGATCATGGAGCGGGCAGTCGGCGGGAACGTGCCCTTCGGCTTGGTCTCGTAATGCACGCCCTGGGCGCGGATGTCGTGCGCGAAGATTTCTCCCAACTGATCTTCCGCGACCTTGCCGAAATAGGCCGCCCTGCCGCCGAAATTCGCAACGCCCGCCGCCGTATTGCCGGCGCTGCCGCCGGAGGCTTCGAGCGCCGGACCCATGCGCGAATACAATAGCTCGGCACGGTCGGCATCGATGAGATTCATCGCGGCCTTGGTGATCTTGTTGTCGATCAGGAACTGATCGTTGCAGCGGGAGATAATGTCGACGATAGCATTGCCAACGGTCAGTACATCGAAACGAGTCATCAAAAAGGGGGTCCCGGTATTGGTGATAGCCGGTATCCGGTATTAGCGGTTTTTCCGAAGTTTGGAAGGAAAATCGGTGTCCGATGAGGTAACTAAATCTCAACCAGTCATTTGCCTGTCACTTTCCATCTGTAAACACTTATCAAGTGAACGGGCATGGGATGCGGACAAGGCATTCGGGCCAGTTCTGGGAAGGTATGATACCTTCCGCCTCACCGGTACGCGCGCCGACCACGGATGAACTGGCGGCCTGTGCACCGGGAGGACTCCGGCGGGGCCGGATGCGGGAAAGCGGGCGTGGCCCGCTTTTTTTATTTCCGACCGCTTTTCGGCTTCTCACGTTGCTGCAAGCTGCTACAACTCTGGGATCAAGTCCCAAGATCCCGCCACAGCTCGCTCGCCGGCATGTCCGAAATCTTTTCCGATGTTCTGCCGATTTTCCTGCTGATCCTCGTCGGCTGGTTGATCGTGCGTGCCGGAATATTGACGGCCAGCGTCGGCGAAGCGATGAGCGAGTTCGTCTTCAAGATTGCCGTGCCGCTGCTGCTTTTCCAGACCATTGCTGGCGCGCATTTCCACGGGGCTTCGCCATTCCGATTGTGGATCGCCTATTTTGCCGGCGTCGCGGTCGCCTGGACAGCCGGCCATCTGGCGGCGACGCGCCTATTCGGGCGGGATGCGCGGATCGGGGTGCTCGCCGGTGTGTCGTCGGCTTTCGCCAACAATACCTTCATCGGCCTGCCGCTTGTGAGCCGTGTGGTCGGTCCCGATGGCATCGTGGCGCTATCGATCCTGATCGCTGTGCATCTGCCTGTCATGATGATCGCCGGTACGATGCTGATGGAGCAGGCTGAGCGCAAGGCGAATGGCGGCAGCGGGCGGAGCACAGGCGAGCTACTGCATCAGGTAGGCAGAAACCTTGTCCGCAATCCGCTGGTCATCGGACTTGTCGCCGGCCTCGTCGTGCACCTCATCGGTATTCCCCTGCCGGCAACGCTCGGCAGCGTCGTCGACAGCATCGCCAACACGGCAGGCCCGGCGGCGCTGATTTCGCTTGGCATGGCGCTGCGGCAATATGGTCTTTCCGGCAATCTCGGAATCGCCAGCGTTACCTCGGCGTTCAAGCTTCTGTTGCTGCCGGCCTGCGTGCTTTCGGCCGGCTATCTTCTTGGCCTTAGCTCGCAATGGCGTGAGGCGATCGTCCTCACCGCCGCAGTTCCCACAGGTGTGAACGCCTGGCTGATTGCCAATCGCTTTGGCGTCGGTCACAGTCTCGCGGCCTCGACGATTACGCTGACAACGGCGCTCGGCGTACTTTCAGTGTCACTTTGGGCCTATATGCTCGGCTAGCGACGCGAGCGGCCCGTGTGGATTCCTGTCATCGCGCGGCGCTCCAAGGTGATCTTAGAAAGGTGCAGGCGGCTTTGCGTGAGCTCACCGCCGGTTGAACACTGCGACAATATATCTCCGCCTTCGGAGAAGCAGGCAGGAAAATGGTCATATATTCGCGCACCGCCGCCTTTAACTAAGGGTGGAGCGCAACAAAGGATGGAACCATGAATATTGCAGCTCCACTCACCACCACCAATCCCGCTTCGGCCTATGCGCAGAAGGTCTTCGTCCTGCAGGGCGGCGGTGCGCTCGGCTCCTATCAGGCGGGCGCCTTCGAAGCATTGAGGGAAGCCAATATCGAGCCGGACTGGATCGCCGGGATCTCGATCGGTGCCATCAACGCCTCGATCATGGCGGGCAACGTGCCGGGCCAGCGGCTGGAAAAACTGCGCTCCTTTTGGAACAAGGTCAGCGTGCAATTGCCGGTCGACGTGCTGATGGAGCGCCAACGCGAGACCAGTCGGTTCTACCGCACGGTCAGCAGTTGGTGGGTATCGACCTTCGGCGTGCCCGGTTTCTTTTCGCCCTGGCAGATCCCATCCTGGTTCCAGCCGCGGGGCTCAGCGGGTGCGACCAGTATCTACGACACCGCGCAATTGCGTCAGACCCTGCTCGACCATGTCGATTTCGACCGCATCAATCATGGCCCGGTGCGACTGAGCCTCGGCGCCGTCAATGTCAGAACCGGCAATTTCGCCTTTTTCGACAATAAGGACATCAAAATCAAACCCGAGCACGTCATGGCGAGCGGCGCACTGCCACCCGGCTTTCCGGCGATCAAGATCGGCAATGAATATTACTGGGACGGCGGCCTGGTCTCGAACACGCCGCTGAGTTACGTGCTGAGGAACGCCGCCGAAGTCGACACGGTCGTCTTCCAGGTCGATCTCTTCAGTGCTACCGGCCTGTTGCCGCAGGACCTCGAAGAAGTGGAGGAGCGGCGCAAGGATATCAGCTATTCCAGCCGCACCCGGCTCAACACCGACCTCTTTCTCGAGCGCCACCGTCTGCGCCGTACCATATCGGAGCTTTATGCGCGCCTGCCGGAAGAGGCCAAGGCCGACCCGGAGATCCAGAAGCTGAAGCAACATTGCTGCGATCACAGCGTCACGATCATCCACCTGATCTACCGCAACAAGCAGTTCCGCGCCCATTCGAAGGACTACGAATTTTCGGCGCTGTCGATGCACGAGCATTGGCAAGCCGGCCTGCACGACGCCCGCAAGGCCCTGATCTCGGAAGATTGGCGCGTGCCGCCCGGCGCCGAGGACGGGCTCAAGGTCTACGACCTGGATCAAAAGATGCGGACGCGCAAGCACGCCGTCTGAGCGACTGACCGGCATGCAAAAGCCCGGCCGAGACGACCGGGCTTTTGGCAATCGTTCGCTTGAGGCAGCTTAGTTCGTCGCCGCGGGAGCGTTCGCGTCAGGCAGCGGCTGAGGCGTGTCGGCCAGCGTGCGCAGATAGGCGATGACATTGGCACGATCTTCCTCCTTCGGCAGGCCGGCAAAGCCCATCGCCGTCCCGGCGATGAATTTCTTCGGCGCTTCGAGGAAGTGGTAGAGATGATCGTAGGTCCACTTTTCGCTGCTGCCCTTGGAAAAATCCTTCATGGCGGAGGAATAGGCAAAACCTTCGTGCGAGGCGATCGGACGATCGACCACACCCCAGAGATCCGGACCGACCTTGTTCGGCCCGCCCTTGGTGCCGTCATGACAGGCCTGACACTTCTTGAAGATCGATTCGCCGGCCTTCGCGTCGGCCTTTTGCAGCAATTGCGCGATCGGCGTTTCCTGCTTGGCGGCGGCTCCCTTGCCGCCGGCGCCGGCAGACGTTTCTTCAGCGGCGATAATTGCGAAGCCCGGCTTTTCCGGCGTTTCTGAATGGAAAATAAATCCCGACGCGAGCGACACGGACTTCAGCACAAAAAGTGTGGCCAGAAGTGCCCCGACACCCATGTTCACGTAGGATGAATTCATCTGCTATGCTCCCCTCGCCTCCGGCAGCGGCTGCCGGCCCATCTTGAATTCGCGCGAAACCTATGTCTTTTGGCAGTTTCTTGCAACTCTCTAAACGGTCTCCACCGTGAGACTTTTTGACACTTTTCCGGCAGGAATAGAAGGCCCAACAATGACAGATCCCAACTTAGACAAGACGCTGGTGCTCATTCCGGCCCGGATGGCCTCCACCCGCCTGCCGGGCAAGCCGCTCGCCGATATTTGCGGCCTGCCCATGATCGTACAGGTTGCCAAACGGGCGCGCGAGGCGGCGATCGGTCGCATCGTCGTCGCCGTCGACCACGAGGACACCTTTGCCGCCGTTGCGAATGCCGGCTTCGAAGTCGTCATGACGCGCAAGGATCACCAATCCGGCTCGGACCGGATCTATGAGGCCCTGCAGGCCGTGGATCCCGAGGGTCATGCCGAGATCATCGTCAACGTCCAGGGCGATCTGCCGACCGTCGATCCCGAAACCATCCGCGCGTCGCTGCGCCCGCTGGAAGACCCGGCCGTCGATATCGCCACGCTGACCGTCGAGATCAAAGACGAGGAAGAAAAGAAGCTGCCGAGTGTCGTCAAGGTTGTCGGCTCGCCCGTTTCGGACAGCCGTCTGCGCGCACTTTACTTCACTCGCGCCACCGCTCCCTACGGCAACGGGCCGCTTTATCATCACATTGGCCTCTACACCTATCGCCGCGCCGCGCTGGAAAAATTCGTCAGCCTCGGCCCTTCGACGCTGGAAAAACGCGAATCACTGGAGCAATTGCGGGCGCTGGAAGCCGGCATGCGCATCGATGTCGAGATCGTTGACACAATACCGCTCGGTGTCGATACTCCCGCCGACCTCGAAAAGGCCCGCCGTATCCTTTCCGGCGCCTCTCTCTGACGGAATTTCCCCAAAGGCAGTCCAATGATCACCAAGACCAACAAGATCTCTTTCCAGGGCGACTACGGCGCCAATTCCGACATGGCCTCCCGTGACATGTTCCCGACGATGGAGCCGCTGCCTTGCCAGACCTTCGAGGACGCCTTCACCGCCGTCGACAATGGCGAAGCCGATCTCGGCATGATCCCGATCGAAAACACGATCGCCGGCCGGGTCGCCGATATCCATCATCTGCTGCCGGAATCGCGGCTGCATATCGTCGGCGAATATTTCATGCCGATCCATTTCCAGCTCATGGTGCTGCCAGGTGTGAAGAAGGAAGAAATCCGGACGGTGCACAGCCACATCCATGCGCTTGGCCAGTGCCGCAAGATAGTGCGCGCCAATGGCTGGAAGCCGATCATCGCCGGCGATACGGCGGGGGCGGCCAAGCTCGTGCAGGAAACCGGCGACCGCACCATGGCCGCCCTTGCGCCGCGGCTGGCGGCCGACCTCTATGGGCTGGAAATCGTTGCGGAAAATGTCGAGGATACCGAGAGCAACGTCACGCGCTTCGTCATCCTGTCGCGTGACGAAAACTGGGCGCAGCGCAGCTCGACCGAGGAAAAGATCGTCACCACCTTCGTCTTCAACGTGCGCAACATTCCGGCTGCGCTCTACAAGGCCTTGGGCGGCTTTGCCACCAACGGTATCAACATGACCAAGCTCGAAAGCTATCAGCTCGGCGGCCGTTTTGTAGCGACGCAGTTCTATGCCGATATCGAGGGCCATCCGTCCGATGCCCATGTGCGCCGCGCGCTGGAGGAATTGCGGTTCTTCTCCGAGAAGGTCCGTATTCTGGGCGTTTACAAGGGGCATCCGATGCGGGGCGATCTCTAAGTCTGATCCTTTAAGTTTAATGGCGTCGGAGGCCGCCTCGTCCTTCGAGGCTTCGCTCTTCGAGCTCCGCACCTCAGGATGAGGCGGGGGAGAATTTCGCTATTGACCCAAAGGGTTAGCCCTCATGGTGAGGTGCGAAGGCCGCCGGGCTGCAGCCTCGAACCGCGAGGGCGGGTTGCGGTACCCTTATGGTTGCCATCGAGCGGCTATTCCGCAGCCTTGGTGACGACCTCGATACGGTGCCCATCCGGATCGATGACAAAGGCTGCAAAATAATTCGGCCCGTAATGAGGCCGAAGACCAGGCGGCCCGTTGTCCTTTCCGCCATGGGCGAGCGCTGCTTTGTGAAAGGAGACGATGGCATCACGGCTTGGCGCGACAAAGGCGAGATGGAAGCCCGGACCTGGCGCGTGGGCTTCCTTGCCACGCAATTTGATGGCGAACTTATCGCCCCCACCCGGCGGGCCGTATCCGATCGCCTGGTTGGGATCGCCGGGGTTCAAGTCTTCCCAAACCCTGACATAGCCGAGCGGTGCGAAGGCGGCGTCGTAAAAGGTGGCGGCTCTCTCGATATCTGAGACGCCGAATGAAATATGATGCAGCAATTGTTCCTCGCATTGCTCTGAATTTATCGATCAGTCTCTTCTGCGAATGCACCTCACCATGACGTGGACCATGTTCCGTGGCGGAGCATACAGGATCAGCCCTCATGGTGAGGTGCGAAAGCCCAAAGGGCTGCAGCCTCGAACCACGAGGGCGGGTGACCTGGTCGCAATTCACTTATCCGGCTCACAAACCCTGAGACGATGACCGTCGGGATCCAGCACGACGAAGGTCGGGCCGAAATCCATGGTCGTCAGTTCCTGCGCAATCGGCAGGCCGCGGGCTTTCCAGTCCTGGTAATGTTCCGCGACCGCGCCTTCGCCTTCGACCATGAAGGCGAGTTCACCGCGATTGCCGATGGCCGAGGGCTGCGGCTCGACGTTGCTGCGGCGCCAGAGGCCGAGGGTGAAACCATTGTCGAGCGGGAAGGCAGCGAAATTCGGCGCGGCAACGGCGGGCTCGCGGCCGAGCAGGTCGCGATAGAAAGGCACGCTTTCGGCCGGGTCCTTAACGTAGAAGATGATGAGATTCGGGCTTGTCATTTGGATATTCCTCTCGTTTTACGGGGATATAAGGGCATGAAAGATGCAGTCCGGCAGGCGAGGCGGAGCCTGCCGGGTGATGGATTTGTCAGCGGATTGGATGTTTATGGGGATGCGCTTTTAGAGCGTATCGCGATCTGCCAGAGTCGCTTTCTCGGGCTTTAAACTCTTGATTTTACGAATGTCTTTATCGCCCAAATCGCTTCGGCCTTAGTGCATCCGTTCTTCCTCACGGTATGGCGCGTGGCCGTCCAGAAAGCCCAGATCGCGCTTGACCAAATCAGACGCTCCCTCGAGATCGAGGTGATTTCGGCTGCCGGCAAAATAGCCCAGTGCAACCCGCAAGAAGCGGGCGGGCCATGTCGGCACAGAGAAATCTTTGCCTTTGCGCGCCTCGATGACGCCGCGATGCGTTTGTTTCGTGACGATGAAAGCGTGGCTTGCCATGATCGGTCCTCCTTCCTGCTTGGGATGGTGCCCATCATAGTCGTACCTACTGACAGTTTCTGGCAGTAGCGTTGCTCTTGAGGATCAATCGTGAAGCATGCCCTCCCGGGCATTCCATTCCCTCGCCAGCGTAACACGGCGTCGCGGGTAGCGTGCGTCCAGCACCGCAAAATCGACGATGCGGTCGGCGCGGAAATGACGAAAATCCTGGCGCAGCTCGCACCAGGCCATGATGATGCGCGCATTATCGAAATAGCCGAGCGCGAAGGGCCAGATGCGCCGGGTCGAGATAGCGCCGTTGACGTCGCCATAGGTCAATTGCACCATGCGTTCGCCGCGGATCGCCTTGCGCATCAGGGAAAGATCAGCCTTATCCTCCGTTATGCGGCGCGTTGCGACGACCACCGCCGCCTGATCGACCGCCTCGCGCATTTCGGCGGGCAGCACCGCAGCGATCTTGGCAAGAGCATCGGCGCCGGCGGCGGCCAATCGCGAATCGGTTGCGCGTGCGACCCATCTCGATCCCAGCACCAGCGCCTCGATCTCATCCTGCGAAAACATCATCGGCGGCAGCATGAAGCCGGGCTTCAGAACATAGCCGATGCCAGGCTCGCCTTCGATCATGGCACCCTGCGTCTGCAGGCTGGCGATATCGCGATAGAGCGTGCGCAGGCTGACGCCAGTCTCGTCGGCAAGGGTCGCGCCGCTGACCGGACGTCGGTAGCGCCTGAGCGTCTGCAATAGGGTCAGCAGCCGTTCCGAGCGCGCCATGACGAGCGCCTATCGCTTCCATTCCACCCAGTCGCGCATCAGGCGATGGGCGATGGCGCCCTTGGGTGGCGAGGTGTTACCGGAGGCCGAGACGCGATCGAGCATGGCAAGCGTCTCTTCCGGTGTGAACCAGCGGCAGTCATCGAGCTCGGCGGTGTCCATATGGATCTCCCTCGACTTCGCCTCGGCATAGCAGCCGATCATCAGGGAGTGCGGCATCGGCCAGGGTTGCGAGGCATGGTAGCGCACACGGCCAATGCGGATGCCAGACTCCTCATGCGTCTCGCGACGCACGGCATTTTCGATGGTTTCGCCCGGTTCGACAAAACCGGCGAGACAGGAATACATGCCGGGTGCGAAATGATGGCTGCGGCCGAGCAGGCAGAGATTTTTCTCCTCGTCGATCGTCAGCATGATGACGACCGGATCGGTGCGCGGAAAGATCATGTGTTCGCAGGCCGTGCAGACGCGCTTGTAGCCGCCGATTCGGCTTTCCATGACCGAGCCGCATCGGCCGCAGAACCGATTGTCGTGGTTCCAGCGGATAAGGCTCATGCCCTGCGCCGCTTCGCCGAGAATTTCACCTTCGAGCAGGAGATCGCGCCAAAGCGAGCGCATGTCGGCGGGCTTGTAGTGGCTGGCGAGATCGTCGGCATTGATGCGCACCGGCACGGCCAGTCGCGGTTCGCCGGTCTTGCGGTAACCGAGCAGCACCGCCGCCTCCCAGTCGGGATCGAGTTCCTGCAGTTCGTAGCGCGCAAACAGCGGATCGAGCACCTGGCCGTCATGTTTCAGGACCAGCCTGTCCCTGGCGAAAGCAAGGATATGCGTGCCGTCCTTGGAAAGAGCTCGCTCGACCGATTCCTCGTCGCGGTGCTCGGCGTCCCGGTTAAGCTGGTTTTCCGCAAAGGCGGTGAGGCTGCTGGCTTCCGGGTGGGGGGCATCCGTAGAGAAGATGGAATGGTTCATTGTGAAAGCGTTTCCCGCAACTTGGCTATGAAGCTGTTCATATCTTCGTCCGCATAGGGTTCCGCTTTGCCGTAGCCCCAGATCGGGCCGGGCCAGTTCGTGTCCCCTTCGAACCGCGCAATGACATGAACATGAAGCTGACGGACGATATTTCCAAGGGCCCCGATGTTGATTTTTGTCGCTCCGGTCACCGCCTTCAAGGCGGCTGCGACCTTATTCGTCTCGAAGGTCAACAGCACCTGGTCGAGCGGTGTCAGCTCGAATATTTCCGACATGCCGGGCCGACGGGGCACCAGCAACAGCCATGGCCAGCGGCGATCCTTCATCAGCCGCACGTCGCAAAGGCCGGTAATGGCGACGGAAACGCTGTCATTCGCCAGACGATTGTCGAGCGCAAAATCCTGCAATGGGTTGTCCTCCAGTGTTTTATCAAATGTTTAGCAGTTTTTTTTGACCTTGGCTTGCTTTTGATGCCGATATTGCCGATATGTGCATCCGGGAGGTTGGTGGTGGACGAGCCACTCGCCAACCGGGTCAGGTCCGGAAGGAAGCAGCCCTAACGAGCCCGGCACGGGTCATCGTGCCAGCCTCCCACCCTTTCCGAAAGCAAGGCCCGGCTTTCTGCGGGCGACAAGCAGGGCGATGAGCGACACCGAGCGACAAGCAAAAGATGCCGCTTCGACCGGCACCGGTTACCGGGTTCTGGCTCGCAAATACCGGCCCAAGGATTTCACGGACCTAATGGTCGGCCAGGAGCCGATGGTTCGCACGCTGACCAATGCGTTCGAGACCGGCCGCGTTGCCCAGGCCTATATGCTGACCGGCGTGCGCGGCGTCGGCAAGACGACGACGGCCCGCATCCTGGCGCGCGCGCTCAACTACAAGACCGCCGAGATCGACCGCCCGACCATCGACCTGCGCGAGCCTGGCGAACATTGCCAGGCGATCATGGAAGGCCGGCATGTCGATGTCATCGAGATGGACGCCGCCTCACATACCGGTATCGACGATATCCGCGAGATCATCGAGCAGGTGCGCTACCGTCCGGTTTCGGCGCGCTACAAGGTCTATATCATCGACGAAGTGCATATGCTGTCGACGGCCGCCTTCAACGGGTTGCTGAAAACGCTGGAAGAGCCGCCGGAGCATGTGAAGTTCATCTTCGCCACCACCGAAATCCGCAAGGTGCCGATCACGGTGCTGTCGCGCTGCCAGCGCTTCGATCTGCGCCGCATCAGCGCTTCCGACCTAGTCGGCCTGTTCACCACCATCGCCGCGAAAGAAGGCATCGAGGCGGAGCCGGAAGCGCTCGCCATGATCGCCCGTGCCGCCGAAGGCTCGGCCCGCGATGGGCTGTCGCTGCTCGATCAGGCGATCGCCCATGGCAGCGGCGTGGTTGCAGCGGATGCCGTTCGCTCGATGCTGGGGCTCGCCGACCGCGCCCGCATCGTCGATCTCTTCCACCATGTCATCAAGGGCGATGTCGCCGCCGCATTGGCGGAATTCAACAGCCAGTACGAAGCCGGCGCCAATCCTGTCGTCGTGCTGACCGATCTTGCCGATTTCACCCATCTCGTCACCCGCCTGAAATATGTGCCCGATGCCGCCGACGATCCGTCGCTGAGCGAGGTCGAGCGCACCAAGGCGGCTGATTTCGCCCAGGGCGTGGCGGTTACCACGCTCTCTCGCTTCTGGCAGATGCTGCTGAAGGGCATACCGGAGACCGAAAGCGCAGCCCGCACGGCCGGTGCCGCCGAAATGGTGCTGATCCGCCTGGCGCATGCCGCCCATCTGCCGGCGCCGGAAGACGCAGCGCGGCGGCTTGCCGAATTTTCGGATGGCAATGGCGGCGGAACGCGTCCATCGCCCGTGCCATCTGCCGGCAACGGCATGGGAACGCCTGTCTCCTATCAGGGCAATGTCATGGCGCGCGCGGTGGAAACCGCACCATCACGGCCCGCCCCGTCGCCGGCTGCACCGGTCGCCATGCTGCGCTCGGTTCCGAATACGCAGCCACAGGCAAGTCCCGTGATCGGCCGTATCGAGCCAAAACCCGCCGAAGCGCCGAAGCCTTTGGTTCCCGTCAATTCGATGGCCGATATCGCCGAGCTCGCCGGCCAGAAGCGTGATCCGAAAGTAAAGGCGCTGGTGCGCAGCTTCGTTCGCCCGGTGCGGCTGGAGCCCGGCCGGCTCGATGTCAGCCTGGCGCCGGGTGCGCCGGGGACGCTGCTGAACGAGCTTGCCGTCAAGCTGAAGGAATGGACCGGCATCCACTGGATCGTCAGCCTCAGCCGCGACGAAGGCGAACCGACCCTGGTGGAGGCCGAGGCGAACGAGCAGCGGCAACGGGTCGCCGATGCCCGCCAGGACCCCGATGTGGCGGCGATCCTATCGCAATTTCCGGGCGCCAAGATCATCGACGTTCGCGTCCGCGCGCCTGACCCTGAGGAAGAAGAACAAACTGCCGCCCCGGCGACTGCCGAATCCGATGACGGCGATATTCTGCCGGGCGATGATATCGAATTCTAAGGGTATGATACCAAATCGAAGAGCCGTAGGATAAAAGCGTAAAGCGGTTTTCGACATAGATTGTAGCCAAAAATAACAAGACAAAGAGACGGAAGAGAAGGACCAGCAACGATGCGCGACATCATGGGCATGATGGGCAAAGTGAAGGAAATGCAGGCCAAGATGGAGAAGATGCAGGCGGAAATCGCCGACATCCGGGCCGAAGGCAAAGCCGGCGGCGGCCTCATCACCGTCACTGTGAACGGCAAGAGCCAGATGCTGGGCATCAAGATCGATCCGTCGCTCTTCAAGGAAGAAGACGTTGAAATCCTCGAGGACCTGATCGTCGCTGCAAACAAGGACGCCCAGGAAAAGGCCGAGGCGCTGGCCGCCGAAAAGACCCGCGAACTGACCGCCGGCCTGCCGATCCCGCCCGGGTTCAAGCTGCCTTTCTGAGAAGCGTTCGCTTCAACGCGGTCAACGCGCCATCGTCTTGCGGATGAGCTCGCGACCGATCGGTTTCGCCGGCTCGTTCCGCAATACCAGCGACGTGGTCACCGCGCCGTGGCGAGCAATGGAATCGACGATGGTTTCAAGGTCTGATGGTGTCGGCACCAGGACCTTGAGCAGGAAACAATCCTCGCCGGTCAGCCGCAGGACCTCGATGATCTGCGGCATCTCCGAAAACTGTTTCAAGCAGGGGCGTATGTGCTCATGGGTCGTGCGCAGCCGGACGACTGCCATCATACCGAGGCCGACGGCAGCGGGATCAATGACGGCGCGATAGCCGGCAATGATCCCGCGTTCCTCAAGCCTTTTCAGGCGTTCCGACGCGGCGGGCTGTGAAAGCCCTACCCGGCGGCCAAGTTCCGATACGGAAATTCGCCCATCCTCCTGCAGGATCTCGATCATCGACAAATCGGTCGGGTCTAGGTCTCTCTCGAAGCTATCCATTCTCGTGCCTTGAATTCATCGGCGGAAGCAAGTTTTACCCGATGGATTGCAATGTCAATTGCCAATGCGGCATGCCACCTTCCCTCCGTCAACACAGTACGAGAGGAAGACATGAGTGAGATCATTATCCTGCCCGGCCTTGGCGGCTCGGGGGAAGGCCACTGGCAGACCCTGTGGGAACGGCAGGACCCCGAGATGCGCCGCTTTCAGCCGACGAGCTGGGACAGGCCGGAATTGGCCGATTGGCTCGCCGCACTCGACTGGGAGATCCGCCGCTCCAGGACGCCGCCGATCCTCATCGCCCATAGCCTCGCCTGCCAGTTGGTCGCGCACTGGGCGGCATCTGCGCCTGCAGGCATCCTCGGCGCCTTCCTCGTCTCGGCGCCCGATCCCACGGGCGACGTCTATCTGACGGAAGCCCCCAGCTTCGCCAATCCGCCGCGCTTAAGACTGCCATTTCCGTCGCTTCTCATCGCAAGCACCAACGATCCCTTTGGTTCGTTCGACTATGCGACGGAAAGTGCTGCGGTCTGGGGCAGCGCATTGATCGATGTCGGCGCGCTCGGCCATATCAATGCGAATTCCGGAATTGGCGATTGGCCGGAAGGTCGGGCACTGTTCGAGCGTTTTCGCACCGGGCTTGTCTAAAGCGTATCGCGATCTCTAGGATTCGCTCCTCGCGCTTTAGGTCTTTGATTTTGCGCATGTCGTTATCGCAAAACCGCTGCGCATTTTTGCGCCACATGCTTTAGGAATCATCGTCGAGAAGCGCCCTGAGCTTGTAGTGAATGGGCGCGGAGAGATAACGCGTCCGATCCTCCGGGGACAATCGTCTACCGAAGGTCGCCATCATTTCCGGCATGGTGACCTTGGCGCCGGCATAGGGGACATAGGTCACCGGCGTCCCGGCGGTGGCCGTGCCGTTTTTGATGACGCGGCAATAGATGCCGGGACGGCCCGCTTGCGTATAGCGCTTGACGAATTTCGGATCACCCATCTTCGCCGCGAACGTCGCGCAGGGAATGCGGGCCGAGGTGACCTCCAGAACTAGATCGCCGGCTATGAATCTGTCGCCGACCGCGACCTCGCGGTTATCGAGCCCTTCGATGACGATATTTTCGCCGAACGCACCGGGTTCCAGCTTGCGCCCCAACTCGTTCGACCACCAATCCAGCGTCAGCGAACCTTCGACATACACGGCCTGATCGCGTCCGCCGTGATGTTCGCCATTGCAGACGGCATCGCCGATGATACCCTCGGCGTCGACCATGACCGTGCCGCCGACCGCATGCTTGTTAATTCCGGTCTTGTAGCTCTTGCCGGGCAGTGTTTCGGCGGTGCCGATGCAGACGGCCAGAATTTTCATAGGGCGTTCATCCCTTCCGCGATTCCGTTCCTTCAGCATATGAGCTAAAAGCCTCCCATGGCAAAGCGAGTCACCGGCCCCGAAATTGAAAAACTCATCCAGCTTCTGGCAAAAGTGCCGGGCCTCGGCCCACGCTCGGCACGGCGCGCCGCATTGCACCTGATCAAGAAGAAGGACCAGTTGCTCGGCCCGCTCTCCCATGCCATGGGCGATGCCTATGACAAGGTGAAGATTTGCTCGCGCTGCGGCAACGTCGATACTGTCGACCCCTGCACCGTCTGCACCGACGACCGGCGCGATCAGTCCGTCATCATCGTCGTCGAAGATGTCGCCGACCTCTGGGCACTGGAGCGCGCCGGCGCGATGAATGCCGCCTATCACGTTCTTGGCGGCGTGCTGTCGCCGCTCGATGGCGTCGGACCCGACGATCTCAACATTCGCGGGCTGATAGAGCGCGTCAACGAGGGCGGTGTCCGGGAGATCATCATCGCCGTCAACGCCACAGTCGAGGGGCAAACCACAGCACACTATATAACTGACCAGCTCGCCGGCCTGGAGGTGAAAATCACCCGCCTCGCCCATGGCGTACCGGTTGGCGGCGAGCTCGATTACCTCGACGAAGGCACGCTGACAGCGGCGCTGCGGGCGCGGACGACGATTTGAAGGAGAGACAGAGCATGAGGAGAGTGCACCCGGCGCGATATATTCTGCGCACGCTTATCGTCCTTTTTGCTCTTCTCCCCCTCCCCGCCCTCGCCGCCTCCAAAGCCGATGTCGAAGCCCAATTCGAGAGCTGGATCCAACAGAATCTCTGGCCGGAAGCAAAGAAGGACGGCATTTCCGAAAAAACCTTCAAGGCGGCTTTTTCCGGCGTGACGCTGAATTGGGACCTGCCGGATCTCGTCCCGCCGGGCTTCCCAAAGCCCAAGGAACAGCCACAGACGCAGGCGGAATTCTCCTCGCCTGCTCCCTATTTCAACGAGGCGCGGCTGCAGAAACTGGCGACGACCGGACGCAGCTTCGCTTCGCAATATGGCCCGACGCTGAAGAGGATCGAAAAGGTCTATGGCGTGCCCGGTCCGATCGTGCTGGCGATCTGGGGCCGCGAGACCGGCTTCGGAGCGGCGAAACTGCCGAATTCGGCGATCCAGGTGCTGGCGACCAAGGCCTTTATGTCGACGCGCAAGGAAATGTTCCGTACCGAGCTTATCGCAGCACTCGGCATTCTCGAGCATGGCGATGTCACGCCGGATCAGTTCATGGGCTCCTGGGCCGGCGCGCTCGGCCAACCGCAGTTCATGCCGACCAGCTACCTGAAATACGCTGTTGATTTCGACGGCGACGGCCATCGCAACATCTGGACGTCCGTGCCGGATACGCTCGCATCCATAGCCAACTATCTTGTGCAGAAGGGCTGGCAGCGCGGCCGCGGCTGGGGCTATGAAGTGACGATCCCGGAAAACGTGTCCTGCGCGCAGGAAGGGCCGGATCTTGCCAAGCCGATTTCACAATGGAACGCGCTCGGGATCACCAGGATCGCCGGCAAGGCTTTTCCGTCCGATGAGCTGCGCGCCAGCGGCATGATGCTGGTGCCGGCCGGCCGCGACGGACCGGAATTCATCGTCACGCCGAATTTCTACGTCATCAAGGAATACAATAATTCCGACCTCTACGGCCTCTATATCGGCAATCTCGCCGACCGCATTACCTACGGCTCCGGCGCGTTCCAGGGCAAATGGGGCGATGTCGGCAAGATGCTGCGCTCCGACGTCGCCGGCATGCAGATGACCCTGGAGCACAAGGGTTACGACGTCGGCGGCACCGACGGACTGCCGGGCTACAAGACCCGGCGGTCGATCGGCCAATGGCAGGAAAAAAGCGGCCGCAAGCCCACCTGCTATCCCGACAGCTCGATGCTCGGCGTGCTGAAATAAGCGGAATTTGGCGGCAGGTGCGACCTGCGGCAGCTTTTGAGTGCTTTCCGCAAGTGGTGTGGCTTTTCCGCTCTCGTCCCTCGCCGACAGGATTGTAAGAACTTACCTGACCCAGACGCAAGGTCCGCTTTGTCCGCGCTCTCAAGAAATCGCCAGAAGCGCGAGCGGCCAGATATTCCTCAAGCGCGAGAGTCTCTTCGGTGATATGCTGACACGCCAGACGTCCCAACGTGAAAATACAAAAGCGGGAGGATGAGATGACGACGCTGTTTGTAAGGCACGACGTTTCGGACTACGCGGCCTGGCGTAAAGTATACGATGAATTTCGGCCCGTACAGAAGGCAAACGGGGTTACAGCAGAGGCGGTCTTTCAAGCCACCGACAATCCCAACGACGTTACCGTCATCCATGAGTTTGCCACGATTGAAGCAGCTCAAGCCTTCGGTAAACTGGAAGAACTAAGGGCCGCGATGCGCCGGGGAGGCGTGTTGGGCGCACCGACGATTTGGTTCACCAACAAGGCCTGAAAACCGGTTGAGGTGACTTTCGCAGGGCATGGAGAGGCTTGGCTGCGGATCGTTTGAGGCGCCAGCGATGCGGTCGGCCGTGCAGCACTGCACCGTTGCGGGGGAAATGGCGACCAAAGTCAACCTTACCGGCGCGATCGCCAGCTTGGAAATCAAGTGCTGCCGCCCTTTACGCGGCGCGCTAGTGCTATGCGCGTTTACGGTCCACGACGGTTGTGCATCTCGCCTTACTACTGATGGCGCGCACTTGCGGATCATTGCGCCAAAGAATCAAGCCATGGCGTTATACGCTGGGTTCGGAAGGTTTCGCGGTATTTACTGGAGAATTCCGCAAATAACCGCGAAAGCCGGGTTTCGCTGCGAAGACCTTGCAATTTGACGGGAACGGGCTTATATCGGCATCAAATTCTTGATCGTGTGATGAAGAGTGGGCCGCAAGGACCCGCTCTTTTTTATTAGCTCGATCTCCAAATGCATGGACAATGCAGGAGTGAACGCTTGTCGGAAGAGACAAACGCAGACAATGTCAATGAACCGCGGCTGATCGTCGAAACCGGCCTTGACCAGCGCATCGCCGCCATCATCGAGCCCGTGCTCGTCGGCATGGGCTTCCGCCTAGTGCGCGCGCGCCTCCTCAATCAGAACGGCCTGACATTGCAGATCATGACCGAGCGCAACGACGGCACCATGACCGTCGAGGATTGCGAAGAGGTCTCGACGGCGATTTCGCCGGTGCTGGATGTGGAAGATCCGATCGATAAAGCGTATCATCTGGAAGTGTCTTCGCCCGGCATCGACCGCCCGATGGTGCGCAAGTCGGATTTCAGCCGCTGGATCGGCCATCTCATCAAGTGCGAGACCTCGATCCTGGTGGATAACCGCAAGCGGTTCCGTGGCAAGATCGCCGATGTCAGCGCCGATGGTTTTACGATCGAGCGCGACCAGGTTGCTTACGGCGAAGAGCCGAAGGTGACCATTCCGTTCAGCACGCTGGCCGACGCCAAGCTGATCCTGACGGACGATCTCATCCGCGATGCGCTGCGCGCCGACAAGCTGGCGAAAGCCGAGGCTGCGAACCAGAACGAAGCGGACGAAGAAGAATAACCGATCAACGAACCGCTCACGGGACGGGAACCCCAGGGCAGGAAGACGGAGACTAAAGACAATGGCAGTCAGTGCGAACCGGCTAGAACTTCTGCAGATCGCAGATGCAGTGGCGCGCGAAAAGGTCATCGACCGCGAGATCGTGCTTGCCGCAATGGCGGACGCGATTCAGAAGGCCGCGCGTTCGCGTTATGGCACGGAGTCGAACATCCGCGCCGACATCAACCCGAAGACCGGCGAAATCCGCCTGCAGCGCCTGCTCGAAGTCGTCGAAAAGGCCGAGGACTATTCCACGCAGATCCCGCTGGAACTGGCCCGCGACCGCAACCCCGACGCCGCCCTCGGCGACTTCATCGCCGATCCGCTGCCGCCGATGGATTTCGGCCGCATTGCCGCGCAGTCGGCCAAGCAGGTCATCGTGCAGAAGGTGCGCGAAGCCGAGCGTGACCGCCAGTTCGACGAATTCAAGGATCGCGTCGGCGAAATCGTCAACGGCACCGTCAAGCGCGTCGAATACGGCAACGTCATCGTCGACCTCGGCCGCGGCGAAGGCATCATCCGCCGCGACGAAATGATCCCGCGCGAAAACTTCCGCTATGGCGACCGCGTTCGCGCCTATGTCTACGACGTCCGCCGCGAACAGCGCGGCCCACAGATCTTCCTGTCGCGCACGCATCCGCAGTTCATGGTCAAGCTCTTCACCATGGAAGTGCCGGAAATCTACGACGGCATCATCCAGGTGAAGTCGGTTGCCCGCGATCCGGGCTCGCGCGCCAAGATCGCCGTCATTTCGAACGACTCGTCGATCGATCCGGTCGGCGCCTGCGTTGGTATGCGTGGTTCGCGCGTCCAGGCCGTGGTTGGCGAACTGCAGGGCGAAAAGATCGACATCATTCCCTGGTCCAACGAACCGGCCAACTTCGTCGTCAACGCGCTGCAGCCGGCCGAAGTCGCCAAGGTCGTTCTCGATGAGGACGCCGAGCGCATCGAAGTCGTGGTTCCGGACGAGCAGCTTTCGCTCGCCATCGGCCGCCGCGGCCAGAACGTCCGCCTCGCTTCGCAGCTCACCGGCTGGGACATCGACATCATGACGGAAGCCGAGGAATCGGAACGCCGTCAGAAGGAATTCAACGAGCGCACCAACCTGTTCATGGATGCACTCGACGTTGACGAAATGGTCGGCCAGGTTCTGGCTTCGGAAGGCTTTGCCGCCGTCGAGGAACTGGCTTATGTCGATCTCGACGAAATTTCGTCCATCGACGGTTTCGACGAAGAGACCGCCCAGGAAATCCAGGATCGCGCCCGCGAATATCTGGAGCGCCTGGAAGCCGAAATGGACGAGAAGCGCAAGGCGCTCGGCGTTTCCGACGAGCTGCGCCAGATCAACGGCATGACCGCACAGATGATGGTCGCCCTCGGTGAGGACGGCATCAAGACGATCGAGGACTTCGCCGGCTGCGCCGCTGACGATCTCGTCGGCTGGACCGAGCGCAAGAACGGCGAAACGAAGAAGTTCGAAGGCCTGTTCTCCAAGCTCGAAGTGTCGCGCGTCGAAGCCGAGCAGATGGTCGTGCAGGCCCGTCTGCTGGCCGGTTGGATCACGGAAGCCGATCTCGCTGCCGAGGCCGAAGAGGCATCGGAGGACGAGGCCGAGCAGGAAGCATGATAAACGCAGATGGGCCGAAGGCTCCGCCGGAAGACGACGATCTCTCGGGCGACGGCACAAATGGCCGTATGTGCATCGTAACACGCGAAAGCGGATCGCCGGACGAGCTGATCCGCTTCGTGGCCGCTCCGGATGGGACCGTGGTTCCCGATCTGAAGCGGCAACTGCCGGGACGCGGATGCTGGGTCAAACTCGACCGGGCGCTGGTGGACAAGGCAGTGGCGAAGAAAATGTTCTCCCGCGCCCTGAAGGCGGAGGTGACGGCACCGAGCGATCTCGGCGCCACCGTCGACCGCCTTCTTGCGGCGCAACTTGCCGGGATGATGCACATGGCGCGCAAGGCGGGCCAGTTCGTAAGCGGCTCGTCGAAGGTTGATGGCGCCGTTCGCAACGGCTCGGCACGTGCCGTGTTCCATGCGATGGATGCCGCTGCCGACGGCGTTCGCAAGATCGACCAGGCACGCAAGGCCTGGCATCTTGGCATGGAGACTGAAGAAGAAATACCGTCATTCCGTGTCTTCACGGAGGCGGAAATGGAAGAACTGATGGGCCAGAACGCTTTTATCCATGCCGCAGCGCTTGCAGGGCAGGCAGGTGAGGGTGTAGTGAAGCGCGCAAACCTGCTCGAACGGTACCGCAACGGCGGTCAGTCCCGGGCAACGGGCGGCGCTGGCCGGCGAAAACAATGACGCGGTCACCGGCCGATGCCGGACGCCTCATTAAGGTACATGCATTGAACGACAGGGTGTGACGGACGATTCCGTACCCTGTCCGAAGGAACGGGAACGGAATGACCGACAATAAAGACGACAAGACGCTGAGTGTTTCGGGTAAGAAGACCCTCACCCTGAAGCCTTCAGGCGTGAACCAGGGGACCGTGCGCCAGGACATGGGCCGCGGTCGCACCAAGGCGGTCGTGGTCGAGACTCGCAAGCGTCGCCCGCTACGCCCTGAAGATGAAAAGCCAATGATCACCCCGACGACGACAACGGCCGCCGCAACGGCATCCGTGACGCGCGTCGCGGAACCGACACCGCAGCCGCCACGCCCGCCGCAGCCGGCTCCGCGCATTCATCAGCCGGGTGGCCAGCAGCAGCGGCCGCAGCAATCCAACCAGAACAACCAGCAGCGCCCGCAGCAGGATCGTTCGTCGCGTCCGGTGGTTCTGAACCATCTGTCGGCCGGCGAAATGGATGCGCGGCGCCGCGCACTGGCCGAAGCCCAGGCTCGCGATGCCGCCGATGCGGTCCGCCGTGCTGAGGAAGAGGCTCGCCGCCAGCAGGAAGAAGAAGCACGTCGCATCGCCGAACAGGCCGAAGCTGCCCGCCGCGCCGCCGAAGAGGCTGCCCGCGCCGCCGAAGCCAAGGTCGAGGCGCCCGCGCCGGTCGAAGCTAAGGTGGAAGCACCGAAGCCGGCGGTTCAGCCGGCCGCAGCCCCTGTCGTTGCTCGTCGCCCGGATGCGGCTCCCCAGGCTGCGCGCCCCGGCGCTGCTGCCACGGAAACACCGGTCAGCCGCCGCCGGGTCAATGAAGAGGAAGACGATCGCGGCCCGTCGCGTGGCGGCCCGGTACGCGGGAAGCTCGTGCGCCCTGAACCGGCAAAGCCTGTCACCACGCGTCCGAAGACCGACGATGACCGCCGCCGCGGCAAGCTGACGGTGACGACGGCCGATGTCGACGAAGACGGCAATGCCCGTGGCCGCTCGCTTTCGGCCATGCGCCGCCGCCAGGAAAAGTTCCGCCGCAGCCAGATGCAGGAAACGCGCGAGAAGATCTCGCGTGAAGTCGTGCTGCCGGAGACCATCACCATTCAGGAACTGTCGCAGCGCATGTCCGAACGCGCCGTCGACGTCATCAAGTTCCTGATGAAGGAAGGCCAGATGATGAAGCCGGGCGACGTTATCGACGCCGACCTGGCCGAGCTCATCGCCGGCGAATTCGGCCATACGGTCAAGCGCGTCTCGGAATCCGATATCGAACAGGGCATCTTCAATGTTGCCGACGAGGATGGCGAACTGATTTCCCGTCCTCCCGTCGTCACCATCATGGGCCACGTCGACCACGGCAAGACCTCGCTGCTCGACGCCATCCGCCACGCCAACGTGGTGGCCGGCGAAGCCGGTGGCATCACCCAGCATATCGGCGCCTATCAGGTCGAGCAGAACGGTCAGAAGATCACCTTCATCGACACCCCCGGCCACGCCGCCTTCACGGCAATGCGTGCCCGCGGTGCCCAGGCGACCGACATCGCCATCCTGGTGGTGGCAGCCGACGACAGCGTGATGCCGCAGACGATCGAATCGATCAACCACGCCAAAGCGGCGGGTGTTCCGATCATCGTGGCGATCAACAAGATCGACAAGCACGAAGCCAATCCGCAGAAGGTCCGCACGGAACTGCTGCAGCACGAAGTCTTCGTCGAATCCATGGGCGGTGAAGTGCTCGACGTGGAAGTTTCCGCGAAGAACCGCACCAACCTCGACAAGCTGCTGGAAGCCATCCTGCTGCAGGCAGAAATCCTTGATCTCAAGGCCAATCCGAACCGCACGGCGGAAGGCACCGTCATCGAAGCCCAGCTCGACCGTGGCCGCGGCTCCGTCGCCACCGTCCTCGTGCAGAAGGGCACGCTGCGTCCGGGCCAGATCGTCGTTGCCGGCGATCAGTGGGGCCGCGTACGCGCTCTGGTCAACGACAAGGGCGAGCATGTGAAGGAAGCAACGCCGGCAACGCCGGTCGAGGTTCTCGGTCTGTCGGGCACACCGGCGGCAGGCGACAAGTTCGCGGTCGTCGAAAGCGAAAGCCGCGCTCGCGAGATTTCCGAATACCGCCAGCGTCTGGCGCGCGACAAGGCGGCTGCCCGCCAGTCCGGTCAGCGCGGCTCGCTCGAACAGATGATGACCCAGCTCCAGGCTGTTGGCGTGAAGGAATTCCCGCTGGTCATCAAAGGCGACGTGCAGGGCTCGATCGAAGCAATCGCTGGCGCACTCGACAAGCTTGGCACCGACGAAGTTCGTGCCCGGATCGTCCATTCGGGCGCAGGCGGGATCACAGAGTCGGATGTGTCGTTGGCCGAAGCCTCCAATGCGGCGATCATCGGCTTTAACGTCCGCGCCAATGCGCAGGCACGTCAGTTCGCCGAACGTCAGGGTATCGAAATCCGCTACTACAACATCATCTACGATCTCGTCGATGACGTGAAGGCGGCGATGTCGGGCCTCCTGTCTCCGGAACGTCGCGAAACCTTCCTCGGCAATGCCGAGATCCTCGAGGTGTTCAACATCACGAAGGTCGGCAAGGTCGCGGGTTGCCGCGTCACCGAAGGCAAGGTCGAGCGTGGCGTCGGCGTTCGTCTGGTGCGCGACAACGTCGTCATCCACGAAGGCAAGCTCAAGACGCTCAAGCGCTTCAAGGACGAAGTCTCCGAAGTCAATGTCGGCCAGGAATGCGGTATGGCGTTCGAAAACTACGAAGACATTCGCGTTGGCGATACGATTGAATGCTTCCGCGTCGAGCATATTACCCGTACGCTCTAAGCAATCTTCGATTTGCCAGATATCAAAACCGCCGGCCGAAACCGGCGGTTTTTCTTTGAGGGCTAAGTCTTTTGTTTTAAACGACCTCGCAAGTAAAGCCGCTGTGCACCGTGCCTGGAACGAACCAAAGAACAGGAAGAAGCGTCGAGATGACGGCAATGCCTGAAAGCGATGACCGGATCGCTATATCCTTCGTCCGTCAGCCAAGCGATCATGTCGCCGTCATGCAGGAAACTGGACGCCGCTTTACCGCTCGCCGCGCTGTGAGCCGCTACGGCAAATTGGGCTGGGCCCTCTTGTTGGCGATCGGCTGCGGCGCTGGCGTGCCGGCGCTCTTCTATTTCCTGCGCAACGATCTTTTCATTCCTATTTTCGAGCTACCAGCGTCAATCGATACGGGCGACATCGCGTTTATCTGGTTGGTGCCGACCCTGATTCTCTATGTCGTCCTGGTCCCTTATTTCCGCTGGCTGGCAGCTCGACGCCTGGCAGCGATGCAATCGCGCATTCGCCCAAACATCACGATCACCGTAGTCATCACCCCTGAAGGCGCATCATGGAACACGCAGGCCTCATCGATGTGGCTTGCCTGGTCGGAGATCCAAGATATTGGGCGCCGAAACGACCGTATCGAATTCGACCTCGAATCCTTCGTCACCTATATCCCGGTATCCGCTTTTGCCGATCAGGCCGAACAGGACGCCGCTTTCGCAAGGATTCTCGGCTTCTGGCGGGCCGCAAACCCTGTCCAGCCTTGACCTTTGCGCCGGATCGAGTCATTTGACCCGCTTTATCGCGTCCAAGGGACGCTGCTAACGGAACAACCATGACCAGACCAACTTCTTCCGCGCCTTCGCAGCGCATGCTTCGCGTCGGCGAGCAGGTGCGCTCAGCGATCACGCAGGTTCTGCAGCGCGGCGAAGTGCGCGACGACCTGATCGAGCGCACCGTGATCTCCATTTCCGAAGTGCGGATGTCGCCGGATCTGAAGATCGCCACCGCCTTCGTGACCCCGCTCGGCGTCTCCGACCACGGCGCCGTCATCGAGGCGCTGAACCGCCACGCGAAATATATCCGCGGCCGTCTCGGCCCGCAGCTTCGCCAGATGAAGTACATGCCGGAAGTCCGCTTCCGCGATGATACGAGCTTCGACAATTACAAGAAGATCGACGAACTGCTGCGCTCGCCCGAGGTCAGCCGCGATCTCGAAGACGATAACGATCAAGATCAATAACAGAGACAGCGAATGTCCAAACCACGCAAACCCAAAGGCCGTCCGATTTCCGGCTGGCTCATCCTCGACAAGCCGGTGGACTTCGGCTCGACAGAGGCCGTTTCGAAGATCAAGTGGCTGTTCAAGGCGCAGAAGGCGGGCCATGCCGGCACGCTCGATCCGCTCGCCTCCGGCATGCTGCCGATCGCGCTTGGCGACGCCACCAAGACCGTTCCCTACGTCATGGACGGCCGCAAGATCTATGAATTCACCGTCACCTGGGGCGAGGAACGCGCCACGGACGACCTCGAAGGCGAAGTGACCGAGACTTCGGACAAGCGTCCGAGCGAAGAGAATATTCGCGCGCTGCTGCCGAAATATACGGGCGTCATCCACCAGATCCCGCCGCAGTTTTCGGCGATCAAGATCGCCGGCGAGCGCGCCTATGATCTGGCCCGCGATGGCGAAACGGTCGAGATTCCGTCACGCGAGGTGGAAATTTTCCGTCTGACGCTGCTCGCCTGCCCCGATGCCAACACGGCGCATTTCGAAGTGGAATGCGGCAAGGGTACTTACGTTCGGGCCCTCGCGCGCGATTTCGGCCGCGATCTAGGCTGCTATGGCCATATTTCCGGCCTGCGCCGCAGCTTCGTCGCGCCCTTCGCCGAAGAGACGATGGTGCCGCTCGCTAATCTCGTCGCGCTCGAGGCAATCGAGGATGCGGACGAACGGCTCGCCGCTCTCGATGCTCTGTTGATCGATACGGCGGAAGCGCTGTCGGCACTGCCGCATCTCGTCATCAACGACGACCAGGCGCATCGCCTGAAGATGGGCAATCCCATTCTCGTGCGTGGGCGCGATGCGCCGGTGGCCGAGAGCGAGGCCTATGCGACGGCGCGCGGCAAGCTGATCGCCATCGGCGAGATCGGACAGGGCGAATTCCGGCCGAAGCGCGTGTTCGGCTGACGTTCGGCCAGCCGAAAGATACAGCTATTGCGGGTAATTGGCGATGCGATATGCTCCCCGACGGGCCATAACGGCCCTCAGGGGAGAGAACATGCGCAGAATTACCATCGGAATACTGGCAGTCCTTTCGTTGTTCCTCACAGCAGCGAGCGCGAATTCCGCCGAGCGCTGGGCCGGGCTGCCGGCTTTTCCGCCAATGCCGCAGCCGAAGACGAGCGGCATGGCCGATGTCAATGACATCAAGATGTATTATGCCGAATACGGTGCGGGCGACCCAATCCTCTTCATCCATGGCGGACTTGGGAACGCCGACGTCTGGGGCCATCAGGTTGCCGATTTCGCGAGGGATCATCTGGTCATCGTTGCCGACAGCCGCGGGCATGGCCGCTCAACGCGCAGCCAGCAGCCCTTCGGCTACGACCTGATGACCTCGGACTACGCCGCGCTGCTCGACTATCTGAAGATTGGCAAGGTGACGCTGGTCGGATGGTCGGATGGCGGCATCATCGGCATCGACATGGCGATGAAATACCCCGACAAGCTGACACGCGTGATCGCTCAGGCGGCAAATGTCACCACCGACGGCGTAAAGCCTGACGTCATGAGCAACAAGACGTTCAACGAATACATCAATGTCGCCGGCGAGTATTACAAGAAACTGTCACCGACGCCGAACGAATACGATGCCTTTGTCAAGCAACTCTCGCAGATGTGGGCCACGCAACCGACATGGACGGCCGCCGACCTTGGAAAGATCACGGTGCCGGTCACGCTTGCCATCGGCGACCATGACGAGGCGGTCAAGCTAGACCATACGCAGATGATGGCGAAGGAGATTCCGGGAGCGAAGCTCGTCATCCTGAAAGACGTCAGCCATTTCGCCATGCTGCAGGATCCCAAGGGTTACGATGCGCTGATCCGGAATGCCATGGCGGGGCGCTGAAAAGCGCCTCAGGGAGAACCCTCTTTCCATTGTCGCTCATTTGGTTTATAGGCAGCGCCAGCATCGGGCCTGCCCGATTGCATTCGCGGCCAATGCTGGACGACATCCCGGCGTTTGGCGACATATTTCCTCTCATAGAAAGGACCATCCGATGTCGATTACTGCTGAGCGCAAGGCTGCGCTGATCAAGGAATACGCTACCGCCGAAGGCGACACCGGTTCTCCGGAAGTCCAGGTTGCGATCCTGACCGAGCGCATCAACAACCTCACCAACCACTTCAAGGACCACAAGAAGGATAATCACTCCCGCCGTGGCCTCCTGACGATGGTTTCCAGCCGGCGCTCGCTTCTTGACTATCTCAAGAAGAAGGACGAAGGCCGTTATACCAAGCTGATCTCCAGCCTCGGTATCCGTCGCTAATCGAATTTTCCGGCGGGCGTTCGCGTGAACGTCCGCCGGATGCTTATGAAGGGTTTGAAACCCATCAAACGTGTTCCGTCGCGCTTCCGTTTGCGCGATGTGAGACAGCCGGCAGGCCGGATGGGCCGGTTCTGCCAACACCAACCGTTGACCTGTCATGGGGCAGGATTGCCGGATGCTTTCAGCCGAAGCTTCATGCTTCGGCCGATCTTCGAAAGCCTCTCGTTGTCTTGCCCGTGATGCGTCACATTTCGTGCGGTTGAAGATGCGCCTTGCCAATCGATGGACGACAGCGCCTTTTCCCGCACTACGCAAGGACAAGATATGTTCGATATCCATACCGTCGAAATCGAGTGGGCCGGCCGCCCGCTGAAGCTCGAGACCGGCAAGATCGCCCGCCAGGCCGATGGCGCCGTCATCGCCACCTACGGCGAGACCGTCGTTCTCGCCACCGTCGTTTCCGCCAAGTCGCCGAAGCCGGGCCAGGATTTCTTCCCGCTCACCGTCAACTACCAGGAAAAGACCTATGCAGCCGGCAAGATCCCCGGCGGCTATTTCAAGCGCGAAGGACGCCCGAGCGAAAACGAAACCCTCGTTTCCCGCCTGATCGACCGTCCGATCCGCCCGCTCTTCCCGGAAGGCTACAAGAACGACACCCAGGTTGTCGTCACCGTCATCCAGCATGACCTCGAAAACAACCCAGATATCCTGTCGATGGTTGCCACCTCGGCAGCGCTGACGCTCTCCGGCGTTCCGTTCATGGGCCCGATCGGCGGCGCCCGCGTCGGCTACATCAACGGCGAATACGTGCTCAACCCGCATCTCGACGAGATGGAGGAATCGAGCCTCGATCTCGTCGTCGCCGGCACGCAGGAAGCCGTTCTGATGGTCGAGTCCGAAGCCAAGGAACTGCCGGAAGACGTCATGCTCGGCGCCGTCATGTTCGGTCATCGCGGCTTCCAGCCGGTGATCGACGCGATCATCAAGCTCGCCGAAGTTGCCGCCAAGGAACCCCGCGATTTCACGCCGGACGATTTCTCCGCGCTCGAAACCGAAATGCTGGGCCTTGCCGAAGCCGAACTGCGCGAAGCCTACAAGATCACTCAGAAGGCCGATCGTTACGCCGCCGTCGACGCCGTCAAGGCCAAGGTGAAGGCACACTTCCTTCCCGAGGAAGGCGAAGCCAAGTACACGGCTGAAGAAGTCGGCGCCATCTTCAAGCATCTGCAGGCGAAGATCGTTCGCTGGAACATCCTCGACACGTCCAGCCGCATCGACGGCCGCGACTTGCAGACGGTCCGCCCGATCCTCGCTGAAGTCGGCCTGCTGCCGCGCACGCACGGCTCGGCCCTCTTCACCCGCGGTGAAACGCAGGCGATCGTCGTTGCCACGCTCGGCACCGGCGAAGACGAGCAGTATGTCGACAGCCTGACCGGCATGTACAAAGAAAACTTCATGCTGCACTACAACTTCCCGCCCTACTCGGTCGGCGAAACCGGCCGCATGGGTTCTCCGGGCCGCCGCGAAATCGGCCATGGCAAGCTCGCCTGGCGCGCTGTCCATCCGATGCTGCCGACGGCAGAGCAGTTCCCCTACACGCTGCGCGTCGTTTCCGAAATCACCGAATCCAACGGTTCCTCCTCGATGGCGACCGTTTGCGGCACCTCGCTGGCGCTGATGGATGCCGGCGTACCGCTGGCAAAGCCGGTCGCCGGTATTGCCATGGGCTTGATCAAGGAAGAAGAGCGTTTCGCCGTCCTTTCCGACATCCTCGGTGACGAAGACCACCTCGGCGACATGGACTTCAAGGTCGCCGGCACGGAAGCCGGCATCACCGCGCTGCAAATGGACATCAAGATCGAAGGCATCACCGAAGAGATCATGAATGTCGCCCTGAACCAGGCGAAGAGCGGCCGTTTGCACATCCTCGGCGAAATGTCCAAGGCCATCTCCGAAAGCCGCGGCCAGCTCGGCGAATTCGCACCGCGCATCGAAGTCATGAACATCCCGGTCGACAAGATCCGCGAAGTCATCGGCTCCGGCGGCAAGGTCATCCGCGAAATCGTCGAAAAGACCGGCGCGAAGATCAACATCGAAGACGACGGCACCGTCAAGATCGCCTCGTCCTCCGGCAAGGAAATCGAAGCGGCCCGCAAGTGGATCCACTCGATCGTCGCTGAACCGGAAGTCGGCCAGATCTACGAAGGTACTGTTGTCAAGACCGCCGACTTCGGCGCTTTCGTCAACTTCTTCGGCGCCCGCGACGGCCTCGTCCACATCTCGCAGCTCGCTTCCGAGCGCGTTGCCAAGACGACCGATGTCGTCAAGGAAGGCGACAAGGTCTGGGTCAAGCTGCTCGGCTTCGACGAGCGCGGCAAAGTCCGCCTGTCCATGAAGGTTGTCGACCAGGCGACCGGCCAGGAAATCGCTGCTGAAAAGAAGAAGGACGACGCGGCCGAATAAGCCCCGCCTTCACTCATGTTCCGGGGCGCGGGATCTTTTCCGCGCCCTTTTTATATTGAATGCCGCCGGCCGCCCTTGCTGATACTGAGTGCCCGGCCCCTCACCCTAGCCCTCTCCCCGCACGCGGGGAGAGGGGATAGCGACTGTGCTCGACGACTACCCTCCCACCAAACCGAGGCATCTAGTCTTGCGCTGTCGTCTCCTCTCCCCGTCCCAACGGGGAGAGGGCTAGGGTGAGGGGCAAGCATGAGGTCGAGAACTGCGCGCATATCCGACAGACGAAACCCACTCCCATGACGAGACCATGCCCATGAGCCGCGATGCCCTGAAGACCCTGTTCCATCCCTTTGCCTCCGGCACTGTCGACGCGCCCGGCGAGGGTAAGCGGATCCTGTTTCTCGGCGCCGAGGCCGGCTTTTCGCTGCCCGACGGCTTTGCCGCCGAGCTTTCCGCCGTACAAGGTTTCCGTCCCTTTTATCGCCAGCTTCAGGCGCAGCGCGTCAATGTGACGCCGCAGATCGAGGACGAGGATTATGATGGCGCGCTGGTGCTCTGCACCAAGCACAAGGGCGAGAACGAAGCCCATATCGCCGAAGCGCTGAAACGCGTGAAGGCGGGCGGGCTGATCGTCGTCGCCGGTGGCAAGGAAGACGGCATTCAGCCGCTGCGCAAGCGCATCGAAGGTTTTGGCCTGGATGTCGAGCACATGCCGAAATATCATGGCGTGGCGTTCTGGTTTACGCGGCCGGCAGACACCGCTGCTCTGACAGCGCAATTGGCAAAGCCCGCCACACGCATCGAAGGCCGGTTCACCACCGCTGCCGGCATGTTCTCGCATGATCGCATCGACGCCGGCTCCGAATTGCTGGCATCGCGCCTGCCGACCGATTTTTCCGGCGACGCCGCCGATTTCGGCGCCGGCTGGGGCTATCTCTCGGTGGAACTGGCGACCAGATCGCCGCGGATCGCGCGCCTGGACCTCTACGAGGCCCACTACGCAGCGCTGGAGGCCGCCCGCGCCAATCTCCTGGAAAACTGCCCGAAGGTCGCCCAGCGCTTCTTCTGGCACGATCTGGCAAGCGAGCCGGTCAAGGACAAATACGATCTGGTGATCATGAACCCGCCCTTTCACGAGGGCCATGCTGCCGAGCCTTCGCTCGGCCAGGCGATGATCAAGGCGGCATCCTCGGCACTGCGCGGCGGCGGCCGCCTGATGCTGGTCGCCAATCGCGGCCTGCCCTACGAGCCGGTGCTGGCGGAGAATTTCCGCGAGCATGGCGAGACCTGCCGCAATGCTCGCTTCAAGGTGCTGTGGGCGAAGAAGTAAACGACAAAGGCGGCCAATCGGCCGCCTTTTTATATGCGAAGGATTTAGCCGGTTCGGCTCGAGCGGGGCATCAGGTGATCGCGCAGGGTCAGGAAGTTTCTTTCGACGAGAAACCAGAGCGTCGCCGCCACGATGAAACAGGTGGCGAAATAGATGACGAAGCCCGAGAGCCCCTGAAGATTGTCCTTGCCGAACGCCATCTGGTCGAGATGGTAGACGCCCTTATGGGTCAGATAGAGGCTGTAGGAGAGCGTGGCGATACCCGATATGGCCGGAAGATGCCAGCGCGCGATCCTGGGCTGCAGGTCCAGCAGTGCGCCGAGAATGAACGCCACTCCCGCCGAGAAAAGCGGAAAGCCGACGACCGCGCCTGGAAGAGGCTGAAGTACAAGCGGCAAATTGGTTTCAGCAAACGGCCCGCGGACGGAAAAGATCACGAGAGCCACTATCACGAACAGGCTGCCTATACCGAGCGCGATGTATGGCGGCATATATCTTTCCCAAAGCAGCGGCTTGAACAGCCGGATTGCTGCGAGAACGACGCCAAAGGTCAGTCCGTCCAATCGATTGTAAGTCGGATAATAGACATCCCTGAGATAGACGGCCAGCGCCGCCCTGTAGGCCTGCATTTCAGCAGCCGGGCCGACGTCACTCTGCCAAAGTGCAAACCTCAGACCCATGCCGGCCATCAAAATTGTCGCAATCAGAAAAGCAACGAAAACCACCGTCGCGCGCCGCTTCAGCAAGATGATGAGAACCGGCAGGGCGAGATAGAAATGCTCCTCGACGCTCAGCGACCAAGCCTCGGTGAACGCCCCACCATATCGGGGATCAAGCCCGAAATTGACGGTAAAGGTCGCAAAGCGCCAGGCCGGTTGCATAGTCGGCGCGTCACGCAGAATGGGGAAGACGGTGTAGATGGCCAATACCATGAAGAATGCCGGCAGGATCCGGAATGCACGCCGCAGATAGAAGGATTTCAGGTGCACACGACCATCGCGCACGACTTCGGTCAGTAGCTGAGTGCCGATGAGATAGCCGCTGAGCACGAAGAATATGTCGACGCCAATCCAGCCATAGGGCCTGATCCCGGCGAGCGGCAGTGGCGTCGCTTCCGCCGGCAGATGCACGAGCATGACAAGCAGGATGGCAAGCGCACGCAATATATCCGGCCCCAATGCCCTTGCGGTGGCGGCGGCTTCGAGCGATGCCCTCTCGTCCAATGGATCGAGCGGCTTGGAACTGGCAACAGTTATGGTGTTCACGGCTGGGGTTCCCGTAAATGGCTAGTGAATACCGATGGACATGCAGGAAATACTGTTGAATGCCTGCCTTGTATCGGAATTCCGGCCAGCCGTAACGGGCCATCCCCGGCAAGATAGAATTAACCTAAAATTTTCGTAAAATCTTATCGAATGGAGATTAACGCGCCTGATTCGGCGCTCTTAAGGCCCATTCGCGGCGGAGAACCGCATAAATATATTCGTCACCCCAGGCGCCGTTGAAGCGATCGTTTTCGATCAGATGCGCCTCGCGCCGCAGGCCGAGCCGTTCGACAACGCCGTCGGAGCCGGTATTTTTCGTGTCCAGCCGTGCAAAAATTCGGTGGAAGCCGAATCTATCGAAGCCGAGCGTGATGATGGCCCGCACCGCCTCGGTCGCATATCCTTTGCCGGCATAGGCCGGATTGAAGATATAGCCGACCTCGGCCTGAAGGGCGGCTTTGCTGGCAAGCTTAAGGCTGACCTGGCCCAGCAGGGCATCATCCTCGCTTCTCATGACGGCACAGCGCAGGATATCGCCATCTTCCGACAGGCGCGTGTTAAGGCTGGCGTCGAAACGCTCCCGCATCTCCTGCGCGGATGGCGGGTCGCTGTAGAGGAAGCGGTAGATGGCTGGCTGGGAACGATAGGCGCTGTAAGCCTCGAAATCCTCCGGCACGAAGCTGCGGAGAATGAGACGTTCGGTGGATGCGAGGGGTTCAGCCTTGTTGAACGTCATTGCGGATCCCGGTGACAACATTCCCGAGAAACCTATCCCCCACAGCCGATGGCGGCGGGGGACAATTCCGAGCGGAAATTATTCGGCGTCCGCGCTCGACAGCGTTTCCAGCGTCGGCATCGAGGTGATGTTGTAGCCGGCATCGACAAAATGAATTTCGCCGGTGACGCCCGCCGAAAGCTCGGAAAGCAGGTAAAGCGACGAGGAGCCGACATTGTCGATGGTGACCGACTTGCGCAGCGGCGCGTTGCGCTGGTTCCACGAGAGAATGGCGCGAGCGTCGGAAATGCCGGCGCCGGCGAGCGTGCGGATCGGGCCGGCCGAGATAGCGTTGACGCGGATGCCGCGCGGGCCGTAGTCGGCGGCGAGATAGCGCACGGAGGCTTCCAGAGCCGCCTTGGCGACGCCCATGACGTTATAGTTCGGGATAACCCGCGTCGAGCCATTATAGGTCAAAGTCAACATGCTGCCGCCTTCGACCATCAGGTCGGCGGCGCGCTTGGCGATTTCGGTGAAGGAGAAGCAGGAGATCACCATGGTGCGCGTGAAATTATCACGCGTGGTATTGGCATAGAGCCCCTTCAGCTCGTTCTTGTCGGAAAAGCCGATGGCGTGGACGATGAAATCCAGCCTGCCCCAGCGCTCCTTGATCTCCTCGAAAACGGAATCGACGGAGGCGATATCCTCGACATCGCAAGGCAGAAGGAAATCGGAGCCGACTTCGGCGGCGAGCGGCTTGACGCGCTTGCCGAGCGCCTCGCCCTGGAACGTAAAGGCAAGGCTCGCGCCTTCGGCCGCAAGAGCCTTCGAAATACCCCAGGCAATGGAATGATTGTTTGCGACGCCCATGATGAGGCCGCGCTTACCCTGCATGATTCCCGTCATTGCTTTATCCGTTATAGCGCTGGAATACGAGCGTGGCGTTGGTGCCACCGAAGCCGAAGGAATTGGAAAGAGCCGTGTCGATCTTGGCATTGTCGATGCGCTTGCGCACGATCGGCACACCTTCGAATTCCGGGTCGAGTTCGGTGATATGAGCGCTTTCGCCGATGAAGCGCTCCTGCATCATCAGGATCGAATAGATCGATTCCTGCACGCCAGCTGCACCGAGCGAATGGCCCGTCAGCGATTTGGTCGACTGGATCGGCGGGATGTTGCTGCCGAAAACCTCGCGGATGGCGCCGATTTCCTTGCTGTCGCCGACTGGCGTCGAGGTGCCGTGGGTGTTGATGTAATCGATGTCGCCCTTTACGGTCGCAAGTGCCTGACGCATGCAGCGCACAGCCCCCTCGCCCGATGGAGCGACCATGTCGTAACCATCAGAGGTGGCGCCATAGCCGACGATTTCCGCATAGATCTTAGCGCCGCGCGCCTTGGCATGTTCCAGCTCTTCCAGGACCAGCACGCCGGCACCGCCGGCGATGACGAAGCCGTCACGCTTGGCATCATAGGCGCGCGAGGCGGTTTCCGGGTGATTCTCGTTGAAGTCAGAGGACATGGCGCCCATGGCGTCGAAGAGGTTCGACATGGTCCAGTCGAGATCCTCGTGGCCGCCGGCGAACATGACGTCCTGCTTGCCCCATTGGATCATCTCGGCGGCATTGCCGATGCAGTGCGCCGAGGTCGAGCAGGCAGACGAGATGGAATAGTTGACACCGTGGATCTTGAACCAGGTGGCGAGCGTTGCCGAGGCGGTCGACGACATCGACTTCGGAACGGCGAAGGGGCCGATGCGCTTCGGGCTGTTGTTCTTGCGGGTGATATCGGCGGCTTCGATCAGCGTGCGGGTGGACGGGCCGCCCGAGCCCATGATGATGCCGGTGCGCTCATTGCTGATGTCGCTTTCTTCGAGGCCGCTGTCGGCAATCGCCTGCTTCATCGCGACATGATTCCACGCGCCGCCCTGCGACAGGAAGCGCATGGCGCGGCGGTCGACCAGATCCGTCGTGTCGATCTTCGGCGAACCCCAGACCTGGCACTTGAAACCGTGTTCGGCGAAATCGGAGGAAAAAGAAATGCCCGACTTGGCTTCGCGCAGCGAGGCGGTGACTTCCTGCGCATCGTTTCCAATCGAAGAGACAATACCCAGACCCGTAACTACTACCCGTCTCATGTCGATGACCTTTTCTAAAAGCTCTGTCTTTGTGGGGCGGCGGTGCCGCAGCTCAGGCAGTCTTGTCTTTTGACAGGCCTACACGCAGGTCTGTCGCCTGATAAATGACTTCGCCATCCGCTTTCAGCCAGCCATCGGCGGTGCCGAGAACGAGGCGGCCGCGCATGACGCGCTTGAAGTCGATGCCGTATTCGAGAAGCTTGGTATCCGGACGAACCATGCCCTTGAACTTCACTTCGCCGGTGGAAAGCGCCATGCCGCGGCCGGGCTCGCCGAGCCAGCCGAGGAAGAAGCCGGTGAGCTGCCACATGCCGTCCAGGCCGAGGCAGCCCGGCATGATCGGATTGCCGGCAAAATGGCAAGGGAAGTACCAGTCGTCGGGACGCACGTCGTATTCGGCGCGGATATAGCCCTTGTCGAAGGCGCCACCGGTTTCGGAAATATCTGTAATGCGATGGACCATCAGCATCGGCGGCAGGGGAAGCTGCGCATTGCCCGGGCCGAACAGTTCGCCGCGGCCGCAGGCCAGGATTTCCTCATAGTTGAAGCTGGATTGTCTCGTCGTCATAAAGTTCCGTTTCCCCCGGTGAATGCCGATTGATGTGAAGCTTTAGTGTAAGATCGACAGAAAATGAAGCGCAAGCATGACGCTCGCATTCCACCGTTCGATCGAACACACTTCACTGTTATGTGGTGGTCGCATACAGGAAGGCCAGGGCTGCGGCCAGAGGCAAATGCGTCAAAAACCCTATTTTTACGGCTTTTGACCGCCTTCCCACCCTATTGAAACTATTGAAAGCAATTCGTGCAAAAGTTATATGGCTTAGTAAAGATTTATAGAGATCAGGAATCCGGAGTTCCCTGAATGGCGGAAGAGGCCGAAATCGCGATCGAAACCAGGCTGCGCAGCGCAGGCCTGAGACCGACCCGGCAACGCGTCGCCCTTGGCGACCTTCTCTTCGCCAAGGGCGACCGTCACTTAACCGTCGAGGAACTGCACGAAGAGGCGGTCACCGCCGGTGTGCCGGTTTCGCTCGCCACCGTCTACAACACGCTGCATCAGTTCACCGAGGCCGGCCTGATCCGCGTTCTCGCCGTCGAAAGCACCAAGACCTATTTCGACACCAACGTGTCCGACCATCACCACTTCTTCATCGAAGGCCAGAACGAAGTTCTGGATATTCCGATCAGCAATCTGACGATCGGCAACCTGCCGGAACCGCCAAGGGGCATGGAAATCGCCCATGTCGACGTCGTCATCCGCCTGCGCCGCAAGCAGCGGTAAGGCTAGGCAATAGGCAATAAGCAATAGAATTGCCTTCGAGCCATTCACTATTGCCTACCGCCTAATTCCTGCTGCCTCCGATTACATCACATCGTCGGGATGCCGGCCGGGCTTATGATGGTAGGTCGGGAAGGTCCAGCCAAACCAGAGCGCACCACCGCGCACCGCGAAGGCTGCGGCGATGCCGAGTGCCGCCGAGGCATAGAGCGGCATCGTGGTGGCATTGGCAGCGGTGAAGGCGCCTGCCCCCACCAGCGCCGCGGTCACGTAGATTTCCGGCCGCAGCAGCACCGAGGGCTCATTTGCCAAGAGATCGCGCAGGATGCCTCCGAAGGTCGCCGTCAGCGCGCCGGTGACGATGGCAACCGTCGGCGAGCCGGTCGCCGCCATGCCCTTGGCCGCGCCCATGACGCAATAGGCGGACAGGCCGACCGCATCGAGCCAGATCAGCAGCCGATAGCGCGATTCGAACAGATGTGCCGTGAAGAAGACCAGCACGCCGACGATGGCGCAAATGATGATATAGGTCGGGTTCGACACCCAGAAGACCGGCACCCGGCCGAGGACGATATCCCTGAGGGTGCCGCCGCCGATACCGGTGACCGCCGCAAAAAACAGGAAACCGATCGGATCGAGCTGCTTGCGCGAGGCAGCGAGCGCGCCGGTCGCGGCAAAGAGGGCGACGCCGGCATAGTCGAGAAACGAAAGAAGCGACATTTAAGGCTCCAGGAGAGTGCCGGCGCGATTTTCGGCAAAGTGAATCACGGCGGCAAGGGCCACGCAAGCAGGCAGGCGTAAAGATATCCGAGCGGCCACGGCACCCCCTGCGGCCGGCCCTGCGCATTCAAGAGGAAATCCCGGTGAAATCCCTGCTGATCGTGATCCTGAATCTCATCGCGCTCGTGATCATGCCCGTCGTGGCGCAAGCGCAGCAATCGCTGGTGCAAGATCCGGTGGCCTTCGAGAAGGAACATTTCACCAAGCGCTGCGAGGGACAGGCAAGCTTCGGTGACGGCTTCGCCACGGAGCGGGATATCAACAACGACTCGCTGACCGACCTTGTCGTCAACGAGGGCGAGATCACCTGCAAAGGGGAAAAGGGGCCCGACTGCACCGACGAGGGCTGCCCCTACAACTTCTATATCCATGTCGCCGAAGGCGGCTATATTCTCGTCGCCACGGCACGGATCTACGGCTACGATTTCATCCAGCGCTTCGGCAACATGGTGCTGGTCATGAAGATGCACCCGCGCTTCTGCGACCGCACCGAGGGCGATCCTTGTGAAATCACCGTCCGCGTTCGCGGCGTCAAATTCGTCACCGTCGCAAAAAAGTAGCTGTCAGCCGAGCATCTCAGGGCCAGTGCCGCGTGGTTACGGGCCGGGCCACCTAGTTAGGGGCCGGGCCACCTGGTTAGGGGCCGGGATAAAGCGCCGAGGTGCGGCCGGCGGCGTAATAGCCGACGAGGCCGATCCATTCGCGGATGCCGGTCGCCAGCAATTGCGCGTTCAATGACGGCTGGGTGAAATCGAGCTCAAGCGTTTCCTTACCCGTGCTGCGATAATCGACCGGCCAGGGAACGACATCGATGCCCTGCTTGCGGAAAAGGCCCATCGAACGTGGCATATGGAAGCCGGAGGTGATCAGCAGGCAGCCGGACAACCCGTTCTGCGCCAGCAGCTCCTTCGTGTTGACGGCATTTTCATAGGTGGTGCGCGACGTCGCATCCTCGACCAGGCGGTCCTTCGGAAGGCCGAGCGCAACAAAGAAGCGCTCGGAAATGACGGCATCCCCCTCATACTTGCCGCTGATCGATCCGTCGCCACCGGAAACGACGACGCGCGCCTGCGGAAACTTCTGCGCCAGCCGCAACGTCTCGACAAGACGATCGCCAGCCGAATCGAGCTCATACCCACCCCGCGCCGTCGTCACCTCATTCTGCGTAGCGCCGCCGAGAACGATCATGCATTTGAGATCCGCGGGATCGGAGGTCGGACGCGGAAAGCGTTCTTCCAGCCCCTGGACGATATAGGCGCCAGCGGTCGTGTAAAGCGCGACGAACAGGATCAGGGTCGACAACAGCGTCGAGATGACCACGACAACGCGCCGGCCAACCAGGCTGCCGATCAGGGCCAATACGCCGAAGAAAAAAGCCAAAGACAGCGGCTGACCAAAAATCCAGACAAGTTTGGAAAAAACGAACAAGATACATCCTCGGGCGTGTCGAGCCGGGGCTCTTGAGAGCGCCGGCAGAAAACGATTCGTTTTTTCCTAGCAGATATTTGTGCGCTGCAATGTGGCGATTTTGGTTGGTGGGTGAGGGAAAGGAGTGGGCGGAGGGCAGGACGATGCTAACACTTGCATGTCACCAGCGGATTAGCGAATAGCATTCAGCCGAACAGAAGATTACGAACAAAAATACCGGCAGTGAAAAGCAATGCGGCGCCCAGTAAAGAGAGGATTGGTATGGCAACGCCTCGACCAGCTATCGATAATCGCACGACATCACGTTTAAAGTCGTAACGCGGTTTCACGATCAGGTTGCTTGCGTAGTAGATCAGCGCAATGATGGCCAGCGCTGGGATTACAAAGGCGTTCGTCTTCAAGAAGTTTGCCATCGAAAGTATAAACGGATTCGTAGGCAAACTTTTATCCGCGAAGCTGATGGTGAAATTCATCACTGTTATCGCAATGGCAACTACCCAGAGAAGAAACGATCGCTGGATTTCGCTGTTACGCTTTTGTTCATTTAGCTTGAAGTCGATGTAGTCTTTTGTCGCTTTGATAGATTCTTTTGATGAGGCGTCGTCAAACTCAGGTAGCACCAAAGGGTATCCAACGGAATCAATGCGGCGCTGGATTATGGTCTTGTAAGATTGAAGATAGGCCAAGACACCTAGAGCCCTGACATGTTCTGACGGGTTTTCCTTTCTCTTCACGGTGATGATGTGAAAATAAAGGCTGTACATGATCTCAAGGCACCAACGCAAATCATCTGATTTGGCCTGACGCTGCGTAGTGATTATCGTATCGGCATCATTTCCGTGGTGTTGGTGCTGGTGCGTCAAGTCGCGAACAAAAAAATAGATTTGGTCAGCTATGCCATGTTCCAAATCAAATTCTATGGTGTCGGTATATTCCTCGGTATTTCTCCGCAGTTCGGAGTCAGACCATTTTAATTTCGAAAGCGTTATGACGCCATCGCGATTCAAGACGACATCCATGTGGAAGTCGCATCGTGCTAGCATCGATTGACTTAGCTCAAGATACTGTTGTTTGAGCCCCACGTTCATCGCACCCGGATCCAAGGTCCGCATCGACTGTACAGAACTCCGGAAGCTCTCACGAGCGCCGCTTTTGGAGAACGTTTCCTGATGAAAGACGAAGACCTTGCCGATGAGCTTAGAGTCGGGAGAAGGCAGGGTGCGCCGGGATCTGGCGCAAAAAACAAATTCGAAACGACCGCTATATCCGAATAGCCTTCCGATAAAAGGCTCAAACAAAACATCACTTAGCTGACGAGATTGCGCTGCGGCCACGTACAAATGAGACCCATCAGATGAGTTCACATATTCCGGGTTACTGGGATACCGCGTCTCGCCGATAAGCTTGTACGAAAGCCGGGCCATTTACCGTCGGCACCCAGCCTTTATAGAACATTTTTCGTTACAACACCTGATCGACCACATCGTTACGAAGCTTGCCATTGGGCTCGATGCGCTTTTTTTTGGTATTATAAACGATACCGGCCCGAACGCGACCATCCGGAGTTCCGTTGTATCGAACAGTGGCCTTGCCGGAAATCGCCGCCATCAAGGATGGATATCGAGCTCGAGACTTCTGATATTCAATCCTATCAAACTTCGCGAGTTTGATTGCGAAGCGAATCAGGGATAGACCGATGGCGCCCGACGCCACGGCGAGGATAAGATTCATTATCATGACTTCCCCCCGAATCGAATTCAGTTGAGTGTACTACAAGAAACGCTTGACTCAAGACGCAACTATTGCTGCGTCGATTCGTTCCACGACCTGGCGCTAGGCGCCGCCGTTACCATGTGGTAATCACCGTGTCAATTTACAATAAATGGTTGAACGAAGGGTTACCGAATTCGACCATGTTGGCGACAAGTCAACATCAACTAGACCGAACTGGTCCGCCAAGTAAGTGCCTTTTAAGCGAAGGTTGGTGGAGCTAAGCGGGGGACAACCCGGCAAACAAAACTATCCATACAGATCAAATTCTTATTGCTTTTCAATCGCTAACGGGACTAGCCTTGGGTACTTTAATGGGTACTCAGAGGTCATTTTGCCCCCGTCATCCTCAGCAGATCGCAAATATTTAGAGCTTCATGGCAACCAGTGGCGCGTCATCGTCAATGTACCCCGAAGACTGCACCGGAAGCTAGGCACCAAGTTAAAGAGGGGGCTGGGTACTGATAGCCTGCGCGAAGCAAACCGGCTGAAGTGGGACGCGGTGGCTGACCTGAAGGCGATGATTGAGCAGGCTGATGACCCCCTCCTGTCCAAAGATGCCGCCCTCACCCGTACCCGTGAGCGGGCCATGCGGGAGGCCACCTTGCTTGCCGAGCAGCGGAAGATTGCCTTCGACGTGGAGCAGCGCGAAGAGATTGACACTGCGATTGGGTGGCGTGCGGAAGAGCTGGCGGGACGGCCTGTTGCGACCGATGAGGATGGCAACGAGATTTATGATCCCACGCGGCTAGAGCTTGCAGCGAACTTCTTCCAGACGGCGCGGGGCGAGAGGACACCCATCGATCAGCACCACCAAAAGTTTCTCGCAATGTCGCAAGTCAAGCCACGCACGCTTGCCGACGACATACGGTCAATGAAGCTCCTCAAGAAATGGTGTCAGAAAGCAGGGGTTCCGCCGTACTTGCAGACCTTAACGAAGCGCGAGGCCGTGCGGTTCTGCGACGAGTTGCCCACGATGACGGAGAAGCTTACGCCGGTCACGTTAAACAAGACCATTAGCAGGCTATCGGTCTACTGGACGTGGCTAGAGAACCGGCATGAGGTTGATGCCAATATCTGGAAAGGTAGGCGGCTGAAAGAGCCGGCGCAGACCTCTGACCAGAAAGAACGCCCATTCACCGAAGACGAGATGAAGGCATTGTTAGGTGGCGAAGCCGTGCCCGAGATGCACGACCTCATGCGGATCGCGGCCCTAACTGGTGCCCGCCTGGACGCCATTGTGTGCCTCAGGGTGAAGGATTGCCGAGATGACGGGGTCTTTGTGTTTAAGCCTCAGAAGAAGGAGCCCGGCCCTCGCCTCTGTCCTATCCATTCGGACCTTAAAGAGATCGTAACGCGCCGAACCAAGGATAAGACCCCCGACGATGATATCTTTCCGGAGTGGCCGGGCGTGAAGAAAGCGGGATCTTTGCGGGAGCGGTCCTTCAAGACCTCAAATCAATTCACGGAGTACCGGCGTAGCGTTCACGTTGATGACCAACTGGAAGGCAAGCGGCGCGGCTTGGTCAATTTTCATAGCTTCCGGCGCTGGTTCATCACCAAAGCGGAACAGGCGGGTCAACCCGAGAGCACCATTGCGGTTGTCGTCGGGCATAAGCGTACGGGGATGACATTTGGGGTCTATTCGGCGGGGCCGTTGCTGGAGCAGGCAAGGCTCTGTGTGGAGGCCGTGAAGCTACCCGCCTTTAAGAAAGCCACGGGAGGCGGGCATGATTAGGCCGGAGGCAGCCGAGTATGTGTCGTTTGAAGATGCTGCTTCGGTAGCTCTGGGGCTCTGGGCGGTAGCGACCGGAAGGATGCCATACTGATGCCGCCGCGTCGGGTCCCCCTGCATATGAGGGAAAACTCCAAGGTCCCTCAATTCTGTCTCCGTATCCCATCCGACATTAAGACCCGGATGGTTGGCCGAACGGTCGCCATTCCAATCACCCCAGATACGACCGTGAAGGCGGAAATCACGGAGCGCACCGAGGCAATCCGCTTTTCGCTACGAACCCGTGACCGAGGAGAGGCCCGCCGTAGAAAGGCAACTGCGGAGACTTACCTTGATAAATACTTTGCGGTGGTGCGCCTGGGTCGCCCCGTAGAATTGAGCCATAAGCAAACCTTGGCGCTGGCCGGAGAGCTATATCGCGCCTGGGCTAGTGAGCCGGACGAGATGCCCAATGCAATCTACATGGTGGAAGGGTTGGGTCTTCCGACCGTTCCCCCTGTTGATTTCGATGCTGAAGCCGTCCAGCTCCTCGGCGCGGCCCTTGCCGTAGAGACATACGTGACCCCCGAGAAGGGTGCCGAGCGGCTGGAGCTATTTGGGCCGGTGGCGTCCATCATGCTGTCCCACAAGGGTATTCCCTATGTGCCTACCTCAGTGCGTGAGCGCCTTGTGCTAGCTCTATGCCGGGCTCTAAGCGCTGCGCTAAAGACACGCGCTCGGTACGCAATGGGCGACTACACGCCGGACGACACTTTAGCGAAATATCCCGCCTGGGAGCCGCCTAAGATCGATCAAGCGCAAGCGGTCAAGCCTTCACCAATCCACGGCACGGTATCACTGACGGGACTCGTAGACGCATGGTGGATGGAGGCCAAACAGGCGGGACGCTCTGAGGCAACCTACCTCCAGTTCAAAGGCATCTTTAAGCAACTAGCTCGGTTTCTCGGGCATGATGACGCACGCATGGTTACCACGGAGGATATCGTGCGGTTCAAAGAAGATCGCCTTTCGGTGCCCAGGCCTCGAACGGGCAAGCTCATGTCGGCGCGGAGCCTGAAACATACCCATCTCAGCGTATACAAAAGCATCTTCAAATGGGCGGTCGCCAACTTCAAGCTGACCTCTAATCCCGCATCTGGGGTCACACTCGTAGTGCCGAAGAGGGTGAAGGTCCGAGCCCGAGACTTCACGCCGGTTGAGGCTGGAGCCATCCTTTCTGCTGCCAGCGCTCTGGATAACATTGCGTCACCTTCGAGCAACGAGGTGATGTGCCGGTGGGTGCCATGGCTTTGTGCCTATACCGGTTGCCGCGTGGGGGAGGCCATCCAACTCCGCAAGGAGGATATCCGTTTCGAAAGCGGCACTTGGATCATAAAGATTACCCCCGAAGCTGGGCCCGTGAAGAACAAGGAGCTGCGTGAGGTTCCGCTACACGTCCATCTTGTCGAGCTAGGCTTTACGGCTTTCGTGAAAAAGGCGACGGCGGGTTATCTCTTTATCGAGTTAGGCCCTGAGGCGAACCTGAAGCAGATACTCGCGACACGGACTGCCCGACTAGGCTCTTTTGCTCGCCAGTGCGTGAAAGACCCGAATGTGTCCCCTAACCACGGGTGGCGGCACACCTTCAAAAGCCGTGGCTTTGAGGCAGGCATTCAGGAGAAGGTCTTGGATGCGATTTGCGGGCATGCCCCATCATCGATAGGGCGGCAATATGGAAGCGTCACGATGAAGACCCTCGTTGACGCCATGAAGTTATTTCCACGTTACGAACTCGGAAAGCAGAACAATGCAAGATAAGGATTTCCACCGCAACTTTGTGGCTCACATGACGCTTTCCTTTTTGGAGGAACGCAAGGTTTGGCTTGAAGCAGTGCCGGAGCTTAGCCGGATATTTAGCGCAATGCCGAAACGCCCCGGTTTCATTGGGGTCCACCTGGAGGCAGTCCCATACTGCCACGGGTCGGTCGTCCTCACGGTGACCCTAAGGGACAAAACAGAGGGTGATCCACAATGGTGGTGGTGCGAAAGCGAATGCATCCACTCTGCAAAGGTGGGTATCGGGCAGAGGGTAGCGCAAGCTAGATCGCAGATCATGGGGCTAAAGACGCGGCGGGCACGGGTGACACGAACCAGACCCCTCATAAGCCGGGGTGCTACTAATGTGGTTTCCATGCGATGGTACAAACAACTTCTAGCCGAAGAGGGTGCCTAAGCCATCGGCGGGAGCTCTGGTGTGGCAGACCAACTCAATCACGGGGAGAGCATGGTGGGTGCTGATGTGGGGGAATACCAAGAGCCCAACCGTTGGGGTCTCTTCAGGGCTGGTTACCAGATGGGAAGATGCATATCGCTCGCTCCCGGCTACATGCCCATTGTCATCCTAGTACTGACAGTGGGTTGGTACATAGACCATGGCAGCCAGCGGGCAGAAAGGGCCAGGGTGCTCGAAAGCTCATTGGAGGCGTGGTGCCCTTTCTGGAAGACGGATCAAGCATGGTGCATCGCTGGGAGCCGCTACATGCGGAGACCCACATTGGCGGAAATCAATCGGTGAGCTCGTATGTGATGCTTGAGCTGGGGAGAAACGCTCGCCCTGTGATTGTTGTTCATTGCGTAAGCGCCTGGGTTGTTGCATCTATTCAGCTTTGTAGCCTTCATGTTTCTCCCCGACTGTGACTAGCCAAAGCTGCGAGGCCATCTTGAGCGAGTTTGAGCGATCTGAACTTTCCTTCGAACAGGCAGAAGGAGCGGAAGCGCTACCCACTCCGATGGCCCTAAAGCATGTTAGTGCTGTTCTACGAGCACGTCTCTGGGATGTCATGCTGCTGCGTGTCGAAACAGAGATGAAAGAACTCAACTGGCAGCGTTCTCTCGGCCGCAAGTGGGCCGGAGCGTTTCGCGACTTCTGCGTGAAGAAGCTGGCCATGTTATCCGACACGGTTGGCACCGCAAAGAGCAACTTCATCGAAACGATGAGGCCGCGCTTCCAGAAAGACGACTACATTAAGGTGCTGGGAACCGTAGAGTGGTTTGTCCGCAACTGTGCCGATGACCATTTGAAAATTGCGGTGCGTGCCGTTCTTGAAGAAGAACGCTGTGCCTACCGTTTGGTTGAGACATCCATCATTCCTGTAGCCTCGCCGGAAGAGGGAGAGGCATTCATGGGAGCACTCGACGCCCTCACCAAGCCATCGCTCGGCGGTGCACGGTCTCATCTTCTCAAGGCGGGCTCGCTTTTAACATCAGGTGATTTTGCTGGCAGTGTTCGCGAGAGTATCCACTCTGTGGAATCGACAGCTCGCTCGCTAACTGGCGAAGGAAGTCTCCTCAAAGCACTTCAAGAAATATCCAAAAAGCACCCGATGCACCCAGCACTGAAGAACGGCTTCAACAGTATCTACGGCTACACCAGTGATGCAAACGGCATAAGGCATCCGATAGTTGGCGATGATGGGCCGTTAGTTGGTGAGGCGGAGGCCATCTTTATGCTCGGTGCTTGCGCATCATTCGTGACGTATCTTTCGCGTGCGGCTCAGTAGCTTTCTGAAGAGAGCGTTGGGGTGAGGCTTACTGCGCTATAGACCCACCATCGCTACAATCCCCCGGATGATCGCTGAATGGTTAGCTTAAAGGTGATCACTTCACGGACTGATAGCACCGTGTTCCTTAGGTTGGCAGCCAGTCGGGACCATAGAGTCCGCGCTTTAAGCTGCCGCCATGTCTGCCTTTACGGGACAGCTTAACGGTCAATGGTGGTCTAGAGAAGAAAGCCGTAAGCGTTGGGCTGAATGCCCCTCCCGTGTGGTCTACCTTATGCTCTTTATACGTAAATTTCCTCAAAATGGGACAAACCTAAAAGGCCAGCCGAATGGCTTTGACGTAACGGGAAACCGTCTGCTTTGGAAAAGAGGTCATCCGCACAATCTCGGCCTGCCTATGACCCGCTGCCATTAGCTCTTCGATAAGGCAACGCTTTTGGTCTATCTTCTTTTCCGGCCTCTTCTCATTCCTTCCGGCCCTGCCAAGAAGCGCTTGGCCTTGCGGGGTAATAACGATCATGGTCCGAAACTGCCCGCCACCGAGATGAGTCTCAATCGGAATTACTAGGCCCTTCTCGATGCCTTTCGGACTGGCTTCCGGCGTCTGGAAATACCGGGGCTTCCTCAACGCCGGATCGATGATCATTGGGACCTCCCGAAAGTCGAGAACCCGATGGACCAATTGCAGCCGCTCCATTTCATCCGTGAGCTGATCTGTCGTAATGCCGAGGGATGCCGCAAGCCTCCCGATGCTCAAACACCCGGTCACCAATTCGCCCGTGATGGGATTGGCGATTTCGCCCGGTTGCCTATCCTGAACGTGAAGCATGCTACCCTTTCGGCGGTATTCTGCACCCATCCGCGTCAACTCAGATTTGCTCCACGCCTTTCCTCCGCGCGAAATAGCATCCGCCCTGACAGCACGCATCCAGTCATTGAAGGCCGGGACGTGGGGTAAATTGAAGAGAGCGGGCATTCCGCGCCCGCCCTCCGGTCTTGTTTGCCGGCTCATGTCAGCTCGGGAACTTCTCGTCCGCTTTCGCCAGCGCTTCCTCTGCCGCATCCCTCCGAGCCTTCGCGTCATCTGAGGCCTGCGCGAGCATTTCCCTTTCAAGTTCCGAAACGGGAGGGCGACAGACGATGGTTATTTCCCGCGCCGCCGCTAAATCATCGATTGAGCGAATAAGCTTTTCGGCCTTATAGGGCTCGCCGTTAGGCTTCCGATGGTGATAGCGTTTCGGCCCTTCTGCCCCCTCCTTGAAGGGGTCCCACAAAGTGGACTTCTCTTTCGCTATTATCACCAAGCTGGACCTCTGGGCGACTTGGGGGAGCGCGGCGAGCACAGCCGCATAGTGCCCCTTCTCGGGTGTTCCATCGTCAAAGTTAGGCTTGGCGCTATCGTTGGTCCATGTGAGGACTCCGACCCCATCCACAAGGCGAGACACCCAAACGTGGGCGGGAATGAACATGCCGGGGTTCCGTCCAGCCACGGCAGTGTAGAGCATTAAGCTAGCCATCAGGCTGTGCTTCCTTTTCAATATGAGTTACTGCCCGGCTCCAAAGCCGTCAATGATGCCTTGCACCGAGCCTTGCTTCTGGCCTGATTGTGCCTCTTGCTTGAGGTGGGCATAGTGGTCCACCACCTTACGCTGAGCCGCCATCAAGGCATCCCGCACGTTCTTGTCCGCACGGATACGGGCACCGGCTGCATCACGGTATTTGTTGATGCGAGTGGCTAGCAGCCACATCTTTGTGCCTCTAACATCTCGGTCACCATCCGGTGCACGCTTGTAGGCTTCAGACCGCATGGCATCCGCTACGGTGTCCCTAAGAGACTTGGCATTGGGGCTAGGCTTACCGGCCAACCGCTGGTACGCCACGTAGGCGTTATCCCCGTTGGTCATGGTGATGTTGCGGAGGTCCACCCCGTTCCATGATGGAGACGGGGGGTTCATCTGCCCGCCACCCTCAAGCCCGAGCCTAAGGGTCTCCTGATCCACGAGGGAGCCGTTGTCGTCTGACCACAAGCCCTGCCTATTGAGAACGGGCTGGCCCAACCAGTTGTACTTGGGTGGTAGGTCCTGCGACATGCCGGGGATGACTTGCATCATCTTGTCAGCAATCGTTCTGGCATCCCTGAGGTACGGGTCCGTAGAGAGCTGGCGTGTGGCTCCGCTGAATGGGACCATGCTTTGGGCCATGCTGCCTGCAAACCTAACGCCGTTGGCATCGGGGTCCGTGATAGCGTCCAGCGCTTGGTTCAAGCTCAGCAAGTACGTCCTGCTGGTGAATTGCTTGGCGAGCGATATAAGCAACGCCCCTTTTGCGTTCTCAATTTCGGGCGTTCCATCAGCATCGTCTCCCATGATGTGATAGGCGTCCTGGATATCCGCGATGATGCCGAATGGCAGCGCGATGGGATCATACCGGTTGAACGGGATGTAGGACTTTGTGCCGTCATCATGCTGGACCACGATGCTGTACGGCTGCCAGCCGGTGGCTAGAGCTTGGGCTTTGAACTGCGGATTGGAAGACCCGCCGCCTGTAACCATGCCCTGAGCACCGAGGAACGCAGCGGCTCCCATAAAGAGAGACCCCATCGTCATCTGGCCAACCGCCTGGGCTTTCGCCTCCTGCCCGAGCGCTCCGCTGAGCATCTGGCGATACTCTTCTTGGAACATATTGAGGCCGGGTGTCATCTTCCAGCCGTACCGGATGACGTTGGTCGGCGTCTTCACGAAAGGCAGGATGAGACGGACTAGCTGGGTCTTGTCATTGGAGATGAAATTCTGGACGTTCTTGCCGAATGTTCCCGGCAGGAGGTCTTGCTGGAATGTCGCAATGTTGGCTTCACGGAGGGCATTGGGGTCTAGCCCTCGGCCCTCAGCGTCAAACGCATTGTCCAGGCGCTGCGAGACGTAGCTCTTGACGAAATCCTTTGCGGACTTGCCAGTGAGCCCAGCCTTCACGGCTTGCTCGGTGCCTTCCATATTGGCACTTGCTGCCAGCTTGGAGCGGTAGACAATCTGCTTCACCAGCTCATCCACGCCACCAAGGGTGCGAGGAGCTACACCCGCCACGCTGAGCGGGATGGAGAACGCATTGTAGAGGACGTTGGGGATACTATCCCAAGGCTTGAAGTAGTTGGCTCCGAGGGCCTGTGTGCCGGGAACCTGCCATCTCGCCTCTGGGCCGAATGCCTCCGAATTGTGGGGACGCAGCACGCCGTCATTGTTGGCGAACGCTTTGACAGCCTGTGAGAAGCCATCATAGAAGGCAGACCCCATGTAGGAGTATTGCTTCAGGTTTTCCTTGATGAGTGCCTTGCTGGCATCGCTGCCTGCTACGGCTCCGGGGATAGACCCAAGGATGCGTTCCATGGGCCGGACACCGAGCATGTACCCATTGGTCATCATGTTGATGAGCTGGGTCTTAGGGCCGGACACCAAGCTAGACACCCGCATGTAGTTCACGGTGTCCATGATCTTGCGGCCCAGTCTGGGGTCTGCCAACGTCTTCAGAGCATTCGGATTTGCCTGGGCTTGGACGAGCAAATCAAACAGCCGATCCTTACTCACGCCTTCGAACAGCGAGGGATCAAAGGGCTTGCCCCTATTAGCGCGAAGCGAGCGCCCGGCCTGGGATCGTATATCGCTGGCAATCTTGAGGAAGGTGGTAGCAATCGAGAACCGCTTGGCAATCTCCTGCTCCATGGCCTCTACGCTGCCATGCTGTGTATAGTCCCCAATCTTGCGCCGCATGGCCAGCAAGGAGGCGTCCTGAAAGGCCTTTGCCGCAAGTGATCCCGCCGTGATCATCTTTGCTGTCAGCGTAGTGGATGCCTCTCCAGCCTGCTGAAGGATACCGGCAAGCCCTGCCGGATCAGTTCCAGTCAGCGAGGCAAACGCCGCGATCTGCTCTTGCAGCTTGGGGTCTGTCAACGTTCCCCGAAACCCTTGAGCTTGAAGCTCTTCGGCTTTGTGGTTGACGGCAAGGTCCATTGCCTCCAGTACATCACTGTCATTCTTGAAGCGGTCCCAAAGGGTTCCCAAGTCGGGGCTCAGTCGTTGGCCAGCCTGGGCCATCTTCCCCCAGCTTCCATATTTTACCATCGCTTCCCAATCTCGCTGGGCGTTCTCAAGGGAAGACGGCAGCTCGTCCAGGAGGCTCGGCATGGCGCTGGGCTGAAATTCCACCACTGGTTTGAACGGTGGGGGGTTGGCGGCGGTTGGCGGCTCGGTTGTCACCGTGGGTGTGCTGCCGGTGTCTGAGAGGTCCTGCGCTTGGGCAGCCATCTGCCGGGCCTCACCTGGAGTGGCTTCTTGCTGTGTCGGGACTTGGGGCTGGGCTTCGGACCCCCCAGCCAGCTCTTGGATAGCAGCTCCAGCCGGGTTGCTCTGTGCGCTTGCTGCCTCGGAGCCTGCCCCCTCGGTGACACTAGGACTTGCCACGGCGTTCTGATTAGCGGGGTTGTACTTTTGGGGGTCAACCGTCCCCGGCTGCTGTCCAGCACCGGTATTGGCTTGCTGCTCCCGCGCTATGTGGGAGTGCTGCTCGGCCTCAAGGCTACTTACAGCCCGGCTTGCCGAAGCCGTATCGCCTGCCTTCAGGTACTTCCATATCTTGAGACCCCCGGTGAATGTGCCGATGATGGCAGCATCCATGCCAAGGCTCTCCATGGCGTTCTTGAGGCGTCCCATTGCGGCGCTATCCCCCGGCTTGGCGGCTAGCCACGCATTGAAGGAGTTGGCCAGTGGGGTGTCCTGAATGAGGTTCGATAGGCGGGCTTCATGGGGATCGAAGGCGATGGCACCAGCGAGGGCCGCTTTGCCAGCTTCAAGCCCAGCCTTGCCATACTTGTAGGCTTCCGCGAAAGCTTGGCCCGATGCCAGCGACTCGCCCACCAACGGCACAGCCTTTGCCAGAGAGCCCAGCTTGCCAAGGCCCATCATCGCCACGGTGAACTGCCCGATGCCCGAGGAGAGACCCCCGATGATCGGGCTTTCCTGCTTGATGTGCTGGTCCAGGCTCTCTACGAACTGGCGTGCTGCTGACTGCCGCTCTGGTGGCGTATCGCCGAACAAAAAGTCTTTCGTCTCGAAGACCGACTTAAGGCCACCCGTGACAGGCGCGACCATCCCGGCCATGCCCGTAGCGTTCTCTTGGGAAGCATGCGGGTCATCCGGCGCAACATTCGGGGCGCTAAAGGAGCCATCAGGGTTCTGCGTCATGCCTAGCTCCGCGCCAAATGGCTGCTCAGATGTCCCGCCCTGAGCCGAACTGCTACCACTAGCAGCAGCCTGAACAGTGCTAAGGAGGTTATGAAGAGCTTGGGGGTCTACCTGCGGGAGGGTGGCTTGGGGCTGTGCGGCCTGCTCAGTGGTAGGTGCAGCGGTGTCGGGGGAGTCAACGTCGAATAGCTTCTTGAACTCGGAGGGGTCCACTAGGTTTCCTTGGGATTTGGCATGCCTACGCTACCCAGCGTCTAAGTGATCGCTGAGGGCGGCATTCGGTTAATCGGTGGATATTCTTGGATGATCCCGGCCAAGCTCACTCCAAAGGAAGCTTCGGGTGGGCATTGGGTCAGGCGGTCAGGTTGGGAAGGATCGATGTGGTCAGAGACGAGGACGGCGAACGGCGATTCCGCAATGGAGCGACATAACTCCTCTCACAACGCAGGGTATTGACCAACGGCGCATTTGCCCGCTTCTCTCTCCGATACTAAGGGAATTGCCTTTAGGTTGTATTTCGCGTTATTAATCGCCTATGGACGCTGCACGCTCAATTCTCATTGTTGGCCTTGCATCGCTCGCGGTTTTCGTATGGCGTTTTCGCTACGAGGTCTAATCAGGAAACTGCGCGGTCGTCATGAAGTATGATCGTTGGACCGGCCATGCGGAAACCTGCATGCCTGCCGGATGTTATTCCGTTCCTCGATAGTGGAAGATGCAAAAAGCCCAGCTACGTGCCAAGCTTCTTTCCACTACTGCGGGAATTGGACTTTACTGCCTCTTTCCACAACGCAGGGAATTAGGGCCTCATGCCGCCCTAGCGCTAAGCCGCCCTTGCGAGCACTCTAGAGACCTGCATTGCCGTCCAGTCCCCGCCGCGTGAGGTGGCTACGCCCATATTGTTCAGCGCTTCGGCTATCGCTGTGAGGGTCTTTCCCCTATCTCGCATTGGGCCAATGACGGTGATGAGCTTCGCGGCCTCAGCGTTGGCCTTTTGTTGTATCGCCTCGTTCCGCTTCAAGGTCGTATCACGTAGGCCACCGAGCTTGACACCTTTCTCCTTGGCGATCCGAAGCGCTGCCTTGGTGCGTTCCGAAATGAACTTGCGTTCCTGCTCAGCCAGAGCGGCATAGATGTGGAGTTGGAACTTATCGGCCTGGGGCATCGAGGCAACCCGAAGCTTTACCTTGGGGTCATCCATCAGGTTGGCGATGAACGCAACCTTACGGCTGAGGCGGTCTAGCTTGGCCACCAGCAATTCAGCGCCGGTCTTCCTGACCACAGCAAGTGCCTTACCGAGCTCGGGCCTATCGTTGTCCCCGCCTGATTGAACATCCTGATAGCGCCCGGTTATCTGCCATGGTGCCTCCGAGAAGTTCGCGAGAAAGATGTCTATATCTCGCTCTTGCGCCTGGAGCCCTAGACCGCTCTTGCCTTGGTCTTCGGTGCTCACCCGCGTGTAAATGACATACTGCCTCATGGCTCGCTCCTCACGGTTTCGCCTGAGGATATCGGCCAATTATCAAATGTCAACGTTGGTTGTGCCTGATAAATCGCAACAGCTTGGCTTTCCGGGCAACACGATCTAAAGCCAATCCCCGACAAGCAAGGAGGCAAGCCGATGGAAGACACCACGACAATCACCAATCGCAGCGACTTCGCGCAGTGGGCCATTGAACGCGCAAGAGCCATCATGGGAGAGGAAGGCGCTGGCCTAGCGTTGGCAGCCCAAGGTGGCAATGAGGAGACCATCAGGGCGGCAGGTAACGCCTTGGGGTCTGTCATAACCGAAGCGCTGCTAGAGGTGTTTGACGCTCTGCTGGACGGTGCGGACTAGAGCATACAAAGCGGGACGGCGTGAGGCTTACCGCAATGAGACCCATCGTGTGATATCAAATATGGACATCACTAAGCAGGGGCGTGAGTTGGACCTTCAGATGTGGACTTCGGATAAAGTGGTAGGTGCCGTCATCGCTACAGGCATTATCTCAGCGTCTTTTCGCGAGCTCATTGAATTCGTCAAGGGACACAGAAAGAAAAGGCGGGAGGCCCGATACTTAAGTGTCAGCGCAGCAGTTGCGCTTGAAGCCTTTGCCATCGAATGCAAAGACCTCGTAGATATGATGGAAGCAAACTATGAGCAATACCAAGCTGTAGGTTCTATAAACATACCCTCGCCTCCAAAACTGCCAACCGATTGCGATTGGCGGCTGATAGACATGACGCTGATGAACGAGCTACTTTCTTTTGAGAACGGGGTCCGGCAAGCCCAGGCTGGTGCTGAGTTCTCAGCGCACTTTGAGGGAAATACTTGGTCGCACGTCTCGGCTGTCTCAGAGCTTATGGAAAAGGCACAGGGCCTAGCCGCTCAGCTTCGAGCAAACATTGGACTTTCGTAGGTGCCTTGACTCAGCAGCCGGGGGGGGGGGCAGGTGGCCCCTTCATTGCAGAAAGGGGAAGCCTGGGGTGGCACGGGGGGAGTTGCCCGCCGCCGCTGCCACGTGATCACCTCTGAGATGTGCGACTCTTATTTTCATTGAGAGCTGGTTGCCTGGGCAGCTTCAATTCCTCGGTCAATCTTCGCTGTCAGTACGAAAAGAAAGCTCCCGAGCGCCTCCGCGAATTCGACTGTTTGTTTTGCCTCGTCCTGCGTGGCGTGGGGGTTGCTTTCGTCTGCGTGCCGCACACTGTTAGCCTCAAGCCTGACTGAGTGCGCCCATGTGGCCATCCCTTGCGTGAGAACATTATCTGCAAGCGCGGCATCGATTCGAGCATAGAGCGATCCCGTGGTGTAGCCTTTGGCTTTAAGCATCGCATCGACGGCGCTAGCAGCCATTACTGTTGAGGCATCTGGTGCATGCAACGTTTCGTACGCCTGCTGGAGATATGTACGTGCTACGGGAGGGATATCCTCGTGTGCAACTTTCTCGGCTGGAATGATTGTGACGCCGTACCGACCCGACTGTCTGGGTGCAAGCGCCCAAGCAAGTGTTACTGCCCCGCACGTCGAGCACACGAACGCGCCCCAACACTCTTGCTGCCCTCCGTCAAGTCTTCTTGTAGGACCATCACTACTCCATGCCTTTGCAAGCCTGGGCGATGAAACGGAACAATGGGGGCACCGCCTGACATCAAGTAAGACTTCTCCCATCCTTGGTCCCGAATTGCTTGGACTGAAGTCCACCTCAGGCATGAGACACCCCCAGCAAGCTACACATTGGAACCTAGGAAATCACCCGAAGAAGCCGCCGGTGCCCGTACCTTTGCGCCGTGTCTCTGCGGCTCGCTCCTCGTAGACTTCAGTCCAGATGCGATAGGTGTTCGCCACCATGCTCTCCAGCTCATCAAGCGAATAGAGCGTCACACCCGTGTCACTAAAGAGTCGTGCCGTTCGCCCGCCGTTATCGTTGACACTAAAGCGGACGATCCCGAGGTTGACCCCAGCAAAGTCTTCATCGGCAACACGAATGCGTTCATGCATCACGGAGAAGGCGAAGCGCCGTCCCACCTTGGTGAGCCCTTTGGTTCGCCTCGGATCGATGAACAAGGAGTAGGGCATACCGTCAATAGCGAACACAGAGGGAAGCCAGAAGTTTACCTTGCGGCCAATGCCCATCGCCATCGGGAAGAAGTCGTGATGTCGGCCAGCGATGTTGTGTTGTGCAGCAAACTCGTGGAGCGCTTTCGCAATTTGCTCATTGCTATTGAACTCATCGCCCGTCTTGCACGACCGAGTCAGCCGCTCACGAATTTTCTCGAAGGGTGTGGGAGGTGTATCGCCAAACATTGCGGGCTGAACATTGAAGATGTCCCCAAAGCACGCACGAACATGCTTGTAGGAGAAGGTGGAAAACCCCGTCTTCATCTTCCACAACTGCGCCCGCTGCATGTCATCAGATAGCGGAGCAATCCGCGCCAGATCGGTGTCAGGCAAAAGGGGTATCGTCAAGGGGTTCTCCAGATAGTGGCTCTGGACCGACTGAAACCTTGTGGTAGCGGAATCGGTCTGCAATCACACTATCCGAGATTCTCATTCCGAACGCAACTCCCACCCGCCCCTGCTCCACGACGTACCACCATGGAGAGTCCTTGGCGTGAGAGAGGTTGACGAGATGGCGAGCAGACATCGAGCCATAGGAAGTTAGAACACGCCTGATGAGACCCACGATCTGGCTATCCGCAACGTCTTCGATGCTGCGCCGCTCCCCGGTCAGTGGGTCTTGGCCGGTTGCGCGGAAATGAATGGCTTCACGGCCTGCCTGCTTAAACGCCCGGTAGACCGTGGGATGAACGGGACCGTACTGCCACGCCTCAAAGTATCCCGAGACCAGTGGCGATTTGGTTTGTATAAGATGGATACCGTGAGAGAAATACAGGAGCTTTTGCAGTTGGATGTGTCCGAGCCCTAAGTCAATCCTGCCCGCCTCATCCAGCATGAGGTTGGCAATAGCTCTGGGGTCATATCCGGCGCTCATAGCATTGCGCTCTTCATCTCCGGTTGGCGGACGGCAGCCTAAACGAAATCCGAGCCATCGCGAATCACAAAGTTACACGCGGCAAGTTTCGCGAGGCTTAATCCCCAAGGTCGTTGGGTACTTGCCATGGGTACTTCTCTGGGTACTCAGGTTGACAGCCACCCGGCACATCCATTTGATTATGTTACAGAATTTTTAGCTGAAGAGAATTTGGTGGAGCTAAGCGGGATCGAACCGCTGACCTCTTGCATGCCATGCAAGCGCTCTCCCAGCTGAGCTATAGCCCCATCAAGGTGGTGCCGTTTGACCGGCCCTGGGTCCCTTCCGAGCGCTTCGCCCGTCGGGGTGGCGGCTTATTACTTCTGGTTTTTGCAGATAGCAAGCCGAAATTTTCGGCCCGGAAAACTTTTCTTGTTCACCGGGCCGATTGTTCAAAGATCAAACGTCGTCGTCGTCGCCGGTAACGCCGATGATGTCGCTCATATCGTCATCATCTTCATCTTCGTCGGCTTCGAGGAAGGTATCGTCGTCATCGTCGCCGATTTCGACATCGTCATCGCCGATATCCGGAATATCGTCGCCGGTTGCCGCTTCGTCGGCGTCTTCGAGCGACACCAGTTCGACTTCCGTGTTTTCGGTATCCACTTCGGCCACTTCGTCTTCTTCCGGAACTTCCTTCGAAGCGGAGGTTTCCTCGAAGAAGGACAAGGGCCAGGACTTGCCGGTATAGGGCGAGACGACCGGGTCCCGGTTCAAGTCATAGAACTTCTTGCCGGTATCTGGATCGGTACGTTTTGTTCCAAGTTCCGCTTTCGCCACTGTCAAAGCCTCATGAATGGCCGAATAAAGATTCGGCAATGCCGGGGAAGCCGGCGTTTTAAGGGAAATTATCAGCCGGTCCCCTTAATCGTTGCGGCTCTCTCTGTCAAAGCTAAACTTTATATACGCCGAGACGGGTTTTCCCGGCATTCCGGGATGACCGGGCAACGGGTCTATGGTAACGAGCCGGCGTGAACCGCAGGTCAGTTGGCGCAACAGGAGCTAAGCCAGCGATAATGCGGCGTAAATAACGGCATCGCAAAGGAATGCCCATGCCGCACGACATTCATCCGCGGCCCGCGACAGCGCGCCGCTCGACCAATCTTTCCGGTACCATCCGCGTTCCCGGTGATAAATCCATTTCGCATCGCGCCCTCATGTTCGGTGGCCTCGCCGCCGGCGAAACCCGCATCACCGGCCTGCTCGAAGGCGAGGATGTGCTCAATACGGGCAAGGCCATGCAGGCCATGGGCGCTGCGATCGAAAAGGTCGGGGCCGAATGGATCATCAAGGGCGTCGGCAACGGCGCACTGCTCGCCCCGCAAGCGCCGCTCGATTTCGGCAATGCCGGCACCGGCAGCCGCCTGACCATGGGCCTTGTCGGCGTCTATGACTTCGAGACCACCTTCATCGGCGACGCCTCGCTTTCCAAGCGGCCGATGGGGCGCATCCTCGATCCGCTGCGGCGGATGGGCGTGCAGGTCCAGTCCAGCGAAGGCGACCGGCTGCCGGTGACGCTGCACGGGCCGGAAACGGCCAGTCCGATCACCTATCGCGTGCCGATGGCCTCGGCGCAGGTCAAATCCGCCGTACTGCTCGCCGGCCTCAATGCGCCTGGCATCACCACCGTCATCGAGCCGGTCATGACCCGCGACCATACCGAAAAGATGCTGGTCGGCTTCGGCGCCGAGCTTTCGGTCGAGACCGATCGGGACGGCGTGCGCACCATCCGCCTTCAGGGCCAGGGCAAGCTTTCCGGCCAGATCATCGACGTTCCCGGCGACCCCTCCTCGACGGCCTTTCCGCTGGTCGCGGCGCTGATCGTTCCCGGCTCTGATATCACCATCCGCAACGTACTGATGAACCCGACCCGCACCGGGCTGATTCTGACGCTGCAGGAGATGGGCGCCGACATCGAAATTCTCGACAGGCGCCTTGCCGGCGGCGAGGATGTCGCCGATCTGCGTGTGCGCTCCTCCCCGCTCAAGGGCGTCACCGTCCCGGCCGAGCGGGCGCCTCGGATGATCGACGAATATCCAGTGCTCGCTGTCGCTGCCGCTTTTGCCGAGGGGACGACGGTCATGCTCGGGCTGGAAGAGTTGCGAGTCAAGGAATCCGACCGGCTTTCGGCCGTCGCTGAAGGGCTGATGCTGAACGGCGTCGATTGCACCGAAGGCGCGGATTCGCTGACGGTTCGGGGAAGGCCGGATGGAAAAGGTCTCGGCCGTGCGGACGGCGGCGAGGTCAGGACCCATCTCGACCATCGCATTGCTATGAGCTTTCTCGTGATGGGGCTTGCCTCGGACCATCCGGTCAAGGTCGATGATTCCACCATGATCGCCACCAGCTTCCCGGAGTTTTTTGACCTCATGACAAGATTGGGTGCGACGATCGAGGTCGAGGGCTGATAAAATCGTGCTGGCCTGCGGGTGAAAGCGCCCGCAGGCGCAACGCAACCCCAAATCGGAAGCAGCCGATGGCCATTCGGGGCCGCCGGCATGATGCGCCCGACAATATCAGATGGCTCCAGACCATGTATCAGCCGCCCCATCACCGCGAAGACGATCTCGGCACGCAGCACGCGCTAATCCGCGCGCATCCGCTGGGATTGCTGATCACCGCCGGCAATGGTGGGCTGATCGCCAATCCTTTGCCATTCCATCTCAGGACCGGCCTTTCGTCCAAGGGCACGCTGCAGGCGCATCTCGCCAGAGCGAACGGCCAATGGCGGGAAATCCAGGCGGGAGCGCCGGTCCTCGTCGTCTTCCAGGGTGCCGAAAGCTACATCACGCCGTCCTGGTATGCGACCAAGCAGGAGACGGGCAAGGTTGTGCCGACCTGGAACTATGCGGTCGTGCAGGTTCGCGGCAATGCGCGCGTCATCGAAGATCCCGCCTGGCTGCGCGAGCAGATCGGCATGCTGACCGGCGAGAATGAGAGCGGCCGTGCAGAGCCCTGGGCGGTCGACGATGCGCCGGCAGAGTTCATCAGTGCCCAGTTGAAAGGCATTATCGGTGTCGAGATCGACATCGAGACAATTGACGGCAAGTGGAAGGTCAGCCAGAACCGTCCGGCCGCCGACCGCCAGGGCGTCGCCCAAGGCCTCGACGCAATCGACCGTACCGACGCCGCCGAAATGGCCGATCTGGTGCGGCGATACGACAAATAATATCAGGACCGAAGGCAGGGATATAAAAAGAATGATCATCGCCATCGACGGACCCGCTGCGGCAGGCAAGGGAACCTTGTCGCGCCGGATCGCCGAGGAATTTGGTTTTCACCATCTCGATACCGGCCTGACCTATCGGGCGACCGCCAAAGCGCTGCTGGATGCCGGATTGCCGCTCGACGACGAGGCGGTGGCAGAGACGATGGCGCGCGAGATCGATCTTGCCGGGCTCGACCGGGCGGTCCTGTCGAAGCATGAGATCGGCGAGGCGGCATCGAAGATTGCCGTCATGCCGGCGGTGCGCCGGGCGCTGGTCGAGGCGCAGCGGGCTTTTTCACGGAGGGAGCCGGGCACGGTTCTGGATGGACGCGACATCGGCACCGTCGTCTGCCCCGATGCGCCGGTGAAAATCTATGTCACGGCCTCGGCCGAAGTCAGGGCGAAACGACGTTACGACGAAATCGTCAATGCCGGCGGCAGCGCCGATTATGCGGCGATTTTCGAGGACGTGAAACGGCGCGACGAGCGGGACATGGGCCGCGCCGACAGCCCTTTGCGGCCGGCGGAAGACGCGCACTTGCTTGATACCTCGGAAATGAGTATAGAAGCGGCGTTTCAGGCGGCAAAATCGATCATCGACGCCGGTCTGAGCCGAAATGCCTAAAAATGCGAGCGGCTTTCGCGTGCTTTGCGCACGAAATCGCTTATTTTAGAAAGCCTGACATTCCGTCCAAGCGCCGGATAGCCTTCCCCAAGGGAAGGCGGACGGATCCAGGCCTGTTCAACACGAACCACCGGCGCATCAGTGTCCCGAATGCACAATAAGGACACGCCAGGAGATTTTATGTCTGTAACTTCCCCCTCTCGCGAAGATTTCGCAGCCCTTCTCGAAGAGTCCTTTGCCAAGAACGATCTGGCTGAAGGCTATGTCACCAAGGGTATCATCACCGGCATCGAAAAGGATGTCGCCGTTGTCGACGTCGGCCTCAAGGTCGAAGGCCGCATCGCGCTGAAGGAATTCGGTGCACGCGCCAAGGACGGCACGCTCAAGGTTGGCGATGAAGTCGAAGTCTATGTCGAGCGCATCGAAAACGCGCTTGGCGAAGCTGTTCTGTCGCGCGAAAAGGCTCGCCGCGAAGAAAGCTGGATCAAGCTCGAAGCCAAGTTCGAAGCTGGCGAGCGCGTCGAAGGCGTCATCTTCAACCAGGTCAAGGGCGGCTTCACCGTCGACCTCGACGGCGCTATCGCCTTCCTGCCGCGTTCGCAGGTCGACATCCGTCCGATCCGCGACGTTACGCCCCTGATGCACAACCCGCAGCCCTTCGAAATCCTCAAGATGGACAAGCGCCGCGGCAACATCGTCGTTTCGCGTCGTACGGTTCTGGAAGAGTCCCGTGCCGAGCAGCGTTCTGAAATCGTTCAGAACCTCGAAGAAGGCCAGGTTGTTGACGGCGTCGTCAAGAACATCACCGATTACGGTGCGTTCGTTGACCTCGGCGGCATCGACGGCCTGCTGCACGTCACCGACATGGCATGGCGCCGTGTGAACCATCCGTCGGAAATCCTGTCCATCGGCCAGCAGGTCAAGGTACAGATCATCCGCATCAACCAGGAAACCCACCGCATCTCGCTCGGCATGAAGCAGCTCGAGAGCGATCCGTGGGATGGCATCCAGGCCAAGTATCCGGAAGGCAAGAAGATCTCCGGTACCGTTACGAACATCACCGACTACGGTGCGTTCGTCGAGCTGGAGCCGGGCATCGAAGGCCTGATCCACATCTCGGAAATGTCCTGGACCAAGAAGAACGTTCACCCCGGCAAGATCCTGTCCACGAGCCAGGAAGTCGAAGTCGTCGTTCTCGAAGTCGATCCGACCAAGCGTCGTATCTCGCTCGGCCTGAAGCAGACGCTGGAAAATCCGTGGGCAGCATTCGCCCGCAACCATCCGGCTGGCACCGAAGTCGAAGGCGAAGTCAAGAACAAGACCGAATTCGGCCTGTTCATCGGCCTCGACGGCGATGTGGACGGCATGGTGCACCTCTCCGACCTCGACTGGAACCGTCCGGGCGAGCAGGTCATCGAGGAGTACAACAAGGGTGATGTCGTCAAGGCCGTCGTTCTCGACGTCGATGTCGACAAGGAACGCATCTCGCTCGGCATCAAGCAGCTCGGCAAGGACAGCGTTGGCGAAGCCGCCGCTTCCGGCGAACTGCGCAAGAATGCAGTCGTTTCGGCTGAAGTCATCGCGATCAACGATGGCGGCATCGAAGTGAAGCTCGTCAACCACGACGACATCACCTCGTTCATCCGCCGCGCCGACCTGTCGCGTGACCGCGACGAGCAGCGTCCGGAGCGTTTCTCGGTCGGTCAGACCGTCGACGCCCGCGTCACCAACTTCTCCAAGAAGGACCGCAAGATCATGCTGTCCATCAAGGCTCTGGAAATCGCAGAAGAGAAGGAAGCAGTCGCTCAGTTCGGTTCGTCCGACTCGGGTGCTTCGCTCGGTGACATCCTGGGTGCGGCTCTGAAGAACCGCAACGCCGAATAATCTTCGGTCGAAGCCTCAGAGATAGAAACCCGCCGGAGCGATCCGGCGGGTTTTTTATTTGCTCACGATTCAAGAATTGGAGCGGCGCTCTGATGCCGTCCGCTTATTCCCATTCCACCATGCGTTGATAGAAATCGAAGGCATGATCATGCAGGGAATCCCTCAGCCCGGGTGCGGGCAGTGCGAGCGGTTTGGGCGCAACGACGCTATCTTGTGAGGACGCTGCTTCGGCATCGTCGGATGCTTCCGCAGGCGCATGATGCATTTCCTCGGGCTGGGATTCGTCTTCACCTTCGTCCTGTGGCGCTTCTCCGCCCTGCCCCTGTTCGGCCTCCTCGTCATCGGCGGGATCGACACGATTGACCTTCTCCAGATCCTCGTCGTCAATGGGGAGATCCACCGGCAAATATTGTGCGATGGCAAAGGGAATGCCTTGCGGCAGCGGGGCCGGTGTTCCCATCTGCGCCGCAGCATCGGACATGACCGGGGCGGGCGCCACCAGCGGGCCGCTCAAGGATTTACCGAGAAGTGCGGCTGGCGCATTCGGCATCTCATCGAGAGAGGTCGCGTTCTGGCTTGCCATGGCGGCGGCAAGATTCCGGGTGCCCTCATTGCCGGCCGTCTGCGGCAGCGACGGCACGTCCTTCTGATCGTCGGCATTGGCGGCAAGCGCTTGGGCGATGACACTTTCTGCCGAGGTCGAATCATCCTGGATGATCTGCAGCAGTTCCGGGCCAGCGACGTCGATGGCGCGGCCTATGACCACCTGCAGCCCTTCCTTGATGTCGGCCCTGATCTGCTGGATATCCCGCGGCACAGGCGGCGGCGTGATCGGCGATCTGATCAGGGCGATTTCCGTTGGGAGATGTTCCTCGGCCGATGCGGCCAGCAATGCCACTGCGGCGGACGATAAGTTGGCCTCGGTGGGGATGGCATTTTGCGGATGAACGATCTCGCCGAGGCCAGTATCAACGACGAGCGCACTTGCGGCTGGCGGAATCGGGGCGGATTGCTGGTTCGGAACGGCCTGCTGAGACGAGACAGTTTCGAGGTCAGGCGATATTTCCGGGCCCAAAATCGCCGCAGCAAAGAGAACTGCCTGGTTCCGCACAGCCGCAGCCGGCGTTTCCTCCGGAACCTGCGCGGCAGTTGCAGCCGTCGCGGCCGCGGATGCAGGCGCTGCGGCCTTGTCCGACGAAGCCGGCGAGGCTGCCGATGTCGCCATAGGAGCGGCGTCTGTAGTCTTCAGCACCGTCTGTGCCGGGACCGGGGTCTGCGGCTTGGCGGTCTCCGTTTCACCCGCGTTCTGACCATAGGAATTGACGACGGCCTTGAGGACCGCGTCGGGCTCCTGTGTCAGCGCCGCTTCCAGGCTGATGGCGATTTGCACCGCTTCCGGTCCATCCGGATTGGTCAAGGCCTCGGCAAGGACAGGCAGGGAGATCGGCATTTCCGTCTGCGTGTCCAGGAGTTGCTGGGCAACGGCAAGCTGTTGGGGCGGCAGGCTGCGGATCGTATCCGCCAGCCGCTGCGCCAAAGCTGCATTGTTCTCATCCGGCTCGCGCGAAGCATTCAGCGCAACGCTGGCAGCATCGATGGCGGAGAGCAGGCTGTCGAACATCCGCTCGCGCGCCGCCACCAGCAGCATGTTCAGCTTGCCCTCGACGCTGGCGTTCACCGTGCTCGACAGTACGGCAAGCGGCGTCGCGGCGGTCTGGACGCCGGACGTTTCCGGGGTGGCAACCACTGGTTTTTCAAGGGCTGTACCCAAAGCAGACACGGCACTCACGGGGGACAACATGTGATGCTCCTTTGTCTGGCAAGACGACGACGGAAGCAGAAGGCAGGTTCAATCAGGGTCCGCTCATGCGGCCGCTAGCGATTCGAAGGCCGGTTGACCGGCTGATTGACGCGGGAAAACGTCGGTCGAATGCCTGAAATCAGGGATAGAATAGCAGGACGTCTCTTAACAGATTGCTAACCATAACGATAAAAGCCGATGCAACGTCAGCGGCACCGGCTTTCCCGTTTCATCACTTTTAGCGCAGCCGGTCAGCTATGCGCGAAGATATCGGTCTCTTCCCAGCCGAGGAGGTCCAGCTTCGCCCGGGTCGGCAGGAAGGTGAAGCAGGCATTGGCATGCTCGATGCGACCGTCGCGCACAAGGCGTTCCTTCAACTTGTCGCGCAGCGCATGCAGGTAAAGCACATCAGAGGCGGCATATTCGAGCTGCGCCGGCGAGAGCGTCTCAGCCGCCCAGTCGGAAGACTGCTGCGCCTTGGAAATATCGACCTCCAGCATCTCCTTGAGATTGTCCTTGAGGCCATGGCGGTCCGTATAGGTGCGGCAGAGGCGCGAGGCGATCTTGGTGCAGAAAACCGGCGTGGTGGTGACACCGAACGTGTGGAACAGCACGGCGATATCGAAGCGGCCGTAGTGAAAGATCTTCTCGCGCGCGGGATCGGCCAGCATGGCGACGAGGTTCGGCGCCTCTTTCTGGCCGGAGGCGATGCGGATCACATCAGCGGTGCCGTCACCCGGCGAAAGCTGCACCACGCAGAGCCGGTCGCGGCGCGGAATAAGGCCGAGCGTTTCGGTATCGATCGCTATGGCGCCGGTGTAGCGGGCGGCATCGGCCGCGGAAATATCGCCTTCGTGATAACGGATGGTGGCGGCCATGAAGCTCTCCTGGCTCTTATCGTCTCAATTCTTTTTTCGTCCTGTTCTATAGAACAGGCAAGGAGATAACGATACTGCGCGGGCTTAAAATGTCGGCGGCGTGGTGGCTTCTGAAAGAAAGCATCAAGTCGACGTGATGTGGATGCGGCCTTGCCACAAACGAGCCGCCGTCAGCTTTCCGGAACGAAAGGCGCCGGTGTCGATATTGAGCCGAAGCCCATGCGCTTCGGCTTGTCTCACCGGCGTATGGCCATGAATGATCAGTTTCGGCAGCGGCTGCGCGCTGTCGTAAAAGCGCGAGCGGATGAAAACGAGATCATCATCCTCCTGCGCCGAAATCGGCCGTTCCGGATCGATACCGGCATGAACGAACAGCACCTGCGGCGTATCCAGCAGGATCGGCAGCCCGCGGAGAAAGTTGAGATGATCATCCGGCAGCCAGGTTCGGATGAAGGTGTCGAGTTTTTTCTGCTGGGGATATTGCCTCCGTAAAGCCTGGATATCCAAACCGTAGGAATTCAGCGTTGCCTCGCCGCCGAGCCCCACCCAGTCGTCCAGGGATATTTCACCGTCGGCATAGGCAAGCATGGCCAATTCATGATTGCCGGTAAGGCAGATCCGGTCGAAACCATTCGGCAACGGCGCCATCAGCCGGCTGACAACCTGTGCCGAGGCCGGGCCACGATCGATGAAATCACCGAGCATGATGATCAGTTTGGGGCCGGGCAGCATGGCGGCATCGGCGAAAATCTTGCGTTCGAGCGCGCTCAGGAGGTGGTAGCAGCCATGGACGTCGCCGATCACATAGGTCGGCCTGTCAAGCCTATCGAGGCTTTCCCGACGCCGGCGCGGGCTGAAGCCGCGAGTCACTTTCTCGCGTATGATATTTGCCGCCATGGAACTCCCTCATCGAAATGTCGCCATCCCGAGCGCTCTAACCCTCCTAAGCAAAAATAATCGAAAAGCGACAATTCTTTGCCGAGTACGGGAATAAACGCTCCGGGCCGATGTCTATGTCGACGGAAGCCATCAATAAAGAATTACCTTGCGGCAAAGCGTCCCGAACATAGCCATTCCGCATGGTGAAAATTGACATAGCATGTCCACAACTCTATCGCGCTCGGTGACCCCAGAGCGTATTGATAGTCCCGTTTCCGAAACGCCGAGCGCCGTAAAACCTTGATCGATCCCAACACAGCGCTCGAGGCGTGCCGCTTCTTCCACGACGTATCCCTGATGCTTCTGTGGGGCGCCTCGGTCTTTCTCTGCCTTCTGGTGCCGAAAGCGCTGGCGGAGAAGGTCTGGCGCATGTTCGGCGTCGCGCCGTTCGTTGCGGCGCTGATCGCCGGGCTCACGGCCCTCGCCCGGCTGCCGCTTGCAAGCGCCACCATCGGCAATGGCTGGAGCGATGCCCTCAATACCGGCACGATCCGCGACGTCCTGCTCGATACGACAGTCGGACAAGCCTGGCTGGCCCAAGCCGCCGCTGCACTCATCCTCGTTCTTGCCTTTCTGCCGCCAGGGCAATGGCGTCGTCCGGGCGTAGCGCTGGGTTCTGGCCTCGGCCTTGCCGCCCTCATGCTCACCGGTCACGCCTCGATGCATGAAGGCTGGCTGAAGCTGGCCCATCGCGCCAATGACATGCTTCATGTGCTTGCCGGCGGCGGCTGGCTCGGCGCCTTGGTGCCGATGGTTCCGATCCTCCGGCTTTTGAACACGCCCGAATGGCGGGCGGAGGCGCTGTCGGCGCTTCGGCGCTTCTCCACCGCCGGGCACGGCGCCGTGGCGCTGGTCATCGCCTCCGGCTTCGTCAATACGATGCTGGTCCTCCAGCGCCTGCCGACCGACTGGTCATCTCCCTATCAGACGCTGCTTGCCGTCAAGATCGCGCTTGTCGCGTGCATGAGCCTGCTGGCGATCGTCAATCGCTACATTCTCGTGCCCAGGATACGACGCGATCGGGTTCGGTCTTTGAACGCCATCCGTCGCAGCAGCATTGCCGAGATCATCCTTGGTATCGCCGTCATCGCGCTGGTCGCCGTCTTCGGCGTATTGGAGCCCGTCTGAGCGTCAAGCCGACAGCGACCTCACCACCGCACGAACCGCCGCGGCATCCTCCGTCCTCGGCCTGTATTCGAGACCGATCCTGCCGCTATAGCCGTGGGCAAACAGCCAATTCAGGCGATTGAGCAGATCGATCCCGCCGGTGCCGGGATCGTTGCGGCCCGGATGATCGGCGACATGGACATGCACGATGCGATCGGCCCGCTCGCCGACGACCTCTTCCGTTCGCTCGCCCATGACAGCCGAATGGTAGATATCGTAGACGATACCGATTTCCGGCCGTCCCACCTCGTCGATAATATCCAGGCCCTCTGTGGTAGAGGACAAATAGTAGCCGACATGATCGATCCTGGTGTTCAGCGGTTCGAGGCCGAGGCGTACGCCAGAGCCGCTCAGGATATCGGCGCCGGCGCTCAAGGCGGAGATCAAGGCATCCCGTTGTTCGGCGCGTGTAAATTCCGGCAAATCATCCCCCGCCTGCGCGATCAAAACCGGGACACCCAGGCCCTGCGCGACGCTGACAGACATCTCCAATCCCTCCAGCCAGGCCTCCTTGTTCGCCGGATTCGTCAGCGCGATCATCGGCTCGGCGACCATGCCCGACACGGCAATTCCAGTCTCGGCGACCACGGATGCGATCGCGTCGAGGTCCTTGTCCGTCCAGCGCCAGAACTCGACCGCACTCAATCCCGCCCGATGCGCCAGCCGGATACGATCGGCAAAATCATCGCCCTCGCGGGCAAACAACCATTCGATACATGCCGAAAACTGCCGCATGAAAATCTTCCTCCAAAGACTATGCCGCAAGGAGTGCGCCCTATCGGCAGCGACGGCAAGAGGCCGGTGGCTAGAATTGCGAGGCGGACCGGCGCAGAGCAGGCTGGGCGCCTTCGACGCTCATTGCCGTAACCATGCGCATGTCCCTACGGAAATCCGAAGGGGACATGCCGGCAATGTGGCGGAAGGATTTGTTGAAGGCGCTGATCGAGCCGAAGCCGCTGTCCATCGCCACCTGCAGCACATTGGCGCCGTCGCGCATCAGCATCGCCTGGGCGCGCGACAGGCGCAGCAGGTTGACATATTTGCTGAGCGTCATGCCGGTGCATTTCTTGAAAAGGTTCATCGCATATTTCGGATGCAGATCCGCCGCCTTGGCGATATCCACAGTATCGATATCGTGCAGGAAATTGCCGGCAATGAAATCGCACATCCGTGCCAGGCTGCGCGACGATTGCGGGTGGACCTGTTCGTTCGACTGATGCTCGCGCTTTTCCGGCAGCATGCGATAGGGTTCGAAGGCGATGCGCTCCAGGCGCAGCAGAAGTTCGGCGACCGCGTGCTCGGCCTTGGCCGGATCGCCGGAGCGGACATAGCGATACCAGCGGGCAAAATTCTCGTTATCGGCGGCATCCGTCGCGGAGGTGACCAGCGTCTCTCCTCGCATCAACCGGCCGGAAATATCGAGCGGCAGGCGCATGCGGAAGAAATGCACCAGCGGCAAATGCGCGCCGGCATAGATCGAATCTTCCGAGGAATCATCCATCTGATGCGGCTGCCCGCCCCAGAACAGACAGATATCGCCAGCGCGGAGCTGAATTTCATGGTCGTTCATACGGTAGTGAACCGTGCCGCGTATAAGGTAATTCACCTCGACCTGCGCATGCCAATGCGGCATCGCCATCAGGGGCGGATGGGTATGAAACATTTGCAGAGTCGTCGGCAGCCCCTCGATGCTGCTTGCACCCGGCTGATAAACCGCTCGATGACCCACCTTACTTTCCGCCAAGTCCATGTTCCTTTTTTAGGAGACAGAAGCGTACCGGGAGCTAGTTTAAGCGTGTTCGCTAGAGGACGGCAATTGAAAAGGGAGGATTTTCAATGCGTTTTAAACTCGCGGGAGCGACGGCACTTGCTGCCTTGCTCGCTTCCGGTTCTGCCTATGCAGCACAAACCACCATTACTGTCTGGAGCTGGAACATCGCCGCGTCGGCGCTGAAATCCACGGTCGAGGGGTTCAATAAGAAATATCCCGACATCAAGGTCGAAGTTCAGGACATCGGCAACCCGCAGGTCTTCGACAAGATGCTGGCCGCTTGTGCCGCCGGCGGCGACGGTCTGCCGGACGTCATGTCGATCGAAAATCACAAGGCTTCGATCTTCTGGAACCGCTTTCCGGACTGCCTGACCGATCTGACGAAGCTCGGCTACACGGACGCGCTCAAGAAGCAGTTTCCGGACTTCAAGCGTGCGGAACTGGAAGTCGGCGATGCCGCCTACGCCATGCCGTGGGATTCCGGCCCGGTCACCATGTTCTACCGCCGCGATTTCTATGAAAAGGCTGGCGTCGATCCGGCAACGATCAAGACCTGGGACGATTTCATTGCCGCCGGCAAGAAGATCTCCGCCGCCAATCCGGGCGTCATCATGACGCAGGCCGATCTCAACGGCGATACCGAATGGTTCCGCATGCTCGCCAACGAACAGGGCTGCGGCTATTTCTCGTATGACAGCCAGAGCATCACCGTCAACCAGCCGGCCTGTGTGAAAGCCCTGGACAAGGTGAAGGAGATCAAGGACGCGGGCTTGATGAGCGCCGCGAACTGGAACGAGAAAATTCAGGCGAACACTGCCGGCAAAGTGGCGTCGCAGCTCTATGGCGGCTGGTATGAAGGCACCGTCCGCTCCACCTCGCCGGATCTCGCCGGCAAATGGGGCGTCTACCCGATGCCGAGCATGACGGCCGACGGCCAGCATGCGGCCAATCTCGGTGGCTCGTCGCTCGCAATTGCCAGCGGTTCCAAGAACAAGGAAGCCGCCTGGAAATTCCTCGAATACACGCTTGGCACCAATGAGGGCCAGGTTACCATGCTGAAGTCCTTCGGGCTCGTACCGTCGCTTCTGACGGCGGTTCAGGATCCCTTCGTCAACCAGCCGCAGCCCTATTGGGGTGGGCAGAAGGTCTGGGCCGATATCCTCGCCACCCTGCCGAAGATTCGCCCGAGCCCCGGCACCCAGTATTTCAGCGACGCGGATGAGGTCATAAAGGCCGTCCAGACGAAATACCTCGCTGGTGGCTATCCAAACGGCAAGGCCGCGCTTGACGATGCGGCCCAGCAGATCGCCTCGGCGACAGGTCTGCCGCTTGCGAAGTGAGTGACACTGCCGGGCGCGCATCCCAAGCCGCGCTCGGCATCCCCGCCGCCCTCAGGGCGGCGGGGATGCGACGTCACGCATCATTTCACTGCGCATAAAGGAGAAGGCTTCCATGCGGTTGCGAAACCGGAGCGCCTATGCGTTCCTTGCACCCTATCTTCTGGTGTTCGCCGCTTTCTGGGTCTGGCCGATCATCGATTCGTTCCTGATCTCGTTCCAGAACACCCGAGTTAATCCGTGGGCCTACAATCTGTCGTTCAACTGGGGGCGACTGTTCGGCGACCCGGCCTTCTACAACGCGCTTGAAAACACGCTGATCATCCTGATCGTCCAGGTACCTGTCATGATCACGCTCGCCACTGTCATGGCGGTGCTGCTGAATTCACCGCTGTTGAAGGCGCGTGGCATTTTTCGCTTTGCTTTCTTCGCACCCGTCGTTGTTGGAGAGGTGGCCTATGCCGCTGTCTTCCGCCTTATGTTCAACGTCGATTTCGGCATCGTCAACAAGCTACTCGGCACGGTCGGCTTCGCACCGGTGTCGTGGTTTGCCGAATCGCATGCCGCAATGGTGCTCATCATCATCGCCGTCACCTGGCGCTGGGCGGGTTACAACGCCATCATCATCCTGTCCGGGCTACAATCGATCCCTGAGGATGTTTACGAGGCTGCGACCCTCGACCGCGTCAACCGCTTCCAGCAGTTCATCCATATCACCCTGCCCCTGCTGAAACCGATCATTCTGTTCTGCGTGGTCCTCTCCGTCATCGGCACCATGCAGCTCTTCACCGAACCATATCTGATCACCAACAGGGGTGGTCCCGGCGGCGGGACGGAGACGCTCGGCCTCCTGCTCTATCGCCAGGCCTTCCAGTCGACCAACTTCGGCTATGCCTCCGCGATCGCCTACACGATGGCAGCGCTTGCCGTGGTCATTTCTCTTCTCAATCTCTGGGTGGGGCGCGAACCGAAATGAAATCGAAGTCCAAATCCAATCTGATTAGGTCGATCGCGCTGCATGGCTTGCTGGTGCCGCTCGCCATCATCTGGCTGTTTCCGCTCTGGATGATGTTCGTCTTCTCGACCATGCCCGATTACGGCATCTTCAGCCCCGGCATCATCCTGACACCGTCGACGGGTTTCATGGACAACGTCCGGAACCTGCAGGCCGACACCAACTTCGTGGGCGCGATGACGATCTCCATCGTCGTTGCCGTCACCTATACCTTCCTGTCGGTGCTGCTGACCTCGATGGCCGGATGGGCGCTGGCCCGCTACCAGTTCGCCGGCCGCTCTGGCGTCATAGGCATCATCCTCGGCACGATCACGCTGCCCTACTCCGTCGTCGTCATCCCGCAATTCATCATGGTGGCGCGCGATTTCGGGCTGGCCAATTCATGGGTCGCGCTGATCGTACCGCCGCTCTTCAATTCGCTCGGGGTGCTGTTCATGCGCCAGGCCTTCTCGATGATGCCGGGCGAACTCTTTGACGCCGCCCGCGTCGAGGGCGTCAAGGAATGGCAGATCTTTCTGCGCATCGCCCTGCCGCTCGCAAGGCCGACCATGGCGGCGCTCGCCATCATCCTGTTCCTGGCCTCGTGGAACAACTATCTCTGGCCGCTGCTCATCAATTCCCGGCCGGGAATGATGACGGCACCGGTGGCGCTCGGGACGCTGATCGGCCTCACCAGGGTATCCTGGGGCGGCATCATGGCGGGTGCCGTGATGCTGACGGCGCCGATCCTCATCGTCTTCGTTCTCCTGCAACGCCACTTCATCGCCGGCATCGCCGCCGGCGCAATCAAATAATTCCGGGAGATCCGTATGGCCGAACTGTCCCTTACCAATATCGTCAAACGCTACGGTACTCTTGAAATCATCCACGGCGCCAATCTCGACGTGAAGGACGGCGAATTCGTCGTCTTCGTCGGCCCATCCGGCTGCGGCAAGTCCACGCTGCTGCGCATGATCGCCGGTCTGGAAGACATCACCGGCGGCGAACTGAAGATCGGCGGCCGCGTCGTCAATGACATGGAGCCGGCCGATCGCGGCATCGCCATGGTGTTCCAGTCCTACGCGCTTTATCCGCACCTCACCGTCGAACAGAATCTCAGCTTCGGGCTGCGCATGAACGGCAATCCCAAGGCCGATACCGAACGCCGCGTCAAACAAGCAGCCGAGATCCTGAAGATCACCGAGTTGATGCACCGCCGGCCGAAGCAGCTCTCCGGCGGCCAGCGCCAGCGCGTCGCCATCGGTCGCGCCATCGTGCGCGAACCGCAAATCTTCCTGTTCGACGAGCCGCTCTCCAATCTTGACGCGGAGCTCCGCGTACAGATGCGCGTCGAAATCTCGCGCCTCCACAAGAAGCTCGGCACGACGATGATCTATGTGACGCACGACCAGACGGAAGCGATGACGCTGGCCGACAAGATCGTCGTGCTGCGCGGCGGCAATATCGAGCAGGTCGGCGCGCCGCTCGACCTCTACGACGATCCCGCCAACCAGTTCGTCGCCGGCTTCGTCGGATCGCCGAAGATGAACTTCCTGCCAGCCGAGATCGTTGACAAGCAGGATGGCCGCGTGACCGTGGCCCTGCAGAATCAGCGCGAAGTCCGTCTGACGCTGCCGATTACGACAGCTCAGGTTGAAACCGGCCAGGCGGTGACGCTCGGTGTGCGGCCTGAACATTTTCTCGAGGCCGGCCGCGGCGATATCGATGTGATCGTCGATGTCGACGTTGCCGAACATCTCGGCAATACCAGCTACATCTACGCCAACATTGCCGGCGGCGAGCAGATCGTCATTGAGCGGGAAGAATCCCGCAACGCCAACAACCGCGACACGCTGACCGTCGCGCTCTCCGCAGCCAAGACATTCCTGTTCGACGGCGCCGGCAATCGATTGCGATAGGCGCCCTTTTCCTACCACTCCCAAGACAGCCTGCAGATTTAGGAAAGGACCAATTCATGACTACTGAGACATCCATCCGCTGGGGCATCATCGGCCCCGGCAGGATCGCACAGACTTTTGCCGAAGGCGTCGCTCACTCCCGTAGCGGCAAACTGGTGGCCATCGCCAGCCGCAATCCCAACAAGCCGGGTCTCGGCGACAATTTTCCCGGTGCGCGCATCGTCACCGGCTATGAGGCGCTGCTGGCGGACCAGGAAATCGACGCCATCTATATCGCCACCCCCCATACCGGCCACGCCGAATGGGCCATCAAGGCGATCCGCGCCGGCAAGCATGTCCTCGTCGAAAAGCCGATCGCGCTGTCTGCTTATGATGCCGAGGCGATCTATTACGAAGCCAAGAAGGCTGGCGTCTTCGCCGGCGAAGCCTTCATGTACCGCGTGCATCCGCAAACGGCGAAGCTGATCGAACTGGTGAAAAGCGGCGTGATCGGCGAGGTCCGCATCATCCGCTCGTCGTTCGGCTTCAACATGGGCACGGTCAAGCCCGAACACCGGCTTTTTGCCAACGACACCGCCGGCGGAGGCATTCTGGATGTCGGCGGCTATCCGGTATCGATGGCGCGGCTGGTTGCCGGTGCCGTTGACGGCAAGCCGTTCCTCGACCCGGAAAAGGTCTCAGGCGTTGCTCATCTTGGCCAGACCGGCGTCGACGAATGGGCCTCGGCGGTGCTGAAATTCCCGAACAACATCATCGCCGAAGTCTCCTGCTCGATCATGGCAAATCAGGACAATACGCTGCGTATCATCGGCTCGGACGGTCGCCTGGAAGTCAAGGATTTCTGGTTCGCCTCCGGGCATAAGGGTGGCATCGGCAAGATCGAGCTCATCAAGGGCGCGGAAACACAGATCGTCGAGGTCAAGGAAGATCGTTGGCTCTATTCCTTCGAAGTCGACGCCGCTGGCGACGCCATTCGCGCCGGTCAAACGGAATTCGCCTACCCGGGCATCAACTGGGCCGATTCGATCGGAAACCTACGTGTTCTCGACCAATGGCGTGCCTCCGTTGGCCTCGAATATGAGGTGGAGAAGGCGACGCGGCGGACGACGAACATCGTCGGCTCACCTGTCACCATGGGCAACAGCATTCCGAAACGCA
>NZ_CP104158.1:3017500-3685000 GCF_025200735.1 Rhizobium sp. CB3060 | reverse complement strand
GATTTCGGCCTGGCGCTGGCGCTCGACGTGCAATCGGCGCTCCGCGAGGATCTGCGTATCCTCGTGATGTCGGCGACGCTCGATGTCGAACGTGTCGCCGCCCTGCTCGGACGCCCGCCCATCATCGAAAGCATGGGCCGGAGCTTTCCGATCGAGATCCGCCATCAGGACCGGCCGGCCGGCGAACGGATCGAGGAGACCATAACCAAGGCGATCCTGGATGCGCATGCGACGGAACAGGGATCGATCCTTGCCTTTCTGCCCGGCCAGGCGGAAATCACCCGCACGGTGGAAAGACTCGAAGGCCGATTGTCGCCGGAGACAGTGATCGCGCCACTTTACGGCAATCTCGGTCAAAAGGAACAGGATGCGGCGATCCGGCCGGCGCCGAAAGGCACGCGCAAGATCGTGCTGGCGACATCGATCGCCGAGACGTCGATCACCATCGACGGCGTGCGCATCGTCATCGACAGCGGCCTGCAGCGGCTGCCGGTTTTCGAAGCGTCGACCGGGATCACTCGGCTGGAGACGGTGCGGGTATCGCGGGCTTCCGCCGATCAGCGCGCTGGCCGTGCGGGGCGAACCGAGCCTGGTATTGCGATCCGGCTTTGGCATCCAGGCCAGACGGCGGCACTGCCGGCCTTCACGCCGCCGCAGATTCTGTCCAGCGATCTTTCCGGGCTGGCGCTTGATCTTGCCCATTGGGGCGTGCAGGACCCAGCCGCACTTGCCTTTGTCGATCAGCCGCCGGCGACGACACTGGGCGAAGCGCGGGCATTGCTGCGGCAATTGGGGGCGCTGGACACGGAGAACGGGCTGACGGCACACGGCAGGCTGATGCGCGATCTGGCTCTGCCGCCGCGGCTAGCGGCCATGGTGATTTCAGCAGCGGAGTTCGGCCAGGCACGCGAGGCGGCGATGCTCGCCGTATTGCTGACGGAACAGGGGCTCGGCGGGCAAAGCATCGATCTGGAAGAGCGCCTGCGGCGGTTCAAGACGGAAAAGGGTGAACGCGCGGAGGCGTCGCGCCGGCTAGCAGGGCGGTTGGCGACAGCGGCAGGCGACAGCAAGGCTGCGGACGCAGGAGTACAGGTCCTGGCCGGTTCATTGCTGCTGCATGCCTTCCCCGATCGCATCGCCCTGCAGCGCGGCGGCCGCGGACGCTTCGTCATGGCGAACGGGCGCGGCGCCGAATTGCCGGAGACGGAGCGCCTCGCCGGTTCGCAAATGCTTGTCATTGCCGACCTGACGGGCCGGGCGGCGCAAGGCCGTATCTTGGCAGCGGCGGAAATTGCGCGTGCTGATGTCGAGGAGCATCTGCCGGGAGAGATCCGCACCGAGGACCAGAGCCTATTCGACAAGACCAGCCGGCAAGTGCGGGCGCGGCGCGTGACGCGGCTCGGGGCCATCATCTTCGAGGAGACCCCCTTGCCTCGACCATCGGGCGAGCGGGCGGCGAAGGCGCTGGCCGACGGCATCCGCGAGCTGGGGCTCGCCGTCCTGCCCTTTTCAAAAGAGGCGACGCAATTGCGTGAACGGATCGGCTTCCTGCACCGGACGATCGGGGAGCCATGGCCCGATATGAGCGACGATGCCCTGCTTTCGCGGCTCGACGAATGGTTCACGCCATTCCAGACCGAGGCACGCGGCCTCTCCGACATCTCGGCCGGCGGGCTTTCCAACGGGTTGATGTCGCTGGTGCCGCATGAGCTGCAACGCGACCTTGGCCGGATGGCGCCGACGCATTTCGAAGCGCCGACGGGCCAGCGTCATCCGATCCAATATGAAGGCGAAGAACCGCTGCTGACGATCCGCGTTCAGGAGCTTTTCGGCCTGAAGCAGCATCCGGCCGTCGGCGGTGGGCGGCTGCCGCTGGTGCTGGAACTGACGTCGCCGGCGCACCGGCCAATCCAGACGACGCGTGATCTGCCCGGCTTCTGGGCAGGATCGTGGAAAGACGTGCGCGCCGATATGCGCGGGCGTTACCCCAGGCATCCCTGGCCGGAGGATCCGGCTGATGCTTTGCCGACGACAAGAGCCAAGCCGCGTGGTACCTGAGAATGGCCCGTTTCTTCAGAGGATTGGACAAAATGGCGGACGCGGACGCCAAGCCGCAGGACGATCACCACACCAGCCGGCGGCTCAGGCTGCAGACGCTGGTGCGGCTGCGTTGGCTCGCGGTCGGCGGCCAGACGGTGACGGTGATGATCGTCGCCTTCTGGCTGAAATTTGCCGTGCCGCTGCTGGCCTGCTGCGTGTTGATCGCCTGCCTCGCCTGGATCAACTTCTTCCTGACGCTGCGCTATCCGCCAACGCACCGCCTGGAGCCGCCGGCTGCCTTTGCGCTGCTCGGCCTCGATCTCCTGCAGCTCTGCGGGCTGCTCTTGATCACCGGCGGGCTCGCCAATCCCTTTTCCGCCCTGGTCTGCGTTCCCGTCATCATCTCCTTCGCCTCGCAGCCGATCCGCTACAGCATGGCGCTGATCGTGCTGGCGATGATCTGCATCACGGGCCTTGCCTTCTCGCCTTTTCCGCTGCCCTGGTACGATGGCATCGAGATCAACGTTCATAGCGTAATGCAGCTCGGCGTCTGGTGCTCGATCGCCTCGACCATGGCCTTTGCCGCCTTCTATGCCTACCGCGTCTCCATGGAGGCGACGCAGCTTGCCGATGCGTTATCGGCGACGGAACTGGTGCTGCAGCGGGAAAAGCACCTGTCGCAACTCGACGGGCTGGCCGCCGCCGCGGCTCATGAACTCGGCACGCCGCTGGCAACGATCAGCGTCGTCGCCAAGGAGATGGAGCGCGAGCTCAGCCAGGACGACCGCTTCCGCGAGGATGTGGCGCTGCTGCGTAGCCAGAGCGAACGATGCCGCGACATCCTGCGGCGGCTGACGACGCTCTCCTCCGAGGACGAGGCGCATATGCGGCGGCTGACGCTGTCGTCGATGATGGAGGAGATCATCGCACCGCATCGGGAATTCGGCATCAAGCTGGAGCTGATCGAAAAGAGCCCGCGCCTCGGCGAACCCGTGCTGAACCGCAACGCCGGCATCATGTACGGGCTTGGCAATCTCATCGAAAACGCCGTCGACTATGCGCGAAAGAAGGTGACCGTCACGGTGGAATATAATCCCGATACGCTGACAATCGTCATCGAGGATGACGGCAACGGGTACTCTCCCGAAATCTTGATGCGGATCGGCGAGCCCTATGTCACGACGCGACAGCGAGACGATACGGCGGGCGGCCTCGGACTGGGCCTGTTCATCGCCAAGACCCTGCTGGAACGTTCGGGCGCAGAGCTTTCCTTCGGCAATCGCGACCCTGAAACGCCGGGTGCACGCATCCGTGTTGAATGGCCGCGAATGTTGATCGACAGTAATTCGACAAAATGAATTTCACGGCTTAAAACACCGGTCGTTAAAGTCAGTAGGACTATGCAGGCGGTCTGCCGCCGGGATTGAACATGATGACGGATAAAGAGCTCACCGACCCTCATGCGGGGGCCAAGGACGCGGCGGACCATATCGGGCCCGACGCGACATTGCTGATCGTCGACGACGACGGACCCTTTCTGCGCCGGCTGGCGCGCGCCATGGAGACGCGCGGCTTCGTGGTCGAGACGGCGGAATCGGTGGCGGAAGGCGTTGCCAAATCCAAGGCCACGCCACCGAAATACGCCGTGGTCGACCTTCGTCTCGGTGACGGCACCGGCCTTGATGTCATCGAGGCGATCCGGCAGCGGCGCGACGATACGCATATCGTGGTGCTGACCGGCTACGGCAATATCGCGACCGCGGTCACTGCCGTGAAGCTCGGTGCTCTCGATTATCTTGCCAAGCCCGCGGATGCCGACGACGTCTATGCGGCGCTGACGCAACGGCCGGGCGAAAAGGCCGAGGTGCCGGAAAATCCGATGTCGGCGGATCGGGTGCGTTGGGAGCATATCCAGCGCGTCTACGAAATGTGCGAGCGCAACGTCTCCGAGACGGCCCGCCGTCTCAACATGCATCGCCGCACGCTGCAACGAATCCTCGCCAAGCGCGCACCGAAGTAACCTTCATTCAGACGAAAAAGACTTACCCGTCGCCCATTCGGCCAGCATCAGCCGCTGGGCGGCGGCGCGGGAAAAATTGAGCGTCACCGATTTGCGCGTGGCTGGTGGCAGGCGATGCTCCGGCGCCTCGCGGATCATATGCGCGCCGTAACCGTCCGACAGGAAAAGCCCGCAATCTTCCGGAAAGATATCGAGCGGCACGTCCTTGTGGGTCGCGAAGAACAGGCGATCGCAATGCAGGCGGTAATCCGGCCATTTGCGGTCGACGCGAAAATCCTCGATCGACGATTTGATCTCGATGATCCAGATCTCGCCCTTTTCGGAAAGCGTGATGAGGTCGGCGCGGCGGCCGCTGGCGAGCGGCAGCTCCGGCAAGACGGCAAGGCGCATCTCGTGCAGTAATAGTTGCACGCCCCTGCGTACAAGCATCGCCCGTTCCGACTGCCGACCGTCTATTAACGGATTGTTATTGTAAACACTTAAAATCGTCATGAATTGCCTCTGGGACCGAACAAGCGTTGTTGCAAAAAAACCATGTCCCTTTAATTTGCGCAGCGGAGCTATTTTGTCGCCCCGCACCAGCTTGCAAAGCTAAATTTAATAGAAAATAAACCGTAGTCAAAGATGGTTGATACCATCCCATTCCCTGTCACAACTCACCAAGAGACTTCCATGCGCATCCGCAATGCTATGACCGCACTCGGCCTTGTCGCAACGCTTGCCACGGCTGGTTACGCCACCACTGCCGCAGCCACGCCGACCGCTACCGCCAATTCCGCTTCCGACACCGTCAAGACGTTCGATAATGATTACGGCGTCACGAGCGACAACGGCTTCCAACTGCCGGCGATCCCGATCCAGAAGGTGAAGCCGCAGTTCCGCCGCCAGATCGTCTCCTACAAGTCTGACGAAGCTGCGGGCACGATCATCGTCAACACCCGCGAGCGCCATCTTTATTACATCCTCGGCAACAACGAAGCCATGCGCTACGGCATCGGCGTCGGCAAGCAGGGCTTTGCATGGTCGGGCACGGCATATGTTGCCTGGAAGCAGGAATGGCCGAGCTGGCATCCGCCGAAGGAAATGGCGGTCCGCCGTCCGGAAATCGCCAAGTATGTCGATGACGGCATGAACCCGGGCCTCGAAAATCCGCTCGGCGCCCGCGCCATGTATCTCTACAACGAGAAGGGCCAGGACACGCTGTTCCGCCTGCACGGCACGCCGGAATGGGCTTCGATCGGCACCGCGGCTTCCTCGGGCTGCATCCGCCTGATGAACCAGGACGTCATCGATCTCTACAACCGCGTTCTGCCGGGTCACGCCACCAAGGTCGTCGTGATCCAGTAATCGCTGGCATTATTTGGAATTCAAAAGGCCGCGGGATCGATGTCCGGCGGCCTTTTTGTTTTGGGGAACTGAGGTCCGATATTATACCGCCCTACCCGCCCTCGTCCTTCGAGGCTTCGCCTTCGGCTGCGCGCCTCAGGATGAGGGCTGATCTCTTCCCTTAGCCGCAAGACTCTCTCCACCTCATCCTGAGGCGCCTTGCCGCCAAAGCGCCAGCGCAGGCGACAAGGCCTCGAAGGATCGAGGTGGCCCCAGATGGAGGGGTCATCCCGCCTGCTTTGCCTTCAGCTCGATGCGGCGGCGGTGCAGGACCGGCTCGGTATAGCCGTTCGGCTGCTCTCGACCCTTGAGGACGAGATCAAGCGCCGCCTGGAAGGCGATAGAGCCATCGAAATTGCCGGCCATCGGCCTGTAGAGCGGGTCGCCGGCGTTCTGCCGGTCGACGACGGCGGCCATGCGCCTCATGGTCTCGACGATCTGCGCTTCGGTGATGACCTTGTGGTGCAGCCAGTTGGCCATGTGCTGCGCCGAGATGCGCAGCGTGGCGCGATCCTCCATCAGGCCGACATTGTTGATATCCGGTACCTTGGAGCAGCCGACGCCCTGATCGACCCAGCGAATGACATAGCCGAGAATGCCCTGGCAATTATTGTCGATCTCGCGCTGGATTTCTTCCGGCGTCCAGTTCGGGCGGGACGCGACCGGAACGGAAAGAATGTCGGAAAGCTTGGCGCGAGCCCGGCTTTTCAGGCCCTGCTGGACCTCAGCGACGTTGACGCGGTGATAGTGGGTCGCATGCAGCGTCGCGGCCGTCGGTGACGGCACCCAGGCGGTGTTGGCGCCGGCCTTCGGATGCGCGATCTTCTGCTCCAGCATCGCCGCCATCAGGTCCGGCATGGCCCACATGCCCTTGCCGATCTGCGCGTGACCGGAAAGGCCGCATTCCAGACCGATATCGACATTCCAGTTTTCATAAGCCGCGATCCAGGCTGCCTGCTTCATGTCGCCCTTGCGGATCATCGGGCCCGCCTCCATCGAGGTATGGATCTCATCGCCGGTGCGATCGAGGAAGCCGGTGTTGATGAAGACGACGCGTTCGCTGGCAGCGCGAATTGCTTCCTTGAGATTGACCGTGGTGCGGCGCTCCTCGTCCATGATGCCCATCTTGATGGTGTTGCGCGGCATGCCGAGCACATCTTCGACGCGCGAGAAGATCGCGACGGCGAAGGCGACCTCTTCCGGGCCATGCATCTTCGGTTTGACGACATACATGGAGCCGGCGCGGGAATTTTTATGCCCGCCGTTCGGCCCGATATCATAGAGCGCGATCAGGCCGGTGATCATGGCGTCCATGATGCCCTCAGGCACTTCATGGCCGTCGCGGTCGAGGATCGCCGGATTGGTCATGAGGTGGCCGACATTGCGCACCAGCATCAACGAGCGGCAATGCAGCTCGAAGCTCGCGCCATCTGGCGCCGTGTAGGTCACATCCGGATTGAGATGGCGGGTGAAGGTCTTGCCGCCCTTGGAAACTTCCTCCGTCAGGTCGCCCTTCATCAGGCCGAGCCAATTGCGATAGACTTCGGCCTTGTCCTCGGCGTCGACGGCAGCGATCGAATCTTCGCAGTCCATGATCGTGGTGATCGCCGATTCCAGCCGGACGTCAGAAATAGCAGCCGCATCGGCCTTGCCGATCTCGGTGCCGGCATCGAGGACGATCTCGATGTGGATGCTATTGTTCTTCAGCAGGATATGCGAGGGAGCGCTGGCGTCGCCGAGATAGCCTGCGAAGTGCCCAGCATCGGCCAAAGCCGTAGCACCGCTCTTCGTTGCGATCGCCAATGCGCCGTCCTTGACAGTAAAGCCGGTGACGTCCTTCCAGCTCGCACCGGCAAGCGGCGCGGCGGTATCGAGGAAATCACGCACCCAGGCGATGACCTTTTCACCGCGCTTCGGATTGTAGCCCCTGCCCTTCTCGGCACCGTCGGTCTCAGGGATGGCGTCGGTGCCGTAGAGCGCATCGTAAAGCGAACCCCAGCGCGCATTGGCGGCGTTCAGCGCATAGCGGGCATTCATGACGGGAACGACGAGCTGCGGGCCGGCGATAGAGGCGATTTCGGGATCGACATTGGCGGTCGAGACCGAGAAGGCCGGGCCTTCGGGAATAATGTAGCCGATCTCGCGCAGGAAGGCTTCGTAGGCGGCCATGTCCACCGGCGCGCCGTTCTTGCGATACCAATCATCCAAGGCAGCCTGCATCCGGTCGCGCTTGGCGAGCAGATCGCGGTTCTTCGGCGCGAGGTCGTGCACGATCGCCGAGAAGCCGGCAAAGAAGGTATCCGGGTCGACGCCGGAGCCTGGCAGGGCCTCCTTGACGAGGAAATCATAAAGCACCGGCTCAATCTGAAGCCCGTTCTTGTCAATGCGGCTCATACCAATCACTCCTCACGGCCGTTCTACGGCTCAATTTTTACATGCTGCCAGTTTGCGGGCGGTTAGGCTCTCCGTCAATTTGGCAATAGTTCGAAAGATTTGTGCATTTATGGAAATAATCAGTCGGCGGCTATGCGCGGGCGGCCGCTGGCGGTGGCGATGAAGCGGGCCTCGACCAGCTTGCGATTGCCCTCGATCTCAGGCGCATCGACCTGTTCTTCCACGGCGATGACGGGATCTTCGGCACCATTCAAGCGCGCTTGCGCCGTCGCCACCTCGATTGCCCGCTGCCGCGCCAGAGAAAAAGTCTTTTGCTCGTCAGTGAACCGCAAAGTCTCGCCCGCGCCATTCAGCACATAGATGCCATCCTCGGGCATGGTGACGAATACCGTGGCGCTGGTGCGAACCTGGCCGACGACGGCGCCGATCGCGTTGGCCACATCCGAATCAGCGGGAATGGCGCTGTCACTTGCCAGCATCTCGGCGATGGCAGGGTAATAGACGGGGGCGGAAGCGCCGAGGCCGACCAGAGGGCGATCGAGCGAAACGGCAAAACGGGCGATGCCCCGTGCGCGACGAAGCGCGCGGTCGATCGAGATCGATTTGGCCGGATCGAGATGGGTAACGCCGTCCTCCGCCAGGCAGGCGGCCAGGATCACGTCGGCGGACTGCCGGGTCAGGCGATCGACGATCTTTTGCGCCAGCTCCTCTATCGAGTCGGCAATCGGGCGGCCGGAGCCGTCCTTCAACCGCATTGCCAGCGCGAGACCCAACCGGGCGGCTTCCGCACTCCACTGGCTTTGCCGCCCAAGCACATGCATTGCGTCTGACGGCGTCAGGCCGCAGAGATGCACCAGGCCACGGGCAACCAGGCGGTCCAGGGTCGCTTTCTGCGACGTCGAGGTCAGAAGCTGGTCGAGCGGCAGGGGTACCCTGCCGATCTTGTCGAACAACGCCTGTTCCGACGGCTGCAAGCCGCTCGCAAGATGATCCGGTACGCCGGTGCGCACGGCAAAGCGGCCGGCGTGGCGGCCGAGATGCGGCGCACGAAGCTGCTGCTCCAGCACACCGATGACGGCCTGGCTGTGTACATGGGCTGCGAGGCTGAGCGGCAGCAGGCGGCGCGGCCCGAGTTCGAAGGCGGCGACAAGACCGCGATCGTTGATCTTCACTTCGGAATCACCGCCAAGGCCATAGGTGCGCATGGCGACCGCTTCGACCATGGTGCGATAGCCGCCGACCACCGCACCGTCGGCATCGAGCCGCGGCCGGCCGGCCTCCATCACAGCGACATCCGTGGTGGTGCCGCCGATATCGGACACCACGGCATCGTCGAGGCCGGTCAGATAGCGTGCGCCGACAAGGCTCGCCGCAGGTCCAGAAAGGATGGTCTCGATTGGACGGAGCTTAGCTTCTGCGGCCGAGATCAGCGCGCCATCACCGCGCACGACCATCATCGGCGCCGCGATGCCGCGCGTGGCCAGAAACCCTTCGCAGGCGCCGACCAGCCGGTCGATCATGGACACCAACCGCGCGTTCAAAAGCGTCGTCAGCGCCCGGCGCGGGCCGCCAAGCTTGGAGGAGAGTTCATGGCTGCAGGTGACCGGCAGATGGGAAATCTCGCGGATGCAGTCACGCACACGGATTTCATGAGCCGGATTCCGCACAGCGAAATAGCCAGCGATCGCGAAGGACGAAACGCTCTTCGAAAGCTCCGGCAGCATCGCTTCGAGCGCCGCCAGATCAAGCGGGTTCTCGTTGCCATGGACGCTGTGTCCGCCGGGTACAAACACCACTGGATCGGTCCCCAGCGCCTCGGCCAGGCCGTCACGCTTCAGATCATCGGGGCCGAAGCCGATCATTACCAGTCCGGCGCGGCCGCCCTGCCCTTCGACCAGCGCGTTGGTGGCAAGCGTCGTCGACAGCGATACGAGACCGATAGCGGAAACGGGGATGGCCGCCTTGGCGATGACCGCATCGACAGCGCCGGCAATGCCGACGGCCAAATCATGCCGCGTGGTCAGCGATTTCGCCTTGGCAACAACGCCGTCGGTTTCATGGAAGAGAACGGCATCGGTATAGGTTCCACCGGTGTCGATGCCGAGCAGGAAATGAGATGTCACAGATCAATTTACCCTTGAGGAGATGAGTGAGGCGGCAAGCGCGGAGCCTATCTCGCCCTTGGCGGGCGAGAAAGCAAAAACTTAGGATTAGGCGGGGGCTTGTCCCCGTCTAATTCTTAGTTTTTGCAAGAGCGGGGGTAGGTAGGGACGCACGAAATTTAGAAATTTGTCTGAACAAGAAACTGACCCCCTCTCTTGCAATTTCAATGGCTTAGAAATTGCGCTAAGCATTTTTAATGCGTAGCAGCTTCTGCGCCGCAATTCCTAAGCCAGTGAAATTGCTTTCTCGCCCGCCAGGGGCGAGATAATCCCGTGCCCGCAGCGCCCCTACCGCCTCGTCACCCGCATTGGCAGCCCGCCTTGCGGCTGGGTCGTCAGCTTCTGCACCGGCCAGGGATTCGTCTGATCGGTCACATCGAAACGGAAGCGGTGCATCATGACAGCAAGGGCGATGACGGCTTCCTGAAGGGCAAAGGTGGCGCCGATGCAGACGCGGGGGCCGGCGCCGAAGGGCAGGTACTGGAAGCGGTTGATCTTGCCGCGATTCTCCGGAAGGAAGCGTTCGGGCATGAAGGCACGCGGCTTGTCCCAATAAAGCGCATGGCGATGCAGTGTCCAAGGCATGATCAGTACGGTGATCCCGGCCGGGATCTCCACGCGCTCCCCGCTTGGGCTTATCCATTCATCGTCAGCAATCGAGGCGCGGTTGATGGATGGCGCCGGCGGATAGAGGCGCATCGCCTCCTCGAAGGCGGCACGGACATTCGGCATCAGGTCGAGCCAGGCGACGGGCTCGGCGCCGGTGGCGAGCACCAGATCGATTTCCGCTTCCATGACCTCGCGGATATGCGGGGTATTGGCGACGCAGTAGAGCGTCCAGGCCAGCGCCCGCGCCGTCGTCTCATGACCGGCGCCGATGAAGGTGAGGATGTTGTCCTCGATCTCCTCCATGGTCAGGCCGTCGGGGCCGGCCTTTTCCAACAGCAGCGTCAGGAAATCGTCGGGAGCGCTGGCCCGATCCCTACGCATCTTGTCGAGCCGAAGATCCATCGTCTTGCGGACGATGCCGCGAAACTTGTCGAGCACCTTCTGGCCGCCGATGCGGGTGACGCGCGGCACCCAGGAAGGCGCGCGCAGAAGATCCATCGGGTCGACGCGGCCCATGCGATGCAGAAGCTGGTTGACGTCATCGGCGAAATGGCCGCTTTCGGTGACGATCTCACCGGAGAACAGCGTTTCGGCGAGGATGGCGAAGGTAAGCTCGGTCATATCGATGGCGATGTCGAAAACCTTGCCATCGCTGCCGGCCTCCTCGTATTTGCGAACATAGGCTTCGCTCTGGCTCAGCATCTGGCCGGCAAAGCCCTGGGCATGGCGCGGCGTGAAAACCGGCGCGACGGCCTTGCGCGAGCGCTTCCAGACCTGGCCTTCCGCCGTCAGCAGGCCGTCGCGCAGGATTGGCCGGAGCACGAGCTGGCGGATATCCGACATGCGGTAATTGGAGGCATTGTCGACCAGCACATGCTTGATCAGGCCGGGATCATTGACGATCAGCGTGTGCTCGCGAAAGAAGCGCGTCATGATCCATGGCAGCGTATAGGAAGGCTCACCCCATAATTCCAGCGGATTGCGCAGGATGGTGCGGATGATCGTCAGACGCGATGGCGGGACGGTACGCGGGGTCGGGGCTGGTGGGGAAAAGGCTTCCGGGATCATGTCCATGAGATCCAATCTCCTCGAAAACCTTATTTTCGCGACGGCTCCCGAAGTTTAAAGCAGCGACTTCAGATCGTCCAGCTTATCATTGATAAGCCAGCCATAGTAATTTTCCTCCGGCCAGACCGGTTGTCCGGCCCCACGGTTCTTGGCGGCGAGCGCTGCGGCCCGCTGGCGGGAATTGCCGACATTGTAGAGCGTCGCCGTGATGCCCGGATTGCCCGAAATGTCCATGCCGGCGATCGAACGGTAGTCATCGATCGACTTGCGGATCGAGGCCGCAACGAAGGCGAGCGACAGATCCGGATCCATGATGGCCTTGTAGACGCTGCCGGCGTCCTTTTCATCCAGCTTCGGAATGCCCGACGTGCTGCTGACGAGATCGGAGAGCTCCAGCGCCGTCAGCGGATTGACCTGGCCGAGGCCGAAGGTCTGGCCGGCATAGAAGGGCTGGAAGAACACGGCGCTGAAACGGTTGTCGGGGAAGGATTTGCCGCCGACCTTCTTGCCGCGGAAATCGCTTTCCCAGACATCTTCGCGGCAGGTCCAGAGGCTGTAGGAATCCCTCTTGCCCTTGCAGGCATCGAATTGCGGCCGGGCGACAAAATCATCGACGTCTTCGCCGTCATAGGCGAAGCGGAAGCTCTGGCCGGCATAGGAGGCGGCTTTGACGTAGTAGGACTGCAGGCCGTCATAGGCGTCGACATTATAGGTATGTTCGCCGACCAGCGCGCCGATGATGTGGATGGGGTCGATGCCGTAGGCGCGCGCCGTCGACTTGATCTTCGACATGAGCTTGGTATCGGTCGCCAGCAGTTCGTGAACCTTCTGGTATTTGCGCTCGAAGGTCGAATTCGTGCCCTTGGTACGGCGCACGGAGGCACCAGGGATTGCCGGCTGCTCGGCGTTGCGGTTGCCCGGCGGCACCATGGCCGCTGCATCCGCATAGGCCGGAGTCCAGGAGAGGCTGACAACCGCCAGAAGAAGGGTGATCAGAATGCGTCGCACGATGGCTGCCCTGTCGAAGTTTCATCCGATGTTTCAATGCGGCTGCCTGACGGACAATCTTGGCCGAATAAAGCCATTCCCACGCAAAGAAGCGGGCCTTAACTAAAAAGTTAACGGCCCGCTGTCGAGTGCTTAATATGTCAAGATGCCGTCACCGGCTTAATTCCATTAGAGAATGAAGCGCGACAGGTCGGTATTGGTGGCGAGATCGCCAACATGTTCGCGCACATAGTCGGCGTCGATGGTCACCGACACGCCGGCACGATCCGAAGCGTTGTAGGAAATATCGTCCAGTACACGCTCCATCACTGTCTGCAGGCGGCGGGCGCCGATGTTCTCGACAGTGGAGTTGAGGTGCACAGCGACATCGGCCAAAGCGTCGATCGCGTTATCCGTGAAATCGAGCTTCAAGTTTTCCGTCTCCATCAGCGCCTTGTATTGGCGGATGAGGCTGGCTTCCGGCTCCGTCAGGATACGGCGGAAATCCTCTTTGCTCAAAGGCTTCAGTTCGACGCGGATCGGCAGACGGCCCTGCAATTCCGGCAGGAGATCCGAAGGCTTCGACACATGGAACGCACCCGAGGCGATGAAGAGGATGTGATCGGTCTTCACCGGGCCATATTTGGTCGCAACCGTGGTGCCTTCGACCAGCGGCAGCAGGTCGCGCTGCACGCCTTCGCGGGAAACGCCGGCGCCCATGCCGCCATCGCGGGCGGCGATCTTGTCGATCTCGTCCAGGAAGACGATGCCGTCATTCTCGGCCGATTGAACCGCTTCGCGCTGGATCGCCTCGTTGTCGATCAGCTTGTCGGATTCGTCGCGGATCAGTTCCTTGTAGGAATCCTTCACCGTGGTGCGCACCTTCTTGGTGCGGCCGCCCATGGCCTTTCCGAACATTTCGGACAGGTTGAGGACGCCGATATTGGCGCCGGGCATGCCGGGAATTTCGAAGCCGGGCATGCCGGAGCCCGTGTCGGCGACTTCGATATCGATTTCCTTGTCGTCCAGTTGGCCTTCGCGCAGCTTCTTGCGGAAGCTGTCGCGCGTTGCCGGCGAGGCCGTAGAGCCGACGAGGGCATCGAGCACCCGCTCTTCCGCGCTCATATGCGCCTTCGCCTGCACTTCGGCGCGCTTCTTTTCACGCACTAGGCCGATGCCGACCTCAACGAGATCGCGGACGATCTGTTCGACATCGCGGCCGACATAGCCGACTTCGGTAAATTTCGTCGCTTCCACCTTGATGAAGGGCGCGCCGGCAAGCTTGGCGAGGCGACGGGAGATTTCCGTCTTGCCGACGCCGGTCGGGCCGATCATCAGAATGTTCTTCGGCATGACTTCGTCGCGCAGATCGGGCTCGAGCTGCTGGCGGCGCCAGCGGTTGCGCAGCGCAATCGCCACGGCGCGTTTGGCCTCATGCTGGCCGACAATATAGCGGTCGAGTTCTGAAACGATCTCGCGGGGGGAAAAAGTGGTCATTTCGTGCGCTTCCCGTCAGGGCTAGAAACAATCAAGAGAGGAATTAGGCTTCGGAGTCGAGCGTTTCGACCACGACATTGTGATTGGTGTAGACACAGATGTCGGCGGCGATATCGAGCGCGCGGCGGGCAACGTCCTCGGCCGATTTGTCGGTATCCATCAGCGCGCGCGCCGCGGCGAGCGCAAAATTGCCGCCGGAGCCGATCGCCATGGCGCCGTGTTCCGGCTCAAGCACATCGCCGTTGCCGGTGACGGCGAGCGTCACTTGTTTGTCGGCGACGAGCATCATGGCTTCGAGGTTGCGCAGATATTTGTCCGTACGCCAATCCTTGGCAAGCTCGACGGCGGCGCGCATCAACTGACCGGGATATTGTTCGAGCTTCTTTTCCAGCCGCTCTAGCAGCGTAAAGGCATCGGCGGTCGCACCGGCGAAACCGGCAATCACGTCACCCTTGCCAATGCGGCGAACCTTGCGGGCATTGCCCTTCATTACGGTCTGGCCGAGGCTCACCTGGCCATCGCCAGCCATCACCACCTTGCCGCCCTTACGAATAGTTACAATTGTCGTCATATAAACACCTGTTTGCCCCCATTTTGGCGGGCTTTCTGCCGGGCCGCGTTTCGGCCCCGTCAAGCCCTATGTAAGAGGGCTTTTTACGATTGCAAATGCCCGTTATTTCGGAATGATGCATGTAAGCCGGCTAGATAAGTCTATACTGACTTAACTTCTGGATATTTGCCGATGTGCCTGATAAGGAACGGCCGTCAATCCCGATGGAGCAACCATGGCAGAGACCGCAGCGAGCCGCACGGCAAGCGTTTCCCGCAAGACCAATGAGACTTCGGTCTCCGTGTCCGTCAACATCGACGGCAGTGGCAAGTCGACGATTTCGACGGGCGTCGGCTTCTTCGACCATATGCTGGAGCAGCTTTCGCGACATTCGCTGATCGATATGGAGATCGACACCAAGGGTGATCTGCATGTCGACGATCACCACGCGGTCGAAGATACCGGCATCGCCATCGGCCAGGCCATTGCCAAGGCGCTGGGCGACCGGCGCGGCATTACCCGCTACGCCTCGATCGATCTCGCCATGGACGAAACGATGACGAAGGCGGCCGTCGATCTGTCCGGCCGGCCCTTCCTCGTCTGGAATGTTGCCTTCAGCGCCCCGAAGATCGGCACTTTCGATACCGAGCTGGTGCGCGAATTCTTCCAGGCCTTGGCGCAGAATGCCGGCATCACGCTGCATATCCTCAACCACTATGGCGCCAACAATCACCATATTGCCGAGACATGCTTCAAGGCCGTTGCCCGCGCACTGCGCACGGCAACCGAGATTGATCCGCGGCAGGCAGGCCGTGTGCCCTCGACAAAGGGCACCCTCGCCTGAGCCCCCGTCATGGGGAAAGTGAAGAGATGGCAAGCTATTTGATTTTGACGCCACCCGGAGGACCGGACAAAAACCAGGTGAGCACGCGCTTCATCCGCGACGGTTTTTCCTGGACCGCATTTTTGTTTCCGACACTATGGATGCTTTTTCACCGGCTGTGGCTGCAGGCCATCGCCGCCTTTCTGCTACAGGGCATCGCCCTGGAATTGATCCGCCGGCCGGAGTTTTTTGCCGCCGGCATCGCGATCCTGCTCGGCGTGCATGTCCTGGCTGCGCTTGAAGGCAACCACGCCGCGTATCGGAGCCTCGTTGCAGGCGGCTGGAAGACGGAAGACTTGGTTTCGGCGCCCAATCTGGCGACGGCCGAAGAGATCCATTTCACTACGACTGAGCCGAAGGCCGAGGAGAATATCCGTTCAAACGATTGGGATATCCCCACCTCTCCAAACAATAGCCCAAGCCGGGGCGGACCGTCTTTCGGTCTTCCCGGCTATGACGGAGGACGCTGATCATGCGCGTCGCGATTATCGATTACGGCTCAGGCAATCTGCGCTCGGCCACCAAGGCCTTTGAACGCGCCGCCCGCGAAGCCGGTATCGACGCTGAAATCGATCTGACTGACGATGCCGAGCGTGTCGCCACCGCCGATCGCATCGTGCTTCCGGGCGTCGGCGCCTATGCCGATTGCCGCCGTGGGCTCGACGCCGTTTCCGGCATGGCGGATGCGGTGATTGATGTCGTGGAACACAAGGGCCGCCCTTTCCTCGGCATCTGCGTTGGCATGCAGCTCATGTCGTCGCGCGGGCTGGAAAAGACGATCACGCAGGGGTTCGGCTGGATCAAGGGCGACGTCAAGGAGATGACGCCCGGCGATCCCACGCTGAAAATCCCGCAGATCGGCTGGAACACGCTGGATCTCAGACACCCGCACCCGCTCTTCCACGGCATTCCGACCGGATCGGAGGGGCTGCATGCCTATTTCGTGCATTCCTATCATCTGGCCGCCGACCATGCCGACGATGTCATCGCCACGACCAGTTATGGCGGAGCGATGACCGCCTTCGTTGGCCGTGACAACATGGCCGGCTCGCAGTTCCATCCGGAAAAGAGCCAGAAGCTCGGCCTCGCCCTGATTGCCAATTTTATGCGCTGGAAGCCGTGACGCTTCGCGCATTAAGGACAAAGACATGATTCTCTTTCCCGCCATCGACCTCAAGGACGGCCAGTGCGTGCGCCTGAAGCTCGGCGACATGGAGCAGGCGACCGTCTACAATCCCGATCCCGCCGCCCAGGCGAAAGCCTTTGAAGACCAGGGCTTCGAATGGCTGCATGTCGTCGATCTCAACGGCGCCTTCGCCGGCGAGACCGTCAATGGGGCGGCCGTTGACGCCATTCTCAAGGCGACGAAAAACCCTGTGCAGCTCGGCGGCGGCATCCGTACGCTCGACCATATCGAAAACTGGCTGACACGCGGGCTTGCCCGCGTCATTCTCGGCACTGTCGCCGTGCGCGATCCGGCGCTTGTCGTCGAAGCCTGTCGGAGATTTCCAGGCCATATCGCCGTCGGCATCGACGCCAAGGGCGGCAAGGTGGCGGTCGAAGGCTGGGCGGAAGCCTCCGAACTCGGCGTCATCGAACTGGCGAAAAAATTCGAAGGCGCAGGCGTGGCCGCGATCATTTATACCGATATCGACCGCGACGGCATTCTCACCGGCATCAACTGGGCTTCGACGCTGGAACTGGCCGATGCCGTTTCCATTCCCGTCATCGCGTCCGGCGGCCTTGCCTCGCTTGATGATATCCGCCGCATGATCCAGCCAGATGCCCGCAAACTGGAAGGTGCGATTTCCGGCCGCGCGCTTTATGATGGCCGGATCGATCCGAAGGAGGCCTTGGCGCTGATCAAGGCGGCCAAGGCGAAGGAGATCGCGCAATGACCCTGAAAGCCCGCGTCATCCCCTGCCTCGACGTCAAGGACGGCCGTGTCGTCAAGGGCGTCAACTTTCTCAACCTCGTCGATGCCGGCGACCCCGTCGAAGCCGCCAAGGCCTACGACGCCGCCGGTGCGGACGAGCTGTGTTTCCTCGATATCACCGCCTCTTCCGACAACAGGGAGACGATCTTCGATGTCGTGGCCCGCACCGCCGAGCAATGCTTCATGCCGGTAACGGTCGGCGGCGGCGTGCGCACCATCGCGGATATCCGCAAGCTGCTGCTTTGCGGCGCCGATAAGGTCTCGATCAATTCGGCGGCGGTCAACAATCCTGATTTCGTCGCCGAAGCGGCCGACAAGTTCGGCAATCAGTGCATCGTCGTCTCGATCGACGCCAAGCGGCGGCGTACCGAGGCACTCGGCGGCGACAATATGAGCGCCTGGGAGATCTATACCCATGGCGGCCGCAACGCGACCGGCATCGATGCCGTCGATTTTGCCCGCAAGATGGTCGAGCGCGGCGCCGGCGAACTGCTCGTCACCTCCATGGATCGAGACGGCACCAAGGTCGGCTACGATCTGGAGCTGACGCGGGCAATTGCCGATGCGGTACGTGTGCCCGTGATCGCCTCCGGCGGCGTCGGCGATCTCGACGATCTCGTTGCCGGCATCAAGGAAGGCCATGCGACGGCCGTGCTGGCGGCTTCCATTTTCCACTTCGGCACCTATTCGGTCGGCGAAGCGAAGCACTATATGTCAGAGCATGGCATCGCCATGCGGCTCGATTAGGAAGGGATAGGACGGATGAGCGGATTTACCCTTTCCGACCTCGAAAGAATCGTCGACGAGCGCTCCAAGGCTTCGCCGGAGGAATCCTGGACGGCAAAGCTTTTCGCCGCCGGTCAGCCAAAGGCGGCAAAGAAGCTCGGCGAGGAAGCGATCGAAGCCGTCATGGCGGCGGTGACCGGCGATCGCGACAATCTCACCTACGAGGCAGCCGATTTGCTTTATCACCTTATGGTCGTATTGAAGATTGCAGGCATTCCGTTGCAGAATGTCATGGGTGAGCTCGAAAGGCGCACCGCTCAATCCGGCCTTCAGGAGAAGGCCAGCCGGTAGAATGCGATGACGATAGCGACCCAAACCCTGCCTGCGCACGAGACACTCGATATATTTGAGGCGAAAGCCTATTCGCCCTATTATTTCTTTTCTTCGGACGAGTGGTCGAAATTCAGAGCCGATACGCCGCTGACGCTGACCGCCGATGAAGTGACGCGGCTGCGCTCCATGGGCGACCCGATCGATCTCGATGAAGTCCGACGCATCTACCTTTCGCTATCGCGCCTTCTGTCCTCGCATGTGGAATCCTCGCAGATCCTGTTCGAGCAGCGCAATCGGTTCCTCAGTCTTTCCGACGTCGCCAAGACGCCTTTCGTCATCGGTATCGCCGGCTCCGTCGCCGTCGGCAAATCCACTACGGCCCGTATCCTGAAGGAATTGCTGCGCCGCTGGCCGTCGAGCCCGAAAGTGGACCTGATAACGACCGACGGCTTTCTATTTCCGAATGCCGAATTGCAGCGCCGCAACCTGATGCAGCGCAAGGGCTTTCCGGAAAGCTACGATACCGCAGCACTCCTGCGCTTCCTCTCGGCGATCAAGGCCGGGCAGCCGGACGTCAAAGCACCCTGCTATTCGCATCTCGTCTATGACGTGCTGCCGGACGAATACAAAACCGTCGACCGGCCGGATATCCTGATTTTCGAAGGCATCAACGTCCTGCAATCGCGGCATCTGCCGGCGGATGGCAAGATCGTGCCGATGGTGTCCGATTTTTTCGATTTCTCGATCTATATCGATGCCGACGAGCATCTGATCCACAACTGGTACGTCGCCCGCTTCATGAAGCTGCGCGAAACCGCCTTCCGCGACCCCAACTCCTTCTTCCACCGCTACGCCTCGATCACAGAACAAGAGGCAATCGCGACCGCCGAAGGACTGTGGAAGAACATCAACCTGAAGAACCTGCGCCAAAACATCCTGCCCACCCGCCCGCGCGCTGATCTCATCCTGCAGAAAGGCAGGAATCATCTGATCGAACAGGTGGCGTTGAGGAAGCTTTAGAAGTTACGGGTTCACCCGCCTTAAGGTTAGGTTTATCCGGCCGCCGTTTTTCAGCAGAGTCGAGGTCGCCGGATAGATGCGGTCGACGCCGTGGAAGCAAAGCCTGCCTTTTCCGCCGAGAAGGACAATATCGCCGCTGGAAAGCTTGAAAGATAGCGTACGATCATTGCGGTTAAGGCCGCCGACGCGGAAGAGGCAGGCGTTGCCGAGCGAGATCGACAGCACGGGCGCCGCCAAATCCTGTTCGTCGCGGTCTTGATGCAGGCCCATGCGGGCATCGTCATCGTAGAAATTAATCAGGCAGGCTTCCGGCGGCTTTTCATAGCCCGCTATATTGCTCCAGAGATCAAACAATTGTTGCGGAATCCCCGGCCAGGGCCTGCCAGTCACCGGATGGTTCTGCTGGTAACGATAGCCGCGCTGCTTGTCCGTCACCCAACCCAGCGGGCCGCAATTGGTCATGCGCACGGACATTTCCTTGCCGGTGCCGGGCATGACCGGGGTGTAAAGCGGCGCCTCGGCGACAACGGCGCGGATGGTCTCGACCAGCGCTTCCTGAGTGGAGCGGTCGAGATAACCGGGAAGATGGCGAATTCCGTTGGGTAGGAGCATCGATATTTTCCAAGATTGGTGATCGTCAGGGAAGTGCGCCATTGCCGCGTCTTTGTGCATGGCCCCTCACCTCTGCCCTCTCCCCGCCTTGCGGGACGAGTGAGCTTACAGTACCTAATCCGAACCCGTCACGAGTGGGGAGCTTTGTTGTTTCACACTGTCGTCCCTTCTCCCTGCAGTGCGGCGAGAAGGTTGGGATGACGGGCCAGGCACAGAGCTACGGCAACAACAGACTCGCCTGACAAGCCCCATTTTACCCAATCAAACCAAAACCGCAGCCCGAAACCTATTCGCCCCCGGGCTTGCCTCGCATCTTCTTGACCTCAGAGCGACCCGATTTTTCCTTCAGGCGCCGTTCGATCGAGCCTTTGGTCGGCTTGGTCTTCTTGCGTGGCGGCGGCGGCGGTGCGGCGGCTTCGAGGATCAGTTCCTTCAGCCGCTCGCGTGCATCCTCGCGATTGCGATCCTGGCTGCGGAAGCGGCTGGCCTCGATCATCAACACGCCGTCTTTGGAAACGCGCCGGCCGGCGAGCCTCGCGGCGTTGGCCTTCACGCGGTCATTCAGCGACGGCGAATTCGGAATGTTGAAGAATAGCTGAACAGCGGTCGCGACCTTGTTGACATTCTGCCCGCCGGGGCCGCCCGCCAGAACGAATTGTTCCGTCAGTTCCCAGCCGGCAATGGTGATCCGGTCGTTGATGTAAAGCGCGTCGCTGGCCATGGTTTTCTCCGCGCCCGTCTATCCCATATTGACGCGCGGTTGAAAACAGGCAGAGGGCAAAATGAAAAACCCGGCGGACCGGCCGCCGGGTTTCACGTGAGTCATTCCTCTGTGCGGCGAATCACTCCGCCGCGACACGCAAACCCGGCGCCGCGTCACGGACGTTGCCGTCGACATGATCCTCGAACTTGGCGAAGTTGGAGACGAACATCTGCACCAGCTTTGCCGCCTGCGCGTCATAAGCCTCGCCATCGGCCCAGGTGGAACGCGGATCGAGGATTGCGCTATCCACGCCTTCGACCGCAACCGGCACGGCGAAACCGAAATTCGGGTCGATCCGGAATTCGGCATTATCGAGATCACCCTTCAAAGCGGCGGCCAACAGGGCGCGCGTCGCCTTGATCGGCATGCGCCGGCCCGTGCCGTAGGCACCGCCGGTCCAGCCGGTGTTAACGAGCCAGCAGCCGGCGCCGTGGCGGGCGATCAGGTCCTTCAGCAGGTTGCCGTATTCGGCCGGATGACGCGGCATGAAGGGCGCGCCAAAGCAGGTCGAGAAGGTGGCTTCCGGCTCGACCACGCCTTTTTCCGTGCCGGCGACCTTGGCGGTGTAGCCGGAGAGGAAGTGGTACATCGCCTGTTCCGGCGTCAGCTTGGCAATCGGCGGCATGACGCCGAAGGCATCGGCCGTCAGCATGATGATCGTCTCCGGATGGCCGGTCATGCCGGATTCCGAGGCATTCGGGATGAAATGCAGCGGATAGGCGCTGCGGGTGTTCTCCGTCAGCGAACCATCGTCGAGATTCGGCACGCCATGTTCGTCAAGCACGACATTTTCGAGCACGGTGCCGAAACGGCGGGTCGTGGCGTAGATTTCCGGCTCGGCCTCGGCCGACAGGCGAATGGTCTTGGCGTAGCAGCCACCTTCGAAATTGAAGATGCCATTTTCACCCCAGCCATGCTCGTCGTCGCCGATCAATGTGCGGGTCGGATCGGCTGATAGCGTCGTCTTGCCGGTGCCCGACAGGCCGAAGAAGATCGCGGCGTCCCCATCAGGCCCGACATTGGCCGAGCAATGCATCGGCATGACGCCGCGTTCTGGCAGGAGGTAATTCAGGACGGTGAAGACCGATTTCTTCATTTCGCCAGCATAGGAGGTGCCGCCGATCAGGACGATGCCGTTGACGAGATCGCAGGCGATCACCGTTTCCGTGCGGCAGCCATGGCGCTCCGGATCGGCGCGGAAGCTTGGCAGATCGATGATCGTCAGCTTCGGCACGAAGCTTTCCAGCGCCGACCGCTCGGGACGAATGAGCAGGTTGCGGATGAACAGCGAGTGCCAGGCGAATTCGGTGACGACGCGCGTCGGCAGGGCGTAATCCTGGTCGGCGCCCCCGATCAGGTCCTGAACGAACAGGTCCTTGCCGTGTACATGCGCCAGCATGTCCTTGTGCAGCAGCGCGAAATGTTCTGGCGACATCGGCTTGTTGTTATCCCACCAGATTTGGTCTTCGGTGGTCGCGTTGCGGACAACGAACTTGTCCTTCGGCGAGCGGCCGGTGTGCTGCCCAGTCAATGCTCTCAGCACACCATGAGCGGTCAGATCGGCTTCGCGCCGACGAATCGCTTCCTCATAGAGATGAGCTTCCAAGAGATTATAACGAACACTGGCGGCGGCTCCCAGGCCGATCGATTCGAGTTCGGTTGCGGGATTACGGACGCCGAATTGCTCCATCGCTCTATTCCTCTACGTGGCCTCAGCCGTTAAAACTAAATAAAGCGTAGAGGCGTCTTTTTAAAAGCACAAGAGAGTAGAGCGAAAAATCTTTAATGATATCATGTATTTAATCGATTTAAATAAATTTTCATAATTTTAAATCGGTTGAATAGATACCAGCGAGACGTTTCGCCGCACAACCCGTGGTTAACTGTTTGTGTGTTCGGCAATCCGCCTCTTTATCTTTGCCACAATTTGTTCCACCTTTATCCCCATAAGCGCGCCAGGTTACCGCCAACCGAGCTGGCAAGCCACCTGGGAGCCACCTGGGGCTGGATTCCAAATCCGGGAGAGACGCGCACTGATGATGGAGACGAACACCATGTTGACAATCGCGCTCGTTGACGACGACCGCAATATCCTGACTTCCGTGTCGATTGCTTTGGAAGCCGAGGGATATAAGGTGGAGACTTATACCGACGGCGCTTCGGCGCTCGACGGATTGCTTGCCCGGCCGCCGCAATTGGCGATCTTCGATATCAAGATGCCGCGCATGGACGGCATGGAGCTTTTGCGCCGCCTGCGGCAGAAGTCCGACCTGCCGGTGATCTTCCTCACCTCCAAGGATGAAGAGATCGACGAGCTCTTCGGCCTGAAGATGGGCGCCGACGACTTCATCACCAAGCCTTTCTCGCAGCGTCTGCTGGTCGAGCGCGTCAAGGCCGTGCTTCGCCGCGCCTCCGCCCGTGAAGCCGCGAACGCGGCCAGCAGCGGCACAGCCGCGAAGCCCGGCGCCGCGCAACAGGCCCGCTCGCTGGAGCGCGGCCAGCTTGTCATGGACCAGGAACGCCATACCTGCACCTGGAAAGGTGAACCGGTGACGCTGACCGTCACGGAGTTCCTGATCCTGCATTCGCTGGCGCAGCGCCCTGGCGTGGTCAAAAGCCGCGATGCCTTGATGGATGCTGCCTATGACGAGCAAGTCTATGTCGACGACCGCACCATCGACAGCCACATCAAGCGGCTGCGCAAGAAATTCAAGATGGTCGATCTCGATTTTGATATGATCGAAACGCTGTATGGAGTCGGCTACCGCTTCCGCGAAGCGGCCTAGAGCCGGGGGATTTTAGGTCGAATCGACCTAAAATCTGAATCCGCTCGAGAGGTAGAGAACAGGGCATGATGTCGTCCGAAAACCGCTTACACTTTTCGGCATCATACTTGGATAGTTTACTGGACCGTGCGACGGGCAATGAAATAAGAGCATGCGGACAGGGTCGCCGATCCTGTCTTCGAAAGGGCCGCTGGCTTGGCACAACTGGTGCAAGATAGAGATATCGACGAGACGGAAAGCCCGAGCGACGTCAGAATCGCCCGCCGTCGGTGGACTCACCCTTTCACGCTGATCCGCCGCATCTTCGGCAATGCAGTCTTTTCGAGCCTGACGCGGCGTATCCTGTTCTTCAACCTCGCCGCCCTCGTCGTTCTCGTCGGCGGCATCCTCTATCTCAATCAATTCCGCGAGGGCCTGATTGATGCGCGCGTCGAGAGCCTGTTGACGCAAGGCGAAATCATCGCCGGCGCCGTCTCAGCATCCGCTTCGGTCGATACCAACTCCATCACCATCGACCCGCAGAAGCTGCTGGAACTGCAAGCCGGGCAGAGCATCACGCCCGTCCCGAACGACGAGGACCTGGAGTTCCCGATCGATCCGGAGAAGGTGGCGCCGGTGCTGACGCGACTGATCTCGCCGACGCGCACCCGTGCCCGCATCTTCGATGCCGACGCCAATCTGCTGCTCGACAGCCGCCATCTCTATTCGCGCGGTCAGGTGCTGCGCTACGATCTGCCACCGGTGGAAGACGCGGCTCAGAACTGGTCGGACTGGTTCAGCGGCCTGCTCAACAAGATGCTGCAGCCGGGCAACCTGCCGGTCTATAAGGAAGCGCCCGGCGGTGACGGTTCGATCTATCCGGAAGTGATGAACGCGCTGACCGGCGTGCGCGGCGCCGTGGTGCGTACCACGGAAAAGGGCGAGCTGATCGTCTCGGTCGCCGTGCCCATCCAGCGTTTCCGCGCCGTGCTCGGCGTCTTGCTGTTATCGACGCAGGCCGGCGATATCGACAAGATTGTGCATGCCGAGCGCCTGGCGATCATGCGCGTCTTCGGCGTCGCGACACTGGTCAACGTCGTTCTGTCGCTGCTTCTGTCCTCCACCATCGCCAATCCGCTGCGCCGGCTTTCGGCAGCGGCCATCCGCGTGCGCCGCGGCGGTGCGAAGGAGCGCGAGGAAATTCCCGATTTCTCCGCGCGCCAGGACGAAATCGGCAACCTGTCGATCGCCCTGCGCGAAATGACGACGGCGCTCTACGACCGGATCGATGCGATCGAAAGTTTTGCCGCCGACGTCAGCCACGAGCTGAAGAACCCGCTGACATCGCTGCGGAGCGCCGTCGAGACGTTGCCGCTCGCCAAGAGTGACGATTCCAAGAAGCGGCTGATGGATGTCATCCAGCATGACGTGCGCCGCCTCGACCGGCTGATAAGCGATATTTCCGACGCCTCCCGCCTCGATGCCGAGCTTGCCCGCTCCGATGCGAGATCGCTCGATCTCGAAGTGCTCTTGCGCGACATGATCGATATTTCCCGTCAGGTCGGGCACAGCAAGAAGGCGGTCGAGATAGACTATATCGTCGACCGCAAGCCCGGCACGAAGACCAAGTTCACCATCGATGGCCACGACCTGCGGATCGGCCAGATCGTCACCAACCTCATTGAAAACGCCCGCTCCTTCGTTGCGAAGGACACCGGAAAGATCACGGTCAGGCTGACGCGAACGCGAACGCGTTGCGTCATCTATGTCGAGGACAACGGGCCAGGCATCCAGGCGGAAAATATCGACCGCATTTTCGAGCGCTTCTATACCGACCGGCCGGAAGCGGAAGGTTTCGGGCAGAATTCCGGTTTGGGCCTGTCGATCAGCCGGCAGATCGCCGAGGCGCATGGCGGGTCGCTACGTGCTGAGAATATCGTCGACGGCGAGGGCCCGGCGCTGCTCGGCGCCCGCTTCATCCTCTCATTGCCGGCCGAAACACCGGCATGAGCAGCAAAGCGACCAATGTCCACGGGACGGCGATCGTGATCGGCAAGACCGGCCTGCTGTTTCTGGGACCATCGGGCAGCGGCAAGTCCACGCTTGCCTTCGCATGCCTTGCCGCTGCCAAGCCGCTTGGCCTTTCCGCCACATTGGTCGCAGACGACCAGGTTTTCATCACGCAGCGTGAGGGCGCCATCATCGCCGAATGCCCGCCTTCGATCGCCGGACTAATGGAGATCCGCTACACTGGCATCGTCCGCCTTCCCCATGTTTCTGAGGCCGAAATGCATTTCGCCATACGCCCGGTCGATCCGGCAACGGCCGAGCGACTACCCCCGGAAGACGAACAGATCGATGTGACTGAATCCATTCGCTTACCGCTGATCCGGCTGTCCGCGGCATCGGCCAATCCGCTTGCAGTAATTATGGCGAAAATCATCATCAGTTTGGATTAATCGGCCATTTAGGTCCTTGCAGGCGCTTAAATATCATATTTTAAGCTTGCACTTCGGCTTTTCATCGCCAAGATGTCCCCCCACCGGTGGACGACATTGCTGCATTGCGATATGGGCCACCTGTTTGCGTGTGCGATGGGAGCAGTAATATCATGATCGGACTTGTGCTTGTCACTCATGGCAAGCTGGCTGAAGAGTTTCGGCATGCCGTCGAGCATGTCGTTGGTCCGCAGAAGTTCATAGAGACGGTATGCATTGGTCCCGAAGACGACATGGACAAGCGCCGGCAGGACATCCTGCAGGCTGTTTCCGGCGCTGACGATGGGCACGGGGTCATCATCCTTACCGATATGTTCGGCGGCACTCCCTCGAATCTTGCGATCTCCGTCATGAATAGCGGTCATACCGAGGTTATTGCCGGCGTCAATCTGCCGATGCTAATAAAGCTTGCGGGCGTACGGGGCGACAACAACATGGAGAAGGCTCTGGTTGAAGCCTCCGAGGCCGGGCGCAAGTATATAAATGTGGCCAGCCGTGTACTCAGCGGCAAATGACGAGACAAACATCCCGCCCATGACGGAACTTTCCCGGGAACTTCTGATCATCAACAAACGCGGCCTGCATGCCCGCGCTTCCGCCAAATTCGTACAGACCGTCGAAGCCTATGACGCCACCATCACCGTCTCGAGGGACGGAACCACGGTGGGCGGCAATTCGATCATGGGCCTGATGATGCTTGCGGCAAGCCCCGGCTGCAGCGTGCTCGTCACCGCCAGCGGCACCCAGGCCGCCGAGGCACTGGATGCACTGGATCGTCTGGTCGCCGACAAGTTCGGCGAAGAGATGTGATCTCCGTCTCCGCGCTATGCATGCTTCAAGCGCCGGAATGCGGATCGATGCTGTAGGGATGCACGGGATAACCCGGACCAATGGCATCTTTGACACGGGCAGACCAGGCGGAGACCGCCGGGTAGTCGGTCAGCGGAAAGCCGCAATCCGCGGCGCGGTGGCTGTAGGCGTAGACCGCAATATCGGCGATCGAAAGATCGTTCCCGACAAGAAACGGAAGACCGGCGAGGCTGCGTTCCAAGGCCGAAAGAGCGCGGACCGCGGCTTCGTGCTTGCCCGAAACCAAGGCCTGATTGCGTTCCAACCGCCCAGTCAGCGTCCAGAAGCGCAGCGAGCCGATGACTGGCTCGATGTGGTATTGCTCGAAGAACAGCCATTGCATGACCTTGGCGCGCTGGTAGCGGTCCGTTGGCAGAAAGGGCGTGCCTTCGGCGAGATAGGTGAGGATCGCGTTTGATTCCGCGATCGCGTTTCCGTCCCCCAGTTCGAGAACGGGGATAGCGCCCACCGGATTGAGCTTCAGGAAGGCGTCGGTGCGGCTCTCGCCCTCGAAAATCGACACAAGATGGCTGGTATATGGGATTTCGAGGAGCCCGAGCAAAACCCTGGCTTTCCAGCCGTTCTGCGACGGCAAATAGTCATGAAGCGTGAGCATGGCGGTTCCTTCGCTGTGAAAAGGCCGAGTTTGCTCGCTACAGTCGTCTGTGCAATCCGATTCTTGCAAGCCGGACGCAGCCAATGATCGCCTAGTTTCTGTAGAGCGGCGATTTCGGCTGGAAAGCGGACTTTGCTGCCGTTGCATCCATTCTGCTTACCGCTTCGCCAGCATTGGCAAGATCAAGCCCCATCCAGTCTCTTGAGGTGGTCCAGACAGTTCGAACCCCAACTTCTTGTAGACGGCTATCGCCCGTCCATTGTCTGGATGCGGATCGGTCGCAATCACAGGTGCGCCCTCATCGAAAAGAGCCTGCATCCTCATTCCGATAAACGCTGAACCATGTCCAACGCCGACCATTTCGGGGTCTCCGATATATTGATCAATTCCCCGCGACCCTTTGGGAAGACCGGCAAAATGGTGATCTTCCCATCCGTGCACCGTGTAGTCCTGCAAGAACGCAAAGGGCCGTTCGTTAATTGAAATGATCCAGCGAGCCACCCGAGGATCAACCAGTTCTGCTTCACCATACGGCTCACCAGAACCCCACCATTCCAGGACATGCGGGCTCGACCGCCACGCCTTCAGTAAAGCGAGATCATCCAGGGTCGCTCTGCGAAACTCGTAAGGGTTGGTCGCGAACATTAGATCACTCTAGCAGATTGTGCGACGGTGAGTATGGGCCGAATCCAGACGTCCTCGCCTCAGCTATGAAAAATCGCTTGCCGCCGACACGCCGACTAGAGAAGCCCCGATAGTCTCATGACAGAGAAGCACCCTAAAAATCGACGGATATAAAGATATAAAGACTTCTTTATATCAACATTGATTTCCGGCCTGAAGCCTGCTACAGGGCATCATCCCACACGCTGTCAGCGTGCAATTCTTGTTGCATTCGGCCGAGGCGTTCGCCTGTGGTCCGTTCGCATCGTTCAGGCTGGAGACCTTCATGAGCACTGAAAAGGACTACATCGTCGCCGATATCGGCCTTGCCGACTTTGGCCGCAAGGAAATCTCGATCGCCGAAACCGAAATGCCGGGCCTTATGGCTTGCCGCGCCGAATTCGGCGAAGCGCAGCCGCTGAAGGGCGCGCGCATCACGGGTTCGCTGCACATGACGATCCAGACCGCAGTGCTGATCGAGACGCTTGTCGCTCTCGGCGCTGAAGTGCGCTGGGCATCCTGCAACATCTTTTCGACCCAGGACCATGCCGCTGCCGCGATCGCCGCTTCCGGCGTTCCGGTCTATGCCGTCAAGGGCGAAAGCCTTGAAGACTACTGGATCTACACCGACAAGATCTTCCAGTGGGCCGATGGCGGCTTCTCCAACATGATCCTCGACGATGGCGGCGACGCCACCATGTACATCCTGCTTGGCGCTCGCGCCGAAGCTGGCGAGGACGTCCTCTCCAATCCGCATTCCGAAGAAGAAGAAATCCTCTTCGCGCAGATCAAAAAGCGCCTCCAGGCATCGCCGGGTTGGTTCACCAAGCAGCGCGAAGCCATTAAGGGCGTCACCGAAGAAACCACCACGGGCGTCAACCGCCTGTATCAGCTCAGCCAGAAGGGCCTGCTGCCCTTCCCGGCGATCAACGTCAACGACAGCGTCACCAAGTCGAAGTTCGACAACAAGTACGGCTGCAAGGAATCGCTGGTTGACGGCATCCGCCGCGCCACCGACGTGATGATGGCCGGCAAGGTCGCCGTCGTCTGCGGCTATGGCGATGTCGGCAAGGGTTCTGCTGCTTCGCTTTCCGGCGCCGGCGCGCGCGTCAAGGTCACGGAAGTCGATCCGATCTGCGCCCTGCAGGCTGCCATGGACGGCTATGAAGTGGTTCAGCTCGAAGACGTCGTCTCGACCGCCGACATCTTCATCACCACCACCGGCAACAAGGACGTTATCCGCATCGACCATATGCGTGCGATGAAGGACATGGCGATCGTCGGCAACATCGGCCACTTCGACAACGAAATCCAGGTTGCCGCCCTGCGTAACCTGAAGTGGACGAACATCAAGCCGCAGGTCGACATGATCGAGTTCGCCAAGGGCAACCGCATCATCCTGCTGTCGGAAGGCCGCCTGCTGAACCTCGGCAACGCCACCGGCCATCCGTCCTTCGTCATGTCGGCTTCCTTCACCAACCAGACGCTGGCGCAGATCGAGCTCTTCACCAAGCCCGGCCAGTACAAGAACGAAGTCTACGTGCTGCCGAAGCACCTCGACGAAAAGGTTGCTCGCCTGCATCTCAGCAAGCTTGGCGTGAAATTGACGGAGCTTTCTGAAGAGCAGGCTTCGTATATCGGCGTCACTCCGAAGGGTCCGTTCAAGTCCGACCACTACAGATACTGATCTTACGATCGATATCCACAATATCTTGTGGCCCCGGCATTGACAAATGCCGGGGCTTATTTTTTGGCCCGCTCCCTTCCCGGCGATTCCCTTAGGCAGTATTGTTTTTAGACTTGATTCGTGACGAACCGGGCATGCCCGGAGCCATGAAAATGGGATGTCTTGTCGAGATGCGGCACAGTAGAGTCGGATGATTTTAGGTCGACACGACCTAAAATCTGAATCCGCTCTACAATCAAATAAGTAGAGCATGATGTCGTCCGAAAACCGCTTACACTTTTCGGCATCATGCTCTGAAGGACGGAGACAGACCGCTTATGTCTGAAGGGAAAGACAACCTGCCTGAGCCAGCGATACCCCCAGCGGCGATCGCGCGGCGGCGGCAGGGCGGCGCATATATGCTTTTACCGCGAGCAAAGCGGCGGACGAATGCAGGCCTTTTGGCCTCATTGGGTCGCTTGCTGCGTTTCAGCGTTTTCGGCGGCATCGTCAGCGGCCTGGCGGGTCCCGTTCTGGCGCAGACGAGCGCCGGCACGCCGGCGGTAGCCCGTCTCTTTACCTCCTCCGAAATGGCCGTCTTTTCCGTCATCATCGGCGTAATTTCCGCGGCACTTCTGTCGACGGTCTGGGTGGTCCGCCAGCGCGGCAATATGGAAAGCGAAAGCCGCGAGATCCGTACGGCGCTATCGGACGCGAACCAGCGCATTTCGCAGTATCAGGCGCTGATCGCCGACAAGAATCGCCGGATCGTCATCTGGGACGGGCAGAACGCACGGCCGGAGCTGCTTGGCCAGCTCCCCGTCGAGACCGGCGCGCCGCAGGACAACGAATTCCTCGCTTTCGGCCGCTGGCTGAAATCCTGGTCGGCCGGCGAGCTGGAAAAGGCGATCGACAAGCTGCGCAGCAGCGGCCAAAGCTTCGATATGGTGGTCGAGACGAACCGCGACGAGATATTGGAGGCGCAGGGCCGCATCTCCGGCGGCCGCGCCTTCGTCCGCTTCATCGCGCTCAACAATCTGCGCGCCGAACTGGCCGAGCTCAAGATCGAGCGCGACCGGCTCATGACTTCGATCTCCGCTTTCCAGAACCTGCTCGATGCCATCGACCTGCCGGTCTGGCGGCGCGATACCGAGGGCAAGCTGACCTGGGTCAACCAGGCCTATGGCGAAGCAGTCGAGGCGGTGTCGCCGGATGAAGCCATCCGCGAAGGCCGCGAATTCCTGACGACCGTCGCGCGCGAGCGCATCCGTGCATCCACCACGCCGGAATCGCCTTTCCACGACAAGATTTCCACCGTCGTACACGGCAATCGCACCTTCTTCGATGTCATCGACGTCAAATCATCTGATGGTTCGGCCGGCATCGCTATCGACGTTTCGGAAGCGGAAGCAGTCCGTGCCGAGCTGGCGCGCACGCTGAAGAGCCATGCCGAGACGCTCGATCATCTTGCGACACCGGTCGCGATTTTCGACGGTGACCGGCGGCTGCAATTCTACAATCAGGCCTTCGTCCAGCTTTGGGAGCTCGACATCGCCTTCCTCGAGAAGAAACCTGACAATAGCGAGCTGCTGGATCGGCTGCGCGGCGCCAAGAAGCTGCCGGAGCAACTGAACTGGAAGACCTGGAAAGACGGAGTCTTGTCCGTCTACCGCGCGCTCGACACCCAATCGGATCTCTGGCACCTGCCGAACGGTCAGACCCTGCGGGTTTTCGCCACCGCCCACCCGCAAGGCGGCGCCACATGGGTATTCGAGAATCTGACCGAGCAGGTCGATCTCGAAACCCGCTACAACACGCTGGTCAAGGTGCAGGGCGAGACGATCGACCATCTCTCCGAAGGCGTTGCCGTCTTTGGCCCCGATGGCCGCATCCGCCTCTCCAACCCGGCATTCCGCATCCTGTGGAACATCACCGAGGCACAGGCGAAGCCCGGCACGCATATCCAGGCTCTGGCCGAGGCCTGCGCGCCCTCCTACGACCGGCCGGACGGCTGGAAGCGGTTTGCCGAGCAGATCACCAGCTTCGACGACGAACGCCCGTCGTCGCAGGGCACGCTGGAGCTCTACTCCAACCTAGTCCTCGATTATGCCGTCATTCCGCTGCCGAATGCGCAGACCATGCTGACCTTCGTCAACAAGACCGACAGCGTGCGCGCCGAACGGGCGCTGACCGAAAAGAACGAGGCGCTGCTGAAGGCCGACGAGCTGAAGAACGATTTCGTCCAGCATGTTTCCTACGAGCTGCGCTCGCCGCTAACCAATATCATCGGCTTTACCGATCTTTTGAAGACGCCGGGCATCGGGTCGCTGAACGACCGGCAGGCAGAGTATATCGATCATATCTCCACCTCTTCCTCGGTGCTCTTGACGCTGGTCAACGACATTCTCGATCTTGCAACGGTCGATGCCGGCATCATGCGGCTGAACTATTCCGAGATCGGGCTCGACGACCTTCTGGACGAGGTGTCGATGCAGATCGCCGATCGGCTGCAGGAAAGCGGCGTCACGCTGGAAATCACCGTCCCCGCCCATCTCGGTTCCGTGGTTGCGGATCAACAACGGCTGAAGCAAATCCTGCTCAAGCTTCTGACCAATGCCGCCAATTTCGCGCCGGAAGGCTCGACGATCGAATTGAGATGCGCACGCGAAGGCACCGATTTCGTCTTCTCGGTCGCCGACAAAGGTCCGGGCATCCCTGAAGAGATCATGCGCACCGTGTTCAACCGCTTTGCTTCCAGCGGCAAGGGCGGCAAGCGCAGCGGCGCCGGTCTCGGTCTCTCCATCGTCGAAAGCTTCGTCAGCCTGCACGACGGCCAGGTCTCGATCGAAAGCCAGCCGGGCAAGGGAACCACGGTCACGTGTCGGATTCCCTCCGCCGAATTGCCGCACTCCGTCGCAGCAGAATGACAGCAGCGAACACAAGCATCTCCCTTTTCCTGGCAGACGACGCGGCAACCACTCGCCTGGGCGAAGATCTGGCGCTGGCGCTCAAGGCCGGCGACTGCCTGGCGCTGTCGGGCGATCTCGGCGCCGGCAAATCCTCGCTCGCCCGCGCCCTGCTGCGCGCCATGGCCGATGATTCGGAACTGGACGTACCAAGCCCTACCTTCACGCTCGTGCAGTCCTACGAGCTGCGCATCCCGGTTTCGCATTTCGATCTCTACCGTCTGGGCGACCCCAGTGAACTCGACGAACTCGGCTTCGACGAGGCGCTGCAGACCGGCATCTGCCTGGTGGAATGGCCGGAGATGGCCGAAGGCGAACTGCCGAAAGAGCGCATCGATCTCAAGCTCGAGCACGAAGGCGAAGGCCGCCGCGCGACCATTGTGGCATCGGCCAAGCAATTCGCCCGCATCCAGCGCGTTCTGGCGATCCGCGCTTTCCTCGACACCAATGGTTATGCCGGCGCTCGGCGGCGTTTCCTGACGGGCGATGCTTCGCTGCGCGCCTACGAATCCATCCATCCGCATGGCGGCGGTAAGCGTGTGATCCTGATGGACTGGCCGCGGCTGCCCGAAGGGCCGCCGGTGCTCGACGGAAAGCCCTACCCCAAAGTCGCGCATCTCGCCTGGGATGCCTATCCCTTCGTGGCGATCGCCAATGTCCTGCGCGAAAACGGCTTTGCCGCGCCGGAGATCTTCGCGGCCGACTATGATCAGGGCATTCTTTTGATCGAGGATCTCGGCACCGATGGCGTGCTCGACAAGGAAGGCAAGCCGATCGCCGATCGCTACCGGGCAAGCGTCGCCTGCCTGGCGCATCTGCACAGCCTTCATATCCCGCAGGACATCCCGGTCACGCCGGATCACGTCCATCATATTCCGGATTTCGACCGGACGGCCATGACGATGGAAGCGCGGTTGCTCATCGACTGGCATCTGCCCTGGAAACGCGGTGCGCCGGCGAGCGACGAGGAAAGGGCCGACTATCTGGCGATCTGGAACGGCCTGATCGATGAGCTGGACGATGCTGAAAAGAACCTGCTGCTGCGCGATTTCCATTCGCCGAATATCATCTGGCGGGTCAAGGAAAAGGGCATCCAGCGAATCGGCCTCATCGATTTCCAGGATGCGATGATCGGCCCGACGGCCTATGACCTTGCCTCCATCGTCCAGGACGCGCGTGTCACCATTGAGCGCGATCTGCATGATGAATTGATAGCGGATTATCTGTCGCTGCGGCATGCCCAAGGCGGTTTCGACGAAGCAAAGTTCCTGAAGAGCTGGGCGATCATGTCGGCGCAGCGCAATTGCAAGCTCGCCGGCCTCTGGGTGCGGCTGCTGCAGCGCGACGGCAAGCCCGGCTATATGAAGCATATGCCACGCACGCTCGCCTATCTCGCCATCGCTTTCGAACACGAAACGCTCGCTCCGTTGCGCGAATGGTGTGCACGAGCTGGAATAGGCGACGTCTAGCTGACCGAGACCGGGCGACGGTTTTCCTGCAATATGCTAAAGGAAGACAGCCGAGCGAATCACAAATTCGAGACGAGATGACCATCAAGCAAGCCATGGTATTGGCCGCGGGCCTCGGGACCCGCATGCGGCCAATTACCGATACCATCCCAAAACCGCTGGTAAAGATCGCCGGCAAGCCGATGATCGATTATACGCTGGATGCCCTGGCCGAAGCCGGTGTCGAGCGGGCCGTCGTGAACGTCCATCATCATGCCGATCAGATGGAGGCGCATCTTCGGAACTATCGCGGATTAGACATCCTGATCTCAGATGAACGCGATGCGCTGATGAACAATGGCGGCGGCATCGTCAAAGGCCTGACGCTGCTGAGCCGCGATTCTGTTTTCGTCATGAATGCCGACTTGTTCTGGATCGGCGAGAAACCCGGCCAACCAACAAACCTCGAGCGATTAGCCGGATTCTTCGACGAGCAGCGCATGGATATGGCGATGCTGTGCGTCGAGCTGGAAAGAACCACGGGTCACAACGGCAAGAACGATTTCAGCATGGCTGGGGACGGCCGGCTTACACGCTATCGCGACGCGCAATATAATGGCGTCGTCTATGCCGGCGCCTTCGTCATGAACCCCTCCCTTCTTGACGATGCGCCAAATGATGCCTTCAACATCAACATCTATTTCGACAAGGGAATCGCCAAGGGCCGGCTCTACGGCACGATGATGGACGGCCATTGGCTGACCGTCGGCACGCCGGAGGCGATCGGCGAGGCGGAGGAAACGATCCGGACTTTCCGGGCGTTTGCGTGACGGATGACGGGCGGGCACCGGCAACGCATCCTGACGATCCCGGCGGGCCTGCCTTTTCTCAAGACCCTTGCCAGCGCTCTCTGTGATGGCCGACTGACCGAGCACTTTCGCCACGATCCCGGCGATCCGCTATCGCTTGCCAAGGTTACCATCTTCCTGCCGACAAGGCGCGCGGCGCGCGTGCTGCGTTCGGAATTCGTCGATCTGCTTGGCGGCCGCTCCGCGATCCTGCCGGTGATCCGCCCGCTCGGCGAGACGGACGACGATAGCGGCTATTTCGAAGAGGCTCTGCCCGCGACCGCGGATCTGGCACAGCCGCTCGCCAATACCGCGCGGCTGTTGGAACTGGCACGGCTGATCCTTGCCTGGCGCAACAGGCTGCCGCAGATCGTCCGCGACATTCATTCGGATTCGCCGCTCGTCGCTCCGGCAAGCCCGGCAGACGCCATTTGGCTGGCGCGCAATCTCGCCGAACTCATCGATTCCATCGAGACCGAGGATCGCGACTGGGCCGAGCTTGCCAAGCTTAGCGCCGACGACCATGCGCTCTGGTGGCAATTGACGACCGAATTCCTGCAGATTGCCAGTGCTTTCTGGCCGGCGCGGCTGGAGGAACTCGGCAAATCCTCGCCCGCCAGACACCGCAACGCCATCCTGCGTGCCGAGGCGCAACGGTTTGCCACAATGCAGCATGCCGGGCCGATCATCATCGCCGGCTCCACCGGTTCGGTTCCGGCAACGGCGGAGCTGATTGCCGCCGTTGCCTCCCTGCCGCAGGGCGTCATTGTGCTTCCGGGGCTCGATCTTTCGATGCCGGAGGAGGAATGGCGGCTTGTGGCGCCGGAGACGGGCGCTGGCGCTAGGGTCGATCCGACGACACGCAGCCATTCACAATATGGCCTGTCGCTGCTGTTGAAGCGGCTGCGCGTGGAGCGAAGCGATGTGGAAACCGTCGCCGAGGCGCCGGAGAGCATGCAGATTCGCGCTGAGGTCCTGTCGCGCGCCCTGGCGCCAGCGAAAGCGACCAGCGGCTGGGGGGCATGGCAAAAGACGCTGGCGCCGGACGCCATTGCGCGAGCCTTCGCCGATGTCGCGCTAATCGAGGCGACGAACGAACGCGAAGAGGCGACGGCAATCGCCATCGCCTTGCGGCTCGCGCTGGAGAAGCCGGGGCGCAACGGCGGCGAAAGCCAGGCGGCACTGATCACGCCGGATCGCAATCTGGCGCGGCGCGTGACGGCGGAGCTGGCCCGCTTCGGCATCACCGCCGACGATTCGGCCGGAACGCCGCTCGCCGCCACGCCGCAAGGGGCGCTGCTGCAATTGCTGCTCGAGGCGACGCTTCGCCCCGGCGACCCCGTTGCCATCGTCTCGCTCATCAAGCATCCCCTCGCCCGCTTCGGCTTTCGCACGGATGCCTTGCAGCTTGGCGTCGATGCGCTGGAAGTGCTCGCCTTGAGGGGCGGCATCGCCGATGTCGATATCGGCGCGCTGGAATCCCTGCTCGACCGGCAGCTCACCGAACAGGCAATGGACCGACATGCGCCGCACTGGCGCAAATCCCTGCCTCCGGAAGCCGTGGAACATGCGCGCGCGCTGGCCCGAAAGATCGCAGCGGCATGCGAGCCGCTGACCTCAGCGCTTACACCATCATCCGCCGGACTTCCCACCCTTTCCGAATGGGCCGATCGCACGGGCCGCGCCCTTGAAGCCGTTGCCGCCGATGAGCGCGGCAACTTGGCCGGACTCTGGTCCGGCGAGGCCGGCGATACGATGGCAAGCCTGCTGAAGGAGGTCATGGAAACCGAAGGCCAGCTCGAAGCGGATGGGCCGCAGTGGATCGATATCATGGCCGCGCTCTCCGCCGGGCAGGCAGTCAAGCCGCGGGCACTGAGCCATCCGCGGCTGTTCATCTTCGGTACGCTGGAAGCGCGCCTGCAGAGCGTCGATACGTTGATCCTCGGCGGGCTCAACGAAGGCTCCTGGCCGGGCCAGACCGCCAACAATCCCTTCATCTCCCGCACGATGAAGACCGCGATCGGCCTGGAACCGCCGGAGCGCCGCATCGGTCAGCTTGCCCACGATTTCGAAATGGCGAATGGGACGCGCGACCTGATCTATTCGCGCGCACTGCGACAGGGCTCGACCCCGACCGTGGCGTCGCGCTGGCTGCAGCGGCTGATGGCGCTGGGCGGCAAGACGTTTGCCGGGGAATTGAAAGCGCGCGGCGATCAATATCGCCATTGGGCTGGGATGATCGACGAAGGCGAAAACCAGGCGCCGGCGCTGAGGCCATCCCCGAAACCGCCAGCCGGGCTACAGCCGAAAAGCTATTCCTTCAGCGAGGTCGGCCGCCTCCGCCGCGATCCCTATGCGATCTACGCCCGACGCGTCCTGCGGCTCGACCCGATCGCTCCCTTCAACCGCGAGCCCGGCCCGGCCGAGCGCGGCACGCTCTATCACAAGATCATCGATCGCTTTATCCGTGAGGGTCATATCGCGGGAACGCCGAATGCATCGCTGGCTATGGATCGTATCGTGGCCGAGCTTTTCGACGCGGAGCAACTGCCGGTTCATATCGATAGCGTCTGGCGGCCACGTTTCCGCGAAGTGGCGCGCGCTTTTCTCGCCTGGGAAGCGGAGCGGCGGCCTGAGATCCGCTCGACGGCAACGGAAGTGCCTGCGGGCGTCGAGATCGAGCCGATCGGCATCCGCTTGACCGGCGTTGCCGACCGCATCGATTTCAAAGGCAACAGGGCGGCAGACATCATCGACTACAAGACCGGTTACAATCCCTCGCCGGCGCAGGCCCGCGCGCTGCTCGATCCGCAATTGGCTCTGGAGGCTTACGCACTCAAGGCCGGCGCTTTCCGCGATGTCGGCGCACTTGCTCCGGAGAACCTGCTTTATGTGCGTCTGAGGCCCGGCGATCGCTTCAAGGTCGATCAGGTCAACAACGAACTTTCCGGCCGCAGCGGCAAGACGGAAACAAAGTCGGCTATGGATTTGGCGGAGGAGTCGATGGACCAACTCGTCAAATTCGTTGCCCTGCTGCAGTCCGGCGAAAAGGGCTTCTCGTCACGGCTGATCCCCGCCCAACAATTCGAATATGGCGGCGACTACGATCACCTGGCCCGCGCCTCCGAATGGTCGACAGCGGAGACCGAACAGGAGGGAGGCGGCGATGAGTGAGCTTTCCGACGGCGAACTCAGCGCCCTGCCCGATAGCGACGATCCTGGCGTCTGGATCGGCTGGACGACTGTGCAGCAATCGATCGCCTCCGATCCGGAACGGTCCGCCTGGGTCTCGGCCAATGCCGGTTCCGGCAAGACGCATGTGCTGACCCAGCGCGTCATCCGCCTGTTGCTCGCCGGCGCGCGGCCGTCAGCCATTCTCTGCCTCACTTATACCAAGGCCGCGGCGTCGGAGATGTCGAACCGCGTCTTCGATCGCCTAGCTGCCTGGGCAACATTGCCGGACGAGGAGCTGAAGGCGCGAATCACCGAGATCGAAGGCGCGGAGCCGGGTCTCTTGAAGCTCGCCGAAGCTCGCCGCCTCTTTGCCAAGGCGCTGGAAACGCCGGGCGGGCTGAAGATCCAGACGATCCACGCCTTCTGCGAAGCGCTGCTGCATCAATTCCCGCTGGAAGCCAATGTCGCCGGCCATTTCTCGGTTCTCGACGATCGCGCCGCGGCGACCCTGCTGGATGATGCCCGTCGGTCCCTGTTGACGGCAACGCCGCATGATCCGAATGCCGAACTTGCCGAGGCCTTCGCCTATGTGCTCGATCTCGGCGACGAATCCGGCCTGGAGACATTGCTGGGCGAAATCGTCGCCAACCGCAATGCTATCAGGCGCTTCACTGCGGAAGCCGAACGGAACGGCGGCATTGAGGCTGCGCTGCTGACCCGGCTCGGTCTCTCTCCCGATGACACCGAAGCTGGGATAGCGGAGCAGTATTGGCCTCTGCCCGGCCTTTCAGGCTCGGCGCTGGAGCTCTATCTCACGCTTGCCGATCTCAAGGGTGGGGCAAAAGCGCAGGACATCGCCTATGGGCTGCGCCTTGCCAAACGCGAAGCGAACCCGATCGCCCGCGCGGAGATCCTCGAAAAGGTCATGCTGACCGCCAAGGGCGAGCCGAAGTCGGACAGCCAGTTTTTCGTCAAGGCGATGCTGGCCGATGCACCCGCGCTGGCCGACGCAGTCGCTGCCGCCCGCGCCCATGTCGTCGTTTGCCGCGACCGGCTGAAGCTGATGCGGATGTATCGCGCCACCCGGCCGGCGCTTACCCTCGCCGACCGGCTGAACCGCGACTATGAAGAACTGAAGAAGCGGCGCAGCCAGCTCGATTTCGAAGACCTGATCACCCGCACCGCCGATCTGCTGACCAAGAAGGACGTCGGCCCCTGGATCCACTACAAGCTCGACCAGGGCATAGACCATATCCTCGTCGACGAGGCGCAGGATACCAGCCCGATCCAATGGAGCGTCATCCAATCGCTGGCGGAGGATTTCTTCTCCGGGGAAAGCGCGCGCCCGACCCTCAGGACGATCTTCGCGGTCGGCGACGAAAAGCAGTCGATCTATTCCTTCCAGGGTGCGCGGCCCGAACGTTTCTCCGAGGAGAGCGACCGGACGCGGCGGCGCGTGGATAATAGCGGCCAGCAGTTTTCATCGATCCGCCTTCCGCTCTCCTTCCGTTCCACCGCCGACGTGCTGGCCGCCGTCGACCATGTCTTCACGGCGCCCGAGAATGCCCGTGGCCTCAGTGCCGCCGCCGAGCCCGTCGTGCACCGCTCCAGCCGCATCGGTCATCCCGGCGCCGTCGATCTCTGGGAGATGATTGCGCCCGAGCCGCTGGCGAAGGAGGAAGACTGGACGGCGCCCTTCGATTCGACGCCGGAAAGCGCGCCGGCGGCGATCCTGGCGCGGCGCATGGCGCAGACGATCGGCAACGTCATTGGCCGCGAGACGATCATCGACAAGGGAAAGGCGCGCTTCATCGAGGCCGGCGATATATTGGTGCTGGTGCGCAAGCGTGACAGCTTCGTCAACGCGCTGACTCGGGCCTTGAAGCGGCGCAACAACATTCCCGTTGCCGGCGCCGACCGCCTGGTGCTGACTAGCCACATCGCCATTCAAGACCTTTTGGCGCTTGGCCGTTTCCTGTTGCTGCCGGAAGACGATCTTTCGTTGGCAGCGCTGTTGAAGAGCCCCCTGTTCGATCTCGGTGAAGACGATGTGTTCGCCGTCGCGGCCTATCGCGGCGATGATGAAAGCGTCTGGAGCCATCTCCAAAAATTCGCCGATGACGGCAATGAGCGCTTCCGGCATGTCCTCGACCGGCTGAAAACCTTCCTGGCACTCTCCAAGAGCCTATCCGTGCATGACTTCTACGCTCGCGTTCTCGGCAGCTTCGGCGGCCGGCGGCAGTTCCTGGCGCGGCTCGGCACCGAAGTCAGCGACATCCTAGACGAGTTCCTGACCTTTACATTGGACCACGAAACTTCCGGCCTGCCGGGTCTGCAATCCTTCATCTCGACGCTGGAGCTGGAGGCGCCGACCGTGAAGCGGGAGCAGGACAAGGGCCGCAACGAGGTGCGGATCATGACGGTGCATGCCTCCAAGGGCCTGGAAGCGCCGATCGTCTTCCTCGTCGATGGCGGCGGCAAGGCCTTTACCCATACGCATTTGCCGAAGCTGCGCCTGATCGAGACCGGCAAAGGCGAAATCCCGCTGCCCGTCTGGGTGCCGGTCAGCGCACTTGCCAATTCGCTGACACAGGCCGATGCGACGAGGCTGCAGTCGCTGGCGGAGGAGGAATATCGCCGCCTGCTCTATGTCGGCATGACACGCGCCGCCGACCGGCTGATTGTCTGCGGCTATCGCGGCATTCGCGAAAACGTCGATACATGGCATGCTATGATTTCCAGGACGCTGCGCCAGGATGGCGAGCGCTGCACGCCTGTCAGCTTTTCCGGACCGGATGGCGAGTGGCAGGGTTTGAGCTGGCGCGTGACCCAGGTCGAGCGCAGTTTCGAGCACATGGAACAGGCGGAAGCGACCGTGGACCGAGGAGCGCTGCCGGTGGGATTAAGCCGGCCGCTGCCGCCGCAGCGAAACCTACCCCGGCCGCTCAGCCCTTCCGGTGCCGGCACCATCATCGACGATGAAGCCGACAATCTGCTTGTCGCCTCGCCGCTGTTCACCGAGAAGCCCAAATCGGATCGCTCGCTGGAAAAGGGCCGCTTCATCCACCGCATGCTGCAGACATTGCCGGAGATCGCGCCGGCAGATCGCGCCGATGCCGCGCGGCGCTACGCCGAGCGAGCCGCACGCTTCTGGCCTGAGGCCGAACGCGAAGCGCTGATCAACGCGGTGATGGCGCTGCTGTCGCACCCAGACCTGCAGGGTGTTTTCAGCGCCCATGCCCAGGCCGAAGTCTCGATCATGGGCACGCTGACGCTCGGCGATCAAAACTATGCCGTCTCCGGCCGCATCGACCGGCTGACCGTGCTCGACGATCGCGTGGTCATCCTCGATTACAAAACGAATCGCGTGCCGCCGCGTGGTGCCGAAGGGATTCCTTTCGCCCACCGGGCCCAGCTTGCCATCTATCGCGAGATCCTTTCGCCGCTCTATCCCGGCAAACGCATCGATTGCGTGCTTGTCTACACCGAGAACGCCTCGATCCACACGCTCTCCCAAGAAGCGCTCGCATTGGCGCTTGCGGAGCTCAAAACAAAGTGAAATACCAAATATTGAAATTTGGGCACCGCACCATCACATATCTAGCAACCCGCAAATCCTGGTAAGGAGCAGCCTATGGCTACCGTGAAAGTCGATACCTCCAACTTCGCTGCCGAAGTCCTGCAGTCCGCAGAGCCTGTCGTCGTTGATTTCTGGGCCGAATGGTGCGGTCCGTGCAAGATGATCGCGCCTGCTCTCGAAGAGCTCGCCGTACAGTTCGAAGGCAAGGTGAAGGTCGCCAAGCTCAACATCGATGAAAACCCGGAACTGGCTGCCCAGTTCGGCGTTCGCTCGATCCCGACGCTTGCCATGTTCAAGGCCGGCGAAGTTGCCGACATCAAGGTTGGCGCCGCTCCCAAGACCGCCCTGCAGAGCTGGATTTCCAGCGCTGCCTAATCGGTATCGACTGAGAGAATGAAAAAGCCCGCTTCGTGCGGGCTTTTTGTTGGTCGGAGAACACGGGCCATCCTCGCTCTTCGAGGCTTCGTACCATCAGGGCGAGGATGAAGCAGGCTCGTCGCCACGGCAACGCAGAGATGAATGATGAGCCCGTGGCGCGGCTGGGCGAAAAGGTCAGCCCTCATGCCGAGGAGGCCCGCAGGGCCGTCTCGAAGCACGAGAGCGGGTTGTTGATCAAGGCACCGGAATCACTTCGGCGGCGTGCCGTTATCGGCAAGGACATCACCGACGAGATATAGCGAGCCGCCGATCAGAATGCGCGGCGCCGGCAAATCGGGTACGGCCAGTTCCTTGATCGCATCCAGCGCTTGGCCGACGCTCGACATCGGTTCGGCCACCAGACCAGCATCGTAAGCCGCGCCGGCCAAAACCACGGGGTCGATCATCGAATCGCTGCCGCGGATCGGCACGCAATAGACCTTTTCCGCCAGGCCGGTGAATGCCTTGAAATAGCCGACAGGATCCTTGGTATTGATCATGCCGGTAATCAGGAACAACGGTCGCGGCTGGCGCTCCTCGAAATTGGCCATGGCTTCGGCAATGACCTCGCCGGCGCCGGGATTGTGGCCGCCGTCGACCCAGATTTCCGCGCCTTCGGGTGCGTGCACCAACAAATCGCCTTCCGTCAGACGCTGCAGGCGGCCCGCCCATTCGACCGAGGCCATCGCCTTTTCCATCATCGCTTCGGTGACGACAAAGCCCGCGGCCTTGACGGCACGGATGGCAGCGGCGGCGTTGGCATATTGATGCCGGCCCGGCAGGCGGGGCAGCGGCAGGTCGGCGAGACCGAACTCGTCCTGATAAACCAGCCGGCCATATTCCTCGTGAGCGGAAAAATCCTGGCCGAAAACCGCCGTCGGGCAACGCAGCCGCTCGGCAGTCGATATCAGCACGTCCAAGGCGGCATCATATTCCTGATGACCGATGACCACGGGACGGCCGGGTTTCATGATCCCCGCCTTTTCGGCCGCGATCAGCTCGACGCGGTCGCCGAGATAGGGCTGGTGGTCGAGCGAGATCGGCATGATCACGGAGGCGGCCGGATCGGAAATGACGTTGGTGGCGTCGAAACGGCCGCCGAGGCCGACTTCGATGATCGCGACATCGGCCGGCTGCTCGGAAAACAGCATGAAAGTCGCCGCGGTCAGGATTTCGAAGACCGTGATCTTCTCGCCGCCATTGGCGTCGGCAATCCGCCGGAGCACATCGGCGAAAACCGCATCGTCGACGAGCTTGCCGCGGCCGCCCTTGATGCCCAGGCGGTAGCGCTCGTGCCAATTGACGAGATGTGGCGAGGTATGGACATGCACGCTCAGGCCGCCGGCCTCGAGAAGCGCTCGGCAGAAGGCCGTCACCGAGCCCTTGCCGTTGGTGCCGGCGACATGGATCACCGGCGGCAACTTTTTATGCGGATTGCCGAGGATGTCGAGCAGCCGGGTGATTCTATCAAGCGATAGATCGAAGCCTTTGGGGTGCAGCCCCATCAGCTTGTCGATCTCCCGTGCCGCCTCGCTCATTGCGGATTGATCCATAGCCGTCATCCCGCACCTCCGCCTTTGGCCATCCGTTTTAGATCAGGCGCGCGCCACCATCGGCAACGCCGCGCCATTCAGGTCCTTCGCAGACACATCATTCGCCGGCTTCTTGGTCAGTATCTTCAGAAGCGTTGCCAGTGTGTCGGGGATGTCGTGACGCTTGACAACCATGTCGACCATGCCGTGCTCGAGCAGATATTCCGAGGTCTGGAAGCCTTCCGGCAGCTTTTCGCGGATCGTCTGTTCGATGACGCGCTTGCCGGCAAAGCAGATTTCCGCACCCGGCTCCGCAAGATGGACATCGCCGAGCATGGCGTAGGAGGCGGTGACGCCGCCGGTCGTCGGATTGGTCAACACGACGATATAGGGCTGGCCGGCTTCCTTCAGCATGTCGACGGCAACCGTCGTGCGCGGCAATTGCATGAGGGATAGAATGCCCTCCTGCATGCGCGCACCGCCCGATGCCGGGAACATTACCAGCGGGCACTTTTCGGCGATGGCGCGTTCGAACGCCTTGACGATCGCTTCGCCAGCGGCGATGCCGAGCGAACCGCCCATGAAATTGAATTCATGCACGACGGCAACGAGCTTCAGGCCACGAACCTTGCCGACGCCGACGAGAATCGTGTCTTCCTGCTCGGTCTTGACGCGGCTGTCCTTCAGGCGGTCGGTATATTTCTTCGAATCGCGGAACTTCAGCGGGTCCTGCGCGACCTTCGGCTGCGGCAGAGCTTCGTACTCACCATTGTCGAAGAGATCGGCAAGGCGGGCCTTGGCCGGCATCTTCATATGGAAACCGGAAGCGGGAATGACCCACTTGTTGTCTTCCAGATCCTTGTGGAAGACCATTTCGCCGGTCTCCGGGCACTTGATCCAGAGATTTTCCGGCACTTCGCGGCGGCCCAGCATGGAATTGATCCGCGGGCGGACGTAATTCGTGATCCAGTTCAATTCGAAAACTCCTGATCGACTGAATTAACCGATATCGTAGTCGACACAGAGCGGTTCAGCGTCTCACGGAATCGCTTTCCCGCTCTATCCCTCTGTTTTTACGCAATTCCGGACGGAAAACCGCTTCGCACTTTTCCTGGAATTGCTCTAATGCGCACAGGCCGTTTCTTCAACCGAATCCGATTGAAGCTTTCCGCCTATGTGGGAAAACTATTCGGCAGCAACAAGGCGCGCCGAACGCGTCCCCGTCGACAGACCGCGCACCAGCGTGGCAACGGCCTGGATGGTGTCTGATGTCGCCTTGCCGTCCTTGGTCAGGCTGGTGGCGATCTGGTTGACGATGGCCGTACCGACGACGACGCCATCGGCGGAAGCGCCGATCAGCTTGGCATGCTCGGCCGTCTTGACACCGAAGCCGACGCAAACCGGCAGGTCCGTATGCTGCTTGATGCGCTTGACGGCGCCGGAGACCAGCGACGGGTCCGGCAAAGCAGAGCCGGTGATGCCGTTCATCGAAACGTAGTAGACGAAGCCGGACGTATTGTTCAGCACGGTCGGCAGGCGCTTGTCATCGGTGGTCGGCGTCGCGAGACGGATGAAATTGATGCCCTTGCGGATCGCCGGGATGCAGAGCTCGTCATCCATTTCCGGCGGCAGATCGACGACGATGAGGCCGTCGATCCCAGCGGCAATCGCGTCGTCGAGGAACTTCTCGACACCGTAGATATAGATCGGATTGTAGTAGCCCATCATCACGATCGGCGTATCGGCATCCGTCTTGCGGAAATCGGCAGCGAGCTGCAGCGTCTTCTTCAGCGTCTGGCCGGCCTTCAGGGCGCGCTGGCCGGCAAGCTGGATCGCCGGGCCATCGGCCATGGGATCGGAAAAGGGCATGCCGAGTTCGATGACGTCGGCGCCGGCTTCCGGCAGCGCCTTCATGATGCCGAGCGAGGTCTCATAGTCGGGATCACCACCCATGAAATAGGTGACGAGTGCCGGGCGGCCTTCAGCCTTCAAAGCGGCGAAGCGTTTGTCCATACGTGCGGTCATGGCGTCTAACTCACATTCCCAGAATCTTGCCGACGGTGAAGATGTCCTTGTCGCCGCGGCCGGAGAGGTTCATCAGGATGATCTCGTCCTTGCCCATCTTCGGCGCGCGCTTGATGACTTCGGCAAGCGCATGGCTCGGCTCGAGTGCCGGAATGATGCCCTCGAGGCGCGTCAGCGTCTGGAAGGCTTCCAGCGCCTCATGGTCCATGATCGGCACGTATTCGACGCGGCCGATATCATTCAGCCAGGAATGTTCCGGGCCGATGCCGGGATAGTCGAGGCCGGCCGATATCGAATGTCCTTCCTTGATCTGGCCGTCGCCATCCTGCAGCAGGTAGGTGCGGTTGCCATGCAGCACGCCGGGCGAGCCAGCGGTGATCGAGGCGCAATGCTCGTCGCCCTGCAGACCCTTGCCGCCGGCTTCGACGCCGACGATCTTGACGTCCTCGTCATCGAGGAAGGGATGGAAGATGCCGATGGCGTTCGAACCGCCGCCGACGGCAGCGATGACGAGATCCGGCAAGCGGCCTTCAGCCTCAAGCATCTGCTGCTTGGCTTCCGTGCCGATGACCGACTGGAAGTCGCGGACCATTTCCGGATAGGGATGCGGGCCGGCGGCCGTGCCGATCAGGTAATAGGTGTCGTCGACATTGGTGACCCAGTCGCGAAGGGCCTCGTTCATGGCGTCCTTCAGCGTGCCGCTACCGGCGGTGACCGGAATCACCTCGGCGCCGAGCAGCTTCATGCGGAAAACGTTCGGCGCCTGGCGCTCGACGTCGGTTGCGCCCATGTAGACGACGCAGGGAAATCCGAAGCGGGCGGCCACCGTTGCGGAGGCGACGCCATGCTGGCCGGCGCCGGTTTCGGCGATGATGCGGGTCTTGCCCATGCGCTTGGCGAGCAGGATCTGGCCGATACAATTGTTGATCTTATGCGAGCCGGTGTGGTTCAGCTCTTCGCGCTTGAAATAGATCTTGGCGCCGCCAAGCTCGGCCGTCAGGCGCTCAGCGAAGTAGAGCGGGCTCGGGCGGCCGATATAATGGGCGCCGAGCGACTTCAGCTCTGCCTGGAAGGCCGGATCGTTCTTCGCCTTGTTCCATTCCTCCTGCAGATCCAGGATCAGTGGCATGAGCGTTTCGGCTACGAAACGGCCGCCATAAATGCCGAAACGGCCGTCCTCATCGGGGCCGGCACGGAAGGAATTGGGTTTGGGCGTCTGGTTCACTCTCTACTCCCTGCTGCCGGTTCCGGCAGACATGCTTCTGTAAAAGCGTCGAAAAACTGGTCGATCTTCCCGAGATCCTTCACGCCCGGCGCACTTTCGAGGGCGGAGGAAAGATCGATACCCGTGGCCTTGGTGGATGCCAGCGCCTCAGCGACATTGTCCTTGTTCACACCGCCAGACAGCATGTAATCCACCCGATCGTCGAGCCAGCTCATCAGGCTCCAATCGAAGGACACGCCGTTTCCGCCCGGCAGCTCCGAACCGGCCGGCGGCTTAGCATCGAACAGGAACCGGTCGGCAATGCCGATATAGGATTCCACCCGCTTCAGATCGCCGGCATCGCGCACCGCCATGGCCTTCATGACGGGGACATTATAGACCGCTTTGATCGTCAGCACACGCTCCGGGCTTTCACTGCCATGGAGCTGCAGCATATCCGGCTTCACCAGCGACATGATCTCGTCGAGATCGTCATTCGTGGGATTGACCGTGACGGCAACGATCTTCGCCTTGCCGCGCGCGCGTTCCGCCAGTTGTCCGGCCAGATCGGGCTCGATATAGCGCGGGCTCTTTTCGAAGAAAATAAAACCGATATGGGTAGCCCCGCGCTCCAGAGCGCGGTCCACCGCTTCCGGCGTCTTCAGGCCACAAATTTTGACATCGGGGTTCATGGCAGCGAAGTGACATGAAATTGCAAAAGAGTCGAGCCTAAAGGCGACGCGCGGGGAATTTTACGCTGTTCGGAAGCAATGGGCAGCATGGGCTCATCGGCGTAGGGCGCACCCAAGCAATGCTTCATGAGAACTAGCTTTCGTTTCCAAATAATGACCGTCGGACCTTGAGTGCCGCCCGACGATCAAGTGATCAGGCGGGAAGTCTGCTAAACTTGCGAAGGTTCTTGTCGACGAAAGACTCCGGCAGGAAGCGGCGTATGAAACGGATCTGTCCCGCTGCCTTGCCTGCAGTGTAGCGTCTCTTCGGCGATGCGGCGCTCGCGGCTTTCAGCACCATGCCGGCGACGACCTCCGGCGCATCACCCGTCCCAATAATCTCGCGCATCAGTTTCTCTGCATTGGTGCGAGCCGTATCGTATAACGGAAGCGGATGATCCGGTCGCGTCAGGTTCTCCTCGAAGGACGTACGGGTGACACCGGGCTCCACGAGCACGACACGGATGCCTTGTGTTCGGACCTCGTGGTCAAGGGATTCGGAATAGCCCTCGATCGCGTGCTTGGTCGATGCGTAAAGCGCGTTATAGGGAGCGGGGATCAGCCCAAGGATGGAACTCATGTTGATGATCCTGCCTTTGCGCTGACGTCTCATCACTGGAAGGATTGCATTCGTCATCCGCAGGACGCCGAAAAAGTTCACCTCGAACAGAGCCTTCGCCTGCGCGGCAGAGGATTCCTCGGCTCCGCCAAGCAATCCGATCCCGGCATTGTTGACGAGAAGATCGATCCGTCCTGCGCGGGCGAATATCTCATCTACCGCCCTTTGCACCGATTCCTCGTCGGTAACGTCGCATACCAGCATGGCAACTCCGTCCGGAGTATCCGGCATGGGCTTGCGGCTGGTTCCAAACACTCTGTATCCAGCGCGTCGCAACGCTTGCGCAGTCACCAACCCGATACCGGAGGAAGCGCCCGTAACCAGGGCGACGCCGCTTTCTATCTTGCTCATCTGTCTCTGCTTTCATTTTGGCATGGAACATCAACGAACAACCTGTTACTATCAATTCAGTAGTAAGTCACTATCAAAAAGATATCGACATGAAGAATCTTTCGAACCAGCCATGCCTCATCGCCCGCAGCCTTGCATTGGTAGGCGATGCGTGGAGCATGCTGATCATGCGGGACGCCCATACGGGGCTCACTCGCTTTGACGAATTCCGCAAGAGCCTTGGCATCGCGCCGACAATGCTGACTGCCCGACTGGCCGCGCTTACGGAAGATGGTCTGCTGGAAAAGCGACGCTACTCGGAGCGGCCTCCGCGCGATGAATACGTGCTGACAGAGGCGGGCCAGGACTTCCTTCCCGTGCTGTTTGCGATTGGAGCATGGGGACGGAAGCATCGCCCCTGCAATGATGTGACCCGGTTTTTCGACGCCGAGACGGGTACCGAAATCGATCCCGTCACCATCGACCGGGCAACCGGCGCGCAGATTGGAACACGTCCCATCCGCATTGCTGCGCCTGACAACGCCGTCGAATGAGGAAGTTCAGCCGCCTTCCGCGGCCTGCTCAATCAAAATCGATCGCGTGCAGCTGGCTGCCATGACGCTTCAGCCAGGCCTTGGCTTCGTCCATGTCGGGGCAGAGCTTGCGGCAGAGGGCCCAGAAGCGCGGGCCGTGGTTCATTTCGCGTAGGTGCGCGACCTCGTGGGCGGCGAGATAGTCGATCACCAGCGGCGGCGCCATGACGATGCGCCAGGAGAAGCTCAGATTTCCGCCCGAGGAGCAGGAACCCCAGCGGCTGCGGGTATCCTTCATGCTGATGGAGGAGACCGTGGCGCGGATCGCTTTCGCGTGCAACGCCACCAGCTTTTCCAGATCGGCGCGGGCCTCCTTCTTGAGGAAGGTGGCGATGCGCCGGCCGGCATGTTCCGGCAGGCCGCTGACACGCAGCACTGGCAAACCATCGGCGTTGACAGCCTCGGTCAGGCCGCGCAGGCTGCCGGTATGCTCGATGCGATGGCGGATACCGCGCAGGAGGATTTCGCTGCCGCTCTGAAGATTTGCCTGGGTGGAGAATTTCGCAAGCTTGGTCAGCAGCCAGCCCTGATGCCGGTCGAGGAAGGCATTGACCTCGCGGGCGGCGAGGCCGCGCGGAATGGTCATCTTCAGCGCCCGTCCGCCGGGCTCGATCCTGAGCGTGATCCGCGTTGCGCGCTCATGCTGACGGATCGTCAGGGGCATCAGCCGCCCGGCCACGTCCAAGGTGCGCGTTTCCGGCGCGGGCGGCTTGGGAACAGGTCGGCGGGATCTGGACGAAAGCGGAAACATGAAAAGCAGTTTTATACGATTCGCTGGGGTTTCTGGCAAAGAAAAACCGGCATCGCCGGATGCCGGTTCTGACTGGAAAAGCTGTTGTAATTACGGCGTTTTAAATTCGGAAGCCGGGCCGTTGTCATCGTTGCGCTTGACGTTGTTACGGTCGCGCATGAAACGGTCGAACTCTTCCTGATCCTTGGCGCGGCGCAGTTCGCGGACGTAGGTGTCGAACTCGGCACGCATTTCATCGAGTTTGCGGCGCTCCTCTTCGAGGCGCTCCAGCTCTGCCCGGCGCCAATCGTCGAAGGCGACATTGCCGGTGGAAAAATGCTGGCGATAACGGCCGCGGTGGCGGCCGCAGCCGGCAAACATGCCGTCGGCCTTCTGGTTCACATCCCGTTTGAAATCTCTCAGGCGTTCGCCGAAGAGAATATAGGCAAGCATGGCGAGACCCAGAGGCCAGAAGACCACGAAGCCAAGTATCATCAGGGCAATGGTAGCCGGAGTCCAATCCGGGCGAAGCAATGCTGACTGGTGGTTCATCGTGAGGTATCCTCGCAGTAAGGCGGCCCGGCCACATGCCGAACCGCTGGAATCGAGATGGTAACCTCTTCGTGAGCCTTCAATGGCTTTTGCCGGGAAAATCGGACAAGCCCTTGAATCCGGCCCAATAATTCAACAAAAGCTAATTATTTGCAATTTCAGGCAGATTTGCCGCCCTTGATCACACGCTTGACCACTGGCTTTCCGGTGCGGCTATGTTCGCGGGTGAAAGCGACGATGCGCGGCGCGATTTCGCGACGGAAACGCGAACCGTTGAAGACGCCGTAATGGCCGACATCCGGCTGCAGGTAGTGCATCCGCATATCGTCGGGAATGTTGGTGCAGATGGTCTGCGCCGCCTTGGTTTGACCGACACCGGAAATGTCGTCGTTTTCGCCTTCGACTGTCAGCAGGGCGACATTACGGATCGCCGTCGGATCGACGCGCTGGCCGCGGTGCGTCAGCTCACCCTTCGGCAGCGCGTGCTTCATGAACACCTGATCGACGGTCTGCAGGTAGAATTCCGCCGTCAGATCCATGACCGCCAGATATTCGTCATAGAAATCGCGGTGCTTCTCCGGCTCGCCGTCGTTCTTGACGAGGTGCATGAAGAAGTCCTTATGCGCGATCATGTGCCGGTCGAGGTTCATCGACATGAAGCCGGAGAGCTGCAGGAAACCGGGATAGACCGGGCGCATGAAGCCCGGCTGCGGCCAGGGCACGTTCATGACGACATTGTCGGCGAACCATTCGAGCGGCCTGTCCTTGGCAAGCTGGTTTACTGCCGTCGGGTTGATGCGCGTGTCGATCGGACCACCCATCAGCGTCATCGACGAGGGCGACAGCGGATCGCCGGCCGCTTCCATCACCGCGGCTGCGGCCAGGACCGGCACGGAGGGCTGACAGACGGCAATGACATGGGTGTCCGGCCCGAGATGATGCAGCATCTCGATGACGTAATCGATGTAATCTTCCAGATCGAAGGTGCCTTCGGTCATCGGCACCATGCGGGCATCGATCCAATCGGTGATGTAGATATCGGCATTAGGTAGCAGCGCTTCTACCGTCCCGCGCAGCAGCGTCGCATAGTGACCCGACATCGGCGCGACAATCAGGATGCGCGGATCGCTGCCATGGCCGGCGGGCAGGCTGCGCTCGAAATGGATGAGATTGCAGAAGGGCTTGTTCCAGACGATCTTTTCGTAGACCGAGACCGGCTTTCCTTCGATCGAGGTTTCAGGCAGGCCGAATTCCGGCTTGCCGTAGCGGCGGGTGGTGCGCTCGAAGACTTCGAGACTTGCCGTCAACGTGCGGCCAAGCATCGTATGGGACAGAGGGTTTAGCGGATTGGCATAGGCCAGGCGCATCATGTCGGCAGCGGCGCGGAAGGGTGCGAGGGCGGCATGATTGAGTTCATAAAGCTGATAAAACATAAAATCATTACCTTTCGAGGTGATCAGACGAGAACGCTACCCCCAGCGCGCGCCTCGTCCATGAAGCTCTTTCTGTTGAGACTATCAGTTTTTGTTGCAGGGCAACATAACCCTTTCGGAATCTTGCGCATGTAAAAATGCCGGAGAATCGTCTCTCCGGCATCAATAATGGTCTCAAAACGTTAAAGTTCCTGATCGTGCACGTTCATCAAGCGTCAGCCAGGAAGGTTTGACGCTGCGTGCCGAGACCTTCCATGCCGAGCTCGACGACGTCGCCGGGCTTCAGATATTGCGGCGGCTTCATGCCCATGCCGACGCCCGGAGGCGTGCCCGTGGAGATGACATCGCCCGGATGCAGCGACATGAACTGGCTGAGATACGAGACGAGGTAGGCGACGCCATAGACCATGGTCTTGGTCGAGCCGTTCTGCATCATCTGGCCGTTGACCTTCAGCCACATGCCAAGCTTCTGCGGATCGGCGACTTCGTCCTTGGTGACGAGCCAGGGGCCGATCGGGCCGAAGGTGTCGCAGGACTTGCCCTTGGTCCACTGTCCCGAACGCTCAGTCTGGAAGCCGCGTTCGGAGACGTCGTGGGAAACGCAGTAACCGGCGACATAATCCAATGCGTCGGCCTCGCTGACGTATTTCGCGGTCTTGCCGATGACCACGCCGAGCTCGACTTCCCAATCGGTCTTTTCCGAGCCGCGTGGGATCAGCACGTTGTCGTTCGGGCCGACGATGGCAGAAGTTGCCTTCATGAAGATGATCGGCTCCGGCGGCACGGTGGCGCCGGTTTCGGCGGCATGGTCGGAGAAGTTCAGGCCGATGCAGATGAACTTGCCGGTGCCGGCGACGCAAGCGCCGATACGGCCTTCCGCCAATTCCGGCAGGCTCTTCGGATCGAGCGCGGCGATCTTCGCCAGGCCGGCAGGCGAAATCGCCTCGCCGCCGATATCGGCGACGTGAGCGGAGAGATCGCGGATCTTGCCGTCGCTATCCAGAAGCGCCGGCTTTTCCTTGCCGGCATCGCCAACACGCAACAATTTCATAGGTCTTCCTTCCCTGCATTTTCAAAGATGAGATTGGTTTCACCATATATGAACGAATTATTCATCAGTGTCACCCATCGATTTCTGGCCTAACATGTCTCGCCCGCCTGCACCGGAACAACGGCGTTCCTATGACGATGGCAAGGAGCGCGCGATTTCGACAATGGTGGCAAAGGCGATATCGACATCTTCCGCCGTCGTCTCGAACTGTCCGGCCTGAAAGCGAATGACCAGCCTGCCATCGACCCGCGTCTGCGTCAGATAGATGCGGCCATCATTGTTGATGGCGGCAATCAGGCGCTGGGTATGGCTTTCCTGCTCGATGCCGGCGGGTGCCTTGTGATCGAAGGAGAAGAGCGACAGGAACGGCTTGGTGACGATCTCGAAATCCGGCTCGGCGGCCAGACGTTTTGCCAGGGTCTCGGACCAGGCAACATGGTTGCGGATCATCGTGCGCAGGCCTTCGAGACCGTGATAGCGCAACAGGAACCAGAGTTTCAGCGCGCGGAAGCGGCGACCGAGCGGCACGGACCATTCGGAATAATTGATGATACCATCGTGACCATGGGTGCGCAGAAATTCCGGATGAATTGCCAGCGTCCGCACAAGGGATTCCGGCTCGCGGATGAACTGCACGGAGCAATCGAACTGCGCACCAAGCCATTTATGCGGATTGAAGACGATGGAATCGGCCTGTTCGACGCCCTGCCACAACGCCCGGAATTCGGGGCAGATCATGGCCGAGCCGGCCCAGGCTGCGTCGACATGCACATAGAGCCCTTGGGCGTGTGCGACTTCGGCGACCGCTGCAATATCATCGCAGCCGCCGATACTCGTGCCGCCAACACACGCGATGACGCCGGCCGGCAGCAGGCCCGCCGCGCGATCCTGTTCGATCGCAGCAGCGAGCGCCTCGGTATCCATAGCGTGGTTCGGGCCGATGGAAGGGATACGGACCAGGTTCTCCGAGCCGATGCCGGATATCCAGATGGCGCGATCGATCGACGTATGGACCTGATCGGTGGAATAGATGCGGATGGTTTTGTTCGCCGCAAGCCCTTGACTGTTGCCCTGCCAGCCGAGCGCTCGTTCGCGCATGACCAGAACCGCTGCCAGCGTCGCCGTCGAGGCGGAATCCTGGATGACGCCGGTGAAGCCCTCGGGCAATCCAAGTGCCTGGCGCAGCCAGTCGACTACCTTGGTTTCCAGCTCGGTGGCGGAAGGCGAGGTCTGCCAGAGCATGCATTGGGCGGCGATCGCGCTGACGAGATATTCGGCGACGACCGAGACCGGGGCGGCATTGGCGGGGAAATAGGCGAAGAAGCGCGGGTGCTGCCAGTGCGTCATGCCGGGAACGAGGATATCCTCAAAATCCTTGAAGATATCCTCCATCGCTTCGCCGGATTCGGGCGGAGAATCCGCGATATGCGCTGCGATTTCGCCGGGCTTCGTCTGGGCCCGCACCGGCCGGTCGCGGAGCGATGCGCGATAGTCCGCCCCCCAATCCGCCGCCTTTTCCGACCAGCGCCGAAACTCCTCCCAATCCATGACCGCCTCCACACTTCGTCAGAACGAGGCGACCTTAGACCGGTTTTCTGAGGCGGTCGAGTATCAGAAAAGCTCGTCGAGCGCAGGGCCAGCCGGCACAATTCCAGTCGGATTGAGTGCCGCGATGGAGTAATAGCCGCGCTTGATATGGTCGAAGCTGACGGTCTCGGCGATGCCGGGCCAATCGAGCATGCGACGGCAGAAGGCCTGGAGGTTGGCATAGTCCGACAGGCGGCGGAGATTGCATTTGAACAGGCCGTGATAGGCAAGATCGAAGCGAACGAGGGTCACGAAAAGCCTGATGTCGCTCTCGGTCGGGTGCTCGGCGAAGAGGAAGTCCTTGCCCTCCAGTTCGCCTTCAACCCAATCGAGGCAATCGAACACATCGCGGAAGGCTTCTTCATAGGCGATCTGTGTCGTCGCGAAACCGGTGCGGTAGACGCCATTGTTGAGGACCGGATAGATGCGGGCGCTGAAAGCATCGATATCTTCGCGCCGGCCGGCCGGATAAAGATCGATCGCATGGCTGGCGAGATCGCCGAAACCGTCGTTCAACATGCGCAGAATATCAGCGGATTCGTTGTTGACGATCGTGCCCTTCCGCTTGTCCCAAAGCACCGGCACGGTGGCGCGGCCGGAGAAGAGCGGATCGGCCTTCGTATAGATTTCGTGCACATAGCTGGCGCCGTTGACCGGATCGTCGGTCGCGCCGGGGTAATCGCCGAACCGCCAGCCTTGCTTGCTCAAGGCCGGCTCGACCACCGATACGGAAATGACCTCTTCCAAACCCTTCAGCTTGCGGCCGATGAGCGTGCGCGAAGCCCAGGGGCAGATCAGCGCGACATAGAGATGGTAACGGCCGGCTTCGGCTGCAAAACCACCCTCACCCGTCGGGCCTGGTCGCCCATCCGATGTCACCCAATTGCGGAAGCTCGATGTCTGGCGAACGAAGCCGCCCTTTTCATCCTTGGCCTGGACGGGCTGCCAGTCTTCCATCCACTTTCCGTTCACCAGCAAGGTTCTGTCTCCAATTCGCGCGCGTTCTGTTGGGCGCGATCATAGCGAAATCGGATTTCACCGAAATAACGTAATGTTGAAACAGACTGTCTACCGGGCAGCGCCGGATACGACTATAAACTTGCCTCCTATATTCCAGTTATCGGAGCCCCCTATGCCTACTTCCGTTTCTTCCGTGAAAACCGACCATGCCAGTCGCTATCTGCAGCAGCTTTGCAAGCACTGGAGTCACAAATTCATCGTCGAATTCAACGAAACCGCCGGCAAAGTGCCGTTCAGCCCCGAAACCTCCGTCGAGTTTTCGGCCGATGCTTCCGCTTTGCTGATGACCCTGCACGTCGAAAATCCGCAGGACCTCGAGCGCATGCAGAATGTGGTGGCCGATCACCTCAAGCGATTTGCCTTCCGCGAAGAGCTCGACGTGGTCTGGACTGCGGACGCAAGCGGGGTATAGGTTCGCTTCGCATCCTCCAAAGCCAGTCGCTTCGTCCGCTCCCAACGGTCCGCGACTGCCTCCCTCAGATGGAAAGAATCCCATGACGTCCAGCAACACCCGCGAATCGCAATATCCGATCGACAAGCTCTTTCTCGACCGTTGGTCGCCGCGTGCCTTCTCCGACGAAACCATGCCGGAGGCCGATCTCCTGACCATTCTGGAAGCCGCCCACTGGGCGCCGTCCGCCTCCAATCTGCAGCCCTGGCGCTTTGTCTACGCACTGCGCGGCTCGGAAAACTGGGAGAAATTCCTCGATCTGCTGATCGAGTTCAACCAGAGCTGGGCGAAATCCGCCGCGGCGCTGCTTTTCGTCGTTTCGCGCACTCATAACGGCGAACTCGGCTCCGCCGAGCAGAAGCCCAACTACAGCCACTCCTTCGACACTGGTACGGCCTGGGGCTTCCTGGCGCTGCAGGCGCACCTAGCCGGCTACGCAGCGCACGGCATGGGCGGTTTCCATGTCGAGAAATCCTATGAAGTTCTCGGCATTCCGGAAGGCTTCCGCGTCGAGGCGGCCGTTGCGATCGGCAAGGTTGGCGACAGGGATCAGCTTCCGGAGAAGCTGAGGGAACGCGAAGTGCCGAACCACCGCAAGCCGCTTTCCGAAGTCGCCTTTAACGGCACCTTCATCGCCAAGTAATTGATATTAAAACGGAAAGGCCCGCCTGATCTTCAGGCGGGCCTTTTTTGATTTCTGAAATTGGCGGTCAAATATCGAGATTGGCGACGCTGAGGGCGTTGTCCTGAATGAATTCGCGCCGGGGTTCCACCTCGTCGCCCATGAGCCGGGCAAACAAACCGTCGGCATCGGTCGCATCGGCGACCTTGACCTGCAGCAGCGAACGGACGTTCGGATCGAGTGTCGTTTCCCAAAGCTGCTCGGCATTCATTTCGCCAAGACCCTTGTAGCGCTGCATGGTGAGACCCTTGCGGCCACTGGCAAAGATGGTTTCCAGCAGCATGCGCGGACCGGAAATCTCGGTTTCGCCGTCGCGGCGAACGAGCTTCGGCGGCAGATTATAGATCTCCTTGAGGCGCGAGGCGAGCTGATCGATAAGGCGCGCGTCCTGCGAGCCGATCAGCGCCATATCGAGAACGACGACTTCCTTGACGCCCCGCACCATGCGCTCGAAACGCAAGCCGCCTTCGCTGGTGAGCCCGCCGGTCCAGCCGCGTTCAGTTTCTTCGGCAATGATGTCGAGCCGGTTGGCGACATCATTTACCAGGCTTTCGGCACGTGCCTGGTTGCTGACGAGTTCGGCATTCAGAGCGCCGGCAATCGCCGCTTGTTCGATGACGGAACGGTTATAACGCGAATGCAGATTGTCGAGTAGCGTGCGCAGACGCAGGGCGTCCGAAATGACCTCCCGCAGATCCTGGCCGGCGCGAACCTCACCGGTGCCGAGACGCAGGCTGGCATCATCGAGACCCTGGCCGATCAGATATTCCTCCAGCGCCTTCTCGTCCTTCACATATTGCACCGACTTGCCGCGCGTCACCTTATAGAGCGGCGGCTGAGCGATATAGAGATGGCCGCGCTCGATAAGATCAGGCATCTGCCGGAAGAAGAAGGTGAGCAGCAGCGTGCGAATATGGGCGCCGTCTACGTCAGCGTCCGTCATGATGATGATCTTATGATAGCGCAGCTTGTCGGCGTTGAATTCGTCCTTGCCGATGCCGGTGCCGAGTGCGGTGATCAGCGTGCCGATTTCCTGGCTCGACAGCATCTTGTCGAAGCGGGCGCGCTCGACATTGAGGATCTTACCGCGCAGCGGCAGGATCGCCTGGTTTTCGCGCGAGCGGCCCTGCTTGGCCGAACCGCCTGCCGAGTCACCCTCGACCAGAAAGACTTCGGACTTGGCCGGATCGCGTTCGGAGCAGTCGGCAAGCTTACCGGGGAGAGAAGCGATATCCAGCGCGCCCTTCCGCCGGGTCAGTTCGCGCGCCTTGCGGGCAGCTTCGCGGGCGGCGGCGGCTTCGACGACCTTGCCGACCAGCACCTTCGCATCGGCGGGATGTTCTTCGAGCCAGGTGTTCAGCGCCTCGTTGACAAGGCTTTCGACCACCGGCCGCACTTCCGACGACACCAGCTTGTCCTTAGTCTGCGAGGAGAATTTCGGGTCCGGAACCTTGACCGAAAGCACCGCCGTCAGGCCTTCGCGGCAATCATCGCCCGTCAGCGTCACCTTTTCCTTCTTGGTAATGCCGGAAGTATCAGCATAGGAGGTGATCTGGCGTGTCAGCGCGCCACGGAAGCCCGCCATATGCGTGCCACCGTCGCGCTGCGGGATGTTGTTGGTGAAGCAGAGCACGTTTTCATGGTAGCTGTCGTTCCACCACATCGCCACTTCGACGGTGATGCCATCCTTTTCACCACGGATGGATACCGGCTTTTCGACCAGCGGCTTCTTGGCGCGATCGAGAAAGGCGACGAAAGCCTCAAGGCCTCCGTCATAGATCATCTCTTCCTGCCTGATGTCGGAATGACGCTTATCGGTCAGAAGAATGCGGACGCCGGAGTTCAGGAACGCAAGCTCGCGCAGGCGATGTTCCAGCGTCGCATAGTCGAATTCCGTCATGGTAAAGGTCTGCGAGCTCGGCATGAAGCTGACTTCGGTGCCGGTCTCGGCGCCGGCATCACCCGTCTCCTTGAGCGGCGCGTCGGCGACGCCGTGGGTGAAGCTCATTTCATGGATCTTGCCTTGACGGCGGATCTTCAGTTTCAGCCAGACGGACAAGGCATTGACGACAGAAACGCCGACGCCGTGCAGGCCGCCGGAGACCTTGTAGGAGTTCTGGTCGAATTTACCGCCGGCGTGGAGCTGGGTCATGATGACCTCGGCTGCGGAAACGCCTTCGCCAGTGTGAATATCCGTCGGGATGCCGCGGCCGTTGTCGGTGACGGTCACCGAACCATCGGGATTGAGCGTCACCGTAACGATGTCCGCATGGCCGGCCAGCGCCTCGTCGATGGCGTTGTCGACAACCTCATAGACCATGTGGTGCAGGCCCGAACCGTCATCCGTGTCGCCGATGTACATGCCGGGGCGCTTGCGCACGGCATCAAGGCCCTTCAGAACCTTGATGGAATCTGCGCCATACTCGGCATTGCCGCCGTTTTCGGTTACGGATGTATCGGTCATATATTGAAGTCTTTCCAGTGTTTTAGAGAACCCTGCCGATCTCTACCGAATCAGCGGTTTTTCTTTCCCTGAATATAGGATGTTTCGCCCCGAACTTCCAAATGGAAGGCCCCTCATATCAGGCATAAAGCAGGGGATTAAGGCGGTTTTCAGCCGCTTTTGCCGGCATTTTCGAGAAGCTCGGACAGCTCCCCAATCGTTGCCGCATCGAGGCTGCGAATCCGGCCCGCCAACCGATTGACAAAGGCCGTATATTCCGGCGCCAGGCCCGAGGTGTCGATGACGACGCGCGGGTCGGAAAAGCGTGCCACGAGGAACAATTCCTCCGCCTCGTCCCAGATGATGTTGAAATATCCGGCAATGCGCTGCAGCAGATCGAAAGTCGGCGTGCCGCGCTTTCCGTGTTCTAAAGCGGATAAATAAGCCGGAGTCACGTTCAGCGCCGCGGCCATTTCCTTCTGCGAGACACCCTTGCGCGCTCTCAGCTTTCTTACCGCTTCGCCAAAGGGGGTCACAGCTTCTCGCCTTTCAGTCGCGACAGGCGGATATAGAGGGCGCCGTCGCCGCCATGATGCTGCGCCGCCGTCTCATAGGACGAAATCAGGAACCGGAATTCCGGCTTGGAGAACCACATCGGCACGGCACGCTTCAAGGCACCCTCGCTGCCCATGGAACTGCCCTTGCCGGTGATGACTAGCACATGGCGAAGGCCGCGCTGATGCGCGCGGAGAAGAAAATCGAGGAGCATCGCATGCGCCTCGCTCTGGATCAGCCCGTGAAGGTCGATCCGCGCTTCCAGCGCCAGCCGGCCCTTGGCGATCTTACGCTTGACCGGCCGCTCCAGCGGATGGTGCGCGCCGGAAGGCGGTTTGGCCGGTGGCGGCGGAATTTGCGAATCTCGGGACGCTGCCGAAGCTTTCTCCTTCTCGGCACGTGCGGTCTCCTCCGCCCGTGCCTCTGCCGCCAGAACCTCGTCGAAAGCTTCGATATCGGCGAGCCGTTCCGGCATTGGCCGAGTGCTTTTCGCCACCTTGCCCCAGAGAATGCGCTCGTCCGTGCTGAGCTTTCGTTCCTTGGTCTGTCGTTCTGAAGCCATCAGCCGAACCTCTGAGCTGCCGCCTTCGGAACCAATATATAAAAATCCGCATCGTTGCGCACGGTACCGGCAAGCTCTCCCGCATCGTAGCCGGAACCGGTAAAAATATCCCCACGCGCCGGGCCGACGATCGCTGAGCCGGTATCGAGCGCCAGCATCAGCCGCCCGAAAGGTTTGCCGCCGTCGAGATGCGTCAAGCTTTCCGACTGGATGAAGAAAGGAAAGCCGAAGGTGTGGATCAGCCGGTCGACCGCCAGCGAGCGCCCGGCGACCAGCGGCACTTTCGCCGCTGCGATCGGACCAAGCGTCGGATCGCTGACATCGGCCTCGCGGAAAAAGATGTAGGACCTGTTGTGCCACAGGACCTCATCGACTTCCTGCGGATGGGCATAGAGCCAATCGCGGATCGTCTGCATCGAAATCGTCGCGCGATCGAGCACGCCGCGGTCAATCAGCAGGCGGCCGACGGCCGAGAAGGGATGGCCGGCCTTGGCGGCATAGGTGATGCGGCCCATGCGTCCATCGGGATAGAGCAATCGCGCCGCGCCCTGCACATGCACAAAGAAGACATCGACCTTGGACTTTGCCCAGGCGATCTCCAAGCCCCTGCCCTCCAGATAACCCCGATCAATCTCGCCGCGGTCCGGATAGGCGGAGATGTTCCCATCCTTGAGACGACCGAACATATAGGATGGATCGAGATTCGCGGGCCGGTTGGTATCGTCGAGATCGATCAGATCGTCCGGCCGGCGATAGAACGGATAGCGATAGGTCTCGTCCGGTGTTGCGGAGACTGCAATCTCCGGCTCATAGAAGGCTGTTACGAAACCTCTGGCGCCGTCGCCGCGGCGAATAAAAAAGGGCTGGCAGCGTTCTTCGAAGAAGGCGCGGGCCTCGGCAACGTCCGTGGGCGCGTAGCCTTCTGCATCGTCAAGCAGGGTCAGGAGGTCGTTCGCGGTCAGCCCGGCGGCACCGGTGCGGTAGGGCTTTACATCTCTGATATGGTCCCGACAGTCCTTCATGGCACGAAAAAGGCTGGAAGGATCGTCGTCCTTCCAGCCCTTCAGATCGGCGAAGGTTGCCGGCTCAAGCCTGAAATCCTGCGATGGGGTCGTCATTGTTCGGATTCGGTCGCCACGAGTTTCCAGTTCGGGTCGCGCGAACGGCTGTCGCGGGCAAAGGTCCAGAGATCGCTGATCTCGGCAACCGCCTCGGCGTCTCCGTCAATCAGCGTGCCGGCCTTATCGTAGGTCGCCGAAATCATCTGGCTGACGATGCGCATCGTCACGAAGGCTTCCGTCCCCTTCATCTCGGCGGTGACGATATCGGCCTTGTCGATGCCGACAAAGGTGGACTTTACCTTTTCGCCCCTGGTTTCGCGCTCTGTAATGGCGGCATCGAAGCCTTCATAGACCTCGCGCGACAACAGGCCCTTCAGCGCCTTGCGATCGCCATCGGCAAAGGCCATGACGATCATCTCATAGGCCATGCGGGCGCCATTGACGAATTCCTTCGGATTGAAGCTGGGATCGGCCTTGCTCAATTCGCGCAGCGAATCGTTGAGCGGCGTGCCGGCTGCCGCAAAGGCGTCGATGGCCGCAAAACGATCTTCATCCTCGGCTGCATCGCGGCGCGGCAGGGTCACTACCTTGCCGGCATCCGGTACGGTCGGACCCGTAGCCGAATCGGGGGAACCGTAGAGATCGCGCGGCGGCTTCTCGTTCCCCGTACGGCGGCCAAGGACGCTACGGAGCTGAAAGAAGATCAGCACCGCTGCCACCAGGAAAAAGATCGTCACAAAGTCGTTTGCACCCATCTCGTATCGGAACCGCCGTTAAAATTGAGAGTTTCAATCCCCATATAGTCCGCATCGATCTATCATTCAAATAGCGGACCGGTATCTTTATTATGCGCGATGGACTAACGCTAAGCGTATAAGCACCGCTTCCAGGACACATTAACATGCGCCTATCCCTCGTACCTGTCTTCGTCTTTCTGATGCCGCTTGCCGAAATCGCTGGCTTCATCATCGTCGGCAAGATGGTCGGCGTCTGGGCGACATTGGGGCTGGTGATCCTCAGCGCCCTCCTGGGTGCCGCTCTTCTCAGAATCCAGGGCATCGGTATCCTGCAGCGCATCTCCGCCGAGAGCCGCAATGGCGGCGATCCGGGACGCGAAATGGTGCATGGAGCCATGATCGTCGTTGCCGCATTCCTGCTGATGCTACCCGGCTTCATCTCTGATATTATCGGTTTGCTGCTCTTCATTCCGGCCGTGCGTGAGTTCGCCTGGACGGTCCTGCGTAAACGCATCGTCGTTCTGGGCAGTTCGCGTGCCTTCAGGCGCGGCACCGGCCAAGGCCCGAGTTCGGCTTCCGGCCCGCAAACAGGGCCGCGCGGCCCCGGGCATGTCGTCGATCTGGACGAGACCGATTTTCATCGAGAGCCCAACCGCAACTCGCCTTGGTCTGACAAAAAGCGCCTTGAAGAGTAGGCAACAGCGGCCAAAGATGGCCGAAGCCTCAAGGGTTGTAAGCCCTTATTCGAAATGCTAGATGGCGACACCCATTGACGTCAGAGGAAACCCCCATGGCCAACGAGAACAGCGGCAACGGCGCAGCCAGCCCGAGCCTTTCCATCCTTGCTCAATACACCAAGGATCTTTCCTTCGAAAATCCTGGTGCTCCGCGCTCGCTGCAGGCCCGGGAAAACGCCCCCGATATCAACATCAATGTCAACGTCAACGCCAATCCGCTGTCGGAATCGGATTTCGACGTCGTGCTGACGCTGAATGCCGAAGCCAAGGATGGCGAACGGGTTCTCTTCCACACCGAGCTGGTCTATGGCGGCGTCTTCCGCGTCACCGGTTTCCCGCAGGAACACATGCTGCCGCTGCTCTTCATCGAGTGCCCGCGCCTGCTCTTCCCCTTCGCCCGTCAGATCATCGCCGACGTCACCCGCAACGGCGGCTTCCCGCCGCTGATGATCGACCCGATCGATTTCGCGCAGATGTTCACCCAGCGTGTCGCCGAAGAACAGGCCCGCGCCCAGGTCGAAGCGGTTCCGAACTAAGCCTTCGGTCCATTCCATCGATAGAAACAAAAATGCCCGGATTTCGATCCGGGCATTTTCTTTTGGGCTTAGAGTATGTCTTCAATTCGCGGCGCGGTATTTCGACCAGATGCCTTTTTCGCCAAGCTTGGCGATCAGCGCTGCGTGATCTTCCAGCTCGGCCTCGCTCAATCTGCTCGCCAGCGGCGTCGGTCGCACCAGGATATCCGCAACGATCTCGTCGGCATCGTCGGCCTGACGGGAGCGTGCGGATGAACCGTTGATGCTGCCGAGACCAAGGGCTGTCTGCCGGCCGCCGATCATCTCGATATAGACTTCAGCCAGCAATTCGGAGTCGAGAAGCGCGCCGTGTTTGGTGCGGTGGGAATTGTCGATGCCATAGCGCCGGCAGAGTGCATCCAGTGAGTTCGGCCCCATCGGATGTTTGCGCCGGGCCATGGCGAGCGTGTCGATCACTGTATCGGGTAGGATCGGCGGCCGACCAAGCCGCGCGAATTCGGCATTGACGAAACCCATATCGAAAGTCGCATTGTGGGCGATCCACTTGGCTTCGCCGAAAAAGGCAAGGATTTCATCGGCGACATCGGCAAAGGACGGCTTGTCCTTCAGGAATTCGTCGGTGATGCCGTGCACGGCAAGCGCGTCCGGATGGACCTTGCGGTCGCCGGGATTGATATAGAGATGGAGGGTCTTGCCGGTCGGAAAGTGATTGAAGAGCTCGATACCACCGATTTCGATGACCCGGTCGGCCCTGTTGTCGAGGCCGGTCGTTTCCGTATCGAAAATAATTTCGCGCATATTAGGGCTCTCCGCCTGCAGATCCGTTGTCTGCCGATCGCTGCCGCAGGTCGGCTATGATGTCTTTTATCTGCTCCCGCGCCGCATCGATGCTGCCGCCGGTGTCGATGACATAATCCGCCCGCGCCCGCTTCTCCGCATCCGGCGTCTGGCGGGAGAGAATCATGGCGAATTTTTCCTCAGTCATGCCCGGCCTGGCAAGCACTCTTTCCCGTTGAATCTGTGGATCGCAACTGACGACGACGATCTTGTCCACCCGTTCATTGGCGCCGGTCTCGAACAGCAGGGGGATATCGAGCACGACGATATCGGCACCGGCGGCACGCTGACGTTTGAGAAACGTTCGTTCGCGCTGCCGCACCAGCGGATGAACAATGGCCTCAAGTCGCTTGAACCCGGAGGGATCGGAGGCGAGTTTGCGGCCAAGCTCCTGCCGGTCGACGGCCCCATCCTTCGTCGTTCCGGGGAAAGCGGCTTCGACCAGGGGAACGGCTTCGCCACTATAGAGATCATGCACGACTGCGTCGGCATCATTCACGGGGATGCCCGCTTCGGCGAAGAGCTTGCCCGACGTCGATTTTCCCATACCGATCGATCCGGTCAGTCCAATGCGGATCATCAGTGTTTTTCCATATCGGCGATGATCAGCGCCCGGAGCGCCTCATCGACCACCGGACGCTCGCCGAACCATTTTTCAAAACCCGGCACAGCCTGATGCAGCAACATGCCAAGCCCGTCGACTGTGGCGAAGCCTTGTTCTTCCGCCTGGGCAAGCAACGGCGTTTTCAGCGGCACATAAACAATATCGGTGACAACGGCATTTTCGGCCAGCGGCGAAAAATCAATCTGCGGCGCCGCCTCACCGTCCATGCCAAGCGAGGTGGTATTGACAAGAAGACCGGCACCTCGCATCACCTCATCCAGCGCCGCCATCGGATGGGCATGGACACACTCGCCGAAGCGATCGGCCAGTTCCCTTGCCCGCTCGACAGTGCGATTAACGACGTGAATTTCCGGAATGCCGCGATTGCGCACCGCCTGGATGACGGCGCGGCTCGCGCCGCCCGCACCCAGGATCACCACTCGTCCGGTACGATCCCAACCGGGATGGCGCTCATCCAGATTGGCCGTGAAACCGCGGCCGTCCGTGTTGGTCGCATGCAGCAAGCCATCCTGAAGCCAGAGCGTGTTCGAAGCACCGAGCTCCTCGGACAATTCATCCGGGCGATCCGCCAGCTTGAATGCCGTCTCCTTGTGCGGGATCGTCACATTGCCGCCGACAAAGCCGCTCGAACCGTCCTTCAAGGAAGCGATGAAGGCCGGGAAATCATCCGGCGAGACCTCGTGCGCACGATAATTGCCGGCGAGACCGAGTGTGCGAAGCCAATGGCCATGGATCAAAGGCGAGCGAGAATGCTTGATGGGATAGCCCGTAACGAAGGCGTTGGGGCCGAATGTTTCACGTGAATCACCCATCGATCACTCCCAATTCGCGAAGCTGCTGAAGGAGCGGCAGCATCGGCAATCCGACGATGGTAAAGTAATCGCCGTCGATTTTCGAGAAAAGCTGTATCCCCTCAGCCTCAAGCTGATAGGCGCCGACGCTCGACAGCGCCTTGTCGCCGACACGGCTCAGATGACGGTGGACAAAATCGGCCGAAAGATCGCGCATGGTCAATTCCGCATGGGACACATGTTCCCAGATGATGTCTCCATTGCGCGCCAGTGCGATGGCACTGTTCAAACGATGAGTCTTGCCAGACAGTTTTCGCAGATGGTTCTCGGCGTCCGCCATCGTTTTCGGTTTATGAAAAACTTCATCGCCGAGCGACATCGTCTGGTCCGAACCAATGACGAGCGAGTCGGGGAAACGATCGCTCACCTCTTTCGCCTTGGCTTTGGCCAGCACCAGGGCCACGGCATCCGGCCCGGCGCCATCCTTCTCCAGCGGTGCTTCGATTGCGCGTTCATCGATCTGAGCCGCCACCGCCTGGAAATGCAGACCGGCATTTTGCATCAGCATCCGCCGGAACGGGCTGGAAGAGGCAAGAATGAGCGGTGCTGTCATATCGGATAAACCTCGGGGAATCTTGGTATCCAGCGCTTAGCGCAGCTTCGGGCGCAGGGCAACAATGGCGGCCGCGGTCTCTTCGATCGAGCGGCGGGTGACATCGATGACAGGCCAATTGTGCCGGGCGCAGAGCGAGCGGGCATATTTCAGCTCCTCGGAGATCGCCGCGCGATCGACATAGTCGCCACGATCGAAACCGGCCGTCGCCCCGAGGATACGGTTTTCGCGAACCTGCGAAATACGATCAGTGGTCGCCACCAGCCCGACGATCAGCGGTTTGGTCGCCCGGATCAAACTCTCGGGCAGAGGCACACCATGGACGATCGGAATATTGGCCGTCTTGATGCCTCTATTGGCAAGATAGATGCTGGTCGGCGTCTTCGATGTCCGGCTGATGCCGATGATGACGACATCGGCGTCATTATAATCATCCTGCATCTGTCCATCATCATGATCCATAGTGAAGTTCAGCGCTTCGATGCGGGCGAAATAATCGGCATTCATCACATGCTGGGCACCGACCCGGCGACGGGACGCCGCTCCGAGATAGGTCTGGAAGACATTCATTACCGGCTCGAGGACATTGACGCAGGGCACACCCATCTCGCGGCAGCGCTCGGCGATGAAATCGGCAAGTTCACGGTCGACGATCGTATAAAGGACTATCCCGGGACTATGGTCGATCGCTTCCAGAACCGGCAGGAGCTGCTTGCGGTTCCTGATCAGGGGATAGACATGTTCGATCGGCTGGCTGGCATGGAATTGCACCGAGGCGGCGCGGCCCGCGGAGATCAGAGTCTCGCCGGTTGAGTCAGAAATCAGATGCAGATGAAAGAAGCTTGTCCGGTTTTCCACGCTACTTTCCATTGCCTGTTGATATGTCGGGAGAGAAGAGAGGTACGGGAAGCGGCCGGTCGGGGGCAAGTGGAAAACCGCCGACTTTTCCACATTTCGAATTTGGCCGGGGACGCTTCGCCGGAGATTGTGGGCAATGTGGATAATTTGCGGCTTTCAGCCAGCCTCCCCATTTTATCCCCAGACAGGCCTGAAATAAAAGGCAAGCCAAACCCTTCAAAAGATTGATCTAAGTTTTACTTTTTCCACATATCCGGCGCTCCAGCCGATCTCTTTGCCGGATCTTGATGGATGCGCGACATTTTGGATCGGCCGTGGATGGATTTTAATCCTTGATAGTCACCGACTCTAAGAAATAGAAACCTTAGATATATGTTTGGTTTTTAAATGGGATGACGTCTTTGAGCGATGAACGCCGGAAGATCATGAGAGTGCTCAGTGGTGAAACGCTGACCCCTCCCCCTCTCTGGCTGATGCGCCAAGCTGGCCGCTATCTTCCGGAGTATCGGGAGACAAGGGCAAAGGCCGGGAGCTTTCTCGAGCTCTGTTATACCCCTGAACATGCGGTCGAAGTGACGTTGCAGCCGATCCGGCGGTATGGCTTTGACGCTGCAATCCTGTTCTCCGATATCTTGGTGATCCCTGATGCGCTGAAACGCAATGTGCGTTTTACCGAGGGGCATGGTCCCGAGATGGATCCGATCGACGAAGCCGGTATTGCGGCGTTGAAGACCGACGGCGTCATTGATCATCTGGCTCCGGTGATGGAGACGGTACGGCGGCTGCGGAGCGAACTGCCCGAGGAGACGACGCTGCTCGGGTTCTGCGGTGCGCCCTGGACGGTCGCGACCTACATGATCGCCGGCCATGGCACACCGGATCAGGCCCCTGCCCGGCTTTTCGCCTACCGGCATCCAAAGGCATTCGAGCATCTGTTGATGCTGCTTGCCGATATTTCCGCTGACTACCTGGTGGCGCAGATCGATGCTGGCGCGGATGCGGTGCAGATCTTTGATTCCTGGGCGGGCGTGCTCGGTGAAACGGAGTTCGAGGCTTTTGCCATCAAGCCGGTTGCCAGAATGATCGCTTCGGTCAAGGCACGGCGGCCGCAGGCGCGGATCATCGCCTTTGCCAAGGGCGCGGGCTATCTGCTGAAAACCTACCGGCAGAAGACAGGAGCCGATGCGATCGGTCTCGACTGGTCGGTGCCGCTAAGCTTTGCGAGGGAGCTGCAACAGGAAGGACCGGTGCAGGGCAATCTCGATCCGATGCGTGTCGTTGCCGGCGGTAAGGCTCTTAGCGATGGGATTGACGATATTCTGCAGCATCTCGGCCATGGTCCGCTGATCTTCAATCTTGGCCACGGCATCACGCCGCAGGCCGATCCATCCGATGTCGCCGCCTTGGTCGAGCGCGTGCGTGGATGGAAGGGCTGACGAGATGAACGAGCAATCGGGAGAAAAGCAGATAGATCCTCGCGCCGGCGCATACGCCAGCCGGCGCGCCTATTTCATGATCCTGCTGTTCGCGGCATTGGCGATCGGCCTGTTTGCCTGGCATCCGGACAATCTCTATCTCTGGATCAAGGCCTTTCATATCATCGCGGTGATCTCGTGGATGGCCGGGCTCTTCTATATGCCGAGGCTTTTCATCTATCACACCGATGCCGAGCCCGGTTCGCAGCAGTCGGAAACCTTCAAGGTGATGGAGCGCCGGCTTTTGCGGGTGATCATGACGCCGGCAATGATGCTGACCTGGATTTTCGGGCTCTATCTCGCCTGGTCGGTTTACGATTTCCACGGCGGTTGGCTGCATGCCAAGATTGGCCTTGTCGTGCTGCTGACCATCGTCCATATGTTCTTCAGCCGCGCCGTTCGCGCCTTTGCGCGCGATGAAAACCGGCATTCGGCTCGCTATTGGCGGTTCATGAACGAGGCGCCGACGGTGCTGATGATCCTGATCGTCATTCTGGTCGTGGTGAAGCCGTTTGCGTGATATAAGACGCAGAACTTAACGCGAAACTTAAATTTCCTTCATTTTGCCAGCCCCCCTTGCGGGGCCGAAAGTGAATCGCTATTTTCCCGCCATCTCTTCTTCGTGGCATGTATCAGTTCTGTCGCCCGCGAACACCCTCATCGCGGTTCTGAATACGACCAACATTGCCTTTCCCCTTCTAAAACAGAGTAAATCCCTTCATGGCTGAAATGAAGCTTCAAGAACTTAAGAACAAATCCCCGACCGATCTCTTGGCCTTTGCCGAATCGCTCGAGGTCGAAAATGCAAGCACGATGCGCAAACAGGAACTGATGTTTGCCATTTTGAAGGTGCTTGCCAGCCAGGACGTGGAAATTATCGGCGAAGGCGTTGTCGAGGTCCTGCAGGACGGGTTCGGCTTCCTGCGTTCCGCCAATGCCAATTATTTGCCGGGTCCGGACGATATCTATATCTCTCCATCGCAGATCCGCCGCTTCTCGCTGAAGACGGGCGATACGGTCGAGGGGCCGATCCGCGGACCGAAGGAAGGCGAGCGCTATTTCGCGCTGCTCAAGGTCAACACCATCAATTTCGACGATCCGGAAAAGATTCGTCACAAGGTGCATTTCGATAACCTGACGCCGCTTTATCCGAACGAGCGCTTCCGCATGGAGCTCGACGTTCCGACCTCGAAGGACTTGTCGCCGCGCGTCATCGATCTCGTGGCGCCGCTCGGCAAGGGTCAGCGCGGCCTGATCGTAGCACCGCCGCGCACCGGTAAGACGGTGCTGCTGCAGAACATCGCGCATTCGATCACCGCCAATCATCCGGATTGCTATCTGATCGTTCTTCTGATCGACGAACGTCCGGAAGAAGTGACGGATATGCAGCGTTCCGTGCGCGGCGAAGTCATTTCGTCGACCTTCGATGAACCCGCCGTTCGCCACGTACAGGTCGCCGAAATGGTCATCGAAAAGGCTAAGCGCCTTGTCGAACATGGTCGCGACGTCGTCATCCTGCTCGATTCGATCACCCGTCTTGGCCGCGCTTATAACACGGTCGTCCCCTCATCCGGTAAGGTTCTGACCGGTGGTGTTGACGCCAACGCCCTGCAGCGTCCGAAGCGTTTCTTTGGTGCCGCCCGTAACATCGAAGAGGGTGGTTCGCTGACGATCATTGCGACGGCGCTGATCGACACCGGCAGCCGCATGGACGAAGTGATCTTCGAAGAATTCAAGGGAACCGGCAACTCGGAAATCGTCCTCGACCGCAAGGTTGCCGATAAGCGCATCTTCCCGGCGATGGATATTCTGAAGTCCGGCACCCGTAAGGAAGACTTGCTGGTTCCGCGCCAGGATCTGCAGAAGATCTTTGTTCTCCGCCGTATCCTTGCGCCTATGGGCACTACGGATGCGATCGAATTCTTGATCGACAAGCTGAAGCAGACGAAGAACAATCCGGACTTCTTCGATTCAATGAACACGTAATCCTTAGCCGGATTCATCGTTCATCTGAGCGCCGGGTATCCTGTGAATTTGATCGGGTCGCTTTATGCGGCCCGATTTTGTTTGTAAGCATGTGCCGTAGGCTTTGAAAGTCGATCTCGGCCAATTCGATTCGGATGCGGATCAATTCTATGCAGCACTCCAGCGATACGATCTTTGCGCTTTCCAGCGGCGGTCTCCCGGCGGGCGTCGGAGTCGTCCGCATCAGCGGTTCGGAGGCTCTGGCGGCGACCAAGGCGCTCGTCGGAGCGTTGCCGAAGCCGCGGCAAGCGGCGCTGAAAACGATTCGGACTCGAAATGGTCTCGTGATTGACCGAGGCTTAGTCCTTATTTTCCCCGCTCCAGCTTCCTTTACCGGGGAGGATTGTGCCGAGATTCACGTTCATGGCGGCAAAGCGGTTGTGGCTGCGCTTCTCAAGGAGCTCGCCGGCATTAAAGGCTGCCGCTTGGCGGAACATGGCGAATTTTCGCGTCGCGCCCTTGAAAATGGCAAGATGGATCTGGTGGAAATCGAAGGCTTGGCCGATCTCATCGCAGCCGAGACGGAAATGCAGCGCCGGTTGGCTGTGGAACACGCGGCGGGCGGTCTTTCAAAGCTTTATGAGGGATGGGCGGATCGTTTGACACGCGCTCGGGCTCTTATCGAGGCGGAGCTGGATTTTGCGGATGAGGATGATGTGCCAGGTTCGGTATCCGATCTGGTCTGGACGGATATGGCAAAGCTGCAATCCGAATTGTCAACACATCTTGCTGGGGCCGATTTGGGCGAGATTGTCCGGGATGGGTTAAAAGTCGTTATCGCCGGCGCGCCGAACGCCGGCAAGTCGAGCTTGATGAACGCACTGGCGCGCCGCGAGGTGGCGATCGTGACGGATATTGCTGGAACCACGCGTGACGTTCTCCATGTCGATCTCAATATCGAGGGATATGCGGTCAGGCTCTATGACACTGCCGGCTTGCGGGACACGGAGGAAGTCATTGAACGCGAGGGGATCCGGCGGGCGCTGAAGACAGCGTCGGAGGCGGATATTATTCTGTCGTTGGCTGAGATAGGGTCTGCCCCGCAAACCAAATTCGACGGATTTGACGGAAAAGTCTTTCGAATAGGCACTAAATCGGACATACATCCGATTGGTGGTGAAGATTACGATCTTCGCATTTCTTCCACGACTGGCGCAGGCTTGGCCGAACTGCATCAATTGTTGGTTAACGATTTGCTAACGCGGTCATCAGCACTTTCATTGGCTTTGCCAAGCCGCTTGCGGCATCGGACGCTGTTAGCGGAAAGTCTGGAGGCACTGAACCAGGCCGTGACCTTCAATGCTGCAGGCTTGGATATACGCGCGGAGTTCCTGCGGCAGGCTGCGCACAGTTTAGGCCGCATCACCGGAAGGGTAGATGTCGAGGATTTGCTTGATGTTATCTTTTCCGAATTCTGTATCGGCAAATGATTCACGTGAAACACGGCGTTAGGTACGCTGTGGAAAACGTTTCACGTGAAACCTTCTTGACTCCTGATTTTGGTGTGCCAAACAGACGGCAATACCGAGGGCTTTACGATGCTCGATAAAATATATGATGTGATTATTGTTGGTGGTGGACATGCGGGCAGTGAAGCTGCGGCCGCAGCCGCCCGTCTGGGCGCGCAGACCGGGCTCGTCACCCATAAACGCGATACGATTGGTGTGATGTCGTGCAATCCCGCGATCGGCGGCCTGGGCAAGGGTCACCTGGTTCGCGAGATCGACGCCCTCGATGGTCTAATGGGCCGCGTCGCGGATGCGGCAGGTATTCAGTTCCGCATGCTGAACCGGAAGAAGGGTCCGGCCGTTCGCGGTCCGCGCACCCAGGCAGACCGGAAGCTCTATCGTCTCGCCATGCAGCGTGAGATCGACGCGATCGAAAACCTGGACGTGATCGAAGGGGATGCCTTTGATCTCGCCATAGAAAGTGACCGCGTTTCCGCGGTGATTCTAAAGAATGGCCGCATCCTTCGATGTGGTGCTGTCGTTCTGACGACCGGGACCTTTCTCCGTGGCTTGATCCATATTGGTGATAGAAAGATCCCGGCCGGCCGAGTTGGCGAGGAACCCTCGATGGGCCTATCCGCCACGCTTCATCGTTATGGTCTGGCGCTCGGCCGTTTGAAGACCGGGACGCCGGCGCGCTTGGATAGCACGACCATTGACTGGGATTCCGTGGGCCGCCAAGGCGCTGATGACGAGCCCGTGCCCTTCTCTTTCATGACGGATGCCATTACGACTCCGCAAATCGAATGCGGGGTGACGCGGACAACGCCGGCAACGCACAAGATCATTGCGGACAACCTCCTGCGGTCGGCGATGTATTCCGGCCAGATCGAGGGTGTGGGTCCGCGTTATTGTCCATCGATCGAAGACAAGATCGTTAAGTTCGGCGAGCGCGACGGTCACCAGATTTTTCTGGAGCCGGAGGGGCTCGACGATACGACCGTCTATCCCAACGGCATATCGACCTCGCTTCCCGAGGACGTACAGGATGCATTTATCAGAACCATTCCGGGTCTGGAACGAGTCCGAATTCTGCAGTGCGGCTACGCGATCGAATATGATCATGTCGATCCCCGCGAATTGAAGCCATCGCTCGAAGTCATGAAGATTCCCGGTCTGTTTTTGGCTGGGCAAATCAATGGAACCACGGGTTACGAGGAAGCTGGAGCACAGGGCTTGATTGCCGGCCTGAACGCCGCTCGCTTAGCCTCCGGCGGAGAGGCTGTGAAGCTCAGCCGCACGGAATCCTATATTGGAGTAATGATCGACGACCTCACCTCTCGTGGAGTGGCCGAACCCTATCGCATGTTCACCTCTCGCGCAGAATATCGTTTGTCCCTGCGAGCCGATAACGCTGATGTTCGGCTGACACCGCTGGGGATGTCTATTGGTTGCGTCGATGTGAATCGCGGCGAGCGGTTCAAAATCTATATGGAGAAGCTCGAGCAAGCTCGGGCTCAATTGAAGAGTTTGAGTGTCACGCCGACGGAAGCGGCAAAAGCCGGGCTGCATCTGAATAAGGATGGTCAGCGCCGATCGGCATATGATCTTCTATCCTATCCGGGTCAATCCGTTGACTCACTGTCTGGCCTGTGGCCGGAGTTGCGATCGATCGAGGGCCGCGTCGTTGAAGCTGTCGAGATCGAAGCTGCCTATGCAGTCTATATGGATCGCCAGACTTCGGACATCGTGCAGGTGCGACGCGAAGAAGAGCGCGTAATTCCGATGGGCTTCGATTTTTCCGTCTTGTCCGGTCTATCGAACGAGCTGAAGCAGAAGTTGACGGCTGCGCGCCCGAAGAATATTGCACAAGCGTCGCGTGTCGACGGGATGACGCCGGCGGCCATATCGCTTTTGTTGGCCCATCTGCGGAAGCACGTCGAGGCGGAAGAGCAGAAGCTCGTTTCCTGATATTGCAAGGTGTGAGAGTCCTGCCATGGAATTAAACGGTGTGCGTGTTTCACGTGAAACACAGGGACGCTTGCAGCATTTTGCTGAGCTGTTTCAGAAGTGGGCGAAGACCATTAATCTGGTGGCGCCCTCGACGATCAACGATCTCTGGCAAAGACATATTGCCGATAGCGCACAGATCTTTCAACTTCATCCGAAACCAGCCCGATGGGTTGACCTCGGTAGCGGCGGCGGTTTTCCCGGCATCATTACCGCCATTCTACTGGCGGAACAGGCCGATGGACATGTCGATCTGGTGGAGAGCAATCAGAAAAAGGCTGCGTTTCTGCGGGTTTGCCTCAGGGAATGCGAGGCTCTCGGCGCCGTCCACGCCATCCGTATCGAGGAAGCGCCGAAGGTCATTCGTCACTGCGAGGTGATCTCGGCAAGAGCGCTGGCCGAGCTGGATGTGTTGCTGGACTACGCAGCGCCTTGGGCGGAACGCAACGAAAATATCCGTTTGCTGCTGCATAAAGGCCGGGATTACGAGCGTGAAGTCGAGAAAGCCCGTGGTCGGTGGGAATTCGATCTGGTAAAACACAACAGTGTGGTCGAGCGAGATTCTGTTATTTTGGAGTTAAATCGCCCTCGACATCGAATTTAACCATAATTGGATATGCGGCAATGATCGGCGAGCGAAACCGGATTATTACTATCGCAAATCAAAAGGGTGGCGTCGGCAAGACAACCACTGCGATCAACTTAGCCACGGCCCTAGCCGCTATCGGCGAGCGGGTCTTGATCGTCGACCTCGATCCGCAAGGCAACGCCAGCACCGGCCTGGGCATCGAACGGCGGGATCGAAAACTGTCGTCCTATGATCTCCTGGTCGGGACCCATACGATTCTTGATACGGTTCAGGAAACGGCTGTCCCCAATCTCTACATCATTCCCTCGACGATGGATTTGCTTGGGATTGAGATGGAAATCGCTCAACAGTCCGATCGTGTCTTCCGGCTGCGCCGCGCGCTGAATGGCGCGGCTACCGCTTTTTCCTACATCCTGGTCGATTGCCCGCCCTCGTTCAACCTGCTGACCATGAACGCCATGGCGGCCGCCCATTCGGTTCTGGTGCCGCTGCAGTGCGAATTCTTTGCGCTGGAAGGTCTCAGCCAGTTGCTGGAAACCGTCGATCAGGTGCGCCGCACCGTCAATCCCCTGCTCGATATTCAGGGTATTGTCTTAACCATGTTTGATTCCCGCAACAATCTTGCGCAGCAGGTCGTCAATGATGTGCGCACGCATTTGGGCGAGAAGGTCTACCATACGTTGATACCGCGCAATGTTCGCGTATCTGAAGCGCCCTCTTATGGCAAGCCGGCGATCCTTTACGATCTAAAATGCGCCGGCAGTCAAGCCTATCTGCAACTGGCGTCGGAAGTGATCCAGCGGGAGCGGCAGCGTAAGGCAGCCGCCTGATCTATTGTTTGTTCTGAAGTGAGTAATTGCGATGAATGATGATGTTTCGAAACGGCGTCTCGGCCGCGGCTTGGCCGCTCTCATCGGAGAGATGGATCAGCCGACGCCGGTGGACGCCGGCAAGCCGGGCGTCAATCCGGATCGCATGGTGCCAATCGAATTCATCAGCCGCAACCCAAAGAATCCGCGTCGCTATTTCGACGAAACCGAGCTGCACGATCTTGCCAGCTCAATCCGACAGCACGGCATCGTTCAGCCCGTGGTCGTGCGTACGGTCTCGGTCGATCGCTATGAAATCATAGCCGGAGAAAGACGCTGGCGCGCGGCGCAACTGGCCGGCCTGATCGAAATTCCCGTTATCGTGCGCGATGTTGATGACAAAACCGCTCTGGAAATCGCCATCGTTGAAAATGTTCAGCGCGCCGATCTCAATCCTTTGGAAGAAGCGCTGGGCTACGAGCAGTTGATAGCCGAACATGGCTATACGCAGAATGACCTTGGCGAGATCATTGGCAAAAGCCGCAGTCATGTCGCCAATTCGCTGCGCCTGCTGAAGCTGCCGGAACCGGTTCGCGACATGCTCGCCGGCGGTAGTCTATCGGCCGGCCATGCACGCGCGCTGGTTTCGACTTCCGATCCGGCAGCACTTGCTCGGACGATTGTTTCCAAGGGAATGTCGGTGCGTGATGCCGAGCGGCTGGCGCAGAACGATATCAAGGCTCAGAACGATCCCCGCCCCGTAAGCGCTCGCAAGGACGAGAAGGATTCCGATACGCTGGCGTTGGAAAGAACATTATCCGACACGCTGGGGCTGGACGTCGCGATCAATCATCGTGGCAGCGGCGGTCAGGTGAAGATCTCCTACAAGACCCTGGAGCAGCTCGAAGAGATTTGCCGGCTGCTGGAGCGGCGTTGAGCGGTTTCGCGTCAGTCAGCCCTTGCGGGCCGATTGCAGCGTGGTTGCCAGCAGCGTCTGGGTGGCGATTGTGTCTTCCAGACTGGCGCGTTGCCGCGTTTGAAGAATGGCGGCCTGCAATCTGTTCATTTCCCGCGCGATTGCCGGCGCCGTCCAGCTCTTGAGGGCCTGTTCGATGATCGGCTTACGGCGGAAGTGCAGGTGCCGGCCGAGTGTCTGCATGACCTGTGCCGGCGGCACGCGCTTTTCGTCCATTTCCGTCCGCATCATGTCCAGCAACTGAAATTGTCTCAGACAACCCTGAAGCACGAGAAACATCGGTGTTTTGGAAGACGCGATTTTTTGCATGGCATGCAGAAAAGCTTCGGAATCGCCTTTGAGAATGGCATCCACCGCGTCATCTGCCGAAATGGCGCTGGCATCGCCGATGATATCGGTGACGTGATCCTCTTCAATTGTCCCCTGCCCGCGGCAATAAAGCGCCAGTTTACGGACTTCGTTGCGCGAAGCGATGCGATCGCCGCCGAGAAACTCTAACAGGATTTGACGCGCCGCCGGTGTGATGCGCAGATTTTCGTTGGCCAGCTCCACATCGATGAGGCTGTTCAGCGCGCGAATGTCGTCGGTATAGCACGGAATAGTTGCGACAGCTTTGGAAGTCTCTGCCACCTTGCGAAGGCTGGAGCCCTTCTTCAGATCACCGCCCTCGACAATGACAAAACTGGCATCCGGCGGATTATTGGCAATAATCTGCAGCGAATCGACGAGAGCCTTTTCGTTGGCGGCACCGCGGATCCACACCAGCTTTTCACCGCCGAAAAGGCCGATAGCATTGACCTCATCGAGCAGGCGGCCGGCATCGTTTTGGAGATCGCTCACATCGAGCTTGATCAGGGAAAAAGGGTCGTTCAGATCAACGCCGGTCTTGCCGGCGATCTGCCCTGCCCGCTCGGAGACAAGGCCGCGGTCAGGGCCGTAGATGACAAAGAGGCGGTAGCTGCGCGCGGCGTTTTGGAGAAATCCGTCAAACTCGTGGGATTTGATTTCCGCCATGCCGCGCGCTCATATTAACGGCTAAGCGCCGCAGCGATGTCGGCGCCTACCAGCTCGGCAACTTCGCGGGCTGCGCGGTCTTCAGAATCGCGGATGGCGCGTGCCTTGGCGAATTCCTGAGTTGGGAAGTCCACCAGCGACGTGACTGAGCGGCTACCGGATTTCAGAACCTTGCCATCGCTGGCATCCTTGAGGGTGAACGATGCCGTCACCGTCGTGCGGCCTGCGGCCGACGTATCGGAGGACGGCAGGTAGAGAACGCCGCCCGTGCCGGAGCTAACGCTCAGATCGACCGTATATTTCGGGGTCTTCGTTTCGCCGGCGCCGCGGCCGGCGATGAAGATCAATTGATTGCGAACCTGCTGACCGACGCGCGAACCGGCGTCGGAAAAGGCAACGTCCGCGAGCTTCTGCGTCACGCCGGTACTCTCCGCGTAAAGCGGCTTGACCTGGCATGAGGACAAAAGACTGGCAACGGCAACCAGAGACGCAACGCCTGCAGCGCGAGCGAGCTTGAAAAGACTATCAGACGACAATGTTCACGATCCTCTGTGGAACGACGATGATCTTCTTTGGCGCCTGACCATTCAATGCGCTTGCGACGGCATCCAGGGCGAGTACAGCCTCTTGCACGGCATTCTGATCTGCATCGCGCGCAATTGTCAATTCGGCGCGCTTTTTGCCGTTAATCTGCACCGGATACACGATCTCATTCTCGACGACGAGCACTTCGTCGTAGCGCGGCCAAGCGCTCACGGCGACCAGATGCGCATTGCCGAGCGCTGTCGAGCATTCCTCGGCCAGATGCGGCGTGATCGGTGCGACCAATGCGATGAGAATCTCGACCGCTTCACGAACGGCGGAACGATAGCTGGCATCCGTGTCGCCAGCGGCGACCTTGGCCAGCGGAGCAGCCAATGTGTTGACGAATTCATAGATGCGCGCGACGGCCTTGTTGAAGGCGAGCTTATCATAATCGCCCTGAACCGCTTTCAGCGTGCGATGGGCGACCTGTGAGATCGCCAGCGCGCTGCCTTCTTTAGCCGGAGTCGCGCTGACGGTCTTCAGCGCGTCAGCGGCCTCCGACACCAAGCGCCACATGCGCTGCGTGAAACGATGCGCGCCCTCGACACCCGCTTCCGACCAGATAACGTCACGGTCGGGCGGCGAATCGGACAGCACGAAGAAACGAGCCGTATCGGCGCCGTAGGAGGCGATGATATCGTCGGGGTCGACGACGTTCTTCTTCGATTTCGACATTTTCTCGATTGCGCCGATGGTTATCTCTTCGCCGCTCGACAGCAATGTCGCGCGGCGCTGACCGTCGGTTTCCTCGATGCGGATGTCGGCTGGCGATACCCATTCGCGCGTCAGGCCATTGCCACGGCTATAGGTCTCGTGAACGACCATACCCTGGGTGAACAGGCCCTTGAAAGGTTCCTTGGCCGCGACATGACCGGTTTCGCGCATGGCGCGGGTGAAGAAGCGGGAATAGAGCAGATGCAGGATCGCATGCTCGATGCCGCCAATATATTGATCGACGGGCAGCCAGCGATCAGCGGCCGCTTTGTCGGTGGGCTCATTTTCCCAAGGTGCCGTGAAGCGAGTGTAGTACCAGCTAGAATCGACGAAGGTATCCATGGTGTCGGTTTCCCGGCGGGCATCCTTGCCGCACTGCGGGCAGGCGACATGCCGCCATGTCGGATGGCGGTCGAGCGGATTGCCCGGCTGGTCGAAGGTGACATCGTCCGGCAGCTTCACCGGCAGATCCTGCTTCGGCACTGGCAGGACGCCGCAATCCTCGCAATGGATGACCGGGATCGGGCAGCCCCAATAGCGCTGGCGCGAGATGCCCCAGTCGCGCAGGCGGAAATTCACCTTGCGCTCGGCCTGCGGCGCATTGCCGAGGCTTGTCGCCGACAATTTCGTCGCCACCGTCTCAAAAGCTTCTTCAATGCTCATGCCGTCGAGGAAGCGCGAATTGATCATGACGCCGTCGCCATCATAGGCGACATCGTCGATGCTGAAGCTTGCGGCGTCACCATCCCTCGGCATGACGACGGGCACGACCGGCAGGCCGTATTTACGGGCGAAATCCAGGTCGCGCTGGTCACCGGAGGGGCAGCCGAAGATGGCGCCGGTGCCATAATCCATCAGCACGAAATTGGCGATATAGACCGGCAGCTCCCAGGACGGGTCGAGCGGATGGCGGACGCGGATACCCATGTCCATGCCCTTCTTCTCGGTGGTTTCCAATGCGGCAAGCGAGGTGCCGGCGCGGCGGCATTCTTCGCAGAAGGCATCGATAGCCGGATTCACCGCTGCCGCTTCCTTCGCCAGCGGGTGGTCGGCCGAAATCGCCAGGAATGAGGCGCCGAACAAGGTGTCCGGACGCGTGGTATAGACGGTAATTTCGCGTTCAGAGTTGGGCGAGGTTTCTAGCACGATTTCCCAACGAATCGTCAGGCCTTCGGAACGGCCGATCCAGTTCTTCTGCATCAGCCGCACTTTTTCCGGCCAATGGTCGAGCGTATCCAGCGCGTCCAGCAGGTCCTGGCTGAATTCGGTGATCTTGAAGAACCATTGCGTCAGCTCGCGCTGTTCGACCAGCGCGCCGGAGCGCCAGCCGCGGCCGTCGATGACCTGCTCGTTGGCGAGCACTGTGTTGTCGACCGGGTCCCAGTTGACCTTGGACTTCTTGCGGTAAACCAGGCCCTTCTCCATCATGTCGATGAAGAGCATCTGCTGGCGATGGTAATAGTCGACGTCGCAGGTGGCGAATTCGCGGCTCCAGTCCAGCGACAGGCCCATGGCCTTCAACTGCGCCTTCATCGAGGCGATGTTCTGGTAGGTCCATTCCTTCGGATGCACTTTGTTGTCGCGGGCGGCGTTTTCCGCCGGCATGCCGAAGGCGTCCCAGCCCATCGGATGCAAGACGTTGTAGCCACGGGCGCGCTTGTAGCGGGCGACGACGTCACCCATGGCATAGTTGCGCACATGGCCCATATGGATGCGGCCCGACGGATAGGGGAACATCTCGAGGACGTAATATTTCTCGCGCGGATCGGCGTTGTCAGTGAGGAAGACCTTTTCCTCGTTCCATTTCTGCTGCCAGCGAGGCTCGGCATCGCGCGGATTATAACGTTCGGTAGCCATCTGATCTTGTATTCCAGAAAATCATGGGGAGTTGGCCGTGACCTTCATCACGAAACCAACCAAGCGTCAAGTTTAGCGGGTGCGGCAAGTGCTTTATCTTGCAAAGCAAAGCCGGATTCTGTGGCATCGGCCCTTGGCAAAGGCCGCCTGCCTCATTACTGCAAAGTCTCAAGGAACAGGCGTCAATATCGAGGTGAAAAGATGGAACTTCAAGAGCGGTTGAACGCGGTTCGTGCCCATATCGCTGCAGCGGAGCATCAAGCCGGTCGACCGGCGGGTGCCGTGCAGCTCGTCGCCGTTTCCAAGACCTTCGATGCCGAAGCGATTCGCCCTGCCATTTCGGCCGGCCAGCGGGTGTTCGGGGAAAACCGTGTGCAGGAAAGCCAAGGCAAGTGGCCGCTGCTCAAGGCGGAAACGCCCGAGATCGAGCTGCATCTGATCGGGCCGCTGCAATCGAACAAGGCGGCGGATGCCGTGGCCTTGTTCGACGTCATCGAAACGGTGGATCGCGAAAAGATCGCCCGCGCCCTCGCCGATGAAATGAAACGGCAGGGCAAGGTGCTGAGGCTTTATGTGCAGGTCAATACCGGGCTGGAGCCGCAAAAGGCCGGGATTGCGCCGGACGATACGACCGCCTTCGTCGATTTCTGCCGGAAGGAGCTTGGACTTTCGATCGAGGGACTGATGTGCATACCGCCAGCGGATGAGAATCCTGGGCCGCATTTCGCGTTGCTCGCCAAGCTAGCCAAGAAGAGCGGGGTCGAGAAACTCTCCATGGGCATGTCGAGCGACTATGAGATTGCCGTGGCTTTCGGCGCTACGAGCGTTCGCATTGGGTCGGCGATTTTCGGAGCTCGGTGAGGCCCAAAAGAAAGCCCCGGTGAAAACCGGGGCTTCGAACTCGCTAGAGAGCTGATCGCGTCTCAATAACGGTCGTCGTCGTCATCGTCCGGCGTGGTGGACTTCAGCGACTTCAACTTGGCGAAGACGGCGTCGGCGTCGATTTCCTTTTCCTTCTCTTCATCGCGATCATAGCTGAAGCCGAGCTTCTCGGTTTCCTGCGCCGGCTGCAGCGTCGCGCCGAGTTCGGCGGCTGTCGGCAGCGGACGGCCCTTGGCGGCCTTTTCGACTTCCATGTCGAGGTCGATCTGGCTGCAGAGGCCGAGCGTTACCGGATCCATCGGCGTCAAGTTCGTCGAGTTCCAGTGCGTGCGGTCACGGATCTGCTCGATGGTCGACTTGGTGGTTCCGACGAGGCGGGAAATCTGTGCGTCCTTCAGTTCCGGATGGTTGCGCACCAGCCAGAGAATGGCGTTCGGGCGATCCTGGCGCTTGGAAACCGGCGTGTAGCGCGGGCCACGACGCTTGGATTCCGGCACGCGAACCTTCGGTTCGGAAATTTTCAGCTTGTGGTTCGGATTGGCTTCGGCGCGGGCAATTTCGTCGCGCGAGAGCTGGCCGGTGGCGATTGGGTCGAGGCCCTTGATGCCCTGTGCCGCTTCGCCATCGGCGATAGCCTTGACTTCGAGCGGATGCAGCTTGCAGAACTGTGCAATCTGGTCGAACGACAAGGCCGTATTGTCGACAAGCCAGATGGCTGTTGCCTTCGGCATGAGCAATTGTTGAGCCATGGATATAGTCCTTCTGTCAGTCCGCGCCGGTGTCGCGGTCCGGGGTGTAACACCACATTGTCCGGGAAATATGGCCCTATATAACCGCAGCGTTGCAGAATTGCAATTCTTTGCCGATGAAATGCGCTTTGTCTAATTGCTGTCGTAACTTGAGCTGCTATTGATGGCACGGAATGAGCACCCATAGTCTCGATAGAGGGTGCCAAGGTTGAGGAGGAAATGATGTCGGAAAAGATTCATCCGGTGACGAAGCCGGTTCAAGCGCGCGCTTTGATCGACGCGGCGAAATATCAGAAATGGTACAAGCAAAGCGTCGAGGATCCCGACAGGTTCTGGGGCAAGCACGGCGAACGCATCGACTGGTTCAAGCCCTACACCAAGGTCAAGAACACGTCTTTCACGGGCAAGGTCTCAATCAAATGGTTCGAAGACGGACTGACCAACGTCTCTTACAATTGCATCGACCGCCACCTGAAGAAGCACGGCGATGACGTGGCCTTCATCTGGGAGGGCGACAATCCCTATATCGACAAGAAGATCACCTATAACGAGCTCTACGAGCATGTCTGCCGGCTGGCGAATGTCCTGAAGAAGCAGGGCGTCAAGAAGGGCGATCGCGTCACCATCTACATGCCGATGATCCCCGAGGCCGCCTATGCGATGCTTGCCTGCGCCCGTATTGGCGCCGTGCACTCCGTCGTCTTCGGTGGTTTCTCCCCGGAGGCGCTGGCCGGCCGCATCATCGATTGCCAGTCGACCTTCGTCATTACCTGCGACGAGGGCCTGCGCGGTGGCAAGCCGGTGCCGCTCAAGGACAATACCGATACGGCGATCCACATTGCCGGCCGGCACTATGTCACCGTGGAAAAGGTGCTGGTCGTGCGCCGCACCGGCGGCAAGACCGGTTGGGCGCCGGGTCGCGATCTCTGGTATCACGAGGAGGTCGCCAAGGTGAAACCGGACTGCCCGCCGGCGAAGATGAAGGCGGAAGACCCGCTGTTCATCCTCTATACGTCGGGTTCGACCGGCAAGCCGAAGGGCGTGCTGCACACGACGGGCGGCTATCTTGTCTATGCGGCGATGACGCATGAATATGTCTTCGATTATCATCCCGGCGACATCTACTGGTGCACGGCCGATGTCGGCTGGGTGACCGGCCATTCCTATATCGTCTACGGGCCGCTGGCGAACGGCGCGACCTCGCTGATGTTCGAAGGCGTGCCGAATTTCCCGGATCAGGGCCGCTTCTGGGAGGTCATCGACAAGCACAAGGTCAATATCTTCTATACGGCGCCGACGGCGATCCGCTCGCTGATGGGTGCCGGCGATCAGTTCGTCAAGCGCTCGTCGCGCTCCAGCCTGCGCCTGCTCGGCACGGTCGGCGAGCCGATCAATCCGGAAGTCTGGGAATGGTACTATAACGTCGTCGGCGATGGCCGCTGCCCGATCGTCGATACCTGGTGGCAGACGGAGACCGGCGGCCACATGATCACGCCATTGCCGGGTGCGACCGACCTGAAGCCGGGTTCGGCGACGACCCCGTTCTTCGGCGTCCAGCCGCAATTGGTGGACAATGAGGGCAATCTGCTGGAAGGGGCGGCCGACGGCAATCTCGTCATCGCCGATAGCTGGCCCGGCCAGATGCGCACGGTCTACGGCGATCACGAACGCTTCATCCAGACCTATTTCTCCACCTACAAGGGCAAATATTTCACCGGCGACGGCTGCCGGCGCGACGAGGACGGCTATTATTGGATCACCGGCCGCGTCGACGACGTGCTGAACGTCTCCGGTCACCGCCTCGGCACGGCCGAGGTCGAATCGGCCCTCGTCTCGCACCAGCATGTCTCGGAGGCCGCCGTTGTCGGCTATCCGCATGCGATCAAGGGTCAGGGCATCTATTGCTACGTGACGCTGATGGCGGGTCAGGAGGGTTCGGATGCGTTGCGCCAGGAGCTCGTCAAACATGTTCGTGCCCAAATCGGCCCGATCGCCTCGCCCGACAAGATCCAGTTCGCCCCGGGCCTGCCGAAAACCCGCTCCGGCAAGATCATGCGCCGCATCCTGCGCAAGATCGCCGAAGACGATTTCGGCGCACTCGGCGATACCTCAACGCTGGCCGATCCCGCTGTTGTCGATGATCTGATCGCCAACCGGCAGAACAGGGCGGATGCGGCTTGATCAAAAAGCCGCCACACATGACCGAGTGATAATTCACTTCAATCGACGGAACGAAGCAGAATTTTTTTGGCGCCGGAATCTAAATTTCGGCGTCAATCCTGCGAAATTGCTTTGAGCCCCTTTTGTAGCCGGCGCGCGGTGAATTCGCCTTAATGGTGGTAAGAGCTACGTCAAAACATTCGTCAAAACAAAAGAGTCGCCAATCAGGTATAGGAGGCGTGCTACTTTGACCGTCTACTTGGTAGACGCACATAGCGGGGCGGCCAGCAGTAGTTACTCCTACAGTATGAACCTCAACTGTGCGGGGAAACCCATCGTAAGTCAGACTAAGTGAAACGCCCGCTCCTAAAGCTGATAGGGCTAACAGTTTATTCGATTCCGCTTGTGATGAATTCTTCGGCTTAAACGGTTTAGCGGCCTTCGGCCAAACAGAGTTATTCCAGCTCGAAGGTTTCGGCATTGGCATCTCCCTTCAAATCAGAGATTCCAATTTAAGTGATTCTCATTGAGTTTGCCGAAATATGTATCGGCTCAAAAATCGATCGCACGCCCATTGATCTCCCAATCGCCGAAGCGCGAGGGCTCGGCGCCGCCGCGGCCGCCGGTTTCGGGGGGGAGATCGGGTTGCGCCTGGGCCTTGCGGCGCTCCTCCGCTTCCGCGAGCGCCCGTTTGGCGGCTGGCGAGAGCGGTTTGTGAGGCGCCGTGCCGGCGTCGATGTCATTTTTATTATCGTTATCTGCAATCTGCATGGCGTGATGCGGCCTGGAACCGTTGAAATAGGCGGGTGAATAGCCAAATCATAGAGCGTCCGGCCGCAAAGAGAAAGGTTCGGACTGACGATGTGATGGAGACATCAGATGAACCTCATGCGCACTGCCATGTTGCTTGCCTTCATGACCGCCCTTTTCATGGGCGTCGGCTATTTGATCGGTGGTCAAGCCGGCATGATGATCGCGCTTGTCGTCGCGGCGGGGATGAATTTCTTTTCCTATTGGAATTCCGATCGCATGGTGCTTTCCACCTATCACGCACAGGAGGTAGACGAGCGCAGCGCGCCGGAATTCTATCGCATCATCCGCGACCTTGCCCGGAATGCAGGCCTGCCGATGCCGAAGGTCTATCTCTATGACAGCCCGCAACCGAACGCGTTTGCCACCGGCCGCAATCCCGAAAATGCTGCTGTCGCGGCATCGACGGGCCTGCTCAATGCGCTGACACCGGAGGAAGTGGCTGGTGTCATGGCGCATGAGCTGGCGCATGTGCAAAACCGCGACACGCTCACGATGACGATCACGGCGACGCTCGCCGGCGCCATCTCCATGCTCGGCAATTTCGCCTTCTTCTTTGGCGGGCGCCGCGACAATAACAATCCCCTCGGTGTCGTCGGCGTGCTGGTGGCGATGATCGTCGCCCCTCTCGCCGCCATGCTGGTGCAGATGGCGATCAGCCGTACGCGTGAATATTCGGCGGACCGTCGCGGCGCTGAAATCTGCGGCAATCCTCTCTGGCTCGCCTCGGCGCTCGGCAAGATCGCCCGCGGGGCGGAGCATATCCCCAATGAAGAGGCCGAAGGGCATCCGGCGACGGCGCATATGTTCATCATCAATCCGCTTTCGGGCGCGCGCATGGACAATCTGTTCTCCACGCACCCGGATACGGAAAACCGGATCGCCGCACTTCACGAGATGGCGCGCTACGGCGGTGACGGCGGCCCTGCTGCCGACATGCAGGCCGGCTTTGGCTCGACGGGACCGATCTTGACTGATAATCCGGTGCGCAAATCGCGCTCCGTACCGAATACGGGTCGCGGTGGTTCGCAACCGCCGAAGGGACCCTGGTCTTGAATTCCAACAATAAGAAGCCTTTCAACAAAGACGGAAGGCAATCGGGCAATCGCCCGCCGCGTGATTCGGCTCCCGCCAAGCCAGGATTTGCGGCGCGCGCCGCTGCGACGAAGATTCTGGCGGCGGTCATCGATCGCAAGACGCCGCTCGACGGCATGCTGGATGCCGAAGGCGGCAATCCTGCCTATAGAGCGCTTGGCGAGAGCGACCGGGCGCTGGTGCGCGCCATTCTGAATTCGGCGCTTAGGCATTTGCCGCGCATCGAGGCGGCGATCGCTTCCCTGCTGGACTCACCACTGCCGGAGGGCGCCCGCGCCCTGCATCATGTCCTGGTGGTGGGTGCGGCACAGATGCTCTATCTCGACGTGCCGGATCATTCCGCGGTCGATATTGCCGTCGAGCAGGCCAACCAAGACCCGCGCAACCGCCGCTTCGCCAAGCTGGTCAACGCGATTCTCAGGCGGATAGGGCGGGAGAAGCAAGAGATTCTGAGCCGGGTTGCCAATGTGCCAGCCATGCCGGCCTGGTTCCTGGCGCGTCTCGAGGCTGCCTATGGCACGGAGGCTGCGGCAAGGATTTCCGATACGCAACTGGAGCCGGCGGCGATTGACGTTACGGTGAAATCCGATGCCGAGGGCTGGGCGAAACGCTTGAATGGCGTCGTCTTGCCGACCGGCGGCGTGCGGCTTGCCGCTTTCGAAGGCTCCATTCCTTCGCTCGATGGGTTTTCGGACGGCGAATGGTGGGTCCAGGATGCCGCCGCCAGCATTCCGGCAAAATTGTTCGGTTCGCTTTCTGGCCGTAAGGTGGTGGATCTCTGCGCCGCGCCGGGCGGCAAAACCGCGCAGCTCATTCTCGCCGGCGGCAAGGTGACCGCGCTCGACCAATCCGCCAATCGCCTCAAGCGGCTCTCCGCCAATCAGGCAAGACTTGGGATGGAGGCGGAAACCATCGCCGCCGACATGGCAAAGTTCCAACCCGACGATCTTTTCGACGCGGCCCTTCTCGATGCTCCCTGCTCGTCAACGGGCACGACGCGTCGCCATCCCGATGTGCTGTGGACCAAGGGTCCGGAGGACATCGCCAAGCTTGCCGGCCTGCAGGAGCGTTTGCTTCGCCATGCTTTGACCCTGGTCAAGCCTGGCGGGCTCGTGGTCTTCTCCAACTGTTCGCTTGATCCGGAAGAGGGCGAGGATCTTGTCGCGCGCGTTCTGGCCGAGACGGAGACGGTCGAGCGCGTGCCGATCAAGCCTGAGGATTGGCCGGGTCTCGAGGCCGCAATCTCGCCTCTCGGTGCTTTCCGCACCACGCCCGACATGCTGCCGCTTTCCGGCGGTTTCGCATCCGGACTGGATGGGTTCTTCGCAGTGGTGCTGCGCCGCACGCGATAGTAGCGGCTCCGAGGGGTTACGCTCGACTTGTTCAAAAATCGGGCACAATGTCCTTATTTGGCATATTCCTAACCTCTTCTTAACCACCGATATAGAGAGTAAGCATAAGCAAATATGCAGTTTTCCGGCAGGGTTCGGTGAGTTTACACATGCGGGAAGCATGGCGGCGAATGTCGCGCCGCGCGGCACTGACGCGATTGCGTCTCACCCGCCACACGATGCGTGTGCCGGAACGATTGATCGTGGCTCCGACGGACCTGCGCAGCATCGATCCGTTTTTTGTCGAAGAGCTTTTGAACGGCCGTATCCTGTTGGCAGGCCGGGTGCTGGAAACGGAGGGGAAATCTCCCTTCGCGCTGGAGCTGCCGTCGCAGGCCTTTGCGGCCCGCCTGCATAGCTTCCGCTGGCTGCGGCATTTGCGGGCGGAAAAAAGCGATCAGGCTTCGGCGCTGGCGCGCGCCATCCTCAATGACTGGATGGCCGTGCATGGCCGTCGGCTGCATGGGATAGCCTGGTCGCCCGATATTGCGGCACAGCGGCTGATCGCCTGGTTGTCGCATTCGCCCGTGGTCCTGCAGGGCACGGATGGCGGCTTTTATCGCCGTTTCATGCGCATGCTGGTTTTCCACGTCTGCTATCTCCGCCGTGTGGCGGCAACGACGCGTGACGGCGAGACGCGGTTCCGGGTGCGGATCGCGCTCGCCATGTCCTCGGTTGCCATGCCGAACGGCAGCTCGACACTGAAGCGTGCCGGCCAGGCGCTCGATCGCGAAATCGACCGGCAGATTCTCCCCGACGGTGGGCATATCTCGCGTAATCCCCGCGTGGCGCTGGAACTGCTGCTCGACTTGCTGCCGCTGCGCCAGACCTACGTCAATCTTGGCCACGACGCGCCGGCGCGTCTGATTCCTGGCATCGACCGCATGTATCCGGCCTTGCGCTTCTTCCGGCATCAGGATGGCGATCTCGCGCTGTTCAATGGCGCGACGTCGACGCTGGCCAACGAGCTGATGTCCGTCCTGCGTTATGACGAAACCGCCGGCCAGGTGTTCAAGGCGCTGCCGCATACCAAATACCATCGGCTGGCGGCCGGACAGGCCGTGGTCATCATCGATACCGGGGCGCCCGCTTCCGCCGACCTCAGCCGCACGGCGCATGCCGGCTGCCTGTCCTTCGAAATGTCTTCGGGCAAATCCCGCTTCATCGTCAATTCCGGCTCGCCGAATTTTGCCGGCGACCGCTACGTCCAGGCGGCGCGCGCCACCGCGGCGCATTCGACCGTGACGCTCGATGACACTTCGTCGAGCCTGTTTTCGAGGTCCAAAGCGCTCGGGCCTGTGATGGTCGGCGGCGTCAAGAAGGTCATTGTTGAGCGCGCGGAGACCGAAGATGGCCGCGACTATGTCCGGGCGGTGCATGACGGCTATCTCTCGACCTTCGGTTATGCCCATGAGCGCGAGGTGAGCCTCAATGCCGCCGGCACCATTCTTGCCGGCCGCGACCGTTTTTTTGTGCCGGAGGGCAAGAAATCGCTACTGAAGAGCGACGGTCTTGCCTCCGCCCGCTTTCATGTTCATCCCTCCATCAGCCTATTGCAGACCGAGACCGACGCCGCGCTGTTGATCGCGCCGGATGGCGAGACCTGGGTGTTCTCCTCGCCGGGCAATGAGGTGCTGGTGACTGAGGATATCTTTTTTGCCGACGCTTCCGGCATGCGCTCCTCCGACCAGCTCGAGATCGTTTTCCCGATCACCGAAAAGCCGGAAATCCGCTGGTTTTTATCCCATCGGCCATAGGCTAAGTGCTTAAGCTGTGTTAACGGGGCGGGCATATTGTCCCGCGCCGTTTTGCCGGACATCTCCTCACGCTCGATTGGAGAAAGCCATGGCCGTCGTTTCCAAAAAAATCCCCGCCCCCGACAAAGTGAAGGTGAAGACCGCGCTTCTGTCCGTCTCCGACAAGACCGGCATCGTCGAGCTGGCGCGTGCGCTCAGCGAAAAGGGCGTGCGGCTGCTGTCGACCGGCGGCACGCACAAGGCCATTGCGGCGGCGGGTCTTGCCGTGACCGATGTATCCGAAGTGACGGAGTTTCCCGAAATCATGGATGGCCGCGTCAAGACGCTGCATCCGAAGGTGCATGGCGGCCTGCTCGCTATTCGCGATGACGCCGAACATCAGGCGGCGATGAAGGAGCATGGCATCGAGGGTATCGACCTGGTCGTCATCAATCTCTACCCCTTCGAAGATGTCCGCAAGGCCGGGGGCGATTATCCGACGACGGTCGAGAATATCGACATTGGCGGCCCTGCGATGATCCGCGCTTCGGCCAAGAACCATGCCTATGTCACGATTCTGACCGATCCGGCCGACTATCCGGAGCTGCTAGAGCAGCTTTCGGCCGATGCCGGCCAGACCGCCTATGCCTTCCGCCAGCGCATGGCCGCCAAGGCTTTCGCCCGCACCGCGGCCTATGATGCGATGATCTCCAACTGGTTCGCCGAGGCTCTGGATATCGCGACGCCGCGCCATCGCGTCATCGGCGGCGTCTTGCGCGAGGAGATGCGCTATGGCGAAAACCCGCATCAGAAGGCGGCTTTCTACGTCACCGGTGAAAACCGTCCTGGTGTCTCGACCGCGACACTGATCCAGGGCAAGCAGCTTTCCTACAACAACATCAACGATACCGATGCGGCCTACGAACTTGTTGCCGAGTTCCTGCCGGAAAAGGGTCCGGCATGCGCGATCATCAAGCATGCCAACCCGTGCGGTGTTGCCACCGGCCCTACCCTGGTTGAGGCCTATAAGCGGGCGCTGGCTTGCGATTCCGTTTCGGCCTTCGGCGGCATCATTGCGCTGAACAGCCTGCTCGATGCGGAAACCGCCGAGGAGATCGTCAAGCTCTTTACCGAGGTCATCGTCGCGCCAGAGGTCAGCGAGGAAGCCAAGGCGATCATCGCCCGCAAGCCGAACCTTCGCCTGCTGTCGGTCGGCGCCCTGCCCGATCCGCGTGCGGCCGGCCTGACTGCCAAAACCGTCTCTGGCGGTTTGCTCGTCCAGAACCGCGACAATGCGCTGGTCGAAGATATGGAGCTGAAGGTCGTCACCAAGCGTGCACCGACGGCACAGGAGCTGGAAGACATGAAGTTTGCCTTCCGCGTCGCCAAGCATGTGAAGTCGAACGCCGTTGTTTACGCCAAGGACGGCCAGACGGCCGGTATCGGCGCCGGCCAGATGAGCCGCGTCGATTCGGCCCGCATCGCCGCGATCAAGGCCGAAGAGGCCGCCAAGGCCATGGGGCTCGCCGAGCCGCTGACGCGCGGCTCTGCCGTGGCCTCCGAAGCCTTCCTGCCGTTTGCCGACGGCCTGCTGTCGGCGATTGCCGCCGGCGCGACGGCGGTCATCCAGCCGGGCGGTTCGATGCGGGACCAGGAAGTCATCGATGCCGCCGACGAGCATGGTGTTGCGATGGTCTTCACGGGCGTACGTCATTTCCGGCATTGAGCCATAGCTCGCTTCGTCGTCGTTTCGTCCACCCTCATCCTGAGCTTATCGAAGGACGAGGGTGGCCCATAAGCAACCACCCGCCCTTGTGGTTCGAGGCTTCGGCCTTTCAGGCCTCCGCGCCTCACCATGAGGGCTGATCCTCTCGCTTGCTGGTATATCCCTAATTAAATGGAGGGATATCTCACTTCGCCTTATCGGCCGGATAGGGCGTCGGCAGCAGGAGCAGCAATCCGCCTGCAAGGAAGATGATCAAGGTCGCCATGCCGAGGCGGGCGGAGCCGCTCCAATAGGTCATCAGCGAGAAAAACAGTGTCGCCATGAAGCTGGTGGCGCGGCCGGAGAGTGCGTAGATGCCGAAATAGCGGCCTGCTTCGGCGAGGCTGACACTGCGGGCGAGATAGGAGCGCGAGGAGGCCTGGACCGGGCCGAAGGCGAGGCCGACGAGCAGGCCATAGGCAATATAGGCCTTCTCCGCCGCTGTGCCGAACAGGCCGCCAGAATCGGCGGTCGAGAGCGGCACGAGGCCGAAAAGCGTAAAACCCGGTCCGGTGGAGATGATGCCGAGGGCCGCGAGGAGCAGCATGGTCAGGCTGATGACGACGGTTATCTTCGAACCCAGCCAGCGATCGACATAGCCGGCGATAAAGCAGCCGAAAATAGCGACGACGTTGAGGATGATGCCGTAGATGCCGATCTCGATGGTCGCCCAGCCAAACATTCCCGCGGCGAAGGTGCCGCCGAGGATCAGCAGGCCGTTAACGCCGTCCTGGTAGACCATGCGGGCAATGAGGAAAAGACTGATGCCCCGGCGGCGTTTCAGTTCGCCGAGTGTCATTCTCAGCTCATGCAGGCCGGAGCGAACCGCCGTACCGAGCGGCAGACCGCGGGCGGCATCCGGCGTGAAGAAAAACATCGGCAGAATGAAGAGAAAATACCAGACGGCGGAAATCGGTCCGGTGATGCGCGCATCTTCGCCGAGACTGGCGTCCAGGCCGAAGAGCGGTGTCAGGCCGAGGATGGTCTTGCCAGTTTGCGGGTTGCCGGCCAAAAGCGCCACCACGGCGATAAGCACGATCATGCCGCCGAGATAGCCGAGTCCCCAGGCGGCATTCGACAACCGGCCGATATCGTCCTTGCTGACGAGCCGCGGCATCATCGAATCGTTGAAGACGATTGAAAACTCTGCCGAGATCGAGGCAAGGATCATGAAGATGACGGGGTAGATCACCGGCGAACCGGGTGCCGCACCCCAAAGGCAGAACAGGCTGGCGATCTTGATGACGGCAAAGAAGGCGATCCAGGGTTTACGGGCGCCGGACTGATCGGCGATCGAACCGAGCACCGGCGACAAGACGGCGATGATCACCGAGGAGATCGTCGCCATATTGCTCCACATTGCCTGCGCGGCCACCGGATCCGCCGTCAGGCGCGCGACGAAATAAGGACCGAAGATGAAGGTGGTGACGACGGTGAAGAACGGCTGCGCCGCCCAGTCGAAGAACATCCATCCCCAGATGCCCCGCGCCGGCACTTTCGCCGGCGCGTCGTCCCTTATCTCTGTGGCCACCAAATTCCTGCCCCTGATTCGATAGTGCGTCTATCACGCGGGGCGGACTGTCTCATCTCGCCCGATCGTGCGCAAGGTCGGTCAGGAGGCCGGCGGCGACGGTGATCCGGGCAAGGTTCGGATCGCCGCTTTCGCTGAGGCCCGCAAGCTCTTCGGCAATGCGGTTGATGCGGATGCGGTCTTCGGCGTGCCATGCAAGGATCGGCTGCTTGTCCTTCGGATGATTGCTGAGCGCCGAGATGACGATATCACGGCGGGCCCCAGCGATCTGGTCGAGGCTGCGGGCCAGCGCCAGGCTTTCATAGTGATCGCCGGTGATGATCCGGCTGCCGGCGAGCAGCAGACGGCCGACCCGGAAGGTCTGCGACACCGTGAAGTAGCTTTCGGCGGCGCGGTTGAGCGTATCGCCTGTCCGTTCGGCGATCTGCATGATTTCCGGCACGAGGACGAGCGCGTAGATCGTCGCGATCTCGGAAGCGAGCTTTTCAGGCAGACCGGCGGCCTGATAATCCGCCTGGCGGGTCGCGATCTCGGCGGCGAAATCCGCCGGGATCTGGCTGAGGAAGACCGGTCTCAGCTTTTTCAATGCCGCCTGAAGCCGGCTAACGGTTTCCTCGATATCGCCCTTCGCCGCTCCGGTTTTCAGCAACAGGCGGGTCAGCACCGTATAGACTTCGGTGATTTCGCCATAGACGCGGTTCTGCGTCTGGCCGCCGACCTTACCATCCAGCGCATCGGTCTCGTTCCAGAGGCGATCGAGATCGAAGCCGTCGCGGGCGAGCACGGCAGCCTTGACCACTTCGGCGGCAGACGCGGCCGTCGCATCCATCATGCTGACGGCAAAGCCCGGTCCGCCGCGGTTGATCGCTTCGTTTGCCAGTACCGTCGCGATGATTTCGCGGCGCAGACGATGGCCGGCGATATCGGCGGCATGCGAGCGCTGCATTTTTACCGGGAAATATTGGCTGAGCGTCGCGGCAAAATAGGGATCGTCCGGTAGGTCGCTCGCCGCCAGGGCATCGAACAGGACGATCTTGGCGTAGGAGAGCAGGACACCGATCTCGGCGCGGCTGAGGGGCCGGCCATTGGCGTAGCGTTCGGCAAAGGTCTGGTCGTCGGGCAGCGTCTCAACCTTGCGGTTGAGCTGCTTCGCCCCCTCCAGCACGCTCATGAAACGGCTGAGTTCCAGACCGTTGCTGGTGCCTTTGCGTTCCGTCAGGGAAATCGCCAGAGACTGCAGATAGTTGTTGCGCAGCACCAGCGCCGCCACCTCGTCGGTCATCGAGGCCAACAGCGTATCGCGTTTGGCGCGTGTCAGGCGGCCGTCGAACATGGCGGATGCCAGGGCGATCTTGATATTGACCTCGACGTCGGAGGTATTGACGCCTGCCGAATTGTCGATGGCGTCGGAATTGCAGCGCCCGCCCTTGAGGCCATAGGCGATGCGGCCCTTCTGGGTAACGCCGAGATTGGCGCCTTCGCCGATCACTCTGGCACGAACCTCTTCCGCGGTGATACGGATCGGATCGTTGGCACGGTCGCCGACTTCCGAATCCGTTTCGGCCGGTGCCTTCACATAGGTGCCGATACCGCCGAACCAGAGCAGGTCCACCGGGCTCTTCAGGATCGCCGTCATGATCTCGAAGGGTGTCGCCACGGTCTTGTCGATGCCGATAGTGGCAGCGGCCTCATGAGTCAGCGTCACCGATTTTGCCGAACGTGAGATGATCATTGCGCCCTTCGACAGGACGCTCTTGTCGAAATCCTGCCAGCTCGAGCGGGCGAGATTGAAAAGCCGCTGCCGCTCGGCGAGCGTCTTTTTCATGTCCGGATCGGGATCGATAAAGATGTCGCGGTGATCGAAGGCGGCGAGAAGGCGGATTTTCGGCGACAGCAGCATGCCGTTGCCGAAGACGTCGCCCGACATGTCGCCGACGCCGGCGACAGTGAAGGGCGTCGTCTGGATATCGATGTCCATTTCGCGGAAATGCCGCTTGACGGTCTCCCAGGCGCCGCGGGCCGTGATACCCATCTTCTTGTGGTCATAGCCGGCCGAGCCGCCCGAGGCGAAGGCGTCGTCGAGCCAGAAGCCGGCTTCCTGCGCCAGGGCATTGGCAGTGTCGGAGAACGTCGCGGTGCCCTTGTCGGCGGCGACGACGAAATAGGGGTCGTCTCCATCCTGCCGCACCGTGTCCGGTGGCGCAATGATATCGGCGCCGGAGATATTGTCGGTGATCGACAGCAGGGTGCGGATATAGGTCTTGTAGGCCTCGCGGCCGGCATTGAAGATCTCGTCGCGGCTGCCGCCGACCGGGAGTTTCTTCGGATAGAAGCCGCCCTTGGCGCCGACGGGCACGATGACGGCATTTTTAACCTGCTGCGCCTTCACAAGGCCCAGAACCTCGGTGCGGTAGTCTTCGGCGCGATCCGACCAGCGCAAGCCGCCGCGAGCGACCTTGCCGAAGCGCAGGTGCACGCCCTCTACCTCGACGCCATAGACGAAGATCTCGCGGAAAGGCCGCGGCTCCGGCAGGCCATCCAGGAGTTTCGGATCGAGCTTGAAGGCAAGCATGGCTTTCGGTGTGCCGTCCGGGTTTTTCTGGAAATAGTTGGTGCGTAGCGTCGCATCGACGGCGTTGACATAGCGGCGGAGAATCCGGTCGTCGTCGAGGCTTGGAACATCGGCGAGTTCGGTCTCGATCGTCGCATGCAATTCGCTGAGTTTTTTCGTGCGGTTCTTGTCGTTGAGCTTGGGGGCGAGCGTGTCGTGGAACAGGCGGAAGATCGAGGCTGCGATGCGCGGATATTTGTCCAGCGTCGCGGCGATATAATCCTGCGAATAGGCGATACCAGCCTGGCGAAGATAGCGGGCATAGGCGCGCAGGACGTTGGTTTCGCGAGCCGAAAGACCGGCGGAGATGATCAGCCGGTTGAAAGCATCGTTATCGATCGTGCCGCCGAAGGCTGCGAGGAAGGCTTCCTCCAGCGCCGCGCCGTGGCGCGCGAGATCGATCGTCACGCCGCCGCGGGCTTCGAGTTCCATATCGTGGAGAACGACACGGCCGTTCGCGCCGTTCTTGCCGGTGACGTAAATGTCGAAGGTCCGCTCGCTGAGGACATTGAAGCCGAGATTTTCGAGCAGCGGCACGCGGCGCGACAGCGCCAGATTGTCTTCGGCGTGGAAGATCTTCAACGACAGGATATCGCCCGCTTCCTCCTTGCGGATGTAGAAGGCGATTCGGATCTGATCGGGGCCAGCGGTGGCGGTGATATCGGGCAGGTCGGCAACGGCGTCCTCCGGCGAAAAGGCCTCCTGGAAGGCCTGGCTGACGGAGATATGCGGGGCCTTGGGTCCGGCCAGCATTTCGAAGCGGTCGTCCCAGCGGGCGGTGATGGCGCGGATCGCCGCTTCAAGCTTCGCCTGCGGAACATGCGGGGTCTTGCCGCCGCTGCGGCCGATGATGAAATGCACGCGCGCGACGCCGCCTTCCGGGAAGGCCGGATAGTAGGCGGAAACGCGACCGTCATAGACGGTCTTCAGGTAATTGCCGATCCTCTCGCGGACGACGGAATCATATTCCTCGCGCGGAACATAGACGATCACCGAGACGAAGCGGTCGAAATGGTCGATGCGCGGCAGCGCGCGCACGCGCGGGCGGTCGGCAAGGTCGTTGATCTGTTCGGCAAAGCTTGCGAGCAGCGTCGTGTCGATCTGGAAGAGATCGTCGCGCGGATAGGATTCCAGCGTATTGTCCAGCATGCGCCCGGAATGGCTGGCCGGGTCGAAGCCGAAATGGTCCTTGACCTTCTGCACCTTGGACCGCAGCAACGGCACCTCGCCGGCGGCGCTGGTGTACGCTGTGGACGTATAGAGGCCGACGATGCGCAGTTCGCCGGTGACATTGCCGTCGGCATCGAAACGCTTGACGCCAACATAATCCATATAGGCACGACGGTGAACGACCGACTTCACATTGGCTTTGGTGACGATCAGGAAATCCGGCCCGTCGAGGAAGGCCAGGATTTCCGGCGTGGTGGTGACGGCGTCTTTTCCCTGGCGCAGGACGAGGACGTCGGGATTGGAGAGGATGCCGAGGCCGGCGCCACGGTCGCGCTCCACCTTGGCGCTGGCGCCCTTGCCGGAATAGACATATTCGCGCATGCCGAGGAAGGTGAAATTGCCGTCGCGCAGCCAAGCGAGAAAGGCCAGCGCCTCATCACGATCCGCCTTGCGGCGGGCGGCGGTCTCATAAGTGGAAAGCTCCGTTATCACTGTATCGAGCCGCGTCAGCATTGGCTTCCAGTCGGAAACGGTCAAATGCGTCTGATCGAGCACGATTTGCACGCGCTTGATCAGGTCCGCCGCCTGCGCCGCGGTCAGCGGTGACAGATGTAGTTGAATATGGCTGACACGATCGGCGGGATCGCTCGGATGATCGGCAGAGTAAAGCGTCGGCTGCTTGCCGTCTTTGATGACGAGGATCGGATGCACCGCCATGAAAAGATCGCGGTAGCTGCTGGTCACCTCGCCCATGGCCGATTCGTAGAGGAACGGCATGTTATGATCGGTGATCGAGAGGATCGAAACCGGCACGCCTTCGGGGTCGATATTGGCGACCTGTTCGATGGTGACGCGGGGAGAATCGCCGTTCCAGGCTGCCAGTTCCCCAGCCGCATGCACAGCGGCAAGGGCAAGCATTTCCGGGCTGTAGCGCTCCAAATCGTCATTGCTCGCCCGGCCGAACAGGATTTCCGGATCGAGATGCGCCTCGCCGGTTGCAGCGGCGATCTTGCGGGCCGCTTCGATCTGTTTTTCCCGTTTCGGATTGGTCCTGGGTGCCATGAAATTCCTCCCTTATTCCAAGTTTGGTCACTTTATCAGAAGGTTTATCGAAAAAACTGGCAAATTGAATGCGAATTTCATCGCTTTTCGACCAATTCGGTCTCAAATTTTGAAGAATCTTGCTGATTTGCGATGATCTTGATGCAATCCGTGTAAAAATTGGCGCAGAATTGGCGATATTGCGTAGTCAACAGAGGTTTTCATGACTCTGTGAAGCGCGATTGACAGAGTGACGATAAAAAGATCATCAAACGGCGCAATCAAGGCCGGAAGATCGGAACTGGAAGCAAGCATCATGTCGGATATCGCGGCGGGCGCCGTTATCGTCATCTCCAGCCATGTCGTCAGAGGTTCCGTCGGCAATCGTGCCGCCGTCTTCGCGCTGGAAACCCTGGGCCACCCCGTTTGGGCGCTGCCAACAGTCGTTTTGCCCTGGCATCCCGGCCATGGCCGCTCGACCCGGCTGACCTTTGCCGAGGCGGATTTCGACCACGCGATCGACGATCTTATCGCCGCGCCCTGGCTCGCGGAGGTGAAGGCGGTGCTGTCGGGTTATTTCGGCAATGCCGCGCAGGCACGCTCCGTCGCGCGGCTGGTAACGGCACTCAGGGAAAAGAACCCCGATCTCTTCTATGCCTGCGATCCCGTTATCGGCGATGCCGGTGGGCTCTATGTGCCCGACGCAACCGCCGAAGCGATCCGCGATCAGCTCATCCCGCTCGCATCGCTGGCGACGCCGAACCGCTACGAGCTTGCCTGGCTTGCCGGCGCGCCGCTGGAGGACAACAATGCCGTCATGGAGGCTGCCCTGGCGCTGGGGCCGCCGCGCATGCTGGTGACGTCGGCCGTGCCGATGATGACCGGTGGCACCGGCAATCTCTATCTCAGCGGCCGAAATGCGCTGTTTGCCGAACATCGCAGCATCGACAACGCGCCGAACGGGCTTGGCGACCTGCTCTCGGCCGTGTTCCTGTCGCGGCTTCTGTCGGGCATGGACGAAGAGAGGGCTTTGCAATTGACCACGGCCAGCGTCTATGAAGTCCTGGCGCGGGCGGTCAAGCGCGGCAGCGACGAATTGACGCTCGCCGCCGATGCTTCCAGCCTCTCGACCCCCATGGCAATGGTGCAGATGCGGCGCCTGCTGCATCCGGCGCAGCGACGGAAAAAATAGCGGTCGCCGATGCGATAGCTTTTTGCGTTGCAATAGTTGCCATTGGCGGCGGTGCGCTGTAATTCAATGTCATGAGCTTTCCTACCTCCCTTCTGAACGGCTATCGCAACTTCATGAGCGGGCGTTACGTCGATGAACGCGATCGCTATCGCAATTTGGCGGAGGAAGGGCAGAAGCCCGGAACCCTGGTGATTGCCTGTTCCGACAGCCGTTCGGCGCCGGAGACCATTTTCGACGCTGGTCCCGGAGAGCTTTTCGTTATCCGCAACGTCGCCAATATGGTGCCGCCCTATGAGCCGGACGGCCATTTTCACTCGACGTCCGCAGCTCTGGAATTCGCGGTGCAGTCCCTGAAGGTCGCGGATATCGTTGTCATGGGACATGGTCGCTGCGGCGGCATCCGCGCAGCGTTGGATCCGAATGCCGAGCCGCTGTCGCCGGGCGATTTCATCGGCCGGTGGATGGGCCTCGTAAAGCCGGCCGCCGAGCAGATCCAGAGCAATGACGTTATGACGCCGGCCGAGCGGCAGACGGCGCTGGAGCGCATCTCCATCCGCAATTCGCTCGACAATCTACGCAGCTTTCCCGATATCAAGGCGCTGGAAGAGGAAGGGAAATTGAACCTGCACGGCGCATGGTTCGATATCTCGACCGGCGAGCTGTGGGTGATGGACCCGACGACGCGCGATTTTATCCGGCCGGAAATCTGAGACTACGATAAGGACAAACGAAAAAGGCGCTCCGGGCCATTTGGCCGAGCGCCTTTTGTCGATTTGTTGCCGTAGTTATTGGCCGTCGATCTGCTTGCCGATATAGGCGATCGCCTGCTGGTAGACCGCTGCATCGTTCCAGCCGCCGATCGCCGCGAAATTGGGTTCGCCGGGCTGGTAGCCAAGACCTGGCTGCCAGCCATGGCCCTTCAGGAAGTTTGCAGTTGAGGCCAGCGCGTCGGCGCGGGATCCGACCAGATCGACCCTGCCGTCGCCATCGCCGTCGACGCCGAAATTGACGACGTTCTTCGGCATGAATTGTGTCTGGCCGATTTCGCCATGGGCCGCGCCGCGGGCGGTCGGGCTCAGATAGCCTTCGCCGACGAGCTTGAGGGCGGCGTAGAGCTGATCGGTGAAATAGTCGGAGCGGCGGCAGTCATAAGCGAGCGTCGACACGGCCGAGAGCGTATGCTGGTCGCCCATGAAGCCGCCGAAACCGGTTTCCATGCCCCAGATGGCGATGATCGGGCCGGCGGGCACGCCATAACGCTTCTCGATTCTCGCGAACAGAGCGGCGTTGGCCTGCTTCATTTTCTTGCCACGAGTGATAATCGCCTGGCCACCGCGCTTTCTCATGAAATCTTCGAAGGAGAGCTTGAAGCTCTTCTGGCCGCGATCGGCGCGGATGGTCGGTTGATTGTAATGCACGTTGGCGAAGGCTCGGTCGAGAACAGAGGCACTGACGCCCTGGGCCTGTGCTTCCTGCTTGAATTCCTGCATCCAGTTCTCAAAACCGGCCGACGAGTTGCCGCAAGCTGCCGCATTCGCCGCAAATGGCGTCACCAACAGCAACCCGCCTGCCACGAGAGCTGCCATTCCAGACTTTGTCATGCGCATTCAGAGTCCCCGAATTCTTACCGCGCGAGGCGCGGTAATGGTTTTTGATGGCGCATAAGCCTTCCATTTTTGAGGCCTACGCGCGGTCTTACTGTGACCGGACCATGCCAGTATCCGGCAATTCTGTCATTATCACGGTTAAGCGATCAATATTTTCGCTTCACGTGAAACACTATACCTGACGCAGCTTTGTAAAAGCCTCGCCATTCGATCGGAAATAGCGAGGCTTTTATTTGGTTCCTACTTAGCCAGCAAAGGTTGAAAAACCGTAAATGGTTTATAAACCCTTTATGCCGCCTGCTTGCGCGGCTTGACCAGGCCACGGTTGATCAGGAGTTCGGCAATCTGGATGGCGTTCAGCGCCGCGCCCTTGCGCAGATTGTCGGAGACGACCCAGATGTTGAGACCGTTTTCAACCGTTGCGTCCTCGCGAATGCGCGAAATGTAGGTCGCGTCCTCGCCGGCGGACTCATAAGGCGTGATGTAGCCGCCGTTTTCGCGCTTGTCGATGACGAGGCAGCCCGGGGCTTCGCGCAGGATATCGCGGGCCTGATCGGCAGTGATCTCGTTTTCAAACTCGATATTGACCGATTCCGAATGACCGATGAAGACCGGCACGCGCACGGCGGTGCAGGTAACCTTGATCTTCGGATCGAGCATCTTCTTGGTTTCGGCCAGCACCTTCCATTCTTCCTTGGTGTAGCCGTCTTCCATGAAGACATCGATGTGCGGAATGACGTTGAAGGCGATGCGCTTGGTGAACTTCTTCGACTCGATCGGATCGGCGACGAAGACGGCGCGGGTCTGGTTGAAAAGCTCGTCCATGCCGTCCTTGCCGGCGCCGGAGACGGACTGGTAGGTCGAGATGACGACGCGCTTGATCTTGGCGAAGTCGTGCAGCGGCTTCAGCGCCACAACAAGCTGCGCGGTCGAGCAATTCGGGTTGGCGATGATGTTGCGCTTGGTGAACTGCGTGACGGCATCCGGGTTTACTTCCGGCACGATCAACGGCACGTCGGCGTCGTAGCGCCAGGCGGAGGAGTTGTCGATGACGACGCAGCCCTGGGCGCCGATCTTCGGCGAGAACTTCTTGGAGACATCGCCGCCGGCCGACATCAGGCAGATGTCGGTGTCGGAGAAATCGTAGTTCTCCAGGTTCGAAACCTTCAATGTCCGGTCGCCGAAGGAAACTTCGGTGCCCTGCGAGCGGGCCGATGCGAGGGCTACGACCTCGTCAGCCGGAAAACCGCGTTCGGACAGGATATTGAGCATTTCGCGGCCGACATTCCCGGTCGCGCCCGCAACTGCAACTTTGAAACCCATTTCTCAAGCTCTCTTTCTCTTCTCTCCTCTTGGGCGAGGGGGGGGAACCGCGGCCATAACGGCCGGTTCCTGTCCCCAGCCGAGCCGGGGAGAGAGCGGCAGGCCAGAGACGTCAGACGGTTTTCGTCGTCGTTTTGGCCTTGGTTTTGGAAGAAACCGGAAAACGGAACTCCTGCCCGGCATAGTCTGCCAGGTGACCGAAGCTATCGATCTGTTCGAAGCGAACCATGGAGGTCTTCCTTTTCCGTCGCCGGTTCTACGGGGTTTTCCACAGGAGTCAAGGATTTCCGCGTTCCGACCGATGCGGGAACGCGGAAATCAACATCAGCCCTCAGCGGTTGGTGTTGCGGGTGGATTCGAACAGGAACCAGGTGCGGCGTTCCGTCTCGTCCAGCCAGCTTTCAAGCAGGCTGGCGGTGGCGATATCGCCATATTCATCGCAGACATCGTGGGCGGCGCGGATTTCGGCGGAAAGCCTGAGATTGTCGTCGGCCAGTTCGGCGAGCATGTCCTGGGCGTCGACATATTCGGCGTCATTGTCGGGGATACGCTGCAGCTTGGCGATGTGGCCGATCGAACGCAGCGTGGTGCCGCCGATCTTTCTGGCGCGTTCGGCCATCGGGTCTGTCATGGCGAAGATCTGCTCGCCCTGCTCGTCCAGCAACAGGTGGTAATCGCGGAAATGCGGTCCACTCATATGCCAATGGAAATTCTTGGTCTTGAGATAAAGGGAAAAGACGTCGGCCAGCAGCGCATTCAGTGCTGCGGAAATATCGCGTGTCGCTTCTTCGCTGAGATTGGTGCGCGTGCCCAGTTTCGATTTGGTGTTGGCGGTATTCATGATGACGTGCTCCGTTTCGTTGGTCGCAACAGCGATCCTCAGAGATTTTCGCAGTAATTCATGGCGTTCGCTCGCGAGGGGTCGCATTGCAGACAGGGATCTGTCTTGAAAGTTTCCGCGGTCAAGATGTCGTTTTGCAGCAAAAGCGGCTGCGGAGATCTTCGGAAAAACCCGAACGGCAATGATACTATGAAGACGGAGACGGTTTGGCAATTCTCGCCGGAGGTGGCCGCGCGGATCGGAACCATGGCATGCGGGCAATTCCGCTTCCCTTGCCAAGGAGGGAAGCGGCTCTGCGGATAGGCGGTTACTTCAGGCCGCCGCCGGCATAGAGGGTTTCGCCCGTCAGCCAGCCGGAGTCCTTCGAGGCGAGGAAAACGGCGATCGGGGCAATATCGGTCGGCTGTCCGAGGCGGCCAAGCGGCGTTTGGGAAACCATCTGCTTTTCGAGATCGCTGCCGATGATGCCCGCTGCAATGACGCCTTCGGTTTCGACCCCGCCAGGCGAAATGGTGTTGACGCGGATATTGCGCGGACCGAGCTCCTTGGCGAGGATCTGGGTGATCGAGGTGACGGCGGCCTTGGTCGCCGTGTAGACCGTGGCGGTTGGCAGGTTCATGGTGACGGCGGTCGAGGCGATGTTGATGACATTGCCGCCTTCAGGACCGAAATGCTTCACCGCTTCCTGCGTCGTCAGCAGCGTGCCGAGAACGTTGATGTTGAACTGCCGGTGGAATTCCTCTTCGGTGATCTCTTCCAGCGGCTGGAATTGATAGACGCCGGCATTGTTGACGAGGATGTCGACGCCGCCGAAGGCTCCCTTCGTTTCAGCAAAAAGCCGCTTCACGTCGGCGGATTTCGAAACATCGCCGTGAGCTGCGATCGCCTTGCCGCCCTTGGCGGTGATCTCGGCCACGACCTTGTCGGCGCCTTCGCGGCTCGACGCATAGTTGACGACGATAGCCGCACCCGCCTCGCCCAATGCCTTGGCGATGCCTGCGCCGATCCCCTTCGATGCTCCGGTCACGATTGCGACCTTGCCTGCCAGTTTGCTCATGTCTAGCTCCTGTCGAGATAATTGTTAGATGATTTTATAAATATCGAACTGATGGCGCAGACGAGGCCTTACACCGGCGGTCTTCGCTGCGTCACTTTGATATTTAGATACTCATCTAACTGATGCAAGAGCCGCCGGCGCGGCGTGTGGGGAAAATGATTGTCAGATGTTGGAGAGTTCCGCCATGTAGGCATTCAGGACATCGCGCCGAAGCACCAGGTTTGCGAACTTGCCTTCCCGCACGATCTCGATGAGACCGGCGTTTTCGAGTTCCTTGATGTGATGCGATATCGTCGCGGCACTGACGGTGTGGCACTGCGTCAGGACGCTGCAAGGCATAGGCTCGCCGCGACCGCCGATTTCTTTCAGCATCTGCACACGGCGCGGCTCGGCGAGCGCCCGGGCAATCAATCCCATCTGCCTTTCGCTTAGCCTCGTCTGTCCTGCATCGGTCATCGTCTTCGCCACACTCAAACGGGGAAAGGTTTCCCGCAAATTCGCCGCTTCAGATATATGAATGCAGGGGATGCTTGGCAACCATTCAGGGTGCAGCGATGGACGGGACCAAGGTAGTTCACGAATGATTTTTCGAGAGCTGTGGGGGGGCGGCCCTCGTGGTTCGAGGCTTTGCTGCCTTTGCTGACGCTCTGACATCAAAACACCTCACCATGGGGGCGGAGCGATGACGCGGGCCAGCTCAAGGAGAGCTCTCACCCTTAAGGAGCGGAACCCGAAGGGTGGAGCCTCGAAGGGCGAGGGCGGATGAGGGAAATGATCCCTACTTCCCCTTCAGCAGCGGTAATTTTGGCACCGGCCAGCCAGTCTCGCCGATGCGAAAGAGCAGGCCGTAGCGGGAATAGACGATCGCCGTCATGAAGGAGAACCAGCCGCCAAGCGCGAGGCCGGCGATGACGTCGCTCGGATAGTGCGCGCCGATCATCACTCGCGTCGTCGCGAGCCAAAGAGCGCAGGCGACGAAGATGTAGCGATAGCGGGGGAAGAGGAAGGCAAGTGCCACGAAGAAGGCGCCAATGGTGGTCGCATGGCCGGATGGGAAGCTTTCGAAGCTGGCATGGCCGTTGAAGGGGGAGAAACCGAAAGGACCCCAATCCTCAAAATGAGTGGGGCGGGCACGACCGATGGCGCGCTTGAGGAGATTGGCGATGATGCCCGAAAGCGCGATGGTCGTCAGCAGATAGCCGCCGATCTGACAGATGCGCAGGGCCTGGCAGCGACAGCGCGGCGACTGCAGCAGCCGGCTGCCGGCCCAGCCTTCGAAGAACAGGAAGGCGCTGACCAAGATGATCCAGCCGGATTCGCCGAAATTGGTGAGCAGCTTGCCGAAGAAATGAATGGGCGGTGCAATGTTCTTGATGGTCGCGCCGACCGGCCAATCGAACAGCAGGGCCGCCAGCAATACGATATTGGCGGTCAGGAACAGGCAGATCTTCCAATGCGAAGGAGCGAAGCCGCTCCTATTGCGCCGCCACCGCCTGTCCAGAGACGTCAAGATCGCCTGCATACCCACCGCCTGTCGTCGATACTCCACCCCAGTCGACGATCACGCGTAGCAGGCTCCTGCTACAGTTTTTTTACAGATTTAAGACGATCGGCAGTTCAGCGAAGCCCATGGTTCAGCCGCGGCCGCGGCCAACCGTCTTGTCCTGTGGAGAAGACCAGGCCGAAACGGGAAAAGAGGATCGCGACGGCGAAGGCGATCCAGGCGCCGAGCGCCAGCCCCGCGGCGACGTCGCTTGGATAATGAACGCCGATGATGATGCGAGAAGCGCCGAGCCAGAGGCCGATGCCGATGAACAGCAGCCGGAATCGCGGGAAAAGCAGAGCCAGCGCGGTAAAGAGAGCACCCACATTGGCCGAATGCGCCGAGGGAAAGCTCTGAAACAGGAAGTCACCATGAAACGGTTCGAAGCCGAGAATGCCATATTGGTCATAAAGCAGGGGCCGCGCCCGTCCGATCGCGTATTTCAGAAGATTGACGATGATGCTGGTGGAAAGAACCGACAGGCCGACATAGGTGACTATCCGGATGAGAAGGACGCTTCGGTAACCGCCATGCGTCGGCGAGCGTCGTACGATAAAAAGACCGACGGCAAACACGACGGCGATGGCGGCGAGGATCCAGGCCAGCCTGCCGATATCGGTGACGGCGCCTGCGACCGCAATCAGTCGCGGCGAGAGGTTTTTCGCAGCCTGCCCAAGCGGTGTGTCGAAGACGAAGAAGGCGAGAACGACGATGTTGATGGCGGTCAGCGTGCAGCCGAGCCAAGGAAGGCGGCCATGACGGCTGCGGCGGACGTCATAGCGCCGCGCCAGCCTCTGCCAAGGTCGTAATTGCCTCTGGATTGTGCTTACTGGTGGCGATGTCGTTTCCGTGCTCATGCGATGGGAAATAGGAGTCCGTCGCGTTGAGTTCAACAAAAAGCCCCCGCTCTGCAAGCAAAGAGCGAGGGCTTTGAATGTTTCACGTGAAATACTAGAGCGAGCTTTGGGCGTTCAGATGAACGCGTGGCGCTCTAGGCGGCGATTATGCCGACAGAGCCTTGAATTCGGCAAGGATGGCATCGCCCATCTCGGCGGTGCCGACCTGGCGGCTGCCGGCGGACATGATGTCGCCGGTGCGGATACCGCTGTCGAGCACGTTGGCGATTGCCTTTTCCAGCGCATCGGCTTCGGAAACCAGGCCGAAGGAGTAGCGCAGGCACATGGCGAAGGAGGCGATCATGGCGATCGGGTTGGCAATGCCCTTGCCGGCGATATCGGGTGCGGAACCGTGTACCGGCTCGTAGAGCGCCTTGCGCTTGCCGGTCTTGGCATCCGGAGCGCCGAGCGAAGCGGATGGCAGCATGCCGAGCGAGCCGGTCAGCATGGCGGCAACGTCGGACAGCATGTCGCCGAAGAGATTGTCGGTGACGATGACGTCGAACTGCTTCGGCTGGCGAACGAGTTGCATGCCGCCGGCATCGGCGAGCATATGCTCGAGCTGCACGTCAGCATATTTTTCCTTGTGCGTCGCGGTGACGACTTGGTTCCAGAGCACGCCCGACTTCATGACGTTGCGCTTTTCCATCGAGCAGACGCGGTTGTTGCGAGTGCGCGCCAGTTCGAAGGCGACGCCGGCGATGCGCTCGATCTCGTAGGTGTCGTAGACCTGGGTGTCGATGCCGCGCTTCTGGCCGTTGCCGAGGTCGATGATTTCCTTCGGCTCGCCGAAATAAACGCCGCCGGTGAGCTCGCGGATGATGAGGATATCAAGGCCGTCAACCAGCTCCGGCTTCAGCGAGGAGGCCGATGCCAGCGCCGGATAGCAGATGGCCGGGCGCAGATTGGCGAAAAGCTGGAGATCCTTGCGCAGGCGCAGCAGGCCGGCTTCCGGACGCACTTCATAGGGAACGCTATCCCACTTCGGGCCACCGACGGCGCCGAAGAGCACGGCATCGGCCGCAAGTGCCTTCTGCATGTCTTCTTCGGAGATGGCGGCGCCATGCGCATCATAAGCGCTGCCGCCGACGAGACCTTCGTCGGTGACGAAACCGGCATTCTTCGCCTCGTTCATATAGGCGATGATCTTGCGGACTTCGCCCATGGCTTCGGGACCGATGCCGTCGCCAGGCAGGAGGAAAAGATTGCGCACTGTCATGGGAAAGCCTCCGCAAAAGAAACAAGTTGCGGGTTCTTAGACCCGCAGATGCGGCTTTTCAAGCGAGGAAGGAGCGGAAACGGTACGGTTTGGGGCTTTTGCGGCCGACCCTCGTGGTTCGAGGCTGCGCCTTTTGGGCTTCGCACCTCACCATGAGGGCGGAGCGAACTATAAGCCAGGCGAGAGCATGAGCCCTCATGGTGAGGAGGCCCAAAGGGCCGTCTCGAACCACGAGGGCGGATGGCTTGCGTTGCTTTATCCTTACTCCGCCAATCCAAGCGAGGCGAGATAGGCGGCCGATGCCGGGATTTTCGACTTGTCCTTGATCTCGATGATCAGGCGCGGATTGCTGTCGAGTTTGGCAAGGGCGGCGAAGACGGCGCGCCAGTGGATATTGCCTTCGCCAAGGCTCCAGTGGCGATCGGCATAGCCGTCGGCATCCTGCAGGTGGACATGCTGCAGGCGGTTGCCGGCGGCGTGGACATAGTAGTCAACCGGCGGTGCGCCGGTGTAGCCATGGGCGTAATGGGCATGGCCGGTGTCGATCGAAACGGCGACGGCGGGTGTATTGAAGCTGTCGGCGAGACCGACGCGGATATGCGGATCCTTGTCCTCGATATTCTCGATGACCATGGTCAGGCCGATATTCTCGGCGCGTCTGACAGCGTCCCTCAACGTCAGATGCGTGTATTCGATGATCTTCTCGCGTTCGCCCTTGTTGTTGTCGAGGTTGTTGTAGGACCAGGACGTATAGGGGCTATGAATGACCATCTGCGTGGCGCCGATATTGGCGCAGACGTCGAGCGCCTGCGTGAGGCGCTTGGTGACGACGGCGCGGATCTCCGGATCCTGCGAGGCGATGATGAAGCCCCAGAATGGTCCGTGGATGCCGAGCCGGCCCTGGTGACCGTCGAGCAATTTCCTGGCGTGCTCGGCGAGCGGCGCCCAGTCGCCATTCAGGATTTCGGCTTCGACGAAGCTCTGCAGTTCCAGATCGCGCGGTTTTTCGAGCAGCCAATCACGATGGGCTTCGACATCGGCAAGCGTCATGGCTGCGCCAAGAATTGGAAGGGAGGTCATGAAATGCTCCGATTGGGAGGAGGAAATGGAGGAGCGGGAGCAGCCTGAAGGGCTCCGCAAAGACTATATGATCCCCCTTTTTGTCGGGCATATTACAGCCGGCAACCTCATGAACTTTCCATGGCATGAAAAGAAAAAGCCGGGCTTTTCAGCCCGGCTCTGACACGCAAATGTGATAATGAAATCGATCAGGCAGCCCAGGGACGGGATGCGGCGTTCGTCTTTTCGAAGCTGTCGATCGCCTTGGCCTTTTCCAGTGTCAGGCCGATATCGTCGAGGCCGTTCAGCAGGCAATGGCGCTTGAATTCGTCGAGCTCGAACTTGATCGAGCCGCCGTCCGGGCCGGTGATCTCAAGGTTTTCCAGATCGATCGTCAGAATGGCGTTGGAGCCGCGCGAGGCGTCGTCCATCAGCTTGTCGAGCTCTTCCTGGCTGACCTTGATCGGCAGGATGCCGTTCTTGAAGCAGTTATTGTAGAAGATGTCGGCGAAGCTCGTCGAAATGACGCAGCGGATGCCGAAGTCGAGCAGCGCCCACGGGGCATGTTCGCGCGACGAACCACAGCCGAAATTGTCGCCGGCGACGAGGATCTTAGCATTCTGATAGGCCGGCTTGTTCAGCACGAAATCCGGGTTCGGCGAGCCATCCTCATTGTAGCGGGCTTCGGCGAACAACCCTGTGCCAAGACCGGTGCGCTTGATGGTCTTCAGATAGTCCTTCGGGATGATCATGTCGGTATCGACATTGACGACCGGGAGGGGTGCCGCGACACCGGTCAACTTCACGAACTTGTCCATGGGGGTCCTGCCTTCAATTTTCGTCTATGCACGAATTATCCTGCCAATAGAGCAAATCCCTGCAAAAATGAAGGGGAATCTTGGAAATGCTCTGAAACCGGGCGCTTCGGCCGCAGTTCCGCAATTCAGGAATTACGCGTGGATGAGCGTACTGGAGAGCGGCGAGGCGCCGCCCTGCCCTGACCTTGGCCTAGAGATCGATGATCGTGCCGCGACCGTCGTTCCAAATGCGCATTTCGCGCTGACCGTTCGCCTTGGCGCGCACCGGAGCAGGCTTCATCCGCAACGAAATCGCGCGACCCACCATAAGCACGGTGAGGATGCCGCCGACAGCGAGCGTGAGTGAAACGGTAAACAGCGCCAGGGCTGCAAACACGGTGATGCCGGCAAGCGCGATAAACAAGGAACGGATATTCTGCATGGTCGAGACCTCTCTACTCATGGCAATGTGGTCCTCTCTGTTTCTCTCTGCAAGAGGAGCATGGCTTTTTGTTGTCTTGCTTGTTGTTGTCTTGCGTGATGGCCGAAAGCGCGGCAAAACTGTATTATGAGCCGTCCCGCCCCTCCCCGTTCCGTCCGTCTGCGCCGCTCGGTGCTGAGTGTCCCTGCGATCAACCGCCGGGCTCTTGAGAAGATAGCCGATCTCGATTGCGATGCGGTCATCTTCGATCTCGAGGATTCCGTGGCGCCGGAGAAAAAGGCGGAAGCGCGGGAGAATTTGCGGGCTTTTTTCGCCGGCTCGCCGCCTGATAGCGAAGAAAAGGCCGGCAAGGAGCGCATCATCCGCATCAATACGCTATCGTCGGGCTTCGGTGCCGATGACCTGGAGTTGGTGCTGGCGCTCGAGCCGGATGCGGTGTTACTGCCCAAGATCGACGAGCCGCAGGATGTGACCGTTGTCAGCGATAGGTTTGCCGAGGCGGATGCGCCGGAGAGCCTGCGCATCTGGGCGATGATCGAGACGCCGCGCGGCGTCTTGAACGCCGCGGCAATCGCCGAGGCCGGGCGCACGGCGGGAAGCCGGCTCGATTGTTTGGTCGTCGGCCTCAATGATCTGCGCAAGGAGACCGATGTGTTGGCGCAGCCAGGCCGCGCCTATCTCGTGCCCTGGCTCATGCAGGTGATCCTGGCCGTCAGCGCCTACGGGCTCGACGCCATCGACAGTGTTTTCAACGATTTCAAGGATATGCAGGCAGTGGACGCCGAATGTGCCGAGGGCCGCGCTATGGGCTTTGCCGGTAAGATGTTGATCCATCCGAACCAGATCGAAGCCGCCAACCGGCATTTCGGCCCCGATGAAGCTGCCATTGCGGAGGCGGAAGCCATCATCGCCGCTTTCGCCGATCCGGCGGCGGCCGGCCTCAATGTCGTAAACCTCGGCGGACGCATGGTCGAGCGGCTGCATCTTGTCCAGGCGGAAAGGCTGGTCCATAAAGCTCGCCTGATTGCAGAACGCCATCGTCCTTCGACAGGCTCAGGATGAGGCTGATACGTATGAAAGACGACTTGATGAAACTCTACCGCTTCCTCACCGGCCCTGACGACGCTTCCTTCTGCCATAAGGTGACCGCGGCACTGAACAAGGGCTGGGAACTCTCGGGCTCGCCGACCTATGCCTTCAATGCCGCGACCGGCCTGATGCAATGCGGCCAAGCGGTCGTCAAGGACGTCGAAGGCAAGGATTACGATCCGGAAATGAAGCTTTCCGAGCAGTAAGCATAGCAGGATCGGTTCCTCACCGGTCCGTCGCTTCTTCGGCGCTCGCCTCGATGCGCTCCATGTCCTCGTCGCTCAGGCCGAAATGGTGGCCGATTTCGTGGATCAGGACGTGGGTGATGATGTCGCCGAGGGTTTCCTCGTTTTCCGCCCAGTAATCGATGATCGGCCGGCGATAGAGGCGGATCTTGTTCGGCATTTCCCCGGTTTGGGCGGTGAAACGCTCCGATATGCCGCGGCCTTCGAACAGGCCGAGCAGATCGAAGGGCGTTTCCAGCGCCATGTCCTCGAACACGTCGTCGTCGGGGAAATCTTCGATGAGGATGATGAGATTGCCGGTGAGCGAACGGAATTCGTCCGGCAGGTGGCTGTAAGCCTCCGTGGCCAGGGATTCGAATGTGCTGATCGAGGGGGCATGGCGGTCCCGCCAATCCTCGCTCTGGTCAATGCGGGCCATGAATGCTTCCTTCCTTAGCTGGTCATATAGAGCCTTTGTTTCGGTTTTTCGAGAGTGGATTCAGGCAGAGGAATATTTTCTCATAAAATGGTGTTGACTCTTCTTCCGACCTCTGGAATCCATAAGAACATAACAGGAACATAATTGATCTGGAGCTAACGTCATGGCCGAGGCCGCCGTGGCGCGGGAGACGCTTTTTGCCCTGCGTGAAACCATTGCCCGACTGGAAGGCAGGCCGATACCGGCGCTGGCTGCCGTGGCGCATGAGGCACGGGCAGCAGAGCCGGAGGTTGGTTCAGCCGATGCCGTCCAGCCGCTTGCGATAGGGGTTGCCGATCTCGACGAGGCGATGCAGGGCGGCGTGCCGCTCGATGCGCTGACGGAGATCCGCTCACTGGCCTTGCGGGATGCCGGAGCGGCCAGCGGTTTCACGCTTGCTCTCGCTGCACGGCTTAGAGCTCTCGCTGCGCGGCCTGGGGGGCAAGCCGCCGGCAAAACTGCGGCCGTATCGCCGGTTCTGTGGATCGGCGATACGGTCGCGGCGATGGAGGCCGGCCTGCCCTATGCGATCGGGATTCGGGATTTCGGATTGGAGCCGGCCGGTTTTCTGCAGGCATCGCCGCGCAAGCTGGAAGAGGCGCTATGGCTGGCGGAGGCGGCTCTCGTCAGTGCGGCCTTTGCGGTCGTCATTCTGGAGGTACGCGGCAATCCGGCCCGTTTCGGGCTGACGGAGAGCCGGCGGCTTGCGCTTCGGGCCAAGGCAGCGGGGCGGCCCTTGTTTCTGTTGCGTCAAGCGGGCGAGGAGGAGGCGAGCAGTGCTCTCTTCCGTCTCGCCGTCGAACCCGCGCCGGCCCTGGCGCGGCCCCTGCCGGACGGATCGCTACTTGGCGGCAGCATCGGTCATCCGGCCTTTCGTCTCACCCTGGAAAAGAGCCGCAACCCGGCACCCTTTTCCATAACCCTGGAGTGGAATGCCCATGACCGCCAGTTTGCCCCTGTCCTCGACACTCAGCGCCCTGCCTTTCCCGGCGAATACGCAGCGCATTCTGGCGCTGACCTTTCCGCATCTGCCGACCGACCGGATCGCCCGCAAGCGATGGGGTCTGTCCTGGCGTTCGACCGGTCGGCTTGAGGCGCCACCACTCGCCTGTGCCGGCAAGCTGAACAATGCCATGCGGCTCACCGCGCTCAATGAAAGGGCCGAGACGATCGGCCTGAAGCTTGCACAGGGCGTCGCCGAGGCGAAGGCGATCTGTCCCGCCCTTGACGTCGTCGAAGAGAATCCGGCCGCGGATCGCAAGCTGCTGGAGGCGATCGCCGATTGGTGCGATCGCTATACGCCGCTGGTGGCGATCGACGGCAAGGACGGGCTTTTCCTCGATATTACCGGCTGTGCCCATCTCTTCGGCGGCGAAGAAGCGCTGCTCGAGGATATTCTGATCCGGATTTCCCGGCTTGGTCTCGATGTCCGTGGCGCCATCTCCTCTGCGCCGGGTCTGTCCTGGGCGGTGGCCCGCTTCGACGAGAGCCGTGTCGTTCCTCCGGAAGCCATGGAAGAGGCGCTGGCGCCACTGCCGGTCGCCTCGCTCAGGCTTGACGAGGAAACAGTCGCCGCATTGCAGAAGCTGGGATTGAAGCAGGTGGGCGATCTCCTGGCCGCACCGCGGGCGCCGCTGACCCGCCGTTTCGGCGCGCAACTCCTGTTGCGGCTCGATCAGGCCGTCGGCCTGATCGAGGAGCCGATCTCGCCGCGCCGGCCGGTCGCGCAGTTGTCAGCCGAGCGGCGGCTTGCCGAACCGGTGCAGGCGGAGGCCGATATCCTGCAGCTTGCCCGCCAGCTTGCCGAAACCTTGAAGCCGGGGCTGGAGGCCCGCGGTGTCGGTGGCCGTTCGTTCGAGCTTTTGCTGTTCCGGGTCGACGGCATGGTGTTCCGCATCGCCGCCGGGGCGTCGCAGCCGCTGCGGGAGCCGAGCCGGATCGCCAACCTGTTCACGGAGCGCTTCACTGCCATTCATGACGATCTCGATGTGGGATACGGCTTCGAAATCGTCCGCCTCAATGTCCTGGAACATGCGCCTTTCGACGCGGCGCAAGACGATTTCATCGAAGAGGGCCGGCAGGATGGCTCGCTCGCCGCCTTCGCCGACCGGGTCGCGGCACGGCTGGGGCCGGACTGCCTGCAGGGCTTCGCGCTGCAGGAAAGCCATATTCCCGAACGTGCCGTTCGATCGATACCTGCCGTAGAAATCCTTGCGGCCCACAGACGGACAGGAAGCGAGCATGCCGGTCATGGCTTCTTCCGCGGGGAGCGCCCGCTCCGGCTGTTTCGCATGCCCGAGCCGATCGAAACCTTTGCCACCGAAGTGCCTGACGGTCCGCCCCGGCAATTCCGTTGGCGGCGGATCACGCATAAAGTCCTGCGGGCCGAAGGACCGGAGCGGCTTGCGGCGGAATGGTGGGTCGACGAGGAGGAAACCCCGGCCCGCGATTATTTCCGCATCGAGGATGAGGCCGGTCATCGTTTCTGGCTGTTTCGCAAGGGTCTCTATGGTCAGGGTGCAACAAGGCCGAGCTGGTACATGCATGGAATCTTCCCATGAGTGCCCCTGCCCCAACTCTCGAAACCGTGCCCTTTTTCGAGATCGGGGCACGATCGAATTTCTCCTTTCTCGAAGGAGCTTCGCATCCGGAAGAAATGGTTCTGGCCGCAAAGATCGCCGGCCTCAGCGGCCTCGGCATCGCTGATCGGAACAGCGTCGCCGGCGTGGTCAGGGCGCATGTCATCGCCAAGCAGCATCGCTATCGCTTCCAGCCCGGCGCCCGCCTGATCTTTTCGGACGAGACGCCCGACATCCTCGCCTTCCCGCAGAATCGCAAGGGTTGGGCGCATCTCTGTCGGCTGTTGAGCGCCGGCAATCTCAGGGCCGAGAAAGGGGAATGCGAGCTTCACGAGGCCGACCTCCTGGAATGGGGCGACGAGATGATGCTGGCGCTCGTGCCGGATGCTGCGAGCGTGGAGACGCAGGAGGGACAGGCGAAACTGGAAGGGTGCCTGGCGCGGCTGTGGATGCGCTTCGGCAGGAAGCTCCATATGGCGCTGTCGCCCGCCTATGACGGGCGCGATCACCTGTTCTTCGCGACACTCTCCATCCTCGCGCTCAGAAACGGGGTGCGCTTGATCGCCACCAATCAGCCGCTTTATCACGCGAGCGAGCGCAAACCGCTTGCCGATATCGTCGTTTCGATCCGTGAGCATGTGCCGATCGCCGAGGCCGGCTTCAGGCTGGCGGCCAATGCCGAACGCTGTTTGAAGGGCGGGGCGGAAATGGCACGGCTTTTTAAAAACTACCCGAAAGCCATCGCCAATACGCAAAAGTTTTTTAGCCGGCTGTCTTTTTCGCTGGATGAGCTGAAGCACAATTATCCCGACGAAAGTGTTCCGGGCGAGACTGTCTCGGAAACGCTGGAGCGACTGACGCGGGCGGGCGCCAAATGGCGCTATCCTAATGGTATTCCACCCAAGGTCGCCAAGCAGATCGACTACGAGCTCGATCTGATCAAGCAGAGGCAGTACGAGCCCTATTTCCTGACGGTGCATCGCATCATGGAACATGCTCGCAGCGAAAATATCCTGTGCCAGGGCCGCGGCTCCGCTGCCAATTCCACGGTCTGCTATTGCCTTCGAATTACCGAGGTCAATCCGGAGATCACGACGCTTTTGTTCGAGCGCTTCATTTCGACGGAACGGGAAGAGCCGCCGGATATCGATGTTGATTTCGAGCACGAGAAGCGCGAAGACGTTATTCAGTATATCTACAAACATTACAAAAAGGAGCATGCCGGGCTGACGGCGGCAGTCACCAGCTATCGGGCGCGCTCGGCTGGCCGCGAGGTGGCGAAGGCCTTCGGCCTGTCGGAGGATGTGCAATCGGCTCTGGCGAGCGGTGTCTGGGGCTGGTCGACAGAAGAATTATCCGAACGCGAGGCAAGGATTGCCGGCCTCGACCTCAGGGATCGGACGACGCAGCGCGTTCTGTCCTATGCTTCGACGCTGATGGGATTTCCCCGGCATCTGACCCAACATGTCGGCGGCTTCGTCATCACCAGGGACCGGTTGGATGAAGTCGTGCCGATCATGCATACGGCGATGGACGACCGCTATATGATCGAGTGGAACAAGGACGATCTCGATTCCCTCGATATTCTCAAGATCGACGTCCTGGCGCTGGGGATGTTGACCTGCCTTGCCAAGGCCTTCGATCTGCTGCGCCTCCACTATGATGTGAAGAAGACGCTCGCCGATCTCGGCAATGCCAATCATCCGGACGGCGAGCCGGTCTATGACATGATCTGCCGCGCCGATACGATTGGGGTTTTCCAGATTGAGAGCCGGGCGCAGATGAGCATGCTGCCACGGCTGAGGCCTCGTAGATTCTACGATCTGGTCATCGAAGTGGCGATCGTCCGGCCTGGACCGATCCAGGGCAACATGGTGCATCCCTATCTCAAGCGGCGAGAGGCAGACCGGGCAGGAAAGGAACTCGACTATCCGAGCCCGGAGCTGAAGGAGGTTCTGAAGCGAACGCTGGGAGTCCCCCTCTTTCAGGAACAGGCAATGCAAATCGCCATTACGGCAGCGGGGTTTACACCTGCGGAGGCTGACAAGTTGCGCCGGGCGATGGCGACCTTCAAACGAACGGGGACCATCCACACTTTCGAGAAGAAGATGATCGAAGGCATGGCTGAAAGGGGGTACGAGCGGGAATTCGCCAAAAACTGTTTCGAGCAGATCAAGGGTTTCGGCGAATATGGCTTTCCCGAAAGCCACGCGGCTTCCTTCGCCCTCCTCGTCTACGCCTCTTCCTGGCTCAAGGCCTATTATCCCGATGTCTTTTGTGCGGCGATCCTCAATGCGCAGCCCATGGGTTTCTATGCGCCGGCGCAGCTCGTGCGCGATGCGCGTGAGCATGGCGTCGAGATGCGGCCGGTGGATGTAAATCATTCCAGTTGGGATTGCCTGCTGGAGAGGGCGCGCTTCGATCAGGACGCCGTCGAGCCGCGTCATGTGTCGATGCGCGCACTGATCAAGACGCAATGCGCCGTCCGCCTCGGTTTCCGGCAGGTCAAGGGCCTGTCGGATAAGGAGATGGAACAGCTCGTCGAGCGTCGTGGCGCTGGTTACAGTTCCGTGCGCGATCTCTGGCTGCGCTCCGGTCTTGCCAAAGCGCAGATCGAACGCCTCGCGGATGCGGATGCCTTCCGCTCCATCGGTTTGAGCCGTCGCGAGGCGCTTTGGGCCGTGCGGGCTCTCGATGTCGGCAGCGCTGCGGAAAAGCTACCTCTCTTCGATCTTGCCGACCGCACCGACCTGCAAATCGAGCCGGTGGTGTCCCTGCCGGAAATGCTGCCTGGCGAGCAGGTGATCGAGGATTATCGCTATCTTTCGCTGTCGCTGAAGGCGCATCCGGTGTCTTTCCTGCGGGCGGATTTCGCCCAACTGGGCATCGTGCAGAACAGGGATTTGCCCAATGTTCCTAATGGCAGGATGGTGACGATTGCCGGGTTGGTGCTGGTGCGACAGCGGCCGGGCTCGGCGAAGGGCGTGATCTTCATGACGTTGGAGGACGAGACCGGCGTTTCCAATGCGATCGTCTGGCCGAAGATGTTCGAGAAATACCGCGCCATCGTCATGGGCGCCCGGCTGGTCAAGATCCGCGGCCGTCTGCAGAGCGAAAGCGGCGTCATCCATGTGGTGGTCGACTATATCGAGGATATGACTTCGGCGCTGGGGATCCTGCAACGCGAAGCTAGGCGGTTCGGCGTCAGCGATCGGGCGGATGAGGCCCTGCGTCCGACCATGGATCACCGGCAGAAGAAGCGGCTTACCGAAACAAGTGCGTCCGTGCGAGAGGCTGCCGAGATAGCGGCAGATGGCCGCAGCAATGCGGCCGAGACGGCAAGCGTCATGCCGCGAGGCCGTAACTTCCATTGATGCGCAGGGCATCATGCGTCACGCCAAAGTGACCCTGTCCGGCTCGCCCGATGAAAAATGAATCGAATTTTTCTTGACAAAGATCGTCTTCTTTCGCAGATAACAAGACAGCAGATGTCATGTTTGACGGGCTGAGCGAAGAATGCTGGTTTGCAGTTGTAATTACATCACCGACAAGGAAATCCGGGAGGTCATCATCGAGCTCCTCGATCAGGATTGTTGGCAGCTCATCGTTCCTGCCAAGGTCTATCACGCCATGTCGAAGCGCGGCCGTTGCTGCGGCTGCTTCCCGAATGTCGTCGACATCATTATACAGACGACCGAGGACTATCATGCCCGCCGCCACTCGACGGAGGCGGAAATATTTGATTTCATGTCCCGCTTGAAAAAGTTCCATGAAGAAAACAGGAGAGCGGACATTGAAAGGCGACAAAAAAGTCATCGAGCGGCTTAACGAGGCCCTATTTCTCGAACTCGGTGCAGTCAATCAATATTGGGTTCATTACCGGCTTCTGGAAGATTGGGGCTATACCAAGCTTGCCAAGAAGGAGCGTGCGGAATCCATCGAAGAGATGCACCACGCCGATCGTCTCGTTGCTCGCATCATCTTCCTCGAAGGGCATCCGAACCTGCAGACACTGGCGCCGCTGCGCATCGGCCAGAATGTCAAGGAAGTGCTGGAGGCCGATCTCGCCGGCGAATATGACGCCCGCACCGCCTACAAGAAGTCGCGCGACATCTGTCACGATGCCGGCGACTATGTTTCGATGAAGCTGTTCGAAGAGCTGTTGGCGGATGAGGAAGGTCATATCGACTTCCTGGAAACCCAGATCGACCTGCTTGAAAAGATCGGCGAGGCCAAATACGGCCAGCTCAACGCCGATTCCGCTGATTCTGCTGAATAATTAGCATCGATTTTCCGGCCGCCCTTTCAGGCGGTCGGAATGCGCTCAGTCTTCCGCCTTCAACCCAGCCAAATTTTGGAATTCGGCGACGACCTGCTCGTAGACGGACCGTTTGAAGGCGACGATCAGACTGGGTAGCTCCGCCATCGGCTTCCAATCCCAGGCCTCGAATTCCGGTTCATGGCCGCCCGGCGGCGGATTGATGGCGATTTCGCTTTCGTCGCCGTCGAAGCGGAAGGCGAACCAGCGCTGGGTCTGGCCGCGGAATTTTCCCTTGAGGCCGATGCCGATCAATTGCGGCGGCAGATCGTAGTTGATCCAGTCCTTCGCTTCGGCGAGCAGCGTCACGGTCTTTATGCCGGTCTCTTCGTAAAGCTCGCGATAGGCGGCCACTAGCGGGTCCTCGCCTTCGTCGATGCCGCCCTGCGGCATCTGCCAGAGATGCGGCGAGCCGTCATATTCGGAATTGCCGTCCGGAATGCGCTTGCCGGCCCAGACCAGCCCTTCGCGATTGAGCACCATGATGCCGACGCAGGGGCGATAAGGCAGGTCTTCAGCTCTGATGGGGACGCGGCTCTTGCTCATGGTAATCCTCTAAGCCTTCAGGGATGTTTGGGGTCGTCGGCAAGCGCCGAGACGGCGACGATCTCGATGCCGCGCATGGCGGCCTCCTCGCTCCATTTGCTGATGGCGTCGACGCTCTCGTCGAAAGCGGACGCAACGCCGATAGCCGAGCCATTACGGCGGGCGATGCGCTCCAGCTCGTCGAGCTTCTTCAGGATGGCATCCTGCTTCAATTCTCCGTCGAGCTGCACATCCGCAAATGCATGCGGCACCTCAAGCGCCTTGGCAACCGTACCGGATTTGGACTGTGCCGAGGAGCCGTCGTCGAGGAACAACAGACCGCGCTTGCCGATATCACGCATGACCGGTTCCATGGCATCGGCATTCGACAGGAATCGTCCGCCGAGATAGTTCATCACGCCAGTATAGTTGGTGATTTCGGCCAAAGCCTTGTGCAGGTCTTCGATGTTTTTGGCCGCGGGCTGCGAGGTCAAAAGCGTATCGGGTCCGGGGTTGTTGCCTGGGTAATCGAATGGCTCGAAAGGCACCTGGATCAGGATTTCATGGCCGCCACGCCGCGCCTCCTGCATCCAGCGCTGCAGGCTGTTGCCGCTGGCGGCAAAGGCGAGCGTGATTTCCTCCGGCAGTTTCTCGATGGCGCGCTGCGTACCGGTCTGGCTGAGGCCGAGGCCGCTGACGACGATGGCGACGCGCGTGCCGCGGGCACCGGACCAGGGCCGCGCATATTGGTCCATCGGTCTCAATCCGCTCGGCGCGATAATCGGCAGCTTGCCGAAAGGCGAATCCTCCAGCAGGCTGTCGTTCGGCGTCGCCGCCATGCGCGGATCCTGGCCGACCTGATTGGCATTGATCAGCACAGGGCCGTCGCCGTCGCGCGTATTCGGGCTGAACATGGTCACGACCGAACCGTCGCTGGTGACGATGCGATGCGTATCGGCGCCGGATTGCGGATCGACCTGCTTCAGGCCTGTCGTTTGATCGCCCGTGGCCGGCTTGTTACTGGCCTGCGGTGATGGCGACGCCTTTTCGGCAGTCTCGACCGGGGGAGTCTTCTGCAGATGGTCGCGCAACAGTGCTGAATAGAGGGAAAAACTGGCGATCGCGATCAGACAGAAGCCGGCGAGGATGCGCCCGAAGGGCGGACGCCGCCGCTTGCGGCCAGAGCCGCGGTTCTGGCCCAGCGGTGCATGCAAATCCGTTCCCAAAGTCCGTATCCACCCCAAAATGGGAAAATGTCCGCCCCCGTGCATTCCAGTTTCATGCAGCCATCAAAGCAGGGAGACGCTGCAGATTCAAAACACTCAAGCAGATCCAAAATGGATTTCGAATAAGACATGCTTATTCAAATAGTTAGAGCGAGATGAGATCAATCACCTCGCCCTGGATATGAAAGCGCCGGGTCTGTTTCCAGCCCGGCGCTATTTCCTTATTTGGAGGAAACCGCCTTTTCCGGGTTCGGCGGGAAGGACGGGTCGGTCTTTGCGCCGCGCAACAGGTCAAGCGCGTAGTTGAGCTGAACGTCGTCCTTCGGATCCGGCGGCACGTAAGCGGCCGAGCCGGAGCCCTGGTCGGTTTCGCTCTGGCCCTTGATGTGGCCCGGCAGGCTGGATTCGCCTTCCGTCACCAGCTTGCCCTTCAGATCGTCCGGCAGCGGCTCGTCGACCTTGACGTCGGGCGTAATACCGGTGCCCTGGATCGAACGGCCCGACGGCGTGTAATAAAGCGCCGTCGTCAGACGCAGCGCGCCGTTGCCATCGCCAAGCGGGATGATCGTCTGCACGGAGCCCTTGCCGAAGGACTGGGTGCCGAGGACGGTGGCGCGGCGTAGATCCTGCAGAGCGCCGGCAACGATTTCCGATGCCGAAGCAGAACCGCCATTGATGAGCACGATGATCGGCTTGCCGTCGGTCAGGTCGCCCGGGCCCGCGTTGAAGCGGCGGGTTTCGTCCGGATTGCGGCCGCGGGTCGAGACGACTTCGCCACGCTCCAGCACATCGTCGGCAACGTTGATCGCCTGGTCGAGCAGACCGCCCGGATTGAGGCGCAGGTCGAGGACATAGCCCTTCAGCTTGTCGGCCGGGATATCCTTCTTGATCTTGGCGATCGCGGCTTCCAGGTCCGGCGTGGTCTTTTCGGTGAAGGAGATGATGCGGAGATAACCGACATCGCCGCCTTCTTCGCGCGACTTGACGGCGGCAACGGCGATCACGTCACGGATGATGGTGAGTTCGATCGGCTTGTCGGCGCCCTTGCGCATCAGCGTCAGCTTGATCGGCGTCTTGACGGCGCCGCGCATCTTCTCAACAGCGTCTTCCAGCTTGAGGCCGCGGACCGACTGGCCGTCGATGGCGGTGATATAGTCGCCGGCGAGAACACCGGCCTTGGCGGCGGGCGTGTCGTCGATCGGGGTGATGACCTTGACGAGGTCATTGTCCATGGTCACTTCGATGCCGAGACCGCCGAATTCACCCTTGGTCTGGGTGCGCATGTCGTCGGCGTCCTTGGCATTCATGTAGCTCGAATGCGGGTCCAGCGAGGACAGCATACCGTTGATGGCGGCTTCGATCAGCTTGTCTTCCTGGGGCGGCGTTACGTATTGCGCGCGCACACGTTCAAAGACGTCGCCGAAAATCGACAGTTCCTTGTACGTGGAAGCGCCCGCGGCTTCCGCCGGCGCTACCGCCGTGTAGATGACGCTCATCGCGGTCGCACCCATCAATGCGCCAACGAGAACAAGAGAAGCCCTACGTATCATTGCGTGCCTTTCCAGTGTCTTTGGAGGTCCACCAAGGCCGAGAATCGACCGGCTTCCCATCTTTTCGAAATTCAATGTAAAGCGTTGGTCGATCCGTTTCCAGCGCCAATGCAGTCGCGCTCGCGACTCTTTTTTGGCCCATTACAGCGAGCGGCTCGCCAGCGAAGACAAATTTGCCGAGACGCGTCTTGATCGCGTCCATTCCCGACAGCACCATATGATAACCGTCGCCGGTATCCAGAATAACCATCTGGCCATAGCTGCGAAATGCGCCGGCGTAAACGACAGTCCCATCGGCAGGAGCGGTGACGAGCGCGTCGGCGCCGGTTGCGAGGGTCAGGCCCATCGCGGTATGTCCCGTACCGTCATCGTCGCCGAACTGGCGGAGAATATCACCCGCCACAGGCAGCTCCAATTTCCGTTTAAGGTCGGAAAACGGATATGCGGGCGCAATGCGGTTTTTATCGGGCACGCCGCTTTCGGCCAGTGCCCTCGCCTGTTCGCGCTGCTGATCGGTCATCTGCTCCCGGCGGGCCTCTTCCGCCCGGGCCGCGGCGGCGGCATCGCGCACCGAGCCGATCTGGCTTTCCAGCGATGCGACGAGGCCCTCGAGACTGGTCGCCTGACCCGCCAATTCTTCGGAACGCTTGCGTTCGGCGTCCAGTTCGGCGGCATTCTCATGGCTGTGCTTGTCGTTTTCGGCGACCAGCATGTCCATGCGTCGTTCCTCCTCCAGACTGTTGGTCATGGTGGCGGTGAGATCGGCCTTTTCTGCCGCGGTGGCGGCATGCAGTTTGGTGAGATCGGTAAGGTCGGCGATGAGCTTGTCCGTCTCCTTGCGCATGCCGGGAACGACGGCGCCGAGCAGGATGGCGCTGCGCACGGAAGCCAGCGCATCGTCGGGCGTTACCAGCAGCGCCGGCGGCGGGTTGCGGCCCATGCGTTCCAGCGCGCCCAGAACTTCGGCCAACAGCGCACGTCGCTCATGCAATGATTTGCGAATCTTGTCTTCCTTGACTGCGAGATCGGTCAGCTTCCTTTCGCTCTGCTCTATCTTGCGGTCCATATCCCTTCGGCGGGCCGCGCTGTCGATCAGCGCCTGGCGCAGGCTGGCCGTGCTCTTGTCGAGCGAGGCGATGCTGTCTTCCAGGGCTTTCGTCTTGTCGGAGGAAAGGCTGATCGTCTTTGACAATTCCTCCAGCTCGGTGCGGGTTTGATCGCGCTTCTTGGCAAGATCGGCGGCAGGGTCCGGCGCCTGTTCGGCCGGCTGCGTCGAGGATGCGGTCGAGGCGACGCCGGGCTGGTCGTCCTTGGTTTGCGTGGGGGTCTGCGCGGGCGAGGCGCCGTCATCTTCCTGCGCCAGGGCCATATCCCGGAACTGAAACGGGCTTTCCACATAGACACCGACGCCAAGACACACCGCCAGTGAGGGCAGCAGCAAGCGGGAAAGCGTGGGTGGGGTTTTTCTCATCCAGTCGTTTGGGCTCGGCCCCTTCAGATCGCGCGAAATTAAACCGGTTTGCCGCGATTATCCAGGAAGCATCATCAATTTTGCGGCGGGAATCAAAACACGCCTGTGTGAGCGTTCCGTTAACGCAAAATAGCCGAAAGCCAAACTGTTTTCGAGCAATTCGATCCGGGGCAGCGGAATCTCAAACCCGATGGTAGGGGTGACCGGAGAGGATCGTGACCGCACGATAGAGCTGTTCGGCGATGAGAATGCGCACAAGCTGATGCGGCCAGGTCATCTTGCCCAGGCAGATGGTTGCGTCGGCTCTCTCGTAAAGGGAGGGGTCGAGACCGTCGGCGCCGCCGATGGCGATCGTGAGATCGCGCTTGCCCTGGTCGCGGAACGTGCCAAGCAAAGCGGCGAAGGCTTCGCTGTCCAGCGCCTTGCCCCGCTCGTCGAGCAGAATAAGAACGCCGCCGTCCGGATGCGCTTTCTGCAACAGGACCGCTTCTTCACGCTTGCGCGTCTCGCCGTTGGATGCGCGGCTTTCGGCGACTTCCGTCATGCGCGCCAATTCGAGGCCGATTGCTGGACCAGCCTTGGCGAAACGGTCGAGATAACGGGCCGCAAGATCCTTTTCAGGGCCGGTTTTCAACCGTCCCACGGCAAAAAGGCCTATCCGCATTCCCGCTCCCAAGCATATCCGCCATCATGGCGGCACAAAATATAGACCGTTGCCGGACAATCATGTCCGGCTATTCAAACCTACTAACCGGGACCGGGAATACTGCCCGGAATAGGTCAGTGCAGCGTGCCCTCGTCGAGATCGGGCGCGGCCCACATCTTTTCGATGTTATAGAACTCGCGAATCTCGGGACGGAACACGTGAATGATAATGTCACCCGTGTCGATCAGCACCCAGTCGCCGCCTTCCAGGCCTTCGACGCGGGCATTGCCCAGGCCTTCTTCCTTGAGGTCGGTGATCAGATGGTCGGCGATCGCCAGGACATGCCGGTTCGAGCGTCCGGAGACGACGACCATGTAGTCTCCAAGCGCGGACTTGCCAGCAATGTTGATGGTGACGATATTTTCGGCCTTGGAGTCCTCGAGGCTTACGAGGACGGCTTGCAGGGCGCGGGCAGCGGCATCGACGCCACGTTCCGGGCTCTTCGGGACAACGACAGGCGTTCTTCCCTTGGCGTGTACTGTTGTCAGTGCTCTTCCTTCCTTGAGTAACAGAACAGGCACATGATCTGAGTCGATCACACCTTAAAGATAGGCACCAAAGCATTAAGGTTTCAAGACGCTGGTTGTCATCTATTGGACGTAAAGACAAGCTTTTGTGGTATTTCCCGCCTCTTTCGCACCATATGTGGGCAATTCGGCCGGGCGGCTGCGCGGCGAGCGTCAGGGTAACGCAAGGTGAGGTGAGCCCCGTCCTCCGATCTCGGCCGCCCGCTTCCCATGTACAGGCGCGCGAAGGACGCGTATACACAAGATCAGATCGAAACGCTCCGACGCCATGACCAAAGCTCCACAACAATCCCTGAAACCCATCCTCCGCATCAGTTTTTCGGGGCAGGGCCGGCTTGGGCGCGGCAAGATGGAACTCCTTGAACATATTCGCGAAACCGGTTCGATCTCGGCCGCCGGTCGGGCCATGGACATGTCCTATCGCCGTGCCTGGCTGCTGATCAGCGAATTGAACCATATGTTCCAGGAGCCGGCCGTCGAATCCCAGCGCGGCGGCCCGAACGGCGGCGGCGCGGCATTGACGCCCTTCGGCGAGGAATTGCTGCGGCGGTTCCGCGGCATGGAGAGTTCGGTGCGGGCCGCCATTGCCGGTGATCTCGAATGGCTGGAGGCCAATCGCAACCCTGACGACGCCGTCGCAGAGCCGCAGGTGGAGTCCTGATCGCCCTTAGGATTCGAGCGCCACGGTCTTGATGACCGCGTGGATGGGCAGTCCGATGCGCAGACCCAGCCGTTCGGAGGAAAACTGCGTAATGCGGGCAAGGACCGTGTCGCCACCGCAATCCACTTTCACTTCCACGGTGCCATCGGCCGCCGTGCCGAGGGCAAGCACCCGTCCTTCGAGGATATTGAGGGCGCTGAGACCTTCGGGCCGTGCCGTTGCCAGTATGACGTCGCGGGCGGGAATGTGGACGCGGACGATCTTGCCAATTCCAGCCGCTTCCCCGGGCACGAAGAGCCTTGCCGCTTTCAGCGCCACAATGGTCAGGCGGTGCTCGCGGTCGATATGCTCCACACGGCCCTCGAGCAGAACGCCCGCTTCGCGGCGGTCGATCGCCTGTGGGCCGGAAAGCTGGCTAAAGATCTCGACCGCCGGTCCCGTCGCTTCCACCTTGCCGTCGCGCATGACGACGACACGGTTGGCCAGTCGCGCTACCTCGGCGATCGAGTGGCTGACATAGATGATCGGCACCTTCGTCTCGTCGCGAAGCCGTTCGAGATAAGGCAGGATCTCGGCTTTGCGGGCCTCGTCGAGTGCGGCCAACGGTTCGTCCATCAAGAGCAGCCGTGGTGACGACAGCAGGGCGCGGCCGATGGCGACGCGCTGTTTCTCGCCGCCGGAGAGTTTGGCCGGTCGTCGATCGAGAAGGGCTGCGATGCCGAGGAGATCAACGACGCCATCGAAGCTTTCGCTATGGCCGCTTTTCGGCGCGAACCAGCGGCCGTAATTCAGGTTCTGCCGCACGGAAAGATGCGGAAACAGCCGCGCCTCCTGGAAGACGTAGCCGAAACGGCGGCGGTGGCGCGGAACGAAGACCTGGGCGTCGGTGTCTCCGAGCACCGTGCCATCGAGGTCGACGCGGCCATGATCGGGTTGGATCAGGCCGGCGATGATGCGGATGATCGAGGTCTTGCCCGAGCCGGAGCGGCCGAACAGGGCCGTGACGCCGCCGTCGGAGGTGAAGGCGGCTTCAAGCGAGAATGCGCCCAATCGATGGCGGATATCGACGATCAGCGTCATTCCCAATCCACCCTCTTGCCGGCGAGATAGGCGAGGAATTCAGAGGCGAGCAGTGCCACCATGGAAATGACGATCGCGACAATCGTCAACCGCAACGCGCCGGCATCACCACCTGGCACCTGCGTAAAGGTGTAGATCGCCGACGACAACGTCTGCGTTTCGCCGGGAATGTTGGAGACGAAGGTGATGGTGGCGCCGAACTCGCCCATGGCCTTGGCGAAGGAAAGGATCATGCCGGCGATGATGCCGGGCAGGATCAGCGGCAAGGTCACCGTGAGGAATATCCAGAGCGGGCTGGCGCCAAGCGTTCCGGCAGCCTCTTCCAACTTGCGATCGACCGCTTCGATCGACAGGCGGATGCTTCTGACCATCAGCGGAAAGCCCATTACGCCGCAGGCAAGCGCCGCGCCGGTCCAGCGGAAGGAGAAGACGATACCGAGATATTGATCGAGCAAAGCCCCGATGGGGCCTTTGCGGCCGAAGAGGATGAGGAGGACGAAGCCGGTAACGACGGGCGGCAGGATCAGCGGCAGATGGATGATGCCGTTGAGGATCGATTTGCCCCAGAATTTGCCGCGCGCCAGCAACATCGCGGCGGCTATGCCGAAGGGCAGGCTCACCAGCATGGCGACGGTCGAGACGCGCAGGCTCAGCTCGATCGCCGTCCATTCGTCGCTGCTCAAACCCAATGCGTCCAAGTTCGGCCTCGCAAAGACATGTCAGGCCCGCCATCAGCCGGCGAGCCTGTAAAGACGAGCTTTTTTGCCTACGGTCGAGCGATGACGCTCACTTCTTGAGAACCGTGAAGCCTTCGTGCTCGAAGAACGGAACAGCCTTAGCCGATTTCAGATAATCGACATAGGCCTGTGTATCAGGGTTGGTGCTGCTGGCCGTGATCGCGATCGGATAGATGATCGGCGGATGGCTGTCTTCCGGAAAGGTGCCGACCACGGCAACGCCCGGATCGGCGGAAACGTCGGTCTTGTAGACGATGCCATAGGGCGCTTCGCCGCGTGAAACGAGCGCAAGCGCGGCGCGCACGCTTTCAGCGCCGGCGACCTTCTTCTCGACGGAAGACCAGATGCCGAGCTTTTCCAGCGCTGCTTTGCCGTATTTGCCCGCCGGCACCGATTCCGGCTGGCCGATCGCTAGGCGTCCGTCGCCGAGAAGGCCGGCAAGGTCCATGCCCTGCTTGACGTCGACGGGTTTGGCCTTGTCCTTGGCGGAGACGAGAACGATCTGATTGCCCAGCAGGTTGACGCGGCTGTCGTCCTTGATCAACTTTTTCTTGGCGGCATAGTCCATCCAGTCGGTATCGGCGGAAATGAAGACATCGGCCGGCGCCCCGTTTTCGAGCTGCTTGGCCAGCGGTCCGCTTGCCGCATAGGAGACGGTGACTTGCTTTCCGGTTTCCTTGGTAAAGGCAGCGTCGATATTATCCAGGGCGTTTTTCATGCTGGCGGCGGCAAAGACGGTGATCTTGTCGGCGGCGAATGCCGGCGTCGGAATGACCGACACGCCGAGCCAGGCGGCGGAAAGGGCGGCGGTTGCAAGCTTGATCCATTGGCGGCGGCGCGTGGCCATTCTATTTCTCCTGGAAGATATCGACATATCTGGACAGATATAACGGCCGACGATGCTTGGCTAGGGGATATGTTCCAGAAAATATAGCGTTACGGCGGAGCGTAACTCTACGAATTTTATAGGGATTTGCCCCCGGGGCGCATACAAGAACGCCCTGCCATTGCATAAATGCATGGCTGAATACGCCCAAAAGGATGGCGAACGCTCACGGGATGAGACGTAACGTTACGAATCGTGCGATTTTAGGGAGATTTTGGAGAAGGTCGCGCCGGAAGCCGCGACGCAATTAGCTCAGATCATGTAAAAGAAGCGTTTTTTGGGCAGATTGTTTTCGGAGCCACGATGAAAATGCATTGCTGCATTGCGCTATCAGCGTTTTATCATTTGGTCAAATCTGCTAAAACATAATCATCGAAACGGCGATCTCCTCCTCCCAAAGCCTTTCGATATCGATCAGCAACACTCCTCCTCCCAGTTGCTGATCAGGTTTGAAAGCCCGACGGATCTCCTCCCCCGTCGGGCTTTTTCATTTTGGAGGTTTTCCTGAAAATCAGACTCGTTATCGCGCCGAGGCCGTCATTGTGCTGCGCGCAAGGCGGTTGAGCTCAATGTCGAGCGCCGACCGTGAATGAAGGTCCAGGCCGGAGCCGGTTTTTTCCACAATACCCGTGCGTCATCCTCGTCGACGCGCGCATAGTGAAACGTCTTGGCCATCTTCGCGGAGAGATAGGATAGCGTCGATCCCGGCCGGTCGATGACGGCGATCGGAAAGGTGCGGGCAATCTCCTGCCATTTCTGCCAGCGGTGAAACGTGTTGAGGCTATCCGCACCCATGACCCAGATGAAATGAACATGGGTATTGCGCGCCTTGACGTAGGCGAGCGTATTGGCCGTGTAGCTCATGCCGAGCGTCTGCTCGAAAGCTGTCACCTTGACGCGCGGGTCATGCGTGACCGCCTCGCTGAGCGCGATGCGCTCGGCAAGCGGCGCCAGATGATTGCGGTTCTTCAACGGATTGCCAGGCGTCACCATCCACCAGAGTTGGTCGAGGCCAAGCCGTCGGATGGCGATTTCAGCCACCAGCGCATGGCCCTGATGCGGCGGATTGAAGGAACCGCCGAAAAGACCGACTACCATGCCGCGTTCGGCATGCGGCATGCGCAGATAGCGGTAATCGATCTCTTCTTTCAGCACGTCAGGGCCGTATCTGTCCGGTGCCGCGCACGCGATATTTGAAAGAGGTAAGCTGCTCGACGCCAACGGGCCCGCGCGCATGCATCTTGCCCGTGGCGATGCCGATCTCCGCGCCCATGCCGAACTCGCCGCCATCGGCAAACTGCGTCGAAGCATTGTGCAGCAGGATCGCCGAATCGATCTCGGTGAAGAAGCGCTCGACCACGGCGGGATCCTCGGCGATGACGGCTTCGGTATGGTTGGACGAATATTTGCCGATATGGCCAATCGCGCCGGAAATACCGTCGACAATGGCGACGGAAATAATGGCGGCGAGATATTCGGTCGACCAATCCTCTTCCGTCGCGGCTTTCAATCCCGGCACAAGCTTGAGCACCTCGGCAGAACCGCGGATTTCGCAGCCTGCCGCGGCAAGCCCGTCGAGCAGCGGCTTCAGATGGGTGGACGCCACCTTCGAATCGACCAGCAGCGTTTCAGCCGCGCCGCAGATGCCCGTGCGGCGCATCTTGGCGTTGACGACGATGGATTTCGCCATCTCCAGATCGGCCGAGGCATCGATATAGATGTGGCAGAGGCCTTCGAGATGGGCGAAGACCGGCACGCGCGCTTCGGTCTGCACCCGGGCGACGAGGCTCTTGCCGCCGCGCGGCACGATGACGTCGATATTGCCCTCGAGGCCGCGCAGCATGGCGCCGACGGCGGCACGGTCGCTCACGGGCACGAGCTGAATGGCGTGCTCGGGTAGGCCGGCTGCCTTCAGCCCCTCGACCAGGCATTCATGGATCGCCTGAGAGGAACGGCGCGAATCGCTGCCGCAGCGCAAGATTACGGCATTGCCGGCTTTCAGGCACAGCGCGCCGGCATCGGCGGTGACGTTCGGCCGGCTTTCGAAGATGACGCCGATGACGCCGAGCGGCGTGCGCACGCGTTCGATCTTCAGCCCGTTCGGACGATCCCAGGCGGCGATAACTTCACCCACCGGATCGGCCAAGGCGGCGATGGCGCGAATGCCTTCGGCCATCTCGGCGACGCGCTTGTCGTTCAGCGTCAGGCGATCGACGAAGGAGGCCAGCATATCCGTGCCTTCGACGTCTTTCAGGTCCTTGGCGTTTTCGGCAAGGATATGATCCTTGCGGGCAAGAATGGCATCGGCCATGGCGTTCAACGCCTTGTTCTTGCTTTCGGTCGAAGCGAAGGCCAGAGGTCGCGACGCAGCCCGGGCCTTGCGGCCGATATCGTTCATCAGCGCATCGATGTCGGGGCTTTGTGCGACAGTATCAAGCATGAGCTTCATCCTTCTTCAATTTCTCGGCCTTCGTCTTGACGGACGCGGTCATGACGAGGTCGTCGCGATGCACCATGGCGGCGCGGCCGGGATAGCCGAGGATCGCCTCGATCTCCGCCGACTTGCGGCCGGTGATCTGGCGGGCTTCCTCGGCATCGTAACCGACAAGGCCACGGGCGATTTCTCGACCGGAGGGGCCGATAACGGCAACGGTGTCGCCGCGGCCGAAATTGCCGACAATGCTGCGCACGCCGGCAGGCAGAAGGCTCTTGCCGGCGCCGAGCGCGGTGACGGCGCCCTCGTCGACATGCAGCTCACCGGCGGGCTGCAATTGCCCGGCAATCCAGGTCTTTCGGGCGGTGACGGGCGTGCCCGAAGGCGCGAACCAGGAGGAGCGCGCGCCGTTTTCGATTGCGTTCAGCGGCCGGTCGGTCTTGCCCGAGGCGATGATCATGGCGCAGCCGGCGCCCGTGGCGATTTTGCCGGCATCGATCTTGGTGCGCATGCCGCCGCGCGACAGTTCGGAGGCCGCGCCGCCGGCCATGGCTTCGATTTCCGGCGTGATCTCGGCGATCGTTTCCAGGAATTTCGCTTGCGGATCGAGATGCGGTGGGGCGGTGTAGAGCCCATCGATGTCAGACAGCAGGATCAGCAGGTCGGCGCCGGTCATGGTGGCGACGCGGGCGGCCAGCCGGTCATTGTCGCCATAGCGGATTTCGCTGGTGGCGACCGTGTCGTTTTCGTTGATGATCGGTACGGCGCCGATCTTCAGGAGCTGATTGATGGTGGCGCGGGCGTTGAGATAGCGGCGGCGCTCTTCGGTATCGCCGAGTGTCAGCAGGATCTGGCCGGCGACGATATCGTCATGCGACAGGCTTTCTGACCAGGCGCGCGCCAGCGAAATCTGGCCGACGGCCGCGGCCGCCTGGCTTTCCTCCAGCTTCAATGCACCGGAGGGCAGGTCGAGCACCGAACGGCCGAGCGCGATAGCGCCGGAGGAGACGACGAGGACATCGGCCCCCTTGGCCTTCAGCCCGGCAATATCGGCGCACATGCCGTCAAGCCAGGTTTTCTTCAGGCCGGCCTTGCGATTGACCAGAAGGGCGGAGCCGATCTTGATGACGATGCGGCGGTAGCGGTCGAGCGGCTTGCGGGCAGTCATCCCTGCTGCTCCTCGTCGTCGTCGCTTTCCTTATCGACAACGGCCATGTCACGATGGCGCAGTTTCGGCGCTTTCGCCGGCTTCTCTTCCTGGGTGCCAGCGTTCGCCTCGACAATCACGTCGCGCAAAGCGCGCAACACCTCGGTCATGCCGCTGCCGGTGATGGCGGAAATGCGGAACGGCGTCTTGCCGCAGGCTCGCGCCAGTTCCCGCGTCTTTTTCTTCAACGTCTCCTCGTCCAGCACGTCGATTTGCGACAGTGCGACGATCTCCGGCTTGTCGGTGATATCGTTGCCATAGGCTTCGAGCTCGTGCTTCACCGTCTTGTAGGCCTTGCCGACCTTTTCTTCCTGGGCGGAGACCAGATGCAGCAGCACGCGGGTGCGCTCGACATGGCCGAGGAAACGGTCACCGATGCCCACACCTTCATGCGCGCCCTCGATCAGGCCGGGAATGTCGGCCAGAATGAATTCCTGGCTATCGATGGTGGCGACGCCGAGATTGGGGTGCAGCGTCGTGAATGGATAGTTGGCGATCTTCGGCCGGGCGCGGCTGACGGCGGCAAGGAAGGTCGACTTGCCCGCATTTGGCAGGCCGACGAGGCCGGCATCGGCGATCAGCTTCAGCCGCAGCCAGATGGTCTTTTCTTCACCGGGCAGGCCGGGATTGGCCCAATCGGGCGCCTGATTGACCGAGGATTTGAAATAGGCGTTGCCGAAGCCGCCATTGCCGCCGGCGGCGAGACGAAAGCGCTGGCCCTCCTGTGTCAGGTCGCAGATCAGGGTTTCCTCGTCTTCTTCGAAAATCTGCGTGCCGACCGGGACCTTCAGCGTCACGTCGTCGCCCTTGGCGCCGGCGCGGTTCTTGCCCATGCCATGCATGCCGATCTTCGCCTTGAAATGCTGCTGATAGCGGAAATCGATCAGCGTATTCAGCCCGTTGACGGCCTCGACCCAGACATCGCCGCCGCGGCCGCCATCGCCACCGTCCGGACCGCCGAACTCGATGAATTTCTCACGCCGGAAGGACACGCTGCCCGCGCCGCCATCACCAGACCGAATATAGACCTTTGCTTCGTCGAGAAATTTCATTTTACTTCCGTCACTCGGTATTGGCGCATAACCCCTTACAACGAATGGAGTCAGGAAAGCCTATGCGCTCTTTTCAATTGTTACCGCGTCCTCTGCATGTCCGCCAGGACAGGCGGCGCGGTCATTTGCCCGTCATGTCGCCTTCGATATAGGCGCTTCAGCCGGAGGTCAAAGATTATCGTGAAGTTGGCAAGCTATAACATCCAGTGCGGCTTCGGCCTCGATGAAAGATATGATCTTGAACGCATCGTCGGAAACCTTGCGGGCGCCGATATCATCGCTTTGCAGGAAGTAACCCGCGGCTTTGTCCGCAACGGCCGTACCGATATGGTCGCTGCGATCGAAGCGTTGCTGCCAGACTATTACTCCATCTATGGAACGGGGCTGGATCTGCTGCCGCCGGGAGCGGCCCACGCGATCTGCGCTTCCAGTTCGGTAATATGGTGCTGTCGCGCTGGCCGATCCTTGCGACGCGGACGCTGCTTCTGCCGCGCAGCCGCACGCTTTCCAAACTCAATCTGCAGCGCGTTGCCGTCGAAGCGGTGATCGATGCCCCAGGCGGCGCGGTCCGGGTCTATTCCGTGCATCTCGACCACGTCTCTCCGGATGAGCGCATCCGCCAGATCCACTATCTCAAGGATCGTGCGATCAATTTTGTGCGTGATGGCGGTTCGCTGACGGGCGCCGTGGAGATCGACTTCGACGATCCGCCGCTGCCGGAGGATTTTATCCTGATGGGCGATTTCAACATGGTGCCGGAATCGCCGGAATATTGCGCGCTTGCCGGCCTGAAGGACGCCTTCTACGGGCGCATGCCGCGTTTCGATGTGCCGACCGACGCGCTCGACGTTGTCGGCGCGCTGAAGCCCGAAGCCTATAGCTGGATGGATCCGAAGGATCGTAACAAGCGCATGCATCTCGACTACTGCTTCATCAGTTGCGGGTTGAGTGACCGTCTGCGCTCGGCCCATGTGGATATCGATGCGGAAGGCTCCGATCATTTTCCGGTCTGGGTCGAAATCGACGGATAGGGCGCCATCGCCGGTGGAGCCGGCGATGACTGGTTTTTAAAGCGCATTGCAATCTTTCAGATTCGCTCCTTGCGCTTTAGATCTTTGATTTTGCGGATGTCGTTATCGCAAAACCGCTGCGCACTTTTGCGCGACATGTTTGGCTTCACGCCGCCTGCGAGAGCCGCAGCGCGCCCGGATTCAGCACGGTTTCGATATGCGGAACCATGGTGTTGCGGGCGAAGCTGTAGACCTCCGCGCAGCCGATGATGTCGAAGCCGAGCTTCTGCTGCAGCTTCAACGAGGCCGGATTGTCGGCGAAGACGCCGGAGAAGACGGCGACTTCGGGCATGCGGCGGGCGAAGCGCTCGAGTACGGCCGGGACAGCCTCGCTCATGATGCCGCGCCGCCAGTAGTAGCGGTTCAGCCAGTAGCCGAGATGCCAGCGGCCATGCCGGAGGTCGATGCCGACGCAGCCGATATGGACGTCGTCCCCCTCGGTGATGGCCAGCATCCAGTCGCTATCGAGGCCGGCGGTGCGCGGGACAAGCCAGTCCAGCGCATCCTGTCGGTCGTACGGCACCGGCACGCGGGCGAGCATGCGAGTGACGGCGAAATCCGACAGGGATTCCGTCATCGCGTCGGCATCGCCGAGCCGGTGCGGGCGCAGCGTCAGTCGCTCCGTCCGGATGACCGGCGTCGGTCCGGGCGTCAGGCTCCTGACGTCCCGGCGGGGCAAGATGGCGGCGTTCATCGCATGCCTCCCCAGCTTCTGAGTGACATCCAGGTCTTGCGGTCGAGCCGGTACCATTCGACCGATACCGTGCTGCCGAGTGCCAGCGATGCGGCAAGGCCGGATCCCTGGAACTGGAAGCCGCACTTCTGCACCACCCGCCTGGAGGCGACGTTCATGACCCTGCAGCGGGCGTCGATCTGCGCGACGTTTTCGCGCGTGCGGAAGACCATGTCGATCAGGGCATGGGCGGCTTCCGTCGTGTAGCCCTGGTTCCAATAGGGCTCGCCCAGCCAATAACCGATCTCAACAGTGCGCGGATCGGCCGTGGGTTCGACCCCGCAGCAACCGAGAAAGGCGCCGTTGTCGGCTTTGGTAATCGCATAGACGCACTTGCCAATCTCGCCAAGCTTCGTGCGTCGCACGAAATCGGCGGCATCATTGGTCGTATACGGGTGCGGCATACGCGATACCATTGTGGCGACGTTGGCGTTGTTGGCGAGATGGGCAAGGGCGTCGATGTCTTCTTCGTGGGGCGCGCGCAGAACGAGCCTTTCCGACAATAAGACAGGGCAATCGGTCCTTAACCGCTCCGGCCTCAGCCGTTCTTCGGGAGACCTCGATTGGCCTTCCCTTAACAATTCGCCTTGCATGGTTCAGTCCTCCTTGGTTGAGGGTAAAGAAAAAAGGGGAGATGGCGCCCCATCTCCCCTTTTTTCTTGACTGAACCTGATGCTTCAGCCGGGTCGATGAGACGCCGGCTGTTTTAGAGCGCTACCGGCTTATTCCGCTGCTTCCGCTTTCGGCATTACAGAGACGTACACGCGGCCATTGGCCTTCGTACGGTAGTCCACGTTGCCCGCCGTAAGCGCAAAAATCGTGTGATCCTTGCCGAGGCCGACATTGGCGCCCGGATGCCACTGCGTACCGCGCTGACGCACGATAATGTTGCCTGCGAGGACGGCTTCGCCGCCGAACTTCTTCACGCCAAGGCGCTTAGATTCGGAATCGCGACCGTTGCGCGAGGAACCGCCAGCTTTTTTGTGTGCCATTGGAGTTCTCCTTTAAACCTTGATCCCGTTACTTACTTGGCAGCCACGATGTCCGTGATGCGGACGACCGTGTGATGCTGGCGATGGCCGCGCGAACGCTTCGAGTTCTGACGACGGCGCTTCTTGAAGGCGATGACCTTCTTGCCGCGGTTGTGCTCGACCACTTCGGCCTTGACGGAAGCGCCCTTGACGAAGGGAGCACCAATCGCAGCGTCGGCGCCTTCGCCGATAACGAGGACTTCGGTGAATTCTACGGTGTCGCCGGCGGTGACTTCAAGCTTCTCGATGGTCAGCACGTCGTTTGCTGCCACACGGTACTGCTTACCGCCGGTCTTGATGACTGCGAACATTTTTTATCCTTTCATGTTCGTTCCGGCTCTCTCGCCCGAAAGGACAAGCGGCCGTCTTTTTATCAGTCTAAGTTTAGCAGGGATTCCAAAGGCTTGCGGCCTCGAAAAAGATCTGCCGGTGAAACCCCGCACAGAGCGAGGCGGCCAAGGCACGGACTTATCCACACCTATTGCGTCGCACGGGATATATAAGGGCCTGTGATCTGTCAAGGCAAAAGGATGAAAAGCTTGAATATTCACCCTTGCCATCCCATCCTTCTCTCGCTATGAGAACGCCCGCGCCGAGAAACGCGCCGACCAGCATAACCGGAGAGGTGGCAGAGTGGTCGAATGCACCGCACTCGAAATGCGGCATGCCTGCAAGGGCATCGTGGGTTCAAATCCCACCCTCTCCGCCATTTTCCACGAAAAACGTCTTTAATTCAGCAGCTTAGGCGACGGCGTAGCGTACGCCCCACGTATTGCCCCACAAATTTTATTCGGCTGCTTAATTGGGCGCGCGAAGGCCTAAGCAGTCCCACTTCTTCGCTTTCTTCATCCTACCAGAGAATGGGGGGCGGGGTGTTGGAATTCATTGGTGTCGCTTTAGACTGATATTGTCGAGCAAGTCAAAGGACCGCTGCGCGATCAAGCCCGCGTTGCCGCTGATACAAACTCGAAAAAATAGACCTTCATCGTCGGTAAATAAGGTTGAGCCCGAGCCGACTTCCTGTGTCGCTCGCCAACCCCAATCCAAATATCGAGGTCACAATATGATGGATTACGCCATGGCCGAAGGCCAACGCATGTTTATCGATGAAGCGCTTTCTGGTCGAAAACGCCGGCACTCTGAGGTGAGCATACCGGAATGTGGTGACGGCAGCCCCTGCTTTGACGGGCGATGCCCGATGTGCGGTTCCGACTTAGATGCGCTGGTCTCTCAGTTTTTCGCAACTGAGGCTGCAAGCCGATATCGTTGGTGCCGAGAGGCCTTTGTCATCAACGAGCAGTGCCAGGAAATCGGCGATGGCTCGGCTTTTGACTTCGACTTGGCGCGTAGGCTGTTGTCAGACATGATCGAAAAGGTTGGTTCGGCAGCGAACGGGAATGTTATATTTCTTGCTTCGTACGGCCTGCTTATGAAGGATGCCCAAAAATACGCTGCGATCGAGTATCTCTGCACCGCTCCCAGCAATCAACTCACGTCGGCAAGAGGGGCGGCTGCATTGCTGTTGGGGGCTACGACGGCGCCGCTGATGGAGGGGACGAACTTCGTGCCAGATGGCGAGTTCGGCGGCGGTTTCGTTTTCAACCTGCTGCCGGGATACAATGAACATGACGGCTTTCGAGGCCTGGAATACATCGACGACGAAGCGCTTCTTGGGGAGATGGCGCTGAATTACGGGGCGCATCAAATATCGACCCGGCTCGTGACCAACGGATTCAAGCTGAAACGCGGGCAAATTGTTATCGCTCCCGGCGAAGTGAGACCGCTGCTTATCACCTCGTTCGACGGTCTTTCGGAATAAGATTGGGTGATATGGAAAGGGGCATGTGACCAATCAGGTTGGATTGCATTGGCCGACATGCATTAACAGGCTTCCTTTCTATCTCGCTACGTACATTTTGCTTGATTTTCTGGCGACAGCTTTGCGCCTTTCATTCCGGTCGTTCGACTACGTTGCCTACTTTTCCAGAAGCGAACATTTGCTGCTGACCCAACCAAATCACGAAATCGAGGGCGGGTAGCAGACTGGCGGCTTTTTTTAGAGAGATTGCGAAAGTACCAGTCACTGTGATGCTAAACGTCGCAATGCGGTTGTGAGGGTTCAAGATCCGCTGGGATGAGAGGCTCATAGTCTGCAACGACACGCTAGAACGAGGTCGCCTTCGCATACATCCTCTCGGCACGAACTGCTACCGGCGCGTGATGGGGTGGCGGCCCTTGGCGCAATGCGGGCAGGCGTCGCGGCGCGGAGTCGTGACATTATCGGCCCTGAGGTTCTTGAACTGGAACAGCCCCTTCGCGGCTCGACGACCCGCTTCATGCGGCCACATGATTACAGTGAACAGCCGAGCCGCGGTCATCACCGCTGCAGCCATAGAAACGAAGGAGACTGAAAATTCTGGCGATACGGCGCTAGTGAAGCTTCGCACGTCCGACTCGCCAAGCTGCCCACAACGCGGCTTCGCTGTTGCCAGATATGCCAGAGCGGCGTCGAGATCATCGACCTCTCCTGCAAGGCGGCGGCGGCGCTCCTCAACACCCAGGCTGCGCAGATTAGCTTCGAGCACAATCGCTCGCGCCCGGTCATCCTCAGGTTCATTCCAGCAACCAAGGCACTCTGCGTTCTCGACCACGCCATAAGAGGTCGCCTGCGCACGTAGACTGTCCGTGCTGCCACCGATGACGATGGTTGGGGATAGCCCTTGGATATCCTGCCGCGAGCGGTTGATGTCGACGGCTGAGACCACGAGGCCGTAGCGGTCCGCTCGTTCCGCTTCCACCAAGTCGGCCCGCAGACCTACCTTCGCGCCGATCAGATAGTCGCCAAGGCGGCCCTTAAATTCGAAGCCGTTTAGATTAGTGAGGCCACGGTACTTGCTCACCACCTCAACCTTAGGCTCAAGGATGTCCTCGATACCTGCAAGGAAGCAGCGGTTGAGATTGGTACCCTCCTTGTCGTGATGATCATGGTCGATCGTTACGACATAGGCATCGGCGAGCTCGCTCGCCCCAAGAATCTGCATCACGCCTTGCCCCACGGCGCCCGCTCCTACGAGGTATACGGCTGGCAGGGACGTTCCGCGGACTGGCGGGCCATCGGCCAGATCATCCCATGCGCCGACTTCGCCGGTCCAGAGGGAGTATGCGTCGTTGGCGGCGTAGCGACCTTTCGTGAGGCCCTTGCTCATCTTGAAGACTTCGCCGGCCAGCATAGTAGCAGCGAAATAGGGGCCCAGGCAGCCAGGTTCATCCTCGCTGAGCGCAAAATCCGGCGGCCTAATGCCGATCCAGCTCTTCCATCCGGCGCCACAGGCGTAAAGATGAGCACCTTCAACCGGGTCAGAGCTGATGTCGATGGTGATGTCGGACTCACCGGTTGCGGCCAGTACGGGGATCCGTCCGCCATTTGCCCACGCAGCCAGATTTTCCATCGCCGCGAACGCTTTGCCGAGCGGCGCTGCATGCGGAAGTGGAACGGTGATGTCGCCACTGACCTGGAGCTTGATCGTCTTAACAGAGCCATGCAATCGAGCCAGCAAGTTGACCAGACAGACCAGCAGGTGCTGGCGGGCTAGCTCGTTGCCCAATTGCCCGGCCGTGATCTTGACAACCTTCGGCAGGGCAGCGTTGCCTAGCCCGGACACGGCGCGGCGATGCCGATCACCCAAATCGATGTCGCTCATCGGAAATCTCTCACATCCAGGTCGGAGGCTTGGTGCAGCGGGAGTCGGCCGTCGACTTCCGCAGGGGTCAGCATGTGCCAGTAATCGATTTGCCACTCGTGGACGCCCAGCCCCCTTGGCCACAGCGCGGCCTGTACGCCATACAGCGGAAAAACGATGGAGAGCACTTTGCGGCTCGATATCATCTTGTCGTCATAGCGCGAATGCTCGGTGTTGAGGCCGGGATGGCTATGAATCTGGGCAAGCGGACGCCAGTTGGTGTCGAGGTTATGTACCATCTGGCTCATTGCCTCGGGCTCGACGTGATAGTTGCCGCGAAACGACTGCTGCACTGGTGCCCGCACCGAACGAACCACGGATACATCGTCGCGATCCCCATACCAGAACACACACGCTTCCCGGCGCCCGGCGCGCTGCAGCAACTGGTGCGTTGCCAGCACGGCTTGCGGTGGCACGAGAAGGCGCGTGTTGGTCGGTGCGTAGGGGCGCGGTGCTGGCGGGCGCCGCAGGAAGTCCTCATCCTCCATGGCGCGGAAACCTCCCTGAGTAGTGGGTCACGAATGCACGCTCGACCGCGCTGAGCGTTGTCAGGAACGTGTCGCTGCTGCGCCATAGGATGCTGTCCTCGCCGCCATGGACGACGTCGTAGTACTGGAAGACCGCCGAGCAGCAAATTAGCTGGATCGTGCGCCCATCATTGCCTTGATATGCCGAGTGTACGTGTAGCTCGGGCGAGGTGATTATCGGAAGGTGATGCTGATCTGCGCCGATCTGGTAGTCGAACGTTACGGGGTTCACGAACTTGGCGCTCGGCGGCCAGTCCTTGCCGGTGAGAAAGTCGAGTCGTAGCAGGTAGTCCTCGCCGACGCCCTGATGGATGCCATGCATGGGAACCAGCAAGGTACGATCGGAAGGCTGTTGCCAGCCCAGTTCGGCCAAGGTCTTGCCCCTAAGTGACAGCACGCGGGGCAGGTGCTCGTTCAGCACCTGCTTGCCGGCCGCTAGGTCGATGTTGGGCCGCGAGCTGTGATTGGCCATCTCAGGCACCACCGGTGCGTGCGGCGATCTCGAACTTGCGCTTACACAGCTCGCGGCGCTGCGCCTCGACGAGGGACAGCTCGAGGTGCTCCATCAGGCTCACGGGCTGCTTGTTCACCTCGGCCTGGAAGACATCGCGCGGATCGCGGGCCACTTCCAGCTCGATATAAGCCCGGTCCCAGATGTGCTGCAGCGTCGCGGTCTCGGCGACCTTGAACGTTGCAGTCTCCAGTTCCCCCAGGTGCTTGACATGGACGTTTTGCTCTCTCGGACGGTCATCCTTGCCAGAACGGAATTTCTCAACGGCCGATTCGTCGAGGTCAATAAGGTCGTCCTCGGCAAGCAGGTGGTCAGACTCGTCGGTCTTTTCGAAAAAAATGACCTTGTTAGGGTCAACGCCGGAAAGTTTGCGCAGCGTTGCGGCTGTGATGAAGCGGCTGGGCCAGTCGAGAGGGTTCCCGTCCATGGCCAGGCGATACGAGCGATCGCTCCGAGCCACGATGAACCGGCAACCCTCGGCGAGTGAGACCGACTCGACAGCGCGAACATCCTCGAGCTCATCGTTGGCACGCAGCTGCAGGACATAGACGAAATCATCGGCGGAGAAACCAGCAGCGCGCGCGATTTGCGCGCCTGAAGGCGTCTGGTCGTCAAGAGGAATCACACGGAACTCAAGATCTGTGCCGGCGACTTCAATTTGATTGCTACTGGGCATGGCACTTTCCTTCGCTTGTTCGGCCTCACGCTAAAAATGAAACGCTATGCTAAATTTGTCAAGCAAATACTAAGCGCCGCTTGACAAATCAAGCAATCAAGGCCAAATTACCTAAGTGAATCAAGCCTCTGGAGGTCACAATGAATGAGAAAGGTAACGACGCTGACACAGCAACCACACTCGGCGAGCACCTCGCCTCTCTCCGCCGTGCCGCGCAGCTGACACTTAGGCAGGTCGAAGATGCTACGGAGAAGGAAGTATCGAACGCCTATTTGAGCCAGCTGGAAAACAATAAGATAACGAAGCCGTCGCCGAACATCCTGTATGCATTGGCGAGTGTCTACAAATCGTCCTATGAAAGTCTCATGGAAAAAGCCGGTTATCTAACGACCGGGCAGGCTAGGCCTGCGACTTTCGCAATATCGGATCTCACTTCCGAAGAAGAACAGGCCTTAATTGCGTATCTAGACTTCTACCGAAAACAGAACAAGAAATGACCAAACCAGACGATTCGTCCCTTCAAGATCACGAACTGGCCAACGTAATCCGGCAGGCCCAGCGTCTTCTGAAAGACGCAGGCGCCATCGGCAGATTTCCAACGCCCATTGACGATCTGATGGCGGCCGCCAAGGTCACAGTGATCGAAGACGAAATACTCGACGAGTCGATGCTGCGACGGCTGGCAGACAAAGCCCGCGCCGGGCTCGCATTTGGCGTGAACGTGATCAAATCAGCGTTCAGCAAGGTCCTTGGCCTGTTCGAAGCCAACGAACGCCTGGTAATCCTGGACAAGGAAGTGCCCGCCCCACGGCGGGCCTTCGTCAAACTGCACGAGGCAGGTCATGGCAGCATGCCTCACCAGACAAGCATGTATGCACTGATGCACGACTGCAATCAGACCTTGGATGACGACACGAAGGATCTTTTTGAGCGCGAGGCCAACGTATTCGCCTCCGAGGTGATGTTTCAGGGCGATGTATTCCGTGACCATGCCCTATCGAGCGCATTCAGCGTGAAACACGCGATGTCGCTGGCCACGCAGTTTGGCGGCTCCAACTACGCGACGTTTCGGCGTTACGTGAACGTCAATCCGCGCGCATGCTGCCTGGTGGTCGTCGAACCCGAAGCTTTGATCGGCTCTGGCGGTCGTCACGAAGTTCGGCGGATTATCGCGTCGAAGTCCTTTGCCGAGAAATATGACTGCAGCTCCCTGATCGCCTCCGTCGGGCATGGGCATCCACTCAAGCCGCTATTGCCTTACGGCAAGCAGCGTATGGTGGCCGAGCGCAGCTTTTCACTTACCGACCGAAATGGCACCGCGCAAACGTTCTCGGGCGAGACGTTCAAGGCTAAGCAGATATTGATGCTTTTTCGCGAGAAGTGAGTTGCTCTAAAGGATCCTCCTAGTCGCGGCCGGTGAGCCCGTTGTCAAGGCACGCGAGCAGGTCGATCGGACTGTCGGAGCGGAGCATCGGCGACAAGGTACTATCAAGGCGCCAAACCTGGAGGGGTACTCCACGGGCCGGGCTGGAGAGTCGTTTAGATCGACCCCGACATCGGATCGGCCTATCATAGGGTATGGAACTTTTATCGGATCGACGTAGCCAGTTGGCGGTAAAGTGGCTGTATCACCAAGAACGGCCAGTCTGCTTCCGGCCTCCCACCGGAAATGATTTCCGCTTCGCGCCGTTTCGGTCATTCCATCTCATCTGCCGCCTTCCTGAAAATTGACATCAATGCAGCTCTGATCGAATGGCGGCGGCGGGGGACTATCCGGGAGCTCGCCTTCAGAGCGGGTGAGGACGAGATACTGTTTCGCGGCCTCAAGCTTTCGTCCACAATGCGTTGAGTCCAAGCACTGATGTGGCCGTGTGCTTTTAAGTGTTCTGCCAAAGGCACTCGATTTGTTATTGCAAGAGTCCTTTGATACTTGGGAAATTGAAAAATTCCAGTGGCGAACCTCTGATGTGTATACCATTATGCGGCATCATTGGGGGTTCCGTGGACAAGCCAAATAAACTCAAGCTGAGTGAAATCGATATCTGCGATTTGTTCATCACGCCGGCTATTAAGCAGGCGGGCTGGGATCAGTTCAAGCAGATCAGGCGCGAGGTGACGTTGACCCCCGGCCCGGTTATCGTTCGCGGCAACCTCTCCTCCCGCAACAAAAAGAAACGGAAGTTTGCCGACTACCTGCTTTCCTGGCAGCCTGGCATGCCACTCGCTGTTGTCGAGGCGAAGGATAACACGCATTCGGTCAGCGCCGGGCTTCAACAAGCCTTGGGATATGCCGAAATCCTGGACCTTCCGAGCGCGTACAGCTCAAATGGAGACGCTTTTGCCTCGCACAATCGTGCGCCAGCTGCCGGCGAAGATATCGAATTCGAATTCGTGCTTGACGCCTTTCCATGCCCCGAACTTCTATTTGACCGCTACCGCCGGTTCCATGGCATTCTGCCTTCAGAGATTACTCTGGTCGAGCAGCCGTATTATCTCGACGGTTCAGGAAAGGAGCCGAGGTATTATCAGGTCGAGGCGGTGAACCGCACGATTGAGGCCATAGCCAAGGGGCAGCGCCGGGTTCTGCTAGTTATGGCGACTGGCACTGGCAAAACTTACACAACGTTCCAGATCATCTGGCGCCTGTGGAAGGCAGGTGCCGCCAAGCGCATCCTGTTCCTGGCCGACCGTAACATCCTGGTGGATCAGACGCTTGTGAACGACTTTAAGCCGTTCGGCGAAGCAATGGCCAAAGTCCGCAACCGCAAGCTCGACCCGGCTTACGAAATCCAGCTCGGCCTCTATCAGGCGCTCACCGGCCCTGAGGAGGAGGACAAGATTTTCAAGACCGTTTCCCGCGATTTCTTCGACCTTATCGTCATCGACGAATGCCACCGTGGCAGCGCGGCTGAGGACAGCGCCTGGCGCGAAATTCTCGATTACTTCGATGGCGCCATTAAGATCGGGATGACCGCCACGCCAAAAGAGACAGAATACGTCTCCAACATCATTTACTTCGGGGAGCCGGTTTACACTTACAGCCTGAAGCAGGGTATCGAAGACGGCTTCCTCGCCCCGTACAAGGTGATCCGCATCGACATCGACAAGGACCTCCTTGGCTGGAGGCCACCCGAGGGAATGGTCGATGACCTGGGCAATCCAATTGAGCAACGTGAGTACAACCGCGCCGACATGGACCGCACGCTTATCCTCAATCAGCGGACAAAACTAGTCGCGGAGAGGGTAATGAAGTTTTTGCGCGCTACCGACCCGATGTCAAAGACAATCATCTTTTGCGAGGACATCGATCACGCCGAGCGCATGCGCAAAGCCATAGTCAACGCCGCCGGCAAGCTTGTGCGGGATAATCCTAAGTACGTCATGCGTATCACTGGCGACAGCGTTGAAGGCAAGGCTCAGCTCGACAACTTCATCGATCCCGAGCAACCTTACCCTGTCATCGCCACTACCTCCCAGCTCCTTACTACCGGCATCGATGCCAAAACCTGCAAGCTGATCGTACTCGATCGCACGATCACCTCGATGACCATGTTCAAGCAGATCATCGGTCGCGGCACCCGAATCGACGAGGACAACAACAAATACTTTTTCACGATCATGGACTTCAAGAAGGCGACCGAGCTGTTCCGCGACGACGATTTCGACGGGCCGCCGATCGTCGTATATGATCCGGATGACAACGGAGGTGACCCTGTCCCGCCAGATCCCCCCGATGATCCGGGCGATGATGATGACGATGACGATGCACGCGGCACCACCAAGATTGTGGTATCGGGAGTTCCAGCACGCATCATTGCTGAACGGATCGAATATGTCGGTGCGGATGGCAAGCTGATCACCGAGAGCTACCGCGAGTTTGCCCGGAAGGCGATCACCACTGAGTTCCGCTCGCTCGACGAGTTCGTCTCCCGCTGGAATGCGGCAGATCGCAAGCACGCCATTATCGATGTGCTGGAGGAACACGGCATAATCCTCGCCAACCTCCACGATGAGGTCGGCCGCGAGGTCGAGGATTTCGATCTCCTCGCTCACATCGCCTACGACATGCCGCCGCTGACCCGACGCGAGCGGGCCGACAACGTTAAGAAACGCAACTACTTCACCAGGTATGGCGACCAGGCCCGCGCAGTGCTTGAGGCCCTCCTCGACAAATATGCCGACGAGGGTATTGCCACCATAGAAGATACCAAAGTCTTGCGCCTGAAGCCGTTTGATGGCATCGGCACCCCCATTGAGATCATCAAGGGTGCATTCGGCGGAAAGGCCGCGTATGAGGCCGCCCTCCGCGATCTTGAAGCCCAGATTTACGGCCAGGTATTCAATTAATGAGCAGCGTTTCGAGTGCCATCAAATCCATTCAGGATATCATGCGCAAGGATGTCGGCGTCGATGGCGACGCCCAGCGCATCAGCCAGATGACGTGGATGATCTTCCTCAAGATCTACGACGACCGTGAGGAAGAGCTGGAGCTGACCGAGGACGATTTCCGCTCCCCAATCCCCAAGAAGTACCGCTGGCGCAATTGGGCTAGGGACCGCGAGGGTATCACTGGCGACGAGCTAGTGAAATTCGTCGATGACATGTTTTTCGCCCTAAAGAACACGTTGCCCACCACTGACCAGGTCGGTCGCCGCGCCCAGGTTGTACGGGATCTGTTCGAAGACACTTACAACTATATGAAGTCCGGCACGCTGATGCGGCAGGTCATAAACAAGATCAACGAGATCGACTTCAACAACACCAGCGACCGCCACACCTTCGGCGCCATCTATGAGCAGATTCTCAAGGACCTTCAGAGTGCTGGCAATGCAGGTGAGTTCTATACCCCTCGCGCTGTCACGCGCTTTATCATCGATCGGCTTGCACCAAAGTTAAACGAATCCGTACTTGACCCGGCCTGCGGCACCGGCGGCTTTCTCACCTGCGCTATCGACCACAAGCGCCAGTTCGTGAAATCGCCCGAGGATGAGGCGAAGCTGGCAGCTTCTATCCGTGGCGTCGAGAAGAAGGCACTCCCGCACATGTTGTGCGTCACCAACATGATCCTGCACGGCATCGATACGCCCAGCGGAATTCGCCACGGCAACACGTTGGAAAAGCCCTATCGCGATTATGGTGAGAAGGACCGCGTCCCGGTCATCGCTACCAACCCGCCTTTCGGCGGCATGGAGCAGGACGGCATCGAGCAGAACTTCCCCACAGAGTTCCGCACCCGCGAGACAGCAGACTTGTTCATGGCGCTGATCATCAAGCTGCTGAAGAGTCAGGGCCGCGCCGGCGTGGTCCTGCCCGATGGCTTCCTGTTCGGCGAAGGGGTGAAGACCAGCCTCAAGAAGCGGCTGATCGAGGAGTGCAACCTCCATACCATTGTCCGCCTGCCCAATGGTGTGTTCGCGCCTTATACCGGCATCAAGACCAACATCCTATTCTTCACCAAAGGCACGCCGACCAAGAACGTCTGGTTCTATGAGCACCCCTATCCGCCTGGGGTGACGAGCTACAACAAGACCAAGCCAATGCAGTATGAGGAGTTCGCTGCGGAGCGCGCCTGGTGGGGCGACGAAGCCGGCGGTTTTCGTGGTCGATACGAAACTGAGCAGGCTTGGAAGATCACCGCCAAAGACGTGGCTGAACGCGGTTACAACCTCGATCTCAAGAATCCGCACACGCCTGAGGCCGAGACTCATGATCCCGATGAGTTGCTGACACGCCATGCCGATCAGCAGGCCGGCATCCAGTCGATCCGTAACCAGTTGAAGTCCATCCTCACCGAGGCGCTGGGGGACAAGGCGTGAGGACCGATATCGCGGCGTTGATCAGCGACAATCTCGACATCTGGACTACCGCCGTCGAGCGTAAGTCGGGTGTTGGGCGCGGCGGGAGGAAGTTGGGCTTTCACGGAATCGAGCGGCTGAGGGCCTTAATTCTCGATCTAGCAGTAAGAGGCAAGTTAGTGCCTCAGGATGCGGAAGATGAGCCGGCTCACAACGCCTTGAGAAAGATAGCCAAAGCTCGCCAACAAAAACTCGCTGCAGGCATAGCGCGAAAGCCGAAGGCTTTGGCGCCATTACCGGCTGACCTCACGCGGCTTCCGTCAGGCTGGGCTTGGACCCAACTAGGTACGATTGCCGAAATCGGTCCTGGCAATTCAGCAGCCGATGATATTGAAGCCTCCTTCGTACCGATGGCCATGATTTCTACCAGTATTTCTGGCGAGCACGGAATCGAAATACGGAAATGGGGAGAGATCAAAAAGGGATTTACGCAGTTCGCTGAAGGCGACATCGGATTGGCAAAGATCACGCCGTGTTTTGAAAACGGCAAGGCTGCGATCTTCCAGAACCTGCGGAACGGGATCGGGGCGGGCACGACGGAGTTGCACGTGGCCCGACCGTGGTCTGAAGACGTTAATCGACGCTACTTGCTGCTAACAATGAAAACCGGGTCCTATCTCGCAAAAGGCGAGAAGCAGATGACGGGGACTGCCGGTCAAAAGCGCGTTACCCGAGCCTACTTCGAGGCATCACCTTTGCCTCTTCCACCTCTGGCCGAACAACAGCGCATCGTAGCAAAGGTTGATGAGCTCATGGCCCTGTGTGATGCCCTGGAGGAGCAAAGCGCGTCGGCGTTGGCCGTGCATCAGACGCTGGTCGAAACCCTCCTCGCCACATTGGTGAATAGCGCTGACGCCACCGACCTCGCTACCAACTGGGCACGACTGAAAATCCACTTCGACATCCTCTTCTCCACCGAAGCCGCCATCGATGCCTTGAAGCAAACGGTGTTGGAACTAGCAGTGCGGGGGCGGCTCGTGCCACAGAATGAGAACGACCCCTCAGTATTGCTACCAAACTTCAGAGAAGTGTCGAAATCGAGCGAGTGGGACAAAAAAGTGTTTCTTTACGGGAGCAAAATTTTTGCGTTGCCAAAAAACTGGACATTCGCGCCGCTGTCTCAATTATGTTCGCACATTGTTGATTGCCCACATACAACACCAAAGTGGACCGATGATGGCGAACTATGCGTCAGGACGAATCAAATCAAGCCACGTCATTTGGATCTCTCGGAGCCCAATTTCGTCAGCGCCAAAACTTACGTCGAACGGGTTGAACGCCTTGAGCCGGCTCCGGGAGACATTCTCTATATCAGAGAAGGTGGGATTCTCGGCGTGGGATGCAGAATTCCTGGAGGGGTAAGACTCTGCCTCGGACAACGGTCTATGCTAATTCGCTGTAATCCTACTGTCGCACCTGAGTACGTGGAAATCGCTTTGAACTCGCCGTTCGTCGTTAGTATTGCAAAACATTTCACGACAGGTGGCGCGGCGCCAAGAGTGAACATGTCGACCGTACGCGGTTATCCGATTCCCACTCCACCTCTCGCCGAACAACAGCGCATCGTAGCCAAGGTAGATGAACTCATGGCGCTATGCGACAAGCTGAAAGCCCGCCTCTTCGACGCTGCAGCCACTCAAAAGCAGCTTGCCGCCGCCATTGTCGAAAGGGCTGCTGCCTGATGCATCTTCGCTCCGCCTGGATCAACGACTACAAGAACCTCAAAGACTTCACGATTGAATTCGATGGCCAAGGCTTCATCGACATTTTCGTCGGCAAGAACGGCTCGGGAAAATCCAACTTTCTTGAAGCACTGATTGAGATTTTCGATCACCTCTTCGACTTCGATGCCGATGCTCCAGGACCGGGTTTCGACTACATTCTTGCTTTGGAGATCGATGGCAGGGCGACCCAAATTCAATGGAGAGCGGGCGTGTTGTCAGTGGACGGCCGTGCGCGCCGTACACGGGGGCAAATGCCGCTGCCCGAGAACGTGATCGTCTACTATTCAGGCCAAAACCGCAATGTCGCCGGACTCGTCGAGCGCTACGAGACCCGGTTTCGCCGGCGCGTTCGTGGATCCAATCTGGCTAGCAGCCCGGCATTTATCGGTATCGGCCCCGAATACAAGAAGCTTCTGATCCTACTTCTATTGCTGCTGCCGGAAGACCGCAGGGCCAGGCTCTTCCTGTGCGAGAAGCTCGGCATCTTGGGAACAAGGGGAAGCGTCACCCTGCATCTTGGCCGCCCTGGATTCGCTGAGCGAAAGGATTTCGACCATCTCGACCCCAGGGATCTCTTTTGGGGTTTACAGGGTGTTACCCAAAGTTTTTTGGTCGATCTGGTAAGCTGCATCAAGGGTGGTGCAACGCCGGGCGCGCTTCACAACCGCGAAGCAGACCAATATATCTTGCCGATCGATGTTGCCCTGTTTCGGCGTGTTTTCGAGGAGCGAAGCTGGCACGAACTCTTCAGCCTGTTTAACAATCTCAAGATTCTGGGTATGCTGAGTGAAATCCGGATGGATATGACATTACAAGGCCTTGAGCTTTCGGACCTTGGCCTCTTCAGCGACGGCCAATTCCAGTCCGTCTATCTCTTTGCCATCGCCGAGGTGTTCAAGGACCGCAATTGCATCACGTTGCTTGATGAGCCCGACGCATTTCTCCACCCGGAATGGCAGTTCGATTTTTTGAAGCAAACGGAAGCGATTTCGGATGCCGCGGCGCGATCCAATCACATCCTGATGAGCAGCCATAGCGCGGCTACATTGATCCCAAGCATCCAGGCCAAAGTGAAATTTTTCGATCTCAAGGCTGGCATTACAAAATGCTATTCAATGCCCAAAAGGGTTGCGATCCAAAAGCTTAGCTCCAACCTGATCAAATACACCGAAGAAGAGCAGTTGCTGAGCATTATAAATGCCATCCAGATCGAGCGGAAGCCGGTTTTCTTCACAGAAGGCAGCATTGATCCGATCATCATCAAGGAGGCTTGGCACAGGCTCTACGAGACAGAGCTACCATTTATTCCCTTTTTCGCTTTTAGCTGTTCGTACCTCAAGCAGCTTCTGCAGGATGATCGGATCATCCATGAAATGGGCGGTAGACCTATGTTTGGCCTGTTCGACTTCGACAAGGCCTACGATCACTGGAATGGCATGAACGGGGAAATTATTCAGCCGGACTGGGATGCCGGAAGGTGCAAGAAGTTGGCAGGTAAGCAGTCCTATGCGTTTATGCTTCCCGTGCCTGAGAACGCCACGATCCGACGTCAAGTCTTGGCGCCTTCCGGGGATTCTTTCGGTGGCTCCGCGCTGTGTGAGATCGAGCACCTCTTCTACGGTGACCCGAGGACGGCAGAGTTCTTCGAAACTGAGCCAGTTCCAGGTGGCGGCGAAAGGATAATCCTAAAGTCCGATGCCCAAAAGGAGCGGTTTGCAAAGGACGTGCTACCAACCTTGGGCAACGAGTATTTTGAGGCTTTCCGAGGTATGTTTGATCTCGTACAGTCGCTGATTCAACCCATGAACCAGGCGGCTTAACATGAAGCTGATTGCCGCTAACAAGTGCAGCGGGTTCGCTCCGGATGCGGCGATCCCCGGGGGGCCTCGTACTTGGGTGTTGATCTCGAGGTTTAGAAAGATCTTGTAACGGCATAGTTAGGTGATCCAATATGGAAGTGTCGGCCATTGGCCGACTGGAACCTCGTCTAAAGGGCCTTCCGCGCTTGGCCGATAGGCGTTGTCGTGTGCATTATTTGGATCTACCGACGTGCGTCGAAATACCAAGAGGCTCTCAGCACTATGTACCCCGTATTCCTTTCGGTTAGTTCAAACGACGAGAAATTCGCCCATTCCATATGGGAAGATCTGCCGCGTGACTGGGCATACCTTTACTCCGCGTCAGGCGAAGAGGGCGCAGAACTTTGGGACGAGATATCCAGACGTGAGCTCCCATCTTCCAACTATCTCATCGTCTTCTGGTCTAAGGATTATGTAAGAGCCAAAGGCTGCGTGCGGGAGCTGCGCCAGGCGGCGGAACTTGTCGCCAGTGGAACGCTTTCGCCCTTGATCCTGCGATTGGACGATTTTCCGATAATCTGGAGCGACGAGCTGCCCGGCGAGCTGAAGCAGGTGTTTTCGGATCTCGCCCCTCTTCTGGAGGTCCGGACATCCAGACCGAACATCCCCGTCGATGACGCGAGCCATCTAGTGCAGAGGTTCATCGAGCCCGCGATGAACGTAGCCCATCCGATGTTCCCCCGCGACGACATACTCGAGCCGATGCGGTCCGCTGTACAAAAGGAGCGGTTCAAGTGCTTTCCGGCCATGTGGATCTCCGGCTTCCCAGGGGCTGGGCGCACCACGTTGGTGGAGCAGCTGAACAGGTCGATGACGCCGAACGGACGCCTCATCTCGATCGACATTAATGCCGCCTCTCTTCCCCGGCAGATCTGCCTCAAGCTTGAGAGCGGGGGATTGGGTGCGGATTTCGAGCGGCTGCAGCAGGTGCAGGAGGCGGAGGAGGCAGCAATGCCTTCAGGCGTGGCCGCAAGGATCGACAGGATATTCCAGGCCGGGAACTACGTCGTGTTTAGGCATGAGATGATCCTCCAGAACAATGTTGACCTGCCCGAATGGTTCGACGACGTAGTCGGTGCTCTCGATCCGGCGCAGCGGCCCAAGCTCTTCATCGTGTCGCAGATGCCGCTGTCCATCGAGCGCAGAAAGGCCTGTTTCGACAAGCTGGCGGAACAGCGTGTGCCCGGCTTCTCCAATCACGAGGTAACGTCCTTCACCGAGTCCCTCCTGGCGCACTTCGACCCCCAGCCGGATCGGTGGAGCGCAAAGGCGGTCGACGATTTGATAGAGGCTGCCCAAGGCAATCTCGGCCTGTTGGTGACGCTTGCCAAAGCGGCCAGCTCCGTGATTGATCTTGGGGAGGTCGACGAACTAGTCGCCCATGCGAAGAATAGGGCGCTGCAGTCCATAGCTTACTATGTGGACTGGGCGTTCGGGACTTTGCACGACCACATTCACTGTCAGCGGCTTCTGCTGTTCCTTAATGACGTAAGTCCTTGCGATCCCCGGGATCTGGGGAGCCTCTTCGAGGATGCCAGCGAATCGATCCTGAATATTCTATCAAAGTGCATTAAGCTTGGTTTCGTGGAGCGTGACAGCGGCGGGCTCTATAGGCTGACGCCGTTCCTGTCAGGTCGGCTGGGCCGCCATCTGGTCCGCGCGGACCTCGTTGATTGGCGGCGTACGGTCATCGAGAACTTTGCGAAGTCGCCAATAGATCTCGATACGGAGAATGGGTTCATCCGGATCGAAGCCCGCATCCAGGCTTCGCTTTGGACGGGCAAGGATGATTTGCCGAACCTGATAGAGAAGTTCGTATCTGCATCCCACTGGTTCCAAGCGGGCGTCCGCCTCTATCACGCGCGACAGCACGCCGCGGCGCACCGTCTGTTGAAGAAGGTGTTCGCGGCAAGGGAATCCTTCTCACAGGCGTCGCGCACCGAGCTTCTCCGTTACTTCGGACTAGCAGCGATCAGGACCGGACACAGCGAGGACGTCGAAAGGTGCATCTTGCTCCTAAACGGCGACTACAAGAGCAAGGAAATAGCTTCGTATCTTGAGGCATTCAACCTTGAAGTTCAGCAGCGCTTCTTGGAGGCGAAGGAGAAGTATGAGGAGGCTCTGAGGCTGAATCAGGGAATGGGAAACCGGCTGGAGCGCATCTACCGCCCGCTCATAAAGTGCATTCTTCTCACGAAATTTCCCGACTTCGGACTGGCCGAGGATTACGCGCTGGACTGGGCCAAGGTGAGGCAGACTGTATTCGCCAAGCACGCCCTTTGCCGCATCTATCTCCTCTGGATGCACGAAGGGCCGACGTTGCGAAATCCGACCCCGGCCGACCTGAAAAAGCGATACGACGACGCGCTCAACGACCTCCAGGCGCATCCTGGAGGAACGGGCGCATATCACGAGGTGCTCGCGGAGGATGCCGAACTCAGGGAAGCACCAGACGTTGCCGTGGCTGAACTTGAAAAGGCGATCGCCATAGATGATCGCGTCGAACTCCAGCTGCGGCGGTGGCAGATAATGGCGCGTGACAAGCGAATGTCGTCGACCGCGCTCTCCGAACTCGAGGAGATGAAGGCTGACGTGAGGAAGGCGGGGTTACGGGACGCTCACCTGAAAGGGTTGGTCGAGATCTTTGTCACCGCCATGTTTAATGACATCTACAGCGCGCAGCGCCTGAATAGGTTCGCCGCCCCCTTGGAGTCACGCGAGATCGGCGCGATATTGAACCGACTGAGGCGCAGGTCGGCGGATGCATGACGAACCAGGCGGGGACGTCACAGCCTGCTTAGCGGGAAATACGGCGCTTGTCCGTGGACGGTCAGCTAGACTCCGCGAACGCATGATCAACGACGGCTTCCAGGAAGCAGTGCAAGCCGCTGGACGACCGGTATGGAGGCGCAAGCGATCACAAGCTAGCTGCGTTGAGGACCCTATAAACCTGCATTCGCGAACAACCAATTTCCTTTGCGATCGCCGTTGCGCCGACGCCCGATGCTGACAGCTCTCGAATTTTTTGATGGTCAATTCGAACCTTCCCACCGGTGTACCGCCCGGCTGACTTGGCCCGCTCGATACCTTCACGCTGGCGCTCCTTTATGAAGCGCCGTTCCATTTGAGCGACCATGCCCAGCACAGTCAAAATGACGTGGCCCATTTCACCTCGTGTCGATACATGCGGATCCAGGATCGTTACGTAGGCACCGCGCCGCTCGCAGTCGTGCACGATGTTCAGTACATCGCGTGTGTCGCGACCGAGACGATCCAGACGCGTCACGACGAGTTCGTCGCCCTCGCGAAGAAATTCGATAATTGTTGCAAGCTCCGTTCGGCCGTCGCGGCTCGCGCCGGACATCTTTTCAGCACGTATGATTAGACACCCCTCAGCCTTCAGGCGCTGCTGCTGAATTTCAAAATCCTGATCAACTGTGCTGACCCGGGCATAACCGATTTTCGTCATGTATCACCTCAAGGTTTAAACCCGAGGCTAGCCTGTCACAAATAGTCGGCGTCAAGATCGAAGTTACGTAGGATCGCGTAACAAGCCGATCGCACCTTCTGGTTATACCCCGATGTCGCAGGCTTGGCAGCAGTGCGGCGACAAAACCGCCTTAAAGGATTTATCCCTACCGCTCCTGCATCGCTTCCGACGCCACCTCCGCAAGCGGCGAGAACAGATACTCCAGTATCCGCCGCTTGCCAGTCTTGATCTCGACTGTCGCTGCCATGCCCGGAGACAGCGGCTGCAGCACGCCGTCGACATTGATCACCTCTGTGTCCGGTCGGACGGTGACGGGGAAGACCAAGTTCTGAACCCGCTCGACGTTACCGATCGGAATGAGGCTCTGAAGCTGCTTGGCCGGTTCGCCCTCCATCTGCTGCGCATCCGGCTCCGGAACAGCGTCGGTTGCGACCGCGGTCACATGACCGTGGACCACACCGTAACGCGTGAATGGGAAGGCCTGCACTTTGATCACCGCTTCCTGTCCGGCCGCGACGAAGCCGATATCGCTGTTCGGCAGGAAGGCTTCGATTTCGAGGGCGGTATCGGCCGGTACGATTCGCATCAGTTCAGAACCGGGGTTGACGACCTGGCCGATGGTGGTGATCGCCGAGGCGGTAACAACGCCATCGATCGGGCTTGCGATCGTCATCGACTGGCGGCGCTTGTTTGCCTTGATGAGTTGCTTATCCAGCTCGTCCGCCTGCTTTGAGGCATCGCCCAGCTTCTCGGCATTGTCGGCGATGAAGGCGCGCAAGGCCTTTTCCCCTTCGCTTGTCGCAACAGCGAGCGCGGCTTTTGCCTCGGCGAGTTGACCGACCTCTGTCGCAAGATCGGTTTCCTCCTTCTGCTGCGTCTCCAGTGCATCGATGACACCGGATTTTGAGCCGGCTGCCTGATCCACCAAGGTCGAGCGCATCGCAACTCGCTCAGCCAGCGTGCTGATCAATCGCTTGTGGGCATCGATCGTCGCGCTCAGCCGCTCGATGGTCGCCTGCTGCTGGGTGCGCTGGGCGGCGAGATTATCGAGATTGGCATCGAGTTGCGCCAGATCAGCCGCGAAGATCGTCTGTTCACGCGTGCGAATATTGTCGGGTGTGTCGGCGGGAAGCGACAACGGGATCGCAGGTATGGTGCGGTCGCTGGTCCAGATGTCTCCTGCAAGCCAGCTTCTCACCAGTACCAGGGCGATGTCGCGCCGGGCGATTTCTGCGCGTAACGCATGCAGGTTGACGGTCAATGCTTCTTCATCGGATTTGAGCTCGGTATCGTCGAGCTCGACGACGACGTCCCCGGCTTTCACCTTCGAGCCGTTGACCACTGGGATGGACCTGACCTTGCCGACTTCCAGCGACTGGATGACTTTGACGCGGCCAGTCGGCTGCAGCTTGCCCTGCGCCGTCGAGACGATGTCGAACGTGCCGAGATAGCTCCAGATGAGCGTGCTGCAGACAACGACAGCGATGAACCAGATGAAGGCGGTGCGGATCGGAGAGGCCGGCGTCTCCAGAATCTCGAGCGCCGCCGGCAGAAACTCGTTTTCGATCCTCGTGCGGCGTGGCCGTCTTGGCCGTTTCGGGGGCTTGATGACCTGGTTCATGCCTGGTTCAGTCCCGTCTGCAATTGCCAGAGATGGGCGTAGAGGCCGTTGGGCTTATTCAACAGGCTATCGTGATTGCCTTCCTCGACGATGCGGCCATCCTTCATGCCGATGATGCGGTCGCAGTGTCGAACAGTCGCCAGGCGGTGGGCGATGATGATCACCGTCCTGCCTTTGACGATCTCGCGCATATTGGCGAGAACGATCCGCTCGCTTTCGTAATCGAGCGCGCTGGTTGCTTCATCGAGGATGAGGATCGGCGGATTGGTCGCCAGGGCGCGGGCAATCGCCAGCCGCTGCCGCTGGCCTCCGGAGAGATTGGCGCCGCGCTCCTCGATCAAGGTGTCATAGCCCTTCGGCAGCTTGGCGATGAACTCGTCGGCGCCCGACAGCCGTGCCATCTGCATCGCCGCTGCTCGCGACATCGATGGATTCACCAGACAGATGTTGTCGTGGATCGTCCGGTTGAACAGCATGTTCTCCTGCAGGACGACGCCGATGTTCGAGCGTAGCCACGCCGGATCGACCTGGGCGATGTCCTGGCCGTCGACGAAGACCTGACCGCGATTGGGGATATAGAAGCGCTGCACCAGCTTGGTGAGCGTCGACTTGCCCGATCCGGATGGGCCGACGATGCCGATCACTTCGCCGGGCCGCACCGAGAACGAGATGTCGCGCAGTACTTCCGGTCCATCGGGAGTATAGCGGAAGTTGACACCCTTGAAGGCAATGGCGCCTCTTGGCTTCGGCAGGCTGACGGAGACTTCCGGCCGCGGCTCCGGCGGCGCGTTGAGGATATCGGCAAGTCGAGCCACCGACACCTGCACCTGCTGGAAATCCTGCCAGAGCTGCGACAGACGCAGGATCGGCTGCGAAACCTGTCCGGCGATCATGTTGAATGCCACCAATCCGCCGACCGTCAGCTCGCCATTGATGACCGCCTGGGCGCCGAACAACAACAACACCGCCGAGGTGATCTTGTTGACGTATTGAATGGCGTTCTGGCCCTTGGCGGCCAACATCGTTGTCCCGAACGACGACTGCACATACCCAGCCAGCCGCTCCTCCCATTGCGCCGAGACCACCGGTTCGACGGCGGCTGCCTTCAAGGTCTGCACACCGACGACCGTCTCGACAAGAAGCTGCTGACTGTAAGCGCCGCGCTCGAACTTCTCGTCGATCTTCTCCTTCAGGAACGGACGCACCAGGAAACCGATCGCCAGGTAGAAGGGGATCGAGGCAATGACGATCCAGGCAAGCTTGGACGAGTAGGAAAACAGGACGAAGATGAAGACGACGGTGAAGATCAGGTCCAGACCGGAGAACAGCCCCTGCCCGGTCAGGAAGTTGCGGATCGTTTCGAGCTCACGGACCCGCGCGATCGTCTGGCCGGTCGCCCGCGTCTCGAAATAGGAGAGCGGTAGATTTAAGAGATGTCGGAACAGCCGGCGGCCGAGTTCGACGTCGATGCGGTTGGTCGTATGCGACAGCGCATAGGTGCGAAGATACTGCAGGATGACATCGAACAGTCCGACCGCCGCCAGTCCGATGACCAGCACGATCAGAGTCGAGTAACTGCGATGGGCCAAAACTTTGTCGACCACGACCTGAAAGAATAGTGGCGTCACCAACGCGAAAATCTGAACGATCAGTGAGGCCAGCAGCACGTGTCCGAAGGCGTGACGATACCGCCAGATAGACGGCAGGAACCAGCGGAACCCAAAATTCCCCCTCGAAGATCCAGGCCCAGCCAGACGCCGCTGCAGCAGGATGAAATGTCCCGCTGTCTCGGCCAACACCTCGTGCGATCCGAGATTGCGGCTGGAAAAATCGACGGGATCGATGATCCGGTAGGTTCCATCGGGCGTGACACCGCCAAAGACACCAAAGCGGCCATCCGTCAGGCAGACGATGGCAGGCGTTGGGAGTGTCCCAAGGCGGGCATCGGTGTGGATCTCGACGTGCTTTGCCTTCAGCCCGACCAGTTTAGCAGCGCGTAGGAGATCGCTTCGCCCGGACGTGCTCGACAGAGCCAGATCGCGTGCGAGGACATTGGGATTGGAGGCGATGCGATAATACCCGGCGATTGCCGCAATCGCCGCCAGGCCGCTGTCTGGGCGTTGCGCCGCATCTACCGGCGTTACCGGCACCTGCTCAGGCTCAGCGAGGGTGGTGTCGTCCATAAGGGTCAGGCCCGCGCGTTGCCGTAAGACATAGGACATTCGCTATTGTCTGAAGTCAAAATGCGACTCACCCCTTGCCCTGTCATTGATCACCGACCGTGGGCAAAGCTGCGTGTGGATCATAGCTGAACGTAAATTTGTATTTTTGGCCGGGTTCCGTATCGATACCGATCACTGTCTGGAGAGGTTTTCCAGTGCTTTCAGCGACCCAAAGCCTGACGTCTCGTACATCATGAGCCGGCGTGAGGCGCTTGTATATGTAGACGATTGCCGAAACATCGCCCAACTGTTCGATGCCGACACGACTACACTCAGAAACAGTAGACTTGCCGTCAATAATCAACGGAACGAGCTGGCGAGCGCTGATCTTCCAAGGGCCGTTGTCCCTGCGTGAATATTCTTTGTCGTTAGAAACGAGATAGTCTATGGAATGCGACTTTTCGCCATCTGTGGCGGAGATGCCCTTTTGCTGAAACTGAGTAGCAGAATTTAGCTTTCCAATCGCGCCTATGATTGGCTGACATTCGTCTGCGCGCGCAATTCCGCACGTCAACATGATTACAACGCCCGTTGTGGCACGTACTATCATATTCATTGTCGAAAGCTTCCCTCTGTTGCCGATAGAATGATGTGGGCGCCTAAAAGCGCTCTGCACATCTGCGGGCGCTTCAGCGAGGGCAGTGTTGTCCATTGTGAAGTAGGCTCACGCGATACAGGTGGCGATGCCGAGCTGTTGAAAGGCTCGGCATCATCGATGGATGAACTACCCTCAGGCGGCGTTCTGCCGCGAAATTGCCGCCTGATAGGCGAGCGTCGCATCGCCTACCAAATAGCGCGACGTGCCGTCAGTGGTCTGATACGAGCTCGTGCCGGTGATCGCCGATCCGTCGGCGAACGACTGGCTGCCGTCTGTTGTCGGAAGCAGATTGACGAGCTTGATCCCGGCATCGGACATGGTCAGCAATTCACCGTCATCGGTAACGCCATTCTGGTTGGCATCGCGCCAAACGCGGAACTCGCTCCAGCGATCGTCGTTCGCATCGAGGACATTGTCGTGGTTGCTGTCGAAGACCAGACGAAGGCCGTCGAGATCCGACACCGATCCACCGTTGGCAGCAACCTGGTCATCGCTGGCCCAAGCCGAGAAGGAGAGTTCCTTCGCCTGGTCGATGACACCATCCGGACCTGCCTGACCGTCTTGCCCGAGATCGATCGCCAGGAAGCCATCCTGTGATCCGACCCACGCCGTCCCATCGCGAGCACCATCGCCATTCCAATCGAAGGTGACGGAGGAGCCCGTCGCAAGCGCGTTGATATCGAGCGGCCGCAGATCGACGTGACCGTCGCCGTTGAGATCAAGCAGCACCGGCCGGTGGCTGGAGGTTGGGGTCGGCCATTGATCGACCATCACAAGATTGGTCTGTCCTCCCCCGCCTTGATAGGCGTAACGCTGCCAGGAGACAAGCGTACCGGAGCTGTTGTACTGGTAATTGGTGTAGCCGCCGACGTCATTGTTGGAGGTAGCCGTGTTGATGACATTGTTCACGTAATTCTGAACGAGCGTCGTCCAAGGCTGGTTATTGGCGTAGTCATAGTTCGTAACGGTCAGCCTGCCAGGGGTATCGCTGTAAACATAGGCAGCAGCGAGCTGCAGGCTGGCCGTATAGGCATTCGCAAGATAGGACCAGCCCTGCGTATTGTTGACATCAAAGGTGTACTGAACCTGCCCGCCATCGTCGTTGTACTGGTATTGATTCACCATCTGGCCGGCCGTATTGAATACCTGAACCACGTACGACCAGGGCTGCGCGTTGGTGACATCCCAGGTATAAGCGGTGCGCGTACCGTCATCGTTGAAATTCGACTGATTGGTGAGCCGAGCCGCACTGTCGAAGTTTTGCTCGGCACGCGACCACGGCTGCACATTGGTCACATCGTACGTGACCGCGAAACGCGTGCCATTGTCGTTGTCTTGCGCGACATAATAGTTTTGACCCACGGCATTATAGAGCTGGATATAATCCTGCCAGCTAACGGCGTTGGTCACGTCGTTGGTGTAAACGCCCCATGTTCCATCGTCGTTGTAATTGATCTGCTGGGTCAGACGGCTTGCGGAGTCGAAATGCTGCTGCAGCCGCGACCACGGCTGCGCGTTGTTGTAATCATAGGTCGTTACATCCCGCGATCCATCGTCGTTGGCCTGCGCCTGCGTACGCACCTGGCCAGCAGAATTGATATCCTGCACGATAGTGGTCCATGATTGAGTATTCGCCGCATCATAGGTCGTTGCGGTTTGCGAACTATCGTCGTTGTAGGTCCTTTGGAAGGTGATCCGTCCGGCACTGTCATAGTTGCGATCCAGCCTGGACCAGCCCTGCGTATTGGTCACGTCGAAGTCCACAGAACTGGTGCGGACGCCTGCAGTGTTGAAATAGTCGATATGTTGCTGGGCACCTGACGGCGTGTAGAAGGTGATCTCAGTGCGGGTGCCATCATCGTTGAATTGCTTTTCGAGTGTCTTCTTGCCAGTCGCATCGAAGGACTGCTCGTCCCTGGTCCAAGGATTGGCATTCAGCGGATCGTAAAGGACCACACCAGTCGGAATGCCAGCCTTGTTCGCATTGGAAACACTCAGCGTTTGACCGCTGGTGGCATCATAGGCCGTGGTAACAGAGCTGCCGTCGGCCGCGATCGCCAACTGCGATGTTTTTCGCCCCTGGCCGTCGCTGGTTACCCGCAGCGACAGACTGCCAAGCGCCGTGACGGTATCGACGACCGTCTGGGTGACGGCGCCGCTGGCATTGCGGTCGACCTTCGTCAGCGTGATCGAACCGTCATTGTGGGTAACGGACGTTTCGGTGTGATCGATGACTCCGTCGTTGTTCGAGTCCTTGCTCAGGACGGTGATCAGCCCATCGGTACTGCTCGTAACCGTGCCCTTTGCGACGACTGTGCCCGCCGAATTTGTCTCGTTGACAGTCGTGACGACAGAACCATCGACCTTACGCTGCGAGTTCATCACGACTTCGAAGATGCCGTCGCCATCATAGTCGTATTTGACAGTCTTGGTAATGCCGTCGGCGGCGCTGTCGGTCTCGACCTTGGCGGCGACCGCCTGCTTCCAATAGACTTGGCCGGACAACAGATAGGTCGCCGAGCGCGCCGTCGTATTGTTCGTCAAGATCGAAATGCTGGCACCCGTCGTGTCCGTCGTCAGCGTTTCGGTTTGATCGACCGTGCCATCGCCGTCGACATCCTTCGACATCGTGCGAACCGTTCCGTCGGAGGACAACTGGATCGTCGTCTTCGTCGCCAGCTTGCCTGTCGTCAGATCGGTGTCGGAAATGACCGTCGTCTTGCTGCCGTCGGCATTATTTGTGTCGACCTGCACCCTCTGACGATCGTTCGTGCCGTTGCCGTCGAGATCCCAGTTGATCGTCGTCTGAAGGCCGTTTGCCGATTTCGTACTCATCGAACTATCGGCTATGACACCTGCAGTCTTATAGTCCGTCACTGTTGAGGTCACGACGCCCGAGGCTGCCACAACACTCTGCTGATGTTGATCGACGACCCCATCACCGTTGGCGTCACGGTCGATGGTGATCGTGAGCTTGTCCGCAGTCGTCAGTGTCACGGTCTTGTCGATTAGCTTGCCGCTTGCATCCGAGGTCACGACCGTCTCGCGCATGGCGCCGTCAGCCAGGACCTCGATGGTGTCGCTGACGTTCTGCGTGGCCAGGCCGGTGCGCTGTTCGTTGGTGGATAGCACTCTGCCATCGGCGCTGGTCGTCGTCGTAATTGTCGAGATGATCGAGCCGTCAGCCTTGGTATCGGATACCGTCCGAGTCGAGATGCCGTTGGCGTTGATGACGGTGATGTCGGTCGACGTCTCGCTGTATGTTCCGGAGCCGTTCGGATCCGATTGTGTGGTGATCGACAGACCGTTAGCGCTGGTCTTCGTCAGATAGCGGCTCGTCAGCGTCGTCCCGGTAAAGTAGCTGACCGTTTCGGTGCGCGATCCATCCGCGTTGAGCACAGTCACATCGGTTCGGCTCTTGGTGAAGGTACCGGAACCCGTCTGGTCCCATTTCGTGGTGACTGTGAGCCCATCGGCTGAGGTGTCAGTCTGCGTGACGGCGCTCAGTATCAACGTGCCGCCGCTGTTGGCTGTGTAGGTTTTTTCCGTCGTCGATTTGCTGCCGTTGGCATTAAGAGTCGTCACATCGGTCACGCTCTTGTTGGCAACGCCGTTGCCATCCGTGTCGTAGCCGACCGTTTGGTTGAGACCGTCTGCGCTGGTGGTGATCGTCTTGGTATGCGCGGTTGCGCCTGCCGAGGTCAGGTCGGAAAGCGTCTGCATTACGCTGCCATCGGCGTTCTTCGTGGTCACGGACTTCTGGTCGACAACGCCGTTACCATCGATGTCATGGGTTACCGTGACCGTTTTGCCGTCAGAACTCGTCGTGGTCGTCGTCTGGTTGGCGACAACACCCGTATTTGTGATCACCTCGGTTGACGAACCGTCTGCTTTGATTGTTGTCACATCCGTGGTCGTCCTGACCGCCGAGAAAATGATCGCTGGATGAATGAGCGCCCAGGTCTGAGCCCCACTCGCCATATAGGTTTGCCCTTCGGCCGAATCCGCGAATTGCTGCGCGACGGAAGCGCGTGACATGCCAGAGCTGAGGCGGCTCAACCAAGTATTGAGACCTCCGGAATCTGGGGCACGCCCTAAAGCATTTTGGTAGAGAAGAGTGACGAATTGCGTATTGTCGAGCGTGCCGTATGTTTGAGCGAACTCAGCAGAATTAATCATTACAGCGGCAATCTGAACCGCAGTTGTGCCGGCATTAAACCCGCTCGCCATATTGGCAAAGCCACTGGGATCCGGATCCCGGCCCAAAACAGTATGATAGAGGCGATAAATTTCGTTGCGGGTATTCGCTCCGTAGACGTCGGAGGACGCTACCGTGGTCTTGCTCAACCCATTGGCAGATGTCGTGACGCTTGTCTGCTCGATCGGTACGGTATTGGTCGACCGCGTGACAACCTCTTTGCGGCTGCCATCGACATTCAACGTCGTGATATCGGTGAGAACCTGCTCGTAGACCCCGTCACCATCCAGATCAGATTTTGCGGTAACCGACAAGCCATTGGCAGCGGCCATCGTCACTGCACGGCTGCTTAGCGTTGTCGTTCCGGTCTTATAGGTCTCCACCGTTTTCGTCGTCTGACCGGTGGCGTCGATGACGGCGGTCGTCTTCACGTCATTCTTGCCGTCACCATCGAGATCGACCTGGCTTGTAACGGTCTTGCCGTCGGCCGTCGCGGTACTAGTCATGTTCGAAAGCAGCGTGCCCGCAGCGGTCCTAACCGAGTCGGCTTCCGACGTTGAGCCATCGGCATTCAGCGTCTTGCTGGAGGTGGCCACTCGGTCGAATGTGCCGTTGCCGTCGTAGTCGTAGGAGGTGGTCACCACGAGGCCATTTGCACTTGTCACAGTCTTGGTTTGATCCGCCAGCGTCGTGCCAAGATAGTCGGACGTCGTGGTTGTGGTCGATCCATTGCTGTTGAGTATCGACGCCTGGATGGTTGTTGTGTCGACAACACCGTCGCCATTCACATCCTTCTGCACGGTCGTCGTAAGACCGTTGCCACTGACGACGGAACTCGTTTTGCTGAGCAGTGTGCTATTTGTGCTTGTCGTAGTGACCGTTTCGGTGTGGCTGCCATCCGCATTGATGACCGTCTGGTCGACGGTGGTGACATCCGTCGTTCCGTCACCATTGAGATCGCCGGCGATCGTTGTTGTCAAACCATCGGAACTGATCGTGGCGATTGTCTTCGCGTGCAGCACGCCGTCGGCGCTCGTTGCCGTTGTCGTGATCGTCTGGCTGCCATTGGCAGCAACGACCTTGACGCTCGTGTTGTCCGTATGTCCGTCACCGTCGCTGTCCGTCGTCACCGTTGTGGTTTGGCGGTCGGCGCTGACGAGGGTGACAGTCTGCTGCTGCAGTGTTCCATTGCCGCTCTTCGCTGCAACGGTCTCCTGGCGGGTGCCGCCCGATCCCAGGACAATGGTGTCGGTGATAGTCCTGTCAAAAACGCCGTCGCCATTGACATCGGTCTGCACTGTTTGGGTCAGGCTATCAGCCGATGTGGTGGTAACGGACGTGCCAAGCGCGGAACCACTGGCACTCTTTACCGTCGCTGTCTCCGTGCGGCCGCCGCCTGATGCCGCTACGATTGCGTCCGTCGTAATCCTGTCAAAAGTGCCGTCGCCATTGATGTCGGCGCTGATGGTCTTCGAAAGGCCATCGGCGCTTGTGGCAGTGAAGGTTTTGCTAACCAGCGTGCCGTTGGGGTTCAATATGCTGTCGCTCTGCGAGGTAGAGCCGTCGGTCGCAACAGTGATGGACGTCAGTGCATCCGCGGCTCCATCGCCGTTGACATCAACAGAAATGGTCTTTGTCTTACCATCGACGCTGGTGGTGGTGACGCTCTTCGACAGAAGCGTGCCATTGGCGCTCTTTTCCTGAACTGTTTCCGTCCGCGTTCCGTCAGCGGCGACCGTCGTTATGTCGGAGTCGACGAGGTCCGCCACTCCGTCTCCCGTGATGTCAGTTGAAACCGTCTTCGACAGGCCGTTCGCGGCCGCAACGGTGGTTACCTTTCCGCGAGCGGAGCCATCGCCATTGGTCACCGTCAGCACTGTTGTGACATCGCCGTTGGCGGCAATCGTCGTGAGCGTCTGGTCAGTCCTGTCGACCGTGCCGTTGCCATCGAGATCGCTGGTCACGGTTTTCGAGTGATTGTCTGCACTGGTCGCCGTGATGACGCTGGAAAGGAGCGCGCCGTTGGCGCTGCTGTCTTTCACCGTTCTGGTGCGCGAGCCGTCGGCTGACAGCACCGTGACGTCCGTGACCACATCCTCATAGGTGCCGTCGCCATTGATATCGGTCTTGGTCGTCTTCGACAGACCGTCGGCGCTCGCTTGCACCAGTGTCTGAGCAAGCACGGTGCCTGCGGAACTCAGCGCCTTTACCGCCGTCGATGTCGAGCCGTCTGCGTTGGTGACGAAGACCTGGCTTTGATCGATTTTGCCATCGCCATCTTGATCAAGCGACGTCGTCACCGTCAGGTGATCGGCGCTTGTCACCGTGGTCGTCTTATCAACCAGAGAGCCGTCGGCATTAAAATTCGAGATGACGCGGGTTTGGACGCCGGAGGCGTCAACAGTCGTCACATCTGTCTGCGATCGATCGTAGGTGCCATTGCCGTCATCGTCATACTGCGTTTGAACGCTGTTGCCGTCGGCGCTGGTGGTCACAATGTTTCTAAACGCCAAGCTTCCGTCGGCATTGTAGGCAAGAATAGTGTTCGTCTTGGACAAGTCCACATTCGTGACAACGGCCGAGTTGACGATATAACCGTTGGAATCACTGGCAAGAACGGCGTCGCCAACCGTCCCGGTCGAGCCGTCGGATTTGGTATAGGTGGTCGTACCGGTGATCGCAGACCCGTCGCTGAACGTCTGACCGCTGCCCTTCGGCGTCAGGTCGATGGAGGTAATTCCGAGCGAATCCAACGACACAAGCTGGCCATTGACCATGACCTTAAACTTCGACCACTGTGCGTCGCCCGCATCAAGTTTGCCGTTGCCGTTGGTATCGAAGACGTCTTTGATTGCCTCGAGGTCGCCGGTTGCTGCTGAGTCCCACTGGGTAAATTCGTATTCTTTTGCACTGGTGATCTTCCCATCACCGTCAGCATCGAAAACCAGAACGCCGGTGCCGTTGCCGGCCCACGCTGTACGATGTTGATAGCTATCACCATTGATGTCTACAAATTGGGAAGAGCTCGTAAGAGGATTTATGTTGATGCCGTTGCCGGACAGATCAAGAAGAACGGGTTCAGCCGGATGTCCGCCGAGACTTCTGCCAAGCGCTCTTCCCTCGTCGTTTCCGCCAATTGCTGCACCAAGCGCGTTTCCGTAATCCCTATTTGACTGCACGGATTGCACGGCACCCGTTGCCCGATCGAAACCAATCGATATCTCTAAAGGCTCATGTGTTGAGCCACTCGTCGTATTGCCGGTTGGCGAACCACCGTTCGCGCCTCGGCCACCCCCGCTCGCCCCGCCAGAGTGCGAGCCGCCACTGCCTGAATGCGAGCCACTTGATCCGGGCTGTCCGCCGGTTCCGCCAGAAAATCCGCCGCCGGATCCAACTGAGCCAGAGCTGTTAGATGAACCATCGCTGCCGCCTCTTCCACCACCGTATGATGAAGAGGAGTCCGTCGGCCCAAAAACACCATGAAAAGGATCAGAAGAAAAATCTGCTGCTTTGGCCGGTACGCTCGGCATCACCGGATTTACCGGTGTGGGAGCTTTCGCTAGATTGGAGAGATCCGTCGGTTCATATTTAACTGAACCTACGCCAGACGGCTGTCCAGCAGGAGCACCAGGCACAGATGACGCTCCCCCTGGAGACCCGGCGGGTACACTCCCTGGTATTCCTGGTGATGGCTGGCCCGGCGCAGCTCCTACGGCCAAATCATGATTATCATCGTCAACATCGCCGTCTGGATCGGAGAGAACAGCTCCCGGCGTTGGCGGAGTCCAACCAAGGGCATTATCCAAAAGTTTTGTCACGCCATCACGGACTGTTGTGCCGCCTTCCAGCGAATAAAGAAAACCGGCAGCAACACCGCCAGCCAGCGCGATCCACCCCGGCGGCGACGCGAGAACCGCCCCCGCAACAAGGGAGGTGACAAAGACGCCGGCAGCCGTAGCCAAAACACCGGCCGCATCGTCAGTCACGATTCCCGCAAAGCGTGTGTAGTGCGATGGTCCTGAGTAGTGTGTCAGATCATAGAGGTTCTCTAACGCAGTCAAGGGAAGCGCGAATTTACCAAGCTTTGATACCGAAATTGCCTTCGCGATGATCGGCTCACTGGTCGAAAATTTCGCAATGTCGGCAAACTTCGACGACGCTATCATCTTGTTTATTTGAGGGACTCGCGCGCTAACATTAGGAAAGCGGCTCGCAGGCCCAACTGCATAAGTTCCCCAAATGGAGGCTGAAATGCCGACCTGGGTCGCGCCAATAGCCAATTGTGCGTACGTTGCGAAGTCGTTGACTTTCGCTGCCGGAACCGAGTTCCACAAAGAGCCGAAAGTGCTTTCGTCGCTCATTCTCCACCCCTTAATTTTTCTTTGAATACTTACGTCGGACGAGTTGGTAAATTGAGATAATAATCAGTATAAGGATAATAGATCCCACCAACCCGCCAAGATAGACATGTACAAATGCGGATGACTTCTGACCGAACATTCCTTCTACCACAAAACATTTCGCTATACCGCACGGATCGTCGGAGAAGTACGATATAAGAGAATTGAAGACTATAAATGATGGAATGGATACCAATAAATGCAACTTCAGTTCGGAAATACTATAAATCTTTCCTTGTAATTCCGCTCTTCCGCTATTCCTGTAGGCGGCCAATAACACCAGCGCCAAAAAGGATAGCGAAGTAAGAATCTCACTCAATAAAACAAGGTATATTATTTCGTATTTGGAATAATAGCCCGGAATAATTATAGAAAAAAAAGCCAACGGCAAAAGGAAAGTTGCGCAAATATTGCTTCCATTTAACGCCGATCTACGCAAATAAAGCAGCGTAAAAGGATATATTGCCCAAACCGTAAGCAGGATCGGCACCGGACCAACAATCCACGGCAGATTTAACGAAGTCATGGGATACGTCACGACCAAAGAGACCAGACACTTAGTCCGTAAATTTCAACAGTAACAGCAATACACACGAGTGGAGCGGTCAGCCATGGTGTTTGAACGCCTAAGCCTTCAGCAGCAAGAACACGCGTTCGGCGGTGCTCCTCGGTCCAAAAACAAAACAGTTATCCAATCCAGCGCCTCACATCATGCCAGCCGAGTAAATCCCCGACGGCCAACATGCTTACTTCCAGGCGACGACTACGTCGCTTGCAACATAAAATTCGCCCCCACGGCGCAACCAGAGAATTCGTACAATGACATTTTATTGCAAGTCAAGCGAGCGCAGCATTCGATTGCGAAAAAGATACTTTTCAGCAAGAAATGGACGGTAAGTCCCCACAGTTGATCCAAATGACCACCTGAAGATGGTCGGTTCTTGAGTGCTATTCTTCGTCCTCATCCCGAGACCACACATAGCCGATATAGGCCAGGAAGAGCGCTGCTGCGGCAGCGGCATGAATGTAAGCCAGCCACTTCGCGTCGACTTGGAACCACGCCAGCCCGGCCAGGATCATGAGAAAGAAAAAAACTATTAAAAGGCGCATGGTGCAATTCATTCCTTTCGCGTCATGCCGACGCGGGTGCGCTACTCTTCAATTGATGGCTAGTTCGACGGCGGAAGCGCCGCCCTTATGCGTTGACGGCCGATGGCACTAAAGCGATCGGATCAGCGGTTGTTTGAGGTCTTCATATTCGTCCGGCGTAATCGCGCCCCCATCGCGCAGGCGCTTAAGGCGAAGCAGTTGCGCGGAAATGTCATCGAAACTCATTTGTAAGCCCGCTGGCTCGATCTTCACGCGCTGAGGGTCGTTGACGAACAGGTTGAGCCCACTCTCGCCACCGTTGCTGCCTGTGGGGCTAAGGTGAGCCGCCGAACAGGCCCACACCAGCGCCCCCAGCCAGCCGATGCCGGTTCCGCCCAAAGCGACGTTGATGACGGCGATCAGCCAGCGGTTCGGATGGCTGCGGCAAAAAGCAATAATCGTCGGGATCAAGTAAATCAGCGTGGCAATCAGGCCGATGATCAGGAACGTCGCGGCGACAACCGAACCGTCATCATCCGCGTGGGCCTGCGTGGCAACCGACACCGCGCCAATCGAAAGAACCGGTAGCTCGACCAAGCGCAGCGACGGCAACCGAGGATTCGTCGTCATGACCGGGCCGACCCGCTCAAAACGTCAAACTTCATCTTCTGAAACTCGGCTTCGTCAATGGCACCGGAGGCACGCAGGCTGGCAAGTTTCTCCAGTTGCTCGACTTTTGCCGGTGAAGAGGCCAAGCCACCGCCTGCCAATGCCGGTTCGGGAGACGAGCCCGCGGGAGGGCCATACCTGTTCGCGCCGGGGGTCGATTGCGTGCACATGAAGACGAGCAGCACGATGAAGCCGATAACCGGCACGGCACCGAACCAGTACCACCAGCCGGTCCGATCAATGTCGTGCAGACGCCGTACGAAGACCGAAATGTAGGGTAGGGCATGCACCAGCACTACCAACCCCGCGATAGCTCCTGGTCCGTTGGCGGTCCCCGTGCCGATGGCTGCGTCAAGCACAGCGCCGATCACGTCCAGGATTACGAACATCAGCGTGAACAGCCAGAACTGCGAGCGCGTCGCCCGGCCGCTGAAGGTCGCGTATTTCCTCATGCCATCAAGGTATGCGTTCATTTCGATTTCCTCTTGTCTTAGGCGATGTTTCTCCGATCGCCGCCAATTCTCGATTGTGTGAAAGTTGGTGCCACAAAATAAATCATGGATCAACAGTCCGTCGATTAAACCGCAAGTGCTGTGGCCTGTTTCTGCACCATGGACACGCGGCAAATCATCGGCTGGAATCTGAGGCGCTTGCGCGTCGCAAAGGGCATTTCGCAGGAACGTCTTGCGTTGGAAGCTTCGATTGACCGCGCATACGTCGGGCGTGTCGAGCGGGGTGAAGAGAACGTAACGGTGGCGACACTCGATGCTTTGGCTTCGGTTTTGTCCGCAAAGGTCGCCGAGCTGTTTGTCGAACCTGCCAAGAATGCGAAACCTACGCCCCCATTGCGCGCCGGACGAAAGCCAAAACTGGAAGGCTGACTCAACAGCACGATACCTGACCGTCTCATTGTCAGTACTCATCCGCCCGCATGATCGTCAGCACCCGGCTTGTCACGTCGGGATTGCTCGGGTCGGGTGAGCCGTAGCGGCGATCGAGATCGTAGTAGTCGATCTTCCAAAAGTAGGTGGCGCCATCGAAGTCCACGGCACCGAAGTCATGTTCGTTGAAGGGATCGTTACCCGCATCGAAGTTGTCGAAATCGCGAACGGCGCGAAAAAGCGACACGAGTTGGTCTGCGCTAAGGGCGCTGACACCCGCCGTCACCATCAACCCTCCGTGGCGAGGGCTGCGCCGAAAGGCATCGTTCAACATTCGGATCTTGGTGGTGACGCCGGTGTGTCCGGCGTCTGTAGGATCGATTGGGCTGGCGGTCATCAGCATTTCGGACTTCAGCCTTCAACGTAGTTCGGATGAATCAGCGCGACCTGTTCAACGGCGCGGCCGAACGGGGGCAGGTCGAGATAATCACGCCACTTCAGTCGTAGGGCACCGTTGGGTTTCATCTCCATGATGGTCGCTTCGAACCATCCTTCCAGCGGCTCCTCGGTCGCCAGGACAACGCTGCCGACCTTCAGCTTCGACCAATCCTCGGGTAGGCGGGAGGGCTTTTCAGGCATGGCAGCGGAGTTCAGGTCGCCGACATCGCCGGGGATGGCATCGTCAGCAGCAGCGGCTCGTGGTTGATCGAGACGTTGCCGATCTTCCGCTGGCAACTGATCAGCCAACTGCTGGAACAGATCCTGCTTCACGAAGGGCACGAAAGCCTTGCCACTGCTGAACAGCTTGCCCTTCGGAATTCTCCCGATCAGCGATCGGACGTGATCGTTGTCGGCGCGCAGTGCAAACATGCCCATCAGCCCAGCCGCCTTCTTCGCCATATGGCCGTCAGCGGAGGAAAAATACGAGGCGTGGGCTTTGCCGCTGTCATCACGGCCAAAAACGACAATGGGATGGGGTAGCGAAGCGCGAGCGGCGGCAGTCGACGCAGACATGTTCATCTGGATCTCCAAAATGATGAAGGCCCCGCAACAGGGGCCGTGTAAGGGGTGTGCTGCAATGCCGATGGCCTGTGCGCCGATCAGCAACACGTTGATTTATATAGATATTATTTCAATTTGTCAATTGTGGAGCGTTTTTCATGCAATCACAGATGGTTGCAGACGCCGCGCGTAAGATACCCAAAACGGGTTCCATTCGAACGCGTGCCTGGATCGAAACCGGCGTCGGTAAAGCACTTAAGCGCGATGCCAATTTATCTCGCGAGCAAGCCAGCCAATCCAAGCAACAATCCAGAATGATCGCAGCCTTTGGCGGCATAAGAGCAAGCAGCCGATGCGAATTGAATGTGCGGGCATATCGTGATGCGGGCGAAGGGAGGAATGGCCACCGGAACCCCAACACGAGTTTCGAGTCTTGGAATGTCTTTGTCGGATGACGGCAAAGCATATGGGCAAGTCATGCCTGCATAGCCTCGCAGTACAGGACACGGTCAACGAACCTGACCGATGAGAACCAACCAATACCAACCCATAGGACAAGGTAGTAACAGGCTATGCCAACTAAACAGGAATACCTCGATGCTTGGATCGAATGGACGATGAATCTGGTGAACGGAGGATATGAACCGTATCTGCTGACGTTCATGTTCAATCAGATGATGGGAAGCGAACGGCGAACGAGCGAAAGGATGATCATCGCAATCGAGGAATTTTATAAACAGCTCCTCACACGCATCCTAAGGAAGCCGCGCAAGGCCGACCTTTACACCGAGTTCCCGAGGTTGCTAGCCGCGCCGGATTGGCCGGTACACAGTCATCTGAAGATGACCGTCGAGGAGAGCGCCGTGAACGAGGGAAAGCACTGGCACGGGATATTCCTATTGCCGCCCCGATCTCGGATGCAGGTAGCGCTCCACGCGTATCTCGAAGAGCACCAAGGCAAATACGCCGGTAAAACGAAGCCGATTTTGCGCCTCCATGTCGTGCCGATCGAGCGCACTGAACGAGAGGCTATCAGATACGCGTTGAAGCAGGTTGATCGGGGCCGGATTGGTCAGGACGCGATATTAGTCTTGCCGAAGGTCCATAGCGAAATGCCCGGCAGTTAGGCCGGGCATTTCATTATTCAGATGGGCCGTCCAATTCTGCGGTTTTCTTTATGTCTTTGGAACTTCAGTACGTCCATCGCGCATTTCTCCCCAAATCGCGTAATCTTGACATACAACATAAACGTATCAGGAAGCGGCTCTTCAAAAGTACTCTTCGGATCGAAAGGGAACTGAACGTCGAACCAGAATCTGGTTGGATGTTCCCGCTCCCATTTCTGTTCATGAGGCAGAGCTTTCAAAAACCTATTCTCATCTGGATGCTTGCGGGATGCTAGTTGAGCCGTGATTTGTGAGATTGCATCATATTTTTCCCACGCTATTGATGAATCTTCACTGGGCGGCAGTGCTTTCATCTTCGCGCGGGCTCTTCGTTCGTCGTTCAAATTTTTGAGGCCGTAGCGCTTAATAGCATCTCGAAGCTCATCCCCCAGGACGCCGAGTTGAACAAGTTCATCAACCGCACCGAAGTAGAAGCTTGCTTCGCTCTGGGCTTCATCTCCAGGTCCACACATGTATTTAATCGCAAAGAATACTGCTTTGTGGCGCTCGTTTAATTGGGGAGGATTTCGTATACCCGACCAATCTGCCTCACAGAATTCGTGCCACATTGCGCTGTCTGCCATAAGCGAAACTCCTAGTTCGCAGGCATCGACGATTTCCTGACGCTGTGCGGCGCGATTCATTTTTAGCCGCTTGGCACGCTTTGCTCGCAGGCTATTAAGCTGCTCAATCAAATTCGGATTATCCGATTTATGCCGATGCTCGGCACCTTCTGTCGCCTTTTTGCCCGGCATTGATATTACTTTCCTGTTATTCATGGTCATTATAATGCTCCCGGGGTCGGCGCGCGGTCGTAACGGCTTCGCTCATTTTCGACGACCAATCTGATTTTTGATATTTCTCTGCGCATCGCGCGAGGAGTTGGTGTTCCAAGCTCGATCAGCCCGGACAACCGGCCCAACGCACTGCGGATCTCGGCCACAGCTTTGTCTACGTGAGCCTCATCATCGTCCACGTATTCCTCGATACTGCAGAAAGTATTTGAAAGAATTTCTTCCATATCCTGAATGAAGTTTGCAGCAAAAGCATCGCTACGGCTTATATTTCTGTATGTTGCCCTCAGCTCCATATCGACATCATGCATTGCGTTTAATCGATCTATGATCGCGTTATTTATGGATGCCGAGTAATGCTTGGCGGCGTAGCTCTGACGAAATTTGTTTTTCTTTTTCTTCGACGAACGATTTTTAGACTTTTTAACCACGAGCTTCATCCTTTCCTTCAAAGCGTTCGATAAGTTCAAGGATGTCTTTGACGCGCCAAGCTGTCGTTCTCGGTCCGAGTTTCACCGGCTGGGGGAACTCGCCGCTGCGGACCTTATTCCACCAAGTGGAACGGCTAATCGGAAATATCCCGCGTGGCCCGACGAGCGCCTCAAGGCGAACGAAGCCGGTGATTTTAAAGGGAAGCTGCTCGCGGTCAGAGTCGCCCACGAGGGCCCATATATTGCGTTGCATCGAATGTTCTCCTTCACTGAATTCGATGTGAGGAGTATGAAATCGATGGTGGTCGCTTTGAATTTTGGAAAAATAAAAACTAGTTCGGACGCAAATCGAACTAGTGCCCAAATCTTTGGTTTATTTGTATTTTTTTGCTTTCGCTGTTCGGCCGAAAACCGAATAGATCGCCTTTTTTTCAATGTCAGCGAGGGCCGGAACTTCGAAAGATTCCGGTTTGATCGAGCGCAGGGCCTTTAAATTCTCTTGAGCGATCGTCGGTTCGGCCATTTCGGAAAGCACGAAATCACACACGTACCGTGCCCTTGCGAGCCATTGCCGCAAGTAGCCATTTCCCAAACTAAAGTTGAAATCGGCTTTCAGAATTTCGTGAAGGAACGTTCCATCCGCCACTGGGATAGTCGACGCTGAGTATAGGAGCGCTATGGTGACACGTCGGTTGGTCCATGCATCAAAGAATGCTGAGCGTCCGACGATTTTGCGCGCATAGGGCAGCTTGACTAGATCATGGTCTTCGATCATTTCGACAGCTTTATTGACGCTCGGCTTGAAGTATTCTTCGTTCCCCCGGAAATTCGCGCTAACAAAATGGAACCAACCAGTAGCTCGTACAACGGTCCAAATCGCGTCGGCGCTATTGATGAGAACAGAATCGAGGTCGAATGAACTCGCATCCATCAGGCTCTGCGCCCCATTTAGGGGATAATATATTTCCTGTAAAAATTGGGGCCCCAAGATAAAGTGCCGAACCACAAAGTCTGTTATCTCTGTATCTTCTTCCCCGAGTGGCAGCGCTTGCTCTGCCTCGCTGATACAACGAGATGCTGCAGTGCCAAGGCAAAGCCAACGCAAGCTCTCTTCCTTAGGATTTAGTACCCACGCCACCAAACCTGCATACAACATCTCTCGGTGACCGAAATAAGTGGGACGCTCATCCAAAAGCACATCAATACTTGATCGAGCGTCGAAATTTGCGCCGAGCGCCATTTTTGCAAAGGATTTTTCCTTTTCAGGCCTCTCCACCATTGGTCGGTTTTCGAATATCCCATTAAGCAGAAGCTTAACTTTTTGCCGGAAGTCAGCCGAAGATATTACATCAGAAAACTCGACCATGCGGCCATCAACTCCCGTCTTTTTTCTAGAAGATCGCCGCGACGGTAAGCGGCTTCGACTTTGTTTTCAATAGTATGGGCAAGTGCCATCTCCGCCAATTCGCTGGGGAATGCAGTGGTCTCCGATGCCCAGTCGCGAAACGATGATCGAAATCCGTGGGCGGTCACCGAAAGCTCCATGCGTTTGAGCATCTGCAAGAATACCGTGTTTGATAATGGGCTTTTTTCCGATCGCCCCGGAAACAAGTACTTGCCTTCTCCGGAGTAATCGATCGCCTCTTTAACAATCTCAACGGCGCGAGCACTGAGCGGAACGCGATGAATACGTTTGGCCTTCATCCGCTCGGCGGGGATCGTCCAAAATTCAGCTTGTAGATCGAATTCGTCCTTTTCAGCTAAGAGGATCTCGCTTGTGCGCGTCGCTGTGAGAATCAAAAGTTCGAACGCCAGTTTGGAAATTAGATTGCTGGTTGTAGCCTTCATTGCTTTGACGAATGCAGGAACTTCCGCGAACGGCAACGCTGCGTGGTGCTCGTCTCTGTCAACCTGCTTCGGCAAACCACGCGTCACACCGTCCACCGGATTATCGCCCACGCGGTAGCCTGAGGCCTTGGCCCAATCAAAGACATTTTTTAGACGTTGCCGAACTCGACGTGCAGTCTCGGGTTTGGCCAACCATATCGGTGAAAGAATTTTCAATATTTCAGGGGTATCGATACGATCGATGCGTAGCTCTCCGACTAACGGAAAAGCATACTGCTTAAGTGTGTTGATCCATTGGTCCGCGTGTTTGGCATTCTTCCAGGCGGCTTTGTGCTCCTGGTGAACGGTCTCGGCCGCCTTTTTGAATGTTGGATAAATCTTCTTGGCCTCGCGCTTAGCTGCCAGAGGATCGCCACCGGCCCGTGCTTGCTTACGATATTCAAAGGCCTTTTCTCGTGCTTCAACGAGGCTGACGAGACCAGCGCTGCCCAACCCGATATCACTTCGTTTGCCCTGAATGGTCACACGCAACAACCAACGCTTTGCGCCGGATGGATCGACAACAAGATAGAGGCCGTTGCCATCGGTGTATCGGCCCGGCTCTTTGAGGTGTTTCACCTTCAGGGCTGATAGTGCTTTTTCAGGATGCCTGCCTTCGGCTTTGGGCATGGTAGAAGATTGTACCCCACAAAATCACCACAAATTAGCTCGGATTTTATTGGACATCAATGATCGATATTGGACGATGCGAAAAAATATGCCATTGATATTGCAACGTTTATCACACGTAGCTGAAGTTTCTTGTCCGCTAAGTTGGCGGTCACCCTCTCCGCCATTGTCTTGTGCAGAATGCTGATTTTCCGGTTTCCCAAGCTGGAAGCCTTCCGCCAAAAGCCGAGCCCAGCCCGCCGATTGAATACGCCCAGCCTCATCGAAAATGCAAAAGAAACATCGTCGGCCCGACCAAAGTCATGGCGAAGATGAATAGTGATATGCCGAGCTTCAGTATCTTCATGCGGCGTGTCTTCACGCCATCCCAGTCGTAGTCCATGGCTATATCCCCCTTCCTTATTTGCACCGAGTTCGACGGCGCATTAGGAGTATCTTGTATGAGGGATGTGCGAGGCTTGCCGCGCTGCTGGGGAGTCTTTCTTCGACCGCCAGACCTTCGTGCGTTCATTTGAACGCACGAAGGTCGCTCCGGTCTTTCGAATGGGTGTACTTTTCGCTTTCGGTCGATTTCGCCTGAAAGCGGGATGCTCTACGTGCGATGGAAGACTTCGTCCGTTAGCAGCAAAAGGAAATTCTCGTCGTCCAGTTTGTTGGCGATCTGGCCGTCTTCCGTCATGTAGTCGAAAACGGGGCCTCCCGGTCGGTCCGAGAAGGCGAATTTGGGCCATTTCAATTGTTCGATAATGACGATGCGGCGTCCGGCGTCATTTTCGCATGCTATTCTTTTGGTCTCCTCGAAGTAGGTCATGGCGACACCTCAGTAGTAGTTCCAAACTGAAGCTTAGGTCGCGCTAACAGCGAGTCAACCTTAACATCGTGGCTAACACGTAAGTATTATCGCGCCCCGCGCCCTTCATTCGATCTATCGCCTTGGGCGGCATCACGAAAATCGCCGTTCGATGAACTCTCCAAGTGCGCGGCCTCATCCGTTTTAGCTACTTTAAGAGTGCTAAATTGACCAATAACAACTTCAGGTTTATTGTTGTCTCTCTAACGTAATGGAGAGGGGCATGAGAACGTTCGTGTGTTTTCTCGTCGTATTTTGGGGTGCCACGGCCGCAGGCGCAGCGCAAAACATTATACGTGTGTCGTCGATAATACCCGCAGCCGAGATCGCAGAAAGTGCCTTGTTGCTGCCGGGCCGCACGGACACGACCGGTTGCGTCTATACTAAAAAATACGGTCCTGACGGGGTTCGACTATGCTGCCGGCGGGCTGCCGGCTTACCGTCGAGCGAATCTGCGCCGGCAAAAGCGCGGGTGGTCGTTCACCCGTAGCCTTGCTCGCATTGCCCGGATTTCGAAAACCGGGTGCATTTGCTGTTTGAATGAGGAGGCCGGGGCGACGACGGCGGCCTCTCAACGTGTATGCCTGTGTAGAGCCGATGCGCTAGCGGACGGCCGGACCCTACTCCTGTGAATCATCAGACTCTTCGGGCTTGGGCTTGGCGCCGAAGAGGCTCTTCAAGGCATTGGTCTTCACTTTCGATGCCTTGCTGACTTTCAGGGCGCGCGTGGCCGCCTTGGCTTGTTCCAGCATCATCTCGATCTGGATCTGCTGGATTTCGGTCAGCCGCTCCCATTGGCGATTGAGCAGATGGTCGACTTTTTCGTGCAGGTGGCGGATTTCCAGTTCGGCTTTCAGGTTGACCTTATAGTCGTTGAGGGCACGCAACCGGTCCTTTGCTTCCTGCCGGCGCTGGCTCATCATGATGATCGGCGCCTGCAGGGCGGCGATGGTCGAAAGGATCAGGTTCAGCAGGATGAAGGGATAGGCGTCGAAGGCTTTGCTTTCGCCCATGGCGAGGTTGATGCCCATCCACACCGTCAGGAACAAGCAGAATGAGATGATGAAGGTCCAACTGCCGCCGAAGGCTGCGACCATATCGGCCATTCGGTCGCCGATGGAGCGATGGTCCTCGTAATCCTCTTCGATGTTCTCGGCCAGGGTGTCGTGCGTCTTCAAGCTTTCGACGACTTCGTCCTCCAAGTTCGAAAGCTCGCCGCGCTCGTCCGTCAGCAGCTCGGCGATATATTGGGCGCGATAGTCGTCCATCGCCTTGCGGCTGATATAGTCGTCGGAGCGGATGCCCGGATGTTTCTGGCGCACGAATTCCGCAAGCGATGGGCGCAGGTCATCGAAATGGACCGCATCCTTCTTCTTGAGGGTTGCGCCGGTAATGGCGTCGACGAGCTTGACCGACTTGGCCTTCGCCTGCGCGAGGCTTTTCGTATAGTCGTCCATCTCCACGGTCGCTGCTTCGCCTTCGCCCGCGTCAAAATCGACTATACCTTCCGCCGGATCTGTCTCTGTCATATCGCCCTCTTTCGCAGTTGCTGGTCGTCTAGCCGATGATCGGAACAGGATTGTGACTGTAGATTGGCGGCGCGATTGGCTTTGACAAAACTGTCCGGTTCTGCCTCAGTCTCGGCCGGCCACTCCTTCTCTGTAAATGCTCCTAGCGATCTTATCCTAAGCAATGGCAAATAAATTTATGCTGCAAGTGCGTTGGCCCAGCGAATGATGCTCCATTCGCCCATCGCCAGAAATATATTAGCAACATTTAACAACTGATCCGTGAGTCATTGAAATCGCTTGTAAAATCGCAAGGCGATTGCCTCGCAAATTTTCGTCAAACAAGCAGAAATGTGCGTTTTGAGCCCCTTGACCATGGTGAGTGGGTTTCTATTTGCCGCAGTGCAGCAGGCGTCTCGCAACGCCTTACAGTGGCCAACTTCCAACGAATTTCTCAATAGGCCTCGGCCTGTTGCATGGATTTATGCGCGTGCGGAAAGGATACTTATGCACAATCCCCCGGCAGATGACTTGGAGTCCATCGCCCGGCAGGGCGGTCGTCTCAAGCGAATGGCTGTTCGCATACCCACCTATTTGACGGATGTGCGGGAAAATCCGGCTTGGTTGCCGATGTTTCTGCTGGCGCGAACGATGCCGTTTCGGCGCATGCATTGGTTCGCGACCAGGCGGCCGGTGGCGCGTCCAGGGGCCGGCACATCGATGTTCACGGGGGTCGAGTGCGATGCTGTCGTCAATGCGCTGCGAACCGACGGGCTTTTTCCCGGCCTGATACTGCCCGACAATATTCATCGGGAAATTGCCGAGTTTGCCGGGAGCACCGGCTGCTTCGGCAATTTCGACAGGAAGCTGGAATTCGTGGCGCCCGAACATACGGATGCGGAGGCGCGATTCGGGCGCTCGCTCCTCAGCGGGCATTTTTTCGAGCGTTCGCTCGATTGCGACGCGGTGCTGGCGGTTCAGCGCGATCCGCTGCTCGGGGACGTCGCCCGACATTATCTCGGCGGGCAGGCCCAGGTGATAACCACCCGCATCTGGTGGAGTTTTCCGACAAAATCGGCCTCCGAGGCCGAGTTAAGCCGTGCCTCGTTCAAATATCATTTCGACCTTGATGACTGGCGAATGCTGAAGTTCTTTTTCAATCTGGTCGATGTGGATGAAGGCACCGGGCCGCATGTCTTCGTCAAGGGCAGCCACAGACGGCGGCGGATGAAGCATCAATTGACGCTCCTCGTCGGCCATCCGGCGGAGGAGGTGCTTCGATTTTACGGAGAGGAAAGCGCCGTCACGCTGACCGGCAAGGCCGGTTTCGGCTTCGTCGAAGATCCCTTCGGTTTCCACATGGGCACCATGCCGACGCAAAAGCCGCGGCTGATGATGGAAGTCGGCTTCGGCGTTTCGAAACCGTCTCGCCGCCGATTCCATGGGGAGCCGGTCTTGCGGTAGATGATGGTCCATGGGCTCTGCCCGGACGCTGTTCATTCGGGCGGTTTTTTCAGATAGGCGCCGGTCCCTCTGCCAAGGTGCCATGGCCGTTCGGCGTCTGGATCGTTTCGCAGGTTCCGGCAGGAACCAGTTTCCAGGCATTCTGCTGGTAGTCGATTGTCGAGGTGCCGGCACAGGTGGTGCCCGCGCCGGTGGCGCAATCGTTCTGACCCTTGAGCGCAACGCCGTAGCACTTTTCCTTGGCCTTGCTGTCGGCTGCTGTAGCGGGAGCGGCGACAAGGGATGCGACCGCGGAGGCCAGCATGCCGGCAATGGCCACCGTGACGACGCTGTCTTTCATCATCCTGGCTCCCTCAAGCGTACAAAGCGTCGTTGCATTGCACTGACGTCGATAGAAACGCTCGGCGTATATTACAGCATTAGCGGTGATGTTTGATTGCTGTCCAAATTCCTGCGAGAGCAGTCTATTACTCGATTCCTTGCATGTATACCGGGAGCAGGGATGAGCTTTGGTTCTGTAAGCAGGGAAGATACCATGGCCGAGGGGCATTATTAGACTGATCGTCAGATAGCGGCCTTTCCAAGCTGCGCTCTTTCATGTCTCATAACGGTCGAATCACTGGCTGAAATCCGCTTCAGGCAAGGTTTTGCAAAAGAATGACCATTGCCAGTAACAAAATCGTGGAGTCGCGCGTAGGAGATGTCGAATGAATTATTCGGCGCGCGAAGAGGAATGGGCAGTCTGGATGCGGGCAGCCATAGACGGCGATGCGCAGGCCTATCATCGCTTCCTGTCCACTGTCACTCCGCATTTGCGCGCCATGGCGCGCCGACGTTGCGATCAGTTCGGCGCGCCGGCAAGCGAGGCCGAGGACGTGGTCCAGGAAGTGCTACTGACGATCCATCTCAAACGCGGAACGTGGGACATCTCCCGTCCCATCGGGCCGTGGCTATCGACCATCGTGCGCAACAAGCTGATAGACAGCCTGAGGCGACGCGGGCGGCATATGAGCGTGCCGATCGACGATGTCATCGATATTTTGGAGGCGGAAGAGCAGACGGATGCCTTGGATCGCCTTGATGTCGATCACATGCTGGAGCAATTGAAGGATCCGCAGCGAACCATCGTACGCTCGATTTCCGTCGAGGGAACAAGCGTGCGCGAGACGGCCGATCGGCTGAAGATGACGGAGGGTGCGGTGCGCGTCGCCCTGCATCGCGCATTGAAGGCGCTTGCCGCCTTATATCGGAGCGAGACCAGTGAAAACCGATGACCTCATCAATCTTCTGGCGCAGGATGCGCCGGTCCGCGCGCGGATCGGGCAGGCGCTGACGCTGGCGGTCGTCGGTGGCATCCTCATCAGCGGCGCGATCTTTTTCGCTGCAATCGGGTTTCGTCCCGATATCGGCAATGCCATGGAAACGATCCGCTTCCTGTTCAAATTCGTCGTCACCATTGCGCTGGCCGTCACCGCCGGTGCCGTCGTCTTCCGCATCGGCCGGCCCGGCGTATCGTTGCGCCCCTGGGGCTGGATGCTTTTTGCCGCCCCGCTGTTGTTGGCTGCTGCCGCGCTGGCCGAAATGATGGTCATGCCGGTCGATAGCTGGGGCGCGCGGATGATCGGGCACAATGCCCGCTTTTGCCTGACCTTCATTCCGCTACTGTCGATCGGCCCGCTTGCCTGCTTCCTTTTCGCACTGCGCCAAGGAGCGCCGGAAAATCCGGGCATCGCCGGCGCGGTCGCCGGGCTCGCAGCAAGCGGCATCGCCGCCACCTTCTATGCTTCCAATTGCACGGACGACAGCCCGCTCTTTGTTTTGCTCTGGTATCCGATCGCCGTCGCTGCGGTGACGGCGGTTGGATATTTCGCTGGTAAGCGCATGCTGCGCTGGTGATGTAGCTGCTGTTGTCGGTGGCCAGCCGATTTTAGATATAGGCTGGAAACGCCGCTATTCAGGGACTATCTTGTCTCTTGCCCAAAAAATCGCATTCGCTGGCGTTAAAGTGTTTGCATCCGCGGCGAATTCCATTATAGAGGCGCTGCTTTCCCCGCGGGGGCGTCCATCGTCCGGCGGCTGTTGGGAAATAGTTCAATGGTAGAACAGCGGACTCTGACTCCGTTAATCTTGGTTCGAATCCAGGTTTCCCAGCCAATCTAAGCTTCCAATCAACAGGCCCTCGTTCGCAGACATAAACTGTCCGCGTTCATACGCATGTTGCAAGCGGGCTGCCCGCAAGGCGTCGATACGACTTTTTGATCGCCGGCCTCGATCGCCTCTTTCCGCGAGCGAAATCGCAACACACCGAGACAATCTGTGAGCGAATTGGCAGTGGGAGCTTCCAAAAACGTTTGTGGACGTTGTACAAGTCGGGCATCCATCGCCAATATTTCTTGGCAATATAGGTCTGGCGACCGCGACGTACATTAGAAGTTGTATTTAAAAGTTTTAGGTGAGACTAAAAGCGAAATGACGATACTGGTTTCTGGTGGCGCCGGGTTTATCGGCGGGAATTTCGTTCTCGATTGGCTCGATCAGTTCGATGAAACGGTGATCAATCTCGACAAGCTGACCTATGCCGGCAATTTGGACACGCTGAAAGAATTGAACGGCAATAATCGCCACGTGTTCGTTTATGGCGATATTGGCGACCGCGATTTGGTCGGTGATCTGCTCGCTACCCATAGGCCGCGCGCCGTCGTCAATTTTGCCGCCGAAAGCCATGTCGACCGCTCCATTCATGGACCTGGCGAGTTCATCCAGACGAATGTCGTCGGCACGTTCAATTTGCTCGAATCGGTTCGTGGTTATTGGGACGGCCTGCCGGGTGACGAGAAGCAGGCGTTTCGCTTTCTTCATGTCTCGACCGACGAGGTCTATGGCACGCTTTCAAAGGACGATGCGCCGTTCAACGAGCTCAATCGATACGAACCGAACAGCCCCTATTCCGCGAGTAAGGCGGCGTCCGACCATCTGGTGCGGGCCTGGCATCATACTTATGGCCTGCCGGTATTGACGACGAATTGCAGCAATAATTACGGCCCCTATCATTTTCCTGAGAAGCTGATCCCCCTGGTGATCTTGAATGCCTTGGCGGGAAAGAGCCTTCCGATCTATGGCGATGGCCAGCAGATTCGCGATTGGCTCTATGTCAGGGATCACTGCAGCGCCATCCGCCGCGTGCTTCAATCCGGCAAGGTCGGCGAGACCTATAATGTCGGCGGCTGGAACGAAAAGCCCAATCTCGACGTCGTGCATACGATCTGCAGTATTCTCGACGAGTTGCGGCCCAAGTCTGGCGGCGGTCGCTATAAGGACCAGATTGCTTTCGTGAAGGACCGGCCCGGTCACGATCGCCGCTATGCGATCGATGCCCGCAAGCTCGAACGCGAATTGGGCTGGAAGCCCGAAGAGACCTTCGAGACCGGCATTCGCAAGACGATCGAATGGTATCTCGCTAATCAGGATTGGGTGGGGAACGTCACCAGCGGCGCTTACCGCGAATGGGTCGGCAAGCAGTATGAGGTTCAGGCGTGAGCGCGCTTCTGATCACCGGCGCCAATGGGCAGGTCGGCTTCGAATTGCAGCGTTCTCTGGCGTCGTTGGGCCAAATAATTGCCGCGACGCGTGCCGAGATGGATTTGGCCGATGAAGCGAGCATCCTCTCCGTGCTCAGGGAGCACAAGCCGGCGATCATCGTAAATCCCGCCGCCTATACGGCCGTCGATCGCGCCGAGAGCGAAAGGGAGCAGGCGATGGCGGTCAATGCCGCAGCGCCCGGCGTGCTGGCGCGCTGGGCTGCCGATAACGGCGCCTATCTCCTGCACTATTCGACGGACTACCTCTTCGACGGGATGAAAGCCGATCCCTATGCGGAGAGCGACCCGGTCAATCCGCAGTCGGTCTATGGTGAAAGCAAGTGGCTGGGCGAAGAGGCCGTGCGCGCTGCCGGCGCAAATCATGTCATCTTGCGGACAAGCTGGGTTTACGGGCATCACGGCAACAACTTCCTCAAGACCATCCTGCGGCTGGCGCAGGAGCGCAGCGCGTTGAACGTCGTTGCCGACCAGGTCGGCGCACCGACTTCGGCGGCGCTGATTGCGGATGTCACGCGCAGGATCATCGAGGTCGTCAGTGGCCCGAATGCGTCTGATGTGTCGGGCACCTATCACCTGAGCGCCGGGGGCAATACGTCATGGCATGGCTATGCCACGCATATCGTCCGCGAAGCTTCGGCGAAAAACGTCAAGCTTGCTCTGACGCCCGATGCTCTCAAGCCGATTTCGACCGCCGAATATCCGACGCCGGCGAAGCGGCCACAAAATTCCAGACTGGACTGCGCGAAATTGACGGATTGTTTCGACTTGCGTCTTCCCGCGTGGCAGGAAGGTGTGAATGAGGTGATTGAAAGGCTTGCACGGGCCATCAATTGAAGGCGCTTATTTCCATAATTATGATTTGTAATCAATGAGTTGATTGGCTGTAAGACGAATTCGATACGAGACGTTTCTACAATGAACAAAGCACGTAAAGGCATCATACTCGCCGGCGGATCCGGGACTCGCCTGTACCCCGCCACCCTTGCCGTCAGCAAGCAGCTCCTGCCGATCTACGACAAGCCGATGATCTACTATCCGCTGACGACTTTGATGTTGGCCGGCATTCGCGAAATCCTGATCATTTCGACGCCGCAGGATACGCCTCGTTTCGAACAGTTGCTGAGAGACGGAAGCCAGTGGGGCATCAAGCTCGACTATGCGGTTCAGCCGAGCCCGGATGGTCTTGCCCAGGCGTTTCTCATCGGGGAGGCGTTTCTCGATGGTGCTCCGTCCGCCCTAGTGCTGGGAGACAACATCTTCTACGGGCACGATTTCACCAAGCTTCTTCATCAAGCAAACGACAAGCAGGGCGGCGCCACCGTTTTTGCCTACCACGTGCAGGATCCGCAGCGTTACGGCGTGGTCGAGTTCGATTCGCAGGGGCGTGCGATCAGCCTCGAAGAAAAGCCGAAAGTCCCCAAGAGCCACTATGCCGTCACCGGGCTCTATTTCTACGACGCCGATGTCGTCAATGTGGCGAAGTCCATACGTCCCTCGCCGCGCGGCGAACTGGAAATAACCGATGTCAACGCGCATTACCTCAGGGCAGGGCAGCTCGACGTCCAGACGATGGGCCGTGGCTATGCCTGGCTCGACACCGGCACGCATGAATCGATGCTGGAGGCGAGCCATTACATCGCCACCATCGAAAGCCGGCAGGGCCTGAAGGTAGCCTGCCCCGAGGAAATCGCCTATCGGAGCCGCTGGATCGACGCTTCCCAGGTCGAGGCCCTGGCCGATCCGCTGAAGAAAAATGCTTATGGGCAGTATCTTCTCGGGATGCTGCGGGAACGGGTATTTTAACAACGCGCTTGGTGATGCCGCGCGCTGCCGGCCGCGCCAATGCGGGCTGAGTGAAGCAGGAAAGACAGATGAAAGCCATCGATACCGCCATACCGGACGTCAAGATCATCGAACCCACGGTGTTTGCCGACGATCGCGGGTTTTTCTTTGAGAGCTTCAGCCAGGTAAAATTCGAAGCAGCGACCGGACTAAGCCCGACATTCGTGCAGGACAATCACAGCCGGTCCGGGAAAGGTGTCCTGCGCGGCCTGCATTATCAGTTGCCGCCACGCGCTCAGGCCAAGCTCGTCCGGGTCGTCATCGGAGAGGTGTACGATGTTGCCGTCGACATCAGACGGTCTTCCCCGACCTTCGGCCAGTGGGTCGGTGTGCTTCTGTCGGAGGAGAACAAGCGCCAGCTTTGGATTCCGGAAGGGTTTGCGCACGGGTTCCTGACCTTGAGCGACCGCGTCGAATTCCTTTACAAGACCACTGATTATTATGCTCCGGAGAGCGATCGCGGCATTCGCTGGGACGATCCGGAGCTCGCGATCGATTGGAAATCCGCCATCGACGATCTGACGCTTTCCGGGAAGGATCAGCGGCAGCCGCTGCTGGCGGATGCCGAGATATTCGATTGATCCCGCATTCGCCGCGCGGCTCGCGAGGCTGCCGAAGATGATAGATTGGCTGCGGTATGAAGGAATGATCTGACATCCGGATCTTCGCGCGATACCGGTTATGGACCTGCGCAGCTTCTCTCGCTACAGGAGGGACATGCGCGTTCTACATTTTTTCAAAACATATTGGCCGGATACGTTCGGCGGGGTCGAGCGGACAATCCATGCGATCGTCAAGGGCGTCGCAGGACACGATATACAGTCCGAAGTCCTCTCGCTCAGCAAAACGCCGGAGAAAAACGCCGTCGAATTCGATGGCCATATGGCTCACAAGGCGAAGCTTGATCTTGAATTCGCCTCCACCGGCTTTTCGCGCGAGGCATTTGGGCGTTTTCGAGAGCTGAGCCGGAAGGCCGACATTGTCCACTATCATTTTCCGTGGCCGATGATGGACATCGTCCATCTTGCCATCCCGCCCGGCAAGCCGACGGTCGTAACCTACCATTCCGACATCGTGAAGCAGAAGTTCCTGCTGAAACTCTATGGGCCTGTCATGCATCGCTTTCTCGCGAGCGTTGACAGTATCGTTGCGACATCACCGAACTATCTGGCGACGAGCGAGGTCCTGCAGCGCTACAAGGATAAGACCGCCGTCATCCCGCTCGGTCTGGATGAGGCGGATTATCCCAGGGCGAGTGAAGAGGATAAAGCGCGTTGGCGCACGCGGTTTCCCAAGCCGTTTTTCCTCTTCGTCGGCGTGCTGCGCTACTACAAGGGCGTTCACATCCTTCTTGAGGCGGCGCGACAGACAGCCAGCGATATCGTCATCGTCGGCGAAGGTCCGATGGAGGCGTCCTTGAAGGCCTATGCGCAGCAGAACAATCTCAAAAACGTCTTCTTTTTGGGTGCGCTGCCGGATGCCGATAAGACCGCTCTTCTCGAACTATGCACCGGGGTCGCATTCCCTTCCAACCTCCGCTCGGAAGCATTCGGCCTTTCACTCGTCGAAGCCGCAATGTTCGGCAAGCCGATGATTTCCTGCGAAATCGGCACGGGGACGAGTTTCGTCAACCAAAATGGCAAAACGGGCTATGTCGTGCGCCCCGACGATCCGCCGGCGCTCGCGGAGGCGATGAGACGGCTTGTGGACGATGCTGAAGCGGCAGCGTCCTTGGGCGCAGGGGCCCGCCTGCGATACGAAGAATGCTTTACCGCAGAGCGGATGGGGAATGCCTATGCAGCGCTCTACAAAAGACTGCTCGGTCAAACGTCTTCCGGCTCAATGGAAAGAAAGCGCTGAAGGGGCTCGTCGACCGCAGGGTTGCCGCGCCGACCCGCTCATGATCAGGCGCTGACGGCCTCTGCCTGTTGTTTTTTCGCCGGTATCAGCAGGCGTCCCCCGCTCAAGCGGATGCTGCACCAACAGGCGAAGGCGGAGCTGGTCAACGCAAAGCTTTCGCCGATCGCGAGGCGGTTGTTGGAGTTGCTGAGCAGCGTCAATGAAAAGAAGAATAGGCTGACGGCATAGGCATGCCAGGCGGTGCGCGGTATGAGGCCCGCCTTACGGGCACGCCAGACATTGACGATGAGCCCAGTGAGAATGACCGTCATGACAAGGCCGCCGAACAAGCCGTGCCGCACCAGCATCTCGAGATAGCCGTTGTGCAGCAGCGTGTATTGGACGTTGGCATAGCGCGTGTGCTTCCAGCGTTCCACCCATTGGCCGCCCCAGCCGAAGATTGGCGCGGAGGAGAACAGTTCCCAGCCGTTCGACCAGAGCTGCAGCCGTGCGTCCATGGCAAAGGGCGTGGTATCGGAGGTGATCGTGCTCGACACGGCGTCACCGAGATTTTGGCTCTTGGTGATGTTGTCGATCATCTCGATGGTGGAAGACACCGTCGGGCCGGCGGTCTTTTCGATATTGTGCCGCACCGCATAGGCGCCGGCCAGCAGAAGCACCGCGGTGCAGGCGACGACGATAAGGCCGGTTTTCAAGCGTAGATAGGTCAAGGTCACCAATCCCAGCACCGGCAGTGTGGCGGCAAGCGCCAGCCAGACGCCCTTCGACTTGGCGCCGTAGATGGCGATCAGACAGAGAATGGCAATCAACGGCGAGACGATGTAGGCGAAGCGGGCGATCAAACGACTGCTGGATTTGTCCGTCAGATAATGCAGCAGCCAGAAAGCGGTGAGGATCAGGATCAGGCCGCAGGCGACCGCGCCGTGAATCTGATTGTTCATGATCAGCGGGCGCACCGTTTCGCCGGCAAAGACGTCGCGGAAGTGCTGCGTCGCGATCAACATGATCAGCACGACGGCAAAAACTGCGGCGATGATTTTTTCCAGCACCGGTTCGTAGAGCAAGAAGGCGACGCCAAGGATCGGAAAAAAGAACGGATAGGCATAGAGCCAGTCGGACGCGCCGATCGAATGCTCAGGGGTCATGAGGAAGATGGCGACAAAGCGGATGAGCACGTAGGCGCCCCAACCCATGCACAGCCAACCAAGCCAGTTGGTGCTTGGGCGCACCAGCGCCTTCCGGTAGTAGTGGAGGGCGATGAGCGCGAGGAACGGAGCGACATACCGATAGGCGGCGCTTTCGATGAATAGCGGCGAAATGATCACCAGCCACAGCAAGCTGCCCAGGATGATCAGGCGCTGCGGCAGGACGACGGGCACCAGTTCGCCGGCATTGTTTCCGGACGCGAGATCGACGGGTGGTTTATTCGTCTGCAACTGTGCCAATAGTGCGTCCGCCTTTGTTCCTATTTCAGCCAGCAGCCGGTGTCCGTTGCCAGTAAGGTCGCAAGCGGGCAGGAATACGGCATTTTGGTGACCGGCATTTTGCGTGCTCTGTTTATGATATCAAAACCTTTGATATCGCCGTCCCGTTAATGCGTCACTCCATCACTGCGCAGAACTTTCAGCACCGTCAGGACGATGATCTTCAGATCGAAAAGAAACGAGCGCCGGCGCAGATAGTCTTCGTCCAAAGCCACTTTCTGCGGGATCGGCAGTTCGTCGCGGCCGTTGACCTGCGCCCAGCCGGTTAGGCCCGGCGGTAGGGCGTCGACGCCGCGCTCGGTACGCAGCGCAATCAGGTCATGCTGGTTGAAGAGGGCCGGGCGAGGGCCGACGATGCTCATCTCGCCCTTCAGGATGCACCAGAGCTGCGGCAGTTCATCCAGGCTGGATTTGCGCAGGAAGGAACCGATCGGCGTCAGATAGGCGTTGGCGTCCTTCAGCAGATGGGTGGCAACCGCCGGGGTGTCGGTCCGCATGCTGCGAAATTTCGGCATGCGAAAAATCCTGTTTTCACGGCCGACACGGTCCGACCAGTAGAGTACGGGGCCGCGGGAGGTCAGCCGGACGGCGATGGCGACGATCAGGATCGGGATGGAAAAGACCACGGCTGCGCCGAGGGCGGCCAGGAAATCGAAAAGGCGCTTGGCAATGGTATAGGGCATCGTTTCCGTTGGTTCTGCCGGTGCTCGTGTCTCAATTGCGCCGATAAGGGCTTTCTGCGGAGTGCATCTCATATCACGGACTTGTTCACAATCGCCCTCATCACGAATTTTGCCGGGCTTGTTCCCTGCAAAGGGAATGTGCAAAGCATGGCGGGAGTGAAAACCGGGCAGAACGAGGGGTAGCAGAGGCATGATCCTGGTGACGGGCGCGACGGGTTTTGTCGGGCAGGCGCTTTGCGCCGAGCTTTCGCGGCGACAGATGGCCTATCGACCGGTCAGCCGTACCCCGAGGCCGGGATTTCTGGCGCTGGGAACGATCGATGGCGGGACGGATTGGACCAATGCGCTCGTCGACGTCGAAACGGTCGTGCATCTGGCGGCGCGGGTCCATGTCATGAACGACACCGCGGCCGACCCGCTTGCGGCCTTTCGCGCTGTCAATGTCGACGCCACGGTCAACTTGGCGCGGCAGGCGGCGCAGGCCGGCGTAAAGCGCTTCATCTTCTTGAGTTCGATCAAGGTCAATGGTGAGGCGACCGCGCCCGGCAAGCCGTTTACCGCGTCCGATACGCCGCATCCGGAAGACCCCTACGGGCAGTCGAAGCGGGAGGCGGAGGAGGCGCTCCTTGCTATCGGCAAGGAGACGAACATGGATGTCGTCATCATCCGCCCGCCACTCGTCTATGGCCCTGGGGTGAAGGCGAATTTCGCGAGCTTGATGAAATGGGCTAAGCGGCCGTTGCCTTGGCCTTTCGGCCTGGTCGCAAACCGGAGATCCCTAGTGTTCGTCGGCAATCTCGTCGATTTCATCCTGCTTTGCATCAGCCATGCCGATGTGGGAAATCGAGTGTTCCTGATTAGCGATGGCGCGGATCTTTCCATCGGCGAGCTGATAGGCAAACTCTCCTCGGCAATGGGGCGCAGAGCTTTCCTGCTGCCCGTACCGCCGCGCCTGTTGGAAGGGCTTGCGGCGCTGCTCGGGCGCCGTGCGGCGGCGCAACGCCTTCTCGGTTCGTTGCAGGTCGATATCGGCGAAACGATCGCAATTACCGGATGGTCGCCGCCCTATTCGGTCGATGACGGCCTGCGGCAGACAGTCGCCGCAGCCGAGAGGGATCACTGACTGTCGTTCACAGGCTCCAGACGGCGTGGCCGTTGAGTAGAGGGTTGTTCTGCTCAAGGGCAGCCTTCACGTCGACGACCACGCCGTTCTCGCCCAACAGATTCAGGATCTGCGCCGCACCGTCGCTCAGGTAGGATTTGTGCGGCACGGCAAGCACGAGGGCGTCGAGCTTGCCGAAATCATCGAGCGCCGCCAGCCGCACACCATATTCCTCTTCCGCCTCGTGATGGCTGGCCATGGGGTCGTGCACCAGCGGCTCAAGGCCGAATTGGTGTAGTTCGCGGATGATGTCGGGCACGCGGCTGTTGCGCAGATCAGGCACGTTTTCCTTGAAGGTCAGCCCGAAGATGCCGATCCGGGCACCATTGATCGGCTTTTGCGCCGCTACCAGCATCTTGATGAGTTTCTGGGCGATGAAGGCGCCCATGCCGTCATTGATACGGCGGCCGGAGAGGATGACTTCAGGATGATAGCCGAGTTCCTCGGCCTTGGCGGTGAGGTAATAGGGATCGACACCGATGCAGTGGCCGCCGACCAGGCCGGGCGTGAAGGGCAGGAAATTCCATTTGGTCCTGGCCGCCTTCAGCACGTCGGCGGTGCGGATATCCATCTTCTCGAAGATGATCGACAGCTCGTTCATCAAGGCGATGTTGAGGTCGCGCTGGGTGTTTTCGATCACCTTGGCGGCCTCCGCCACCTTGATGCTAGGCGCGCGGTGAATGCCGGCCTCGACCACGGCGCCATAGACGGCGGCGATCCTTTCCAGCGTTTCCTCATTGTCGCCGGCGACCACCTTCACGATGCGTTCGAACGTGTGCTCCTTGTCGCCGGGGTTGATCCGCTCCGGTGAATAGCCGACGTGAAAATCCTCGCCCTGGCGCAGGCCCGAGACCTCGGCAAGCACGGGGCCGCAGACCTCTTCCGTCACGCCGGGATAGACCGTCGATTCATAGACGACGATGCCGCCCTTCTTCAAAGCCAGGCCGACGGTACGCGAGGCGGCAATCATCGGCCGCAGATCCGGCTGCCGATTGCGGTCGATCGGCGTCGGAACGGCGACGATGAAGATGTCACGGTCCTGCAGGTCATGAATGTCGCTGCTGATGCGGAGGCCACTTTCCTTCAGGCGGGCCGGCGACACCTCGCGCGTGTCGTCTTCCCCGGCTTTCAGGGCGGCAATGCGGGATGGCTTGATATCGAAGCCGACCACATCGGAAAATTTTCCGGCGAGCGCGATCGCAACAGGCAATCCGACGTAACCCAGGCCAATGACGGCAATTTTTTCGCTCAACACAATCCACCTCGAACAATCGACCTGAATTAGCCCAAACCCAAGCGGCGTGTCAGCGCAAATCTTTGTTAGGAGACGTCAATTCAGGCGCAAGTCAGATCAATGTGACGATCGGGCGGAGGCTTTGCAAGAGAGGCATCGGCGGGGCGCCGTTGCAAGCCGCCTGTCTTCTTAAGGCAGCCGAATAAAAAGGAAACCTCACGTGTTTGCTGCTTGTTCCTCCCAAGGAGATCGCAAATCATGAGTAATTTCAATATGGCTGCCGCGGATGCGCGGGCAGCCCGCTACGACCATGTCACCATCACGTTCCACTGGCTGACGGCTCTTCTGGTGCTGACCATGTTCACATTGGCCGAGGCGCGAAGCTTCGTAGCCCGTGGGACGCCGCTTCGCGGGGATCTGATCTTCGTGCATATCTCGCTCGGCATTCTGCTTGCGGCCGTCCTAATCCTGCGCATCGTCTGGCGCATTGCGACCCACCGGCGCACGGCCCCGGCGGTCTCCGGGCTTCAGCATGCGGTGGCGACGCTTGCCCACCTTGCTCTCTATGCACTGATGATTTCGCAGGTGTCCTATGGCTTCCTGATGATCTGGGCCTCGGGCAACGAACCGAGCTTCTTCGGCCTGTTCTCGGTGCCGCCCTTGATCGTCCTCGATCAGCCGACACGGCATGTGATGGGTGAACTGCATGACTACACCGCCTGGGCAATCATCGCCGTTGCGGGAATTCACGCCGCCGCCGCCCTTGGGCACCATTACGTGTTTCGGGATCGCGTGCTTGTCCGGATGATCCCCGTGCGCAAATAAGCGCCGGCGGTTCATTCTCAAATCGCCGCGGCAGGCCAAAAGGTCGCGGCGCTCCCTATCGAAACCCTTCGCAGCGTACCTATTTTAGTATTCAGAGACATATTTCTCGGAATGCGTGGTTCGCAATGCGTAACACATATCTTGCCCATTTATACGCCAGGCGCTCGGAGCTGGAGTCCAAGCTCGAGCTGCATATAGCACGCTATTGTTTCGGCGAGGGAGAGGTTGATGACGGCACCGAGGCGGAGCTCCGGCAACGCATCACGGAAATCTCCGACGAAATCGCCGATCTTGAGGCTGAACGTGGCGTATAGTCCTTTGGCTCGCGGACGCAGCCGCTACTTTGTTGTGTCTGGCTGTTCGGTGTCGCAAAGGATGGAAGGTAATCCTGCACGGGGCTAAGTTGCCAATCCGCAAAGGGTGGATTGGCAAGAAGAGCCGTTGAATCCGTGGATATGGGCGCGACGCAGGCCGAAAATGGCTGACCGACTGCGCAAGCGCCGGCCTTGACTAAGTCGTCGGCGGAAACCTTATCGGTCAGTAGGCCGATTTTCATTGCTTCATCCGGCGTAATGAGCCGTATCGAACTTGGCGCGGCACTCATCGCCATATCGAGGATCGACCGATCGACGCCCATTTCCTTGAAATAGGTGAGAATCTTCGATCGCAGCGATTTCGACAGCTTCGTGCTATCGTACAGTCCGACAAATTTGCGACTGACCTCCTGGCGACTGATGATGTGCTTCTTGCCGTTAACGACCTGATATTTCTCCCGATAGATTATCCGCTCCTGATCAAAGGTTGTCCTGACCTGATGGACACCCACGATGCTGAAGGGACTGGTGACGCGTCTAACCCCGGCTGCCAGTACGAAAGGGCAGGCCGAAAGACATTCGGCGCCGGCGGAATAAACCATGCCCTTCGCGCCGGCCCGCCAGCCATCGCCACAGAGCGGCTGGCCGCTTGGACAGGACTGGAGCCTCGTGCCGCCCACAGCGACGGACAGGCCGCGCTTCCGGATGATCTCACCCATTTCCATCGCAGCCGCTACATTTCCGCCGGGCGAATTGACGATTATGGGCAGTTTCCGGTCACCGATGCTAGTGAGGAGCTTGCGCAGATCGCCAGGAGATCTCGCATCGATCATGCCTTCCGCCGCGATCCAGTCCACGCAGCCCTCGGGCCGACAGTTGCCGGAGCTGGGATCGGCATGAACGAGCATGAATTGCATGGGTGCGCCGGGCACCTGGGCCGCAGCAACAGTCGCCAGCCCCAAGAGTGCCGATCCCGCTATGGCTCCAAGCCGACAAGCGTTAGCGGCGCCACGTACAAGATGCCATAAAACTGCAAAAATCATGAACCGATGCCCCACCCTCTGAACCGAAAGCTAGCAAAGCACAACCCAATCAGGCAAGGGTATACAACCTCGGTCTGCAACATGTTACGGGCCTGCCGATTGGCAAGAAATACGGTGCTTTGATCGGCAGACGCGCAAACGTCTCGACATCGGCGGCTATATGGCGCGATAAGGTCGGAGCCGATCGAAATGAGCGAGGAGCCGATGAAGCCGAGCCTGCCGACCCTTCTCAGCATCAACGGCGGCTATGTCGACACTGCCGGATTCCTTGCCCTGCACGGTCTGTTCACCGCACATGTCACCGGCAATTTCGTTACCTTCGGCGCTTCCATGGTACTGGGAACCTCGGGTGCGATTGCCAAGCTGCTGGCGCTGCCGGTCTTCTGCATCGTCGTCATTCTCGCCCATCTGTTGGGCGGTGATCTATCTCGACGCAAATTGCCGGTGTTGCGGATAATCCTGACGTTGAAATTCCTGCTGCTCGTGCTTGCGGCCATCTTTGCCATCAGCTTCGGCCCCTTCCCCAGCGGCGACGGTTGGCAGGCGATCCTCACCGGAATGACGCTGGTTTCAGCCATGGCTATCCAGAATGCCTTGCATCGCATCCATCTTGCCTCCGCGCCGCCGACGACTTTGATGACGGGCACGACGACGCAGATCATGATCGATATCGCCGACCTCCTGCTAGGAACCACCCCAGAGGCGAAAGCCACCATCAAGGCAAGACTCGGCCGGATGGGTGCTGCGGTCGGCGGTTTTGCCTGCGGCTGCGCCGCGGCGGCCCTGCTTTTCATGTTCGCCGGCGTGGAATGCTTCCTCGTGCCGCCGGTTATGGCGCTGGTCGGAATCCTATTTCATGCAAGCAAGCCGCAGGCAAAGCCGGCATAGGCCATTCTGATGCTCTTCGTTAGAGCTGGCAGAGCTCCCGTCTTTTTCTGGTCTTGCAACTGATCTACAGGTCTCTAACTCTACGCGGGGATTCGAGCGCGACGCTGCGTGCTTGAGCAGTCAGTCTTTGAGAAGGGATGGTCATGGCAGGAGAAACGGTTCTGGTGGTCGGGGGAGCCGGCTATATCGGCTCGCATACGTGTCTGGATCTGGCGAATAAGGGGTTTCAGCCCGTCGTCTACGACAATTTTTCCAACGGTCATCGCGAATTCGTCAAATGGGGTCCGGCGGAAGAGGGCGATATCCGGGATCGGGCTCGGCTCGACGAGGTCTTGGCGAAATACAAGCCAGCCGCCATCCTGCATTTCGCGGCGCTGATCGAGGTCGGCGAGTCGGTCAAGGATCCTGTCTCCTTCTATGAGAACAATGTCATTGGCACGCTGACGCTGCTGTCGGCGGCGCAGGCGGCCGGCATCGGGGCTTTCGTATTTTCATCCACCTGCGCGACCTATGGCCTGCCGCAGAGCGTTCCGTTGGATGAAAGCCACCGGCAGGTGCCGATCAATCCCTATGGCCGCACCAAATATATCGTCGAGCAGGCGCTTGCCGATTATGATCAATACAAGGGCCTGCGCTCCGTGGTGCTGCGCTATTTCAATGCGGCCGGTGCCGATTTCGAAGGGCGCATCGGCGAGTGGCATACGCCGGAAACCCATGCCATCCCGTTGGCGATCGATGCGGCGCTTGGCCGCCGTCAGGGCTTCAAGGTGTTCGGTAGCGACTATGATACACGCGACGGCACCTGCGTGCGCGACTATATCCACGTCCTCGACCTGGCGGATGCGCATGTCCGGGCGGTGGAATATCTGCTGCGCGGCGGCGAATCGGTCGCGCTCAATCTCGGCACGGGTACGGGCACGACGGTCAAGGAATTGCTGTCGACGATCGAGACGGTGTCGAACCGGCCTTTCCCCGTCGAATATGTCGGCCGCCGCGAAGGCGATTCGACCACGCTGGTGGCCAATAACGACAAGGCCCGCGATATTCTCGGCTGGTCGCCGAAATATGATCTGTCGCGGATCATCGAATCCGCCTGGAATTGGCATGCCAAATCCAATCAGCATTAAGCGTCGGGCTTCGAGCGAGCGCCCGAATGTATTGCTGATATCGGCTGATCAATGGCGGGGCGATTGTCTCTCCGCCGTCGGTCACCCCTGCGTGAAGACGCCCAATATCGACGCTCTGGCGCGCGACGGTGTGTTGTTCCGCCGGCATTTCGCCGGAGCAGCACCCTGCTCGCCGGCGCGGGCGACGCTTTATACCGGCCTTTATCAGATGAACCATCGCGTCTGCCGCAATGGTTCGCCGCTGGATGTGCGTTTCGACAACCTGGCGCTTGCCGCCCGCCGCGCCGGCTATGATCCGACCTTGTTCGGCTATACCGATACGGCGCCGGATCCGCGTGGCATGGACCCCAACGATCCGCATCTGACGACCTATGAGGGCGTACTTCCCGGTTTCAGCGTGCGCCAGCTTCTGCCGGAGCATGAAAAGCAATGGCTTTCATGGCTGCGCTCGAAGGGGCATGAGGGGGCGACGAGCCGTGATATCCACATCCCCGTCGGCGTGAAGCCAGGTGACATCTCCAATGCCGCGCCGGCTTACTCCAAGGATGAGACGCAGACGGCTTTTCTCGCCGGCGAATTCATTCGCTGGCTCGGCGAACAGGACGAGCCCTGGTTCGCGCATGTCTCGTTCCTCAGGCCGCATCCGCCGTTTTCGGTGCCTGAACCCTATAACCGCATGTTTGCCGCAAGCGACGGACCGGCTTTTGCGCGCGCTGCCGACCGCCAGGCAGAGTTGGCGGCACATCCCTTTCTCGCCTTCGCCATCCCGCTGATCGGCAAGGGCGGCTTCATCCATGGCGGCGAGGGGCCTGCGAGCGACTGGACGGCTGAGGATCTCTCAGCGATCCGCGCCACCTACTACGGCATGATCGCCGAAGTGGATGCGCAGCTCGGGCGGATCTGGCAGGCGCTGAGGGATGCGGATGCCTGGGACGATACGCTGATCGTCTTCACGTCAGACCACGCGGAAATGATGGGTGATCACTGGATGCTGGGTAAGGGCGGCTTTTTCGATGGCAGCTATCATATCCCGCTGGTCATCCGCGATCCCGGGCAGCCTGGCGGTACCGGCCGGCAGGTGGAGCGTTTCACCAGCGCCGCCGATATTTTCCCGACGCTTTGCGATCGCCTGGGTCTCGTGCCCGACAATCATCTCGACGGTGAGACGCTTCTGCCCTTTATGGAGGGCGCGGAGCCGGAGCGGTGGCGCGATGCGGCCTTCTGGGAGTTCGATTTCCGCGATATCGCTAACGGCGAGGCGGAACGGCATCTCGGCCTCAGGTCGAATGCCTGCAATCTCGCCGTCATCAGGGACGAACGTTTCAAATACGTCCACTTCACCGGCCTGCCGCCCTTGCTGTTCGACCTAGCGAATGATCCGATGGAGCTCTCCAATCTCGCCGATGACCCGGATTATGCGGCAACTCGGCTTGCCTGTGCCGAAAAGCTGCTGTCGCTGAGGGCCGAGCATCTCGATCAGACACTCGCCTATACCGAACTGACGGAAAAAGGGCCGGTATCGCGCCGGCCCTGATCCAGCTTAAATAGCAGGCTATCGGGCAAACGGGCCGAGATAGGTCATCTTGCCGACCGGCAGCCCGCGGCTGCGCAGAATGTCGTGCACTGTGGTGACGTGGAAGAAGAAGTTCGGCAGAGCGAAGCTTGCGAGATAATCCTCGCCGCTGAACACGATCTTGTTTCCGCCGGGCGCGATCGTCACTTCGCGGCTCTCGGTGCCTTGCATCGTCTCCGGCGTGATCGTCGCCAGGAAATCCTCCGTCTTCTTCACGCGTTCGCGCAGCTCTGCAACGGTGGTTTCGTTGTCTTCGAAGCGCGGCGCGTCAATGCCCGTCAGCCGGGCGATAGCGAGTTTGGCGCTGTCGGTGGCGCGTTGAAATTGGCCGGAGAGCGGCAGCATGTCGTCAATGAGGCGTGCGCCGACAAGTTCGTTCGGATCGGTGCCGTTTTCCGCCGCATAGGCCTCGATCGCGTCGAGATAGGTCGCAAGATTCGCGAGGCCGCGTTGAAAGACGGGGACTGAGAAGCGGTACATCGAGGGCATGCTGGTTCTCCATTGTCAGTCGGTGGCTTCGGCCTGAGGTCGACGGTATTTTACGTCATTCGAGTGTCGATGGAATGTCCGTTCCATCAGGGTGAGCGGCCCACATGTATGCTCGATCGTCAGCTTTTACAGCCTTTTTGGGCCAAAAATTCCCTATCGCGCGTCGATCGCCGGTTCCGTCGGCGCGGCTACAAAATAGTGTTGACGTTTTTACGGAAAAATGGAATAAATATTCCGAAGATGGGATTTTACGGTTTGTTTGTTCCGTTTTTTGAGGTGCCGTTATGGGAGATGGCAGCTCGGGATTGTTGGCCCTGCGGTCGAAACCGAGGGCTCCGGCGTTCAGGAGGGGTGTGGCCGGACACCGCAATTGGGAGGAAAAATCATGAGAAAACTCATTCTGGGCTCCGCGATGGCGCTTCTGCTGTCGACTGCGGCCCATGCCGAAAACATCGGCGTGTCGATGGCGCTGTTCGACGACAACTTCCTGACCGTTCTGCGCAACGGCATGCAGGACTATGCCAAGACGATGAAGGGTGTGACGCTGCAGGTCGAAGACGCCCAGAACGACGTCGCCAAGCAGCAGAGCCAAATCCAGAATTTCATCGCCAGTAAGGTCGATGCCATCATCGTAAACCCGGTCGACACGGATGCCACGGCTGCCATGTCGAAGCTCGCTGCTGATGCGAAAATTCCGCTGATCTACGTCAACCGCGAACCGGCAAACGTCGACAGCCTGCCGGATAAACAGGCTTTCGTCGCTTCCAACGAGCAGGAATCCGGCACGCTGGAAGCCAAGGAAGTTTGCCGCCTGCTGAAGGGCAAGGGCAAGGCCGTCGTCATGATGGGCGAACTGTCGAACCAGGCAGCCCGCATGCGTACCAAGGACGTGCATGACGTTCTCGCCACCGACGAATGCAAGGGCATCCAGATCGTTCAGGAACAGACTGCCAACTGGCAGCGTACCCAGGGCTCCGACCTGATGACCAACTGGCTCTCCAGCGGTTTGGAATTCGATGCCGTCATTTCCAACAATGACGAAATGGCGATCGGTGCCATTCAGGCGCTGAAGGCAGCCGGAAAGTCGATGGATAAGGTTGTCATCGGCGGTGTCGACGCCACGCAGGACGCCTTGGCGGCCATGCAGGCCGGCGACCTCGACGTCACCGTTTTCCAGGACGCAGCCGGTCAGGGCAAGGGTGCGGTCGATGCCGCGCTGAAGCTTGCCAAGGGTGATAAGGTCGACAAGAAGGTCTATATTCCCTTCCAGCTCGTGACGCCCCAGAACGTCAAGGACTTCGTCAAGAAGAACTAACAGAGCGCTGTTAGCGACGGATGCGGGCGCAACAGCCCGCATCCCCAAATTCCGACAGCTCCCGGGAGGGAAAAGATGGTTGTGAGCCCATCCACCATGGCTGCGGTGCGCGCCAGCGGCGCGGTCCCCAATGCCGCCTATCTGCTGAGTGCCGAAGGCATTCGCAAGGAATTTCCGGGCGTGCTGGCCCTCGATGATGTTTCCTTCCGTCTAAAGCGCGGCACCGTGCATGCGCTGATGGGCGAAAACGGCGCCGGCAAGTCGACGCTGATGAAAATTCTAGCCGGCATCTATATTCCGGATCAGGGCGAAGTGCGCCTGAAGGGCGTCGAGATTCGTCTGAAGTCTCCGCTGGATGCGCTGGAAAACGGCATTGCGATGATCCATCAGGAGCTCAACCTGATGCCGTTCATGACCGTTGCCGAGAATATCTGGATCCGTCGCGAGCCGAAGAACCGCTTGGGCTTCGTCGACCATGCCGAGATGAACAGGAAGACCGACGAGCTCTTTCGCCGCCTGAACATCACCATCGATCCGGAAATTCAGGTGCGCGAGCTTTCGGTCGCCAACCGCCAGATGGTCGAGATCGCCAAGGCGGTATCCTATAATTCCGACGTGCTGATCATGGATGAGCCGACGTCGGCGCTGACCGAACGCGAAGTGGCGCATCTCTTCGAGATCATACGCGATCTGCGCGCGCAGGGCATCGGCATCGTCTACATCACCCACAAAATGAACGAGCTGTTCGAGATCGCCGATGAATTCTCGGTGTTCCGTGACGGAAAATATATCGGCACGCATACGTCCACCGACGTCACCCGCGACGACATTATCCGCATGATGGTCGGCCGCGAGATCACCCAGATGTTCCCGAAAGAAGAGGTGCCGATCGGCGACACCGTCCTTTCCGTCAAGGGGCTCACCCTGAACGGCGTGTTTTCCGATGTCTCCTTCGATGTTAAGGCCGGCGAAATCTTGGGGGTCGCGGGTCTCGTCGGCTCCGGCCGTTCGAATGTCGCCGAAGCGCTGTTCGGCGTGACGCCGGCTTCGTCCGGCACGATCGAGCTTTTCGGCAAGAAGGTCGATATCTCCTCGCCGGCGACGGCAATCCGGCACGGCATGGCGTTCCTGACGGAAGACCGGAAGGATACCGGCTGTCTGCTGATCCTCAGTGTGCTCGAGAACATGCAGGTCGCCGTGCTGCACGACAAGTTCGTGCGGGCCGGCTTCGTGCAGGAGGGCGCGATGGAGGCGACTTGCGAGGAGATGGCGCGCAAGCTGCGCATCAAGACGCCGAACCTTGACGAGCGCATCGAAAATCTTTCCGGCGGCAATCAGCAGAAAGCGCTGATCGGCCGTTGGCTGCTCACCAATCCGCGCATCCTGATCCTGGACGAGCCGACCCGCGGCATCGATGTCGGCGCGAAGGCGGAAATCCACCGCCTGGTCACCGAAATGGCGCGTAACGGCGTCGCTGTCATCATGATTTCGTCGGAGATGCCGGAGGTTCTCGGCATGAGCGATCGCATCATGGTGATGCATGAGGGACGGGTGACCGGTTTTCTCGATCGTGCGGAAGCAACTCAAGTGAAGGTGATGGAACTGGCCGCGCAGTGACGCCGCCAATCATCGCAAGGGAGGACTGAACCATGGTTAGCAAAGTTGCAGAGGCGACCGCACCGTCAGTGACGCGTCCCAGGCGCCGCCGCGTCCCGCCGGAACTCGGCATCTTCCTGGTGCTGATCGGCATTGCGCTCCTGTGCGAAATCCTCGGCTGGATCTTCGTCGGTCAGAGCTTTCTGCTCAATGTGCAGCGCCTGAAGATCATGATCCTGCAGGTTTCCGTGATCGGCATCATCTCGGTCGGGGTCACGCAGGTCATCATCACCGGCGGCATCGATCTTTCATCGGGCTCCGTCGTCGGGTTGACCGCCATGGTGGCGGCGAGCTTCGCACAGTCCTCGACCTGGGCGCGGGCGCTTTATCCAGCGCTGACCGATATGCCGTTTTTCGTTCCGATCGGCATCGGCCTGCTGATCGGCCTTGCCGCCGGTTACGTCAACGGCCAGCTCATCACGAAAACCAAGATTCCGCCGTTCATCGCGACGCTTGGCATGATGGTATCGGCCCGCGGCCTGTCGAAATTGTACACGAAGGGGCAACCGGTCTCCGGCCTCACCGATCAGTTCAATTTTATCGGCACCGGCATCTGGCCCGTCGTCGTCTTCCTGCTTGTCGCGCTGATCTTCCATATCGTGCTGCGCTACACGCGCTACGGCAAGTTCACCTATGCGATCGGCGCCAATGTGCAGGCAGCACGCGTCTCCGGCATCAATGTCGAGGCACATCTGGTAAAGGTCTATGCGATTGCCGGACTTCTGGCCGGGCTTGCCGGCATCATCACCGCCGCCCGCGTCCAGACGGCGCAGGCTGGCATGGGTGTAACCTACGAGTTGGATGCGATCGCCGCTGCCGTCATCGGCGGCACCTCGCTCACGGGCGGTGTCGGACGCATTACCGGCACGATCATTGGTACGGTTATCCTCGGCGTGATGATCTCGGGATTCACCTTCCTGAACGTCGACGCCTACTATCAGGAAATCGCCAAGGGCATCATCATCGTCGCCGCCGTCGCAATCGACGTCTACCGCCAGAAGAAGCGGGTCAAACACTGAAGCGGCCAAGGTTTCGTCTGATATCTCGAGGCGGGGTTTTGGCCCCGCCTTTTTCGTTTGCTGCGACATTCTATGCTAATGCAGATTTTTTTCATTTAGGTATGGCGAATCCTGCCATCTTTTCTATTCTGGCCGCTTCCCGCCGCTCGTCCGAGCGCATTATCCAGGATAGACAATGCAATCCGTATTTGATGGCCATAACGACGTTCTACTGAGACTCTGGAATCATGCCCGCGAAGGAACTGATCCGGTCGCCGAGTTCAGGGATGGAATATCGACTGGCCATATCGATGCGCCCCGCGCCAAGGCCGGTGGGCTGGGCGGCGGCCTCTGCGCCATCTATATCCCCTCCGGCAATCTCGTCTTCGCCGATCCCGATCGCAACGGCCATTATGCAACACCGCTCTCGCCGCCGCTGGAGCGGGCGTCGTCGCTCGATATCGCGCTTGAAATGGCGGCGATCGCCCTCAAGCTCGATCGCGCCGGCGTCTGGAAGCTTTGCCGCTCGACCGCCGAAATCCGCGACTGCATGGAAAAGGGCATCTTCGCCGCGGTGATGCACATGGAGGGCTGCGAGGCCATCGACGCCGATCTCGTCGCGCTCGAAACCTTCTATGCGGCCGGCCTGCGCTCGCTCGGCCCCGTCTGGAGCCGCAATAACGTCTTTGCCCATGGCGTACCCTTCGCCTATCCGAGCTCGCCCGATACCGGGCCGGGCCTCACCGATGCTGGTTTTGCGCTGGTGCGCGAGTGCAATCGGCTCGGCATCGTCATCGACCTTGCCCATATCACCGAGAAAGGCTTCTGGGATGTGGCGAAGACATCGGATCAGCCGCTGGTCGCCAGCCATTCCAACGCGCATGCGCTCACCCCCGTCGCCCGCAATCTCACCGACAAGCAGCTCGACGCCATCAGGGAGAGCCGCGGCATCGTCGGTTTGAACTATGCGACGGCCATGCTGCGCGAGGACGGCCGCTCGGATGCCAACACCCGGATCGAGGTGTTGGTTCGCCATGTCGACCACCTCGTCAGCCGTGTCGGCATCGATTGCGTCGGCCTCGGATCGGACTTCGACGGAGCGACGATTCCGGAAGAAATCGGCGACGCTGCAGGCAACCAAAAGCTGATTGCTGCGCTCAGGAACGTTGGCTATGCTGAAGCCGATCTTGTGAAGCTATGCAGGGAGAACTGGCTTCGTATCCTGGCTTCTGCTTGGGGAGAGAGCAGCAAGTCGCGTGCGTGATTGATAGTAATAAAAGCTAAAATAAGGGAACGAAAACATGATGATGATCAAGATGAACCGCAACTTTCGCGCCCTTTCGGCCGGTGCGGCTCTCACGCTTTTGACGATGGCTGTGCCGAGCGCTTTCGCGACAACGCCGAAGGATACGCTGGTTGAAGGTTTCGCCTTCGACGACATTCTCAGCATGGACCCGGCCGAAGCCTACGAACTCTCCGCCGCCGAGGTTACCGGCAACAGCTACAGCCTGCTCGTTCGCCTCGATATCAACGATACCTCCAAGATCCAGGGCGATCTTGCCGAGAGCTGGTCGGTCTCCGACGATCACCTGACCTATACGTTCAAGCTGAAGCCCGGCCTCAAATTCGCATCGGGCAATCCGATCACCGCCGATGACGTCGCCTGGTCCTTCGAGCGCGTCGTCAAGCTCAACAAGAGCCCCGCTTTCATCCTCACCCAGTTCGGCCTGACCGGCGACAACGTCACGGAAAAGGCTAAGGCTACGGATCCGAGCACCTTCACCTTCACCGTCGACAAGCCCTATGCGCCGAGCTTCGTGCTGAACTGCCTGACAGCGACGGTTGCGGAAGTGGTCGACAAGAAGCTGGTTATGGAGCACGTCAAACCGGTGACGCCGTCGGCCGACAACAAATACGACAACGATTTCGGCAATGGCTGGCTAAAGACCGGCTATGCCGGCTCCGGTCCGTTCAAGCTGCGCGAATGGCGCGCCAACCAGGCTGTCGTTCTGGAGCGCAACGACAATTATTACGGTGAAAAGCCGAAGCTTGCGCGCGTCATCTACCGCTTCATGAAGGAAAGCTCGGCGCAGCGCCTGGCGCTGGAGAATGGCGACATCGACGTTGCCCGCAACCTGTCGCCGACCGACCTCGCGGCCATCGAGAAGAACGCTGAACTTACCTCCACCAATGCGCCGAAGGGCACGATCTATTACGTCAGCCTCAACCAGAAGAACCCGAACCTCGCCAAGCCGGAAGTGCAGCAGGCGTTCAAATACCTGGTGGACTATGACGCCATCAGCAAGACGCTTATCAAGGGCATAGGCGAAATCCATCAGACCTTCGAGCCGAAGGGCATGCTTGGCTCCTTGGATGAAAATCCGTTCAAGCTTGATGTTGCCAAGGCCAAGGACCTGCTTGCCAAGGCCGGCCTGCCGAACGGTTTCTCCGTGACGATGGACGTGCGCAGCATCGAGCCGGATACGGGCGTTGCCACCTCGATCCAGCAGACGCTCGGCCAGGCCGGGATCAAGGTCGAGATCATCCCCGGCGATGGCAAGCAGAAGCTGACCAAGTATCGCGCCCGTAACCACGACATCTATTTCGGCAACTGGGGCAATGACTATTGGGATCCCCATTCCAATGCCGATACGTTCACGAACAATCCCGACAACTCCGACGCCGGCACCAACAAGACGCTCGCCTGGCGCAACGACTGGACGACACCTGAACTCGACAAGGAGACAAAGGCTGCCCTGTTCGAGGTCGACGCTGCCAAGCGCGGCGCCATGTATCAGGAGATCCAGAAGAAGTATCTGGATGCCAGCCCCTTCGTCTTCCTCTTCCAGCAGACGGAAGTCGCCGGCTATCGCAAGGATGTGAAGGACTTCAAGCTCGGCCCGAGCTTCGACACCAATTTTGTCTGGCCCGTGTCGAAGTGATGGTCCGATAGGACTGGTTCTTTGAGCACTGTCGAACGGAAAATGGAGGTGCGGCCCAAAAAGGGCCGTGCCGCGCCCATTCTGATGGGCGTTCTGCGCTTCCTGGTCGTGGCGGTCACGACCTATCTCGGCCTTCTCGCCGTCACTTTCTTCATCGGGCGCGTCATCCCGATCGATCCGGCATTGGCGATTGCCGGTGACCATGCACCTACGCAGGTGCTGGAGCGCCTGCGCCGTGAAATGCATCTCGATCAGCCGCTCTATCTGCAGTTCTATTATTATCTACTGAGTGCCCTGACCGGCGATTTCGGCACATCCGTGCTGACGACCAATCCGGTGATGGACGATATCCGGCGCGTTTTTCCGGCGACGATGGAGCTTGCGACCGTTGGTACGATCATCGGCGCGATCTTCGGAATTCCCTTCGGCGTGCTTGCCGCCGTGCGCCGCAACAGCTTCATCGACCAGATCGTCCGCGTCATCGGCCTCGTCGGCTATTCGGTGCCGGTATTCTGGCTGGCCATGGTGTCGCTCGTCATCTTTTATGCCAAGCTGGGCTGGGTGGCCTATCCCGGACGCATCGACATCGCCTTCGAATATACCTTCACGCCGATCACCGGCTTTTATCTGATCGACAGCGCCATGCAGGGGCAATGGGATGTGTTCTGGGATGCATTCCGCCACATCATTCTGCCGGCCTCGCTGCTCGGCTACTTCTCGCTTGCCTATATCAGCCGGATGACGCGCAGTTTCATGCTGAACGAACTCGGCCAGGAATATATCGTCGCGGCCCGCGCCAAGGGGCTTTCGGAAACGCGGGTGATCTGGGGACATGCGCTGCGCAGCGCCGCCGTGCCGCTGATCACGGTGATCGCGCTCTCCTATGCCGGATTGCTGGAAGGTTCGGTGCTGACGGAGATCGTGTTCTCCTGGCCGGGCATCGGTTTCTACATCACCAGCTCGCTGCAGAACGCCGATATGAACGCCGTGCTCGGCGGAACTGTCGTCGTCGGTACAGCCTTCATCGGGATTAACCTGCTCTCCGACCTGCTTTACCGCACTCTCGATCCAAGGACGCGACGCAAATGACGGCGACCGCTGAGACCACGCAACCTGGCTGGCGTGACTGGCTGCTGTCGGATCGGCCGCAGTCGCGCCGGCAAGCGAGCCTCGGACGTGCCTATGTCACATGGCGGCAATTTTCCGCCAATCGGCTGGCGGTTCTCGGATTGCTGATCATTGTCGTCCTCATTCTTGTGGCGGCATTTGCCAATGTTATCGCCCCCTATCCGCCGAGTATTGGGGATCTCACCAATGCCTATCTGAAGCCGCCCGGGACCGGCGGCTATCTTCTCGGTACCGACAATCTCGGGCGCGATATCCTGTCCCGTTTGATCTATGGGTCGCGATGGACCCTCTATATCGTTGTTCTCGTCGCGATCATTTCGGCGCCGCTCGGGCTGTTTATCGGTATGATAGCTGGCTATGCAGGTGGCTGGATCGACACCGTGCTGATGCGTATCACCGATATCTTCCTTGCCTTTCCGAAGTTGGTGCTGGCGCTCGCTTTTGCCGGCGCGCTCGGCCCCGGCATCGAGAATGCCATCATTGCGATCGCCATCACCTCCTGGCCGCCCTATGCGCGCCTGGCGCGGGCTGAGACGATGACGGTGCGGCGCTCCGATTATATCGCTGCCGTGCAACTCATGGGCGCCTCGCCGATCCGTATCGTCTTCCGCCATATCATGCCGCTCTGCATCTCCTCGGTGATCGTGCGTGTCACGCTCGATATGGCCGGCGTTATTCTGACGGCGGCGGGTCTCGGTTTCCTCGGCCTGGGCGCACAGCCCCCTCTGCCGGAATGGGGCGCGATGATTGCCACCGGGTTCAAATACTATCTCGATCAATGGTGGGTGGCGGCAATGCCGGGTATCGCCATCCTGATCGTCAGCCTGGGCTTCAACCTGCTCGGCGACGGTTTGCGGGATGCGCTCGATCCGAAGGAGAGCGGCCAATGACGCCACTGTTGACGGTCGAGAACCTCAGGGTTCGCTATCCCACCCGCACCGGCATCATCGAAGCCGTGCGCGGCGTCTCCTTCACGCTCGGCCGCGAGCGACTCGGCATTGTCGGCGAGAGCGGTTCCGGCAAGTCGCAAACCGGCCGCGCGATCATGGGCCTCACTTCGTCGCATGGCATCGTCACGGCCGACAAGCTGAACTTCAGCGGCATCGACCTGCTGTCGGTCTCGGCCAGGGAGCGCCGGTCGCTGCGCGGCAAGCGCATTGCCATGGTGCTGCAGGACCCGAAATATTCGCTCGATCCGGTGATGACCATCGGCAAGCAAATTACCGAGACGTTGCGCACGCATGAGAAGGTGAGCAGGGCGGAAGCGCGCGAGCGCGCACTCGCCATGCTGGAAGCGGTGCAGATCCGCGATCCCAAGCGCGTCTACGACCTGCATCCGCATGAAGTCTCCGGCGGCATGGGCCAGCGCGCGATGATCGCGATGATGCTGATCGCAGGCCCGGAGCTGCTGATCGCCGACGAGCCGACCTCGGCGTTGGACGTCACTGTGCAGCTCGATGTGCTGAGGATCATGGACAGGCTGGTATCGGAACGCGGCATGGGGCTGATTTTCGTGTCCCACGATCTGAGGCTGGTGTCCTCCTTCTGTGACCGGGTGATCGTCATGTATGCCGGCAAGATCGTCGAGGAATTAAAAGCTTCCGAACTCAACAATGCGCAGCATCCCTATACGCGCGGTCTGTTGAACTGCATGCCCGTCATCGGCGAGGACCGTCACCCGCTGCCGGTCCTTGATCGCAAGCCGGAGTGGGCGGCATGACGGCGGCGCTTGCGGTCGACGGCCTCAGTGTCGTCTATGACGGTTATTACGCCCTCGATGCGGTCAACATCGATGTGAACAAGGGCGAATCCTTCGGTCTTGTCGGCGAATCCGGTTCCGGCAAATCGACCTTACTGCGCGCCGTCGCCGGTCTCGCGCCTGTCAGCGACGGCGTGATCCGCGTCGATGGCGAGGCGCTGAAGGGTGCAAAACGCACCAAAGCGTTTTACCGCCAGGTCCAGATGGTGTTTCAGGACCCCTATGGCTCGCTGCATCCGCGTCAAACCATCGACCGGCTGCTGCTGGAGCCGCTGGCAATCCACGGCATCGGCGACAGCGAGACGCGCATTACCCGGGCGCTTGACGAAGTCGGCCTCGGTTCAGGCTTCCGTTTCCGCTATCCGCACCAACTATCGGGCGGCCAGCGCCAGCGCGTGGCGATTGCCCGCGCTTTGATCGTCGAGCCGTCTATCCTGTTGCTCGACGAACCGACCTCGGCGCTGGATGCTTCCGTGCAGGCGGAAGTGCTCAATTTGCTGGAGCAGGTGCGCAGGGATCGTCATCTGACGTTCGTTATGGTCAGTCACGATCTCGGTGTCGTCACCCATATGTGCGAACGCCTCGTGGTGATGCAGAATGGCGCTGTCGTCGAGCGGCTGAGCGCAAAAGAATTGGCGGCCGGCGATGTCAAGCAGGACTACACGCGCAACCTGATGATTGCGAGCAAAGGCTTTGTCCGTGCCTAATTGATTGTAATCATTAGTCCTTCATCGCCCTTTTAGTTAAGCTTCGCTTAAAAGACGACTAATCGTATAGACTATTGACTCGTGCCGCAATTCTGTCATGATCCCATTAATGGCGGTTAACTTTCGTGATCTCCTACATGGGGTCATGCGCGAGTGGAGGCAGGCATGTTTTTCATGGGTGGCATGACCATGGGGTATCTTCATCCGCCAGCACCGGCAAAAGAAGAGGACGCGTTGACCGTCACTCTGCCGGAAGAACAGAGCCGCCGTCAGATCGGTCCGACCGAAACTCCGGCTGCTGAAGCAAGCGCCGTAGAGCGCACTTTGATCTGGGCTCGCCGCATTCTCTGCTGATGTCAGCCTTGCTGATCTTTCGAGCCAGACCGCCGTCCAATGGTTTATTTTTTCTTGCGTTGGCCTCTGGACAAAAATTCATCTCTACCTAATTGATAGGGATTGTATAAATGTCGGACGTGGGCTCGCCCACATGACAACGACAAAAACGAACGGAGGCAACACATGGCGAATTTGGGTATGTCGAATACGCATGTGAATCAGTTCGACGGCTCGAAGCGCGTTGCGACGACGCGCAGCAAGATCCAGACTGCAATCCACGTTGCGCTGTTTTCTGCCGCATTCCTCTTCGTCGTCGCCATCGTCTTCGGCATCGTGATCTGAACGCGCTGCAAGGATGATATGACCGGCATTGATCGGTCATATCATGGGCGCGCGCCGCTGCGGTGCCGCGTTTATAGAGCGATGGTTGGCGTCATCTCTTTTTTGTTTTCTAACGGCCACGGCCGATCGGGCTAATCTTCAGGTCAGCCAGACGTTACCGTCGCATTCCTGTTTCTTCCCAAGTTGAAACGCTTCCCTAACGGCAATTCTTCTTTCCCGGCCTTGTCAAAACTTCGCCGGGCAAAGAAAATTTCCCATGACCGATAGAATGCGCTTCATGAAAACAGTAAGCTTCGCCAAAACACAAAATAGAGTGGGGCGGAGCATGACCAAAGCGGAGGCTGGGCGCAGCGGCAGACGGAATGGTGGTCAAGACGGGCGAGCGGTCCTGGACCAGGATTCGCATGCCATACGCGACGTAAAAGAGAATAATCTCGAATTGGCGATCGGCCACGAGGTCCGCGCCTTTCGCAAGAAGCTCGGCATCACCGGCGCCGACCTTGCTTCGGCCACCGGCATATCGCTCGGCATGCTCTCAAAGATCGAAAACGGCAACACGTCGCCGTCTCTCACCACATTGCAGGCGTTGGCGCGGGCGCTTGGAGTGCCCGTCACCTCGTTTTTCCGGCGGTTCGAAGAAAAGCGCAACGCCGTCTTCGTCAAGGCCGGCGAGGGTGTGGAGATGGAGCGGCGGGGTACGCGCGCCGGTCATCAGTACAATCTGCTCGGTCACATAGCCAACGGGTCTAGCGGGCTGCAGGTCGAGCCCTATCTCATCACGCTGACGGCCGATTCTGATGTTTTTCCGGCATTTCAGCATGAAGGGCTGGAATTGATCTATATGTTGGAAGGGGAAGTCGAATACCGTCATGCCGACAAGCTTTATGCGATGCGGCCGGGTGACAGCCTCTTTTTCGATGCCGATGCGCCGCATGGTCCGGAAGTGCTCGTTAGTCTGCCGATCCGCTTTCTGTCGATCATTTCCTACCCTGAGAAACACAGCTCTTGAGAGGAATTTGCGAATCTTTTGAGGGAGTTCAGTTTAAGTTCATCTTCCGCGGGATATGGAGGGCAACCTACCAAACCCTACTGAATTTCCGATTGCAAGAAATCAGCCTAAGGAGAATACCTCATGACCTTGATCGATTGTCTTTGACACGTGCAGACTGCTGCCGGAACCATCCGGTCGCGTCTCAAGTTTCACGGAAGCCTGTTTCGAATGATGGCGCAAAATTGCCATGATCCTGACGAAGAGGCCGTGAAAATCTTCGCCTGAATACGTTTGTTCTAAGCCGCCACTTCGAATTCATCCCCTTCGCGCGCCGGGAAGCGAAGCAAAGGGTCCAAATGCATGAATAGTCGTGTGGGGCAGGACAAAAACGGTAAAGGCGACAATGCCTGTCACTCTGTTTGGACCCAGAACCCGAATCCATGACGTCTCAAAACCTCTCCACTGTTCCGCCGCGCGATTCTGAAGCCAAGCAGATCGATCATAACGATTCGATCCGTGCCACCTATTTCTCCAACGATCAGATCCGGGAATGCGGTTCGATCTTCGCCCGCAACGGCGCTGCGACGAAGCTGCCGGGCTTTGCGCCCTTCGATTTCTTCGACCGGCACAAGGAGAACGAAAAAGAGATCCTGCGCGTCTATCGTTCGGCCAATGCCGACGTCGATGCCGGTGAATCGATCACGCCTGCGGCCGAATGGCTGCTCGACAACCACTACATCATCGAAGAGGCGATCCAGGAAGTCCGCCGCGATTTCCCGAAGAAGTACTACGATCAACTGCAGAAGATCACCATAGACGGCATGGTGATGCCGCGCACGCTGGCGCTTGCCTGGCTCTATGTCGCTCACACGCACAGCACCGTATCCAACCAGGGTCTCTTGGCACTTGTCGAAGGCTTCCAGTCGCACGACATGCTGAAGATCGGTGAGCTCTGGGCGGTTCCGTCGCTGGTGCGCTATGTGCTCGTTGACAATCTGCGTCGCATCTCCAGCCGCGTCGAGCAGAGCCGCCTGACGCGCAAGAAGGCCAATGCCGCGGTCGATGAGCTGATTCGCCTCAATGACGACGCCAAGGTCACCGAGTTCCTGAGGACGCTCGAGCCCTATACGTCCGACAATACCTTCGCCACGCAGTTCCTCTATCGTCTGCGCGACGGCTCGCACACTTCGGGCCTCGCCGTCACCTGGCTGGAACGGCGTCTGACGGAAGCCGGCACCGATGCCGAAACCGTCATGATGGCCGAGCACAACCGCCTGTCGTCCGGCAATGTGACGATGGGCAACATCATCAAAAGCCTGCGGCTGATCGACGATACCGACTGGTCGGGCTGGGTCGAGGAGGTCAGCGCAGTCGACAAGCTGCTCTGGGACGAGACCGATTACGCAAAGCTCGATCCTGGCTCGCGCAACAGCTATCGCCGCGCCATTGAGAAGCTAGCACGCCGCTCCGACAAGACGGAAATGGAGATAGCCCAGGTCGCCATGGCCATGACCGAAGCGGCCAAGGCCTCGGGCGAGCCGCAGCCGCATGAGCCCAATATCGGCGATTTCATCGTCGGCCAGCAGATCGAGAAGCTGGAAAAGGCGATCGGCTTCCGCCCGAAGCTGTCGCAGCGTTTCGTCCGCCAGTGGCGCAAGTTCAACTGGCTGGCGATCGCCGCCCCCGTTCTCCTGATCACCGTCATCGCTCTCTGGATCGTCGGTTATTTCATGATCCAGGCTGGCATGGGCTGGGCTGAAACCATCATCCTGCTGTTGATGTTCTCGCTGCCGGCATCCGAAGGCGCCACCGGCCTGTTCAACTTCGTGGTCACCATGTACCTCACGCCGGCGCGTCTCGTCGGCTATGAGTTCAAGGAGGGCATTCCGGAAGAGGCTCGTACACTGGTCGTCGTGCCGACTTTGATCGGTAATCGCGACAGCGTCGACGAACTGGTGCGCAACATCGAGGTCCATTATCTCGCCAATCCGCTTGGCGAAGTCTATTACGCGCTTCTGAGCGACTGGCCGGACAGCAAGGAAGAAGAGAGCGAACGCGATCTGGAGATTCTGGATTACGCCCGCCGCGAAGTCGCCAATCTCTCGGCCCGCTATGCCGAGGACGGCAAGCAGCGCTTCTATCTGCTGCATCGCCGCCGTCTTTACAATCCGGCCGAAGGCGCCTGGATGGGCTGGGAGCGCAAGCGCGGCAAGCTGCACGAGCTGAACCTGCTGCTGCGCGGCGACCGCGACACGACCTTCCTGCCCGGCGCCAATACCGTGCCGAAGAACGTGCAATACGTCATGACGCTCGATTCCGACACGCGCCTGGTGCGCGACACGGTCACGAAGCTCGTCGGAAAGCTGCATCATCCGACCAACCGCCCGGTCTTCGATCCTGAGACCAAGCGGGTCGTGCGTGGTTACGGCGTGCTGCAGCCGCGCGTCACCCCGTCGCTGACGACGGGCAAGGACGCCTCGGTGTTCCAGCGCGTCTTCTCCGTCAATCGCGGTCTCGACCCCTATGTCTTCGCCGTCTCCGACGTCTATCAGGACTTAGTCGAGGAAGGCACCTTCACCGGCAAGGGCCTCTATCATGTCGACGCCTTCGAGGCTTCGCTGAAGGGCAAGATCGAGGAAAACGCGGTTCTCAGCCACGATTTGCTCGAAGGCTCGATGGCGCGCTGTGCCCTCGTCACCGACTGCGAACTCGTCGAGGATTTCCCGATCCGCTACGAAGTTGAAGTCTCGCGCCAGCATCGCTGGGCTCGCGGCGACTGGCAGTTGCTTCCCTATCTCTTCAATCCGAAGCGCGGCGTCACCGGCCTCGGCCGCTGGAAGATGATGGACAATCTGCGCCGCTCGCTGACGCCGATCGCCTGGTTCTTCGCCTCCGTTCTCGGCTGGTATTTCATGGGGCCGTTCGCCGCCCTGATCTGGCAGATCCTCTTGATCTTCTGCCTGTTCGTGGCGCCGACACTGTCGCTGATCAACGGCATCATTCCGCGCACCAGCGATATCGTTGCCCGGGCCCATCTCTATACGGTCTGGTCGGATATCCGCGCCGCCAATGCGCAGGTCGCGCTGCGTATCGTCTTCATCGCCGACGGCGCCTGCATCATGGCCGACGCCATCGGCCGCTCGCTCTACCGTGCCTTCGTCAGCCGTAAGCTGATGCTGCAGTGGCGCACGGCGGCCAGCGCCCAGGCCGCGGCGCAGACGACGATCCTCGGCCACTACCGCGTCATGTGGCATGCACCGGTGCTGGCGCTGCTGGCATTGGCTTTCGCATCTCTTTCCGGCGACAATGCCTTCTTCGTCGGCATCCCCTTCGCGCTGCTGTGGATTCTGTCGCCGGCGATCGCCTGGTATGTCAGCCAGACGGCGGAAACCGAAGACAAGCTCGAAGTGCCGGAAGGCGTCTCCGCCGAGCTGCGCAAGATCGCGCGGCGCACCTGGCGTTATTTCGACACCTTCGTGGTCGAGCAGCAAAACCACCTGCCGCCGGACAATGTGCAGCAGACGCCGCATGCGGTGGTCGCTTCGCGGACTTCGCCGACCAATATCGGCGTCTACCTGCTCTCCGTGATCTCGGCCCGCAATTTCGGTTGGATTTCCTTCGAAGAAACCATTGATCGCATGGAAAAGACCATGGCGACCGTCGAGAAGCTCGAGAAATTCCGCGGGCATCTCTGCAACTGGTATCATACGGACACGCTGAAGCCGATGGGCGCGCGCTATGTCTCGGCGGTCGACAGCGGTAACTTCGCCGGTCACCTGATCGCCGTGTCGTCGGCCTGCCGCATCTGGGCGGAAGCGCCCTCCGCGCATATGCAGGGCAATCTAGACGGCATCGGCGATGTCGCCGGCATTCTCGGTGAAATGCTCGCCGAACTGCCGGATGACCGCAAGACCGTTCGTCCGCTGCGTCATCGTCTGGAAGAGCGCATCATCGGCTTCCGGAACGCGCTGGCCGCCGTCAAGCGCGAGCACGAGTTCGCCTCGATCCGCATCATCAACCTGTCGGTCCTGGCGCATGATATTCAGAAGCTCGCCGCCAACCTCGACCATGAGGTCAAGTCGCAGCAGAGCGGCGAGGTGCTCACCTGGTCGGAATCGCTGGTGAAGGTCTGCGAAGGCCATATTGCCGACAGCGTCTTCGATCTCGCCAATGTCGATGCGCTGCGCCAGCGTCTGGCAAAGCTGCGCGACCGCATGCGCGATACTGCTTTCGGTATGGAATTCGCCTTCCTCTACCGTCCGGAACGGCGCCTGCTTTCTATCGGCTTCCGTGTTGAAACCAACGAACTCGATGCCGCCTGCTACGACTTGCTGGCATCCGAAGCGCGTCTTACCAGCCTCTTCGCCATCGCCAAGGGCGATCTGCCGACGGAGCATTGGTATCGCCTCGGCCGCCAGGTCGTGCCGATCGGCTCGCGGGGTGCTCTGGTTTCCTGGTCCGGCTCGATGTTCGAATATCTGATGCCGCCGCTCGTCATGCAGGAGCGTCAGGGTGGTATCCTCAACCAGACCAACAATCTGATTGTTCAGGAGCAGATGAATTATGCCAAGCGCCTCGGCGCCGGCATCCCCTGGGGCATTTCGGAAGCGGCCTTCAACGCCCGCGACCACTACATGCACTACCAGTACACCAACTTCGGCGTGCCTTCGCTCGGCCTGAAGCGCGGTCTCGGCCAGAATGCGGTCATCGCGCCCTATGCTTCGATTCTGGCCAGCCAGTATCGTCCGGAAGCGGCGCTCGAAAACCTGCAGAAGCTGCGCAAGGTCGGCGCGCTCGGCACCTATGGCTTCCACGACGCCGTCGATTTCACGCCGACCCGCGTTCCCGAGGGCAAGAAGTGCGCGGTGGTCTACAACTACTATGCCCACCATCACGGCATGTCGATTGCGGCTATTGCCAACGTCGCCTTCAACGGACGCCTGCGTGAGCTGTTCCATGCCGATCCGGTGATCGAAGCGGCCGAGTTGCTGCTGCAGGAAAAGGCGCCGCGCGATATCCCTGTCATGGCCGCAAAGCACGAGAGCGACCAGCCGGCCAATATCCAGGAAGACATGCTGCGTCCGGAAATCCGCAAAATTGCCGATCCGGCGACGCACGATCGCGAACTCGCCTTCCTGTCCAACGGCCATTACGCCGTCATGCTGACGGCGACCGGCGCCGGCTACTCACGCTGGAATGGCTTGTCGGTCTCGCGCTGGCGGCCCGATCCGACGGAAGATCGCTGGGGCACCTTCATCTTCCTGCGCGATACCGCATCCGGCCAATGGTGGTCGGCCACATCAGAGCCGCGTAGCGTCGAAGGCGAAAAGGTCAAAGTCACCTTCAGCGATGAAAAGGCGGAGTACAGCAAGACCATTGGTGATCTCACCAGCGATGTCGAATGCATCGTCGCAACCGAACACGATGCCGAGGGCCGCCGTGTGACGCTGCTCAACATGGGCGCGGAGGATCGCTTCATTGAAGTGACCTCCTATCTCGAGCCGGCAATCGCCAGCGACGATGTCGATTCGGGCCATCCGGTCTTTGCGCGCATGTTCGTGCGCACCGAGATCGGCAGCACCGGCGACGTGATCCGCGCCGAGCGCAACAAGCGCGATTACAATGAGCCTGACATGTCGATCGCCCATCTGGTCGTCGACAATGCCGGCACCGAGCGCCCGACGGAATTCGAGACAGACCGCCGCAAGTTCCTCGGCCGTGGCCGGACGCTCGCGGAAGCCGCCGCTTTCGATTCGGGCGCAACTCTGTCCGGCACGGACGGCTTCACCATGGACGCCTGCTTGTCGCTGCGTCGCGTCGTGCGCGTGCCGGCCGGCAAGAAGGTCAGCGTGATCTTCTGGACGATCGCCGCACCGAGCCGCGAGGATGTCGACAAGGCGGTCGATCGCTACCGCAATCCCGATACCTTCGGCATCGAGCTCACGCAGGCCTGGACGCGCACGCAGATGCAGATGCGCCATGTCGGCGTCACCTCGCAGCAGGCCGCAGCCTTCCAGAAGCTTGCCCGCTATCTCGTCTATCCGGACATGCATCTGCGCGCCGACAGCGCCACCGTTCAGGCCGGCCTGCATTCGCAGTCCGCACTTTGGCCGGTGACGATCTCGGGTGATTTCCCGATCTTCACCCTGCGCATCAACGACGATATCGACCTCGAAATCGCGCGGGAAGCGCTGAGTGCCGCGGAATATCTGCGTTCACGCGGCATCAATGCCGATCTGGTGATCGTCAATGAGCGGGCCGTAGACCAAGCCCAGGACATGCAACGTGAGCTCGACAAGCTCGTCGAGCATATTCGCCACAATCAGGGCGAGGGCCTGCGCCAGAATATCTTCTCGGTTCGCAAGGATCTGATCGAGCAGGAGACCTACCAGCAGATTCTTGCTGCCTCGCGCGTGATCTTCCATGCACGTAACGGCAAGCTTGTTGATCAAATCGCCCGTGCGGCGACGCTGTTCGGTTCGGCGCAGTCCGATGGGCCGGCGCCGGTCAATCGCCTTGCCGTACCGATGGTGCCGCAGAAATCCGTCTTTGCAGCCGGTGAACTGGAAGCACAGGACGACCTCGACTTCTGGAACGGCTATGGCGGCTTTGCCGACAATGGCCGCGAATATGTCGTCCGGCTCGCCGGCGGCCAGTCGACGCCGCATCCGTGGATCAACGTCATCTCCAACGAGCGTTTCGGCTTCCATGTGCCTGCTGAAGGCGGCGGTTTCACCTGGAGCCACAATTCGCGCGACTATCAGTTGACCCCATGGACCAACGACATGGTCATCAACCGTCCGGGCGAGGCGCTTTATGTGACCGATCTCGACAGCAATACGGTGATGACCCCCTATGCGGCCCTGTCGCGCAATCCGAAGGTCCAGTATGAGGCCCGCCACGGTCTCGGCTATTCGGTGTTCTCGAGCGAACAGAGCGGCATAGCGCTGGAGCTGACGCAAACGATCGATCGCGAACGCCCGGTCAAGCTTTTCCGCCTGCGCATCCGCAATACGGGCGAGGGTAGCCGCCGGCTGCGGCTCTACAATTATGCGGAATGGGTGCTCGGCATCAATCCGCACAAGACACGGCCGTTCATCCTGTCGTCGGTGGATGAGGAAACCGGCGCGCTGTTTGCCAACAATCCCTACAGCATCGATTATTCCAAGCGTATCGCCTTCATGGCGGCGAGCGAGGCGCATTCGAGCTTCTCGGCCAGCCGCCGCGAATTCATCGGCCGTTACGGCACGGTGCAGATGCCGGAAGCCGTCGTTTCCGGCGCTGCCCTTTCCAATTCCACCGATCTCGACGGCGATCCCTGCGCGGCGCTCGCCTTCGATCTGACGGTCGGAGCCGGCGAACAGAAGGATATCTGCTTCTATATGGGCGATACCGCTTCGATCGAAGAGGCGCGCGCATTGGTGGCCGACATCCGCAATGCCGATTTCGAGGCTGTGCTTTCGGCCAGCCGCGGCTTCTGGGATAACTTCACCGGCCGTCTGCAGATCTCGACGCCGGACAAGGCGATGAACAACCTGATCAATGCCTGGCTGCCCTATCAGAGCCTCGGCTGCCGGATCATGGCCCGCACTGCCTTCTATCAGGCTTCCGGCGCCTTCGGTTTCCGCGACCAGTTGCAGGATACGCTGGCCTTCCTGATGCATGCGCCGGAGCTTGCCCGCAAGCAGATCCTGAATGCGGCGCAACGCCAGTTCCGCGAAGGCGATGTGCAGCATTGGTGGCTGCCGGGCAGCGGGGCCGGCGTGCGCACGAGTATCTCGGACGATGTCGTCTGGCTCGCCTATGCCATCAACCAGTATTGCACGGTGACCGGCGACAAGTCGCTTCTCGATGAAGAACTCGCCTTCGTCGAAGGTGCGGCCCTTATGCCTGGTACGCACGATGCCTTCTACCAGCCGACCGTGTCGCAGGATAAGGTCAGCGTCTATCAGCATGCGGCCTTGGCGCTCGATCTGGCGATCAAGCGCAAGGGCGGCAACGGCCTGCCGCTGATCCTCGGCGGCGACTGGAACGACGGCATGAACCGGGTCGGCATTCAGGGCCGTGGCGAAAGCGTCTGGCTTGGCTGGTTCCTGGCCGGCACGCTCACCGCTTTCCTGCCCTATGCGGAAGCGCGGGGCGACCGGGAGCGTGTCGAACGCTGGACCAAGCATCTGCCGGAACTGCGCAAGGCGCTGGAAACGGCGGGCTGGGATGGCGGCCACTATCGCCGCGGCTATTTCGACGATGGCAGCCCGCTCGGCTCGGACGAGAATTTCGAATGCCAGATCGATTCGATCGCGCAGTCCTGGAACATCTTGTCCGGCGAAGGCGACCGCGAGCGCGGCGAGAAGGCGATGAATGCCGTTCTCGAAAAGCTAGTCGACGATGATAACCGCATCATCCGGCTGTTCACGCCGCCCTTCTCCAAGTCGGCGCGCGATCCGGGCTACATCAAGTCCTATCCGCCGGGCGTGCGCGAAAACGGCGGCCAGTATACCCATGCCGCGACCTGGGTGGTCATGGCACTGGCAGAGATGAATCGCGGCGACGATGCCTGGCGTTGCTTCGAACTGCTCAATCCCGTGAACCATGCACGAAATCGTGATGAGGCCGATACCTACCGCGTGGAGCCCTATGTCATTGCCGCCGACGTCTACGGCGAGGGGCAATTGACCGGCCGCGGCGGCTGGACCTGGTATACGGGCTCGGCCGGATGGCTTTATCGCGTGGCAATTGAGGGAATTCTCGGCATTCGCGTCAAAAATGGCCATCTCTACGTCAAGCCGGCGCTGCCGTCGAAGTGGGATGGCTTTGCGGCGGACCTCGATCTGCCGAGCGGAAAATACCGCATTTCCGTCTCAAAAGCGCCCGATGCTAAGGGATACTTGGTGTCTGTGAATGACAGGGCGATCGCCCATCCCGAAGAGGGCTATCCGATCGGACAGTAGCGCTTTCCTGCACTGTTTCGCTTCAACGATCGGGGCCAAAGGGGGAACTCTTTGGCCCCGATCGCATTTGGTTGTCGGAACAGGAGAGGTCCATGAATTCCAGGGCAAATATCGACGTGGCCTCGGCAACGCGAATCACCTTGCCGAAGGCGACGACGCAGCGGGATACGAGACTGGATGTTCTGAGGGCTTTGGCCCTGATCACGATCTTCATCAATCATGTGCCCGGTCAGTTCCTCGAGCGGCTGACCACCAAGAATTTCGGTTTCTCCGACGGGGCGGAAGCCTTCGTGCTGATCTCCGGCATCTCCGTCGGTCTTGCCTATGGCACGCGGTTCAAGCCGGGCAACCGGCTTTCAACTGCCTTAAAGGCGGTCAAGCGCGCTTTCACGCTTTATACCGCGCATATGATCACCACTTTCATCACGCTGGTGCTGTTCATTTCCGGCGCATGGGTATTCCGCCAGGCGGGCCTGCTCTGCGAGGTGAACATCCTTGCCGTGCTGATGGATCCGGCTCGCGGCATTCCGGCCCTGCTGTTGCTCGGCCACCAGATCGGCTACAACAACATCCTGCCGATGTATGGCGCCTTGTTCCTGATGCTGCCGCTGATGTTGGTGCTAGAGGCGCGAAGCCCGCTGCTTTTGCTTTTGGTTTCCGGCAGCGTCTGGCTGGTCGCTGGCATCTATCAGATGGCGCCGCACACGACGTTGCTGGATGGTTTCTGGTTCCTCAATCCGCTGTCCTGGCAGTTCCTGTTCGTCATCGGCTTCGTTGCCGTCATGCATGTGAAGCGCGGCGGCCGGATATCCTATAATCCGGCCCTGTTTGCGCTGTCGCTCGCCTATGTCGTGCTGTCCTTCATCTGGGTCACCGACAAGCTCTGGGTGCTGGGCGATCATCTTGCTGCGTTTGGTCTCCCGACGGTCGTCACCGGTTTCGACAAGACATTTCTGTCGCTGCCGCGCTTGCTACATGTGCTGGCGCTCGCCTATCTCATCATCACTGTGCCGTCCGTTTCGCGCTTGCTGCGTCGGTCCGCCGATCATCCGTTGACGATCCTTGGACGGCATTCCCTCAGCATTTTCGTTGCGGGCACGATCCTCGCCATGGCCGGCCAGGTCATCCTCTACGTTACCGACAAGGATCCGGCCGTTGGCGGCGCCTATGTGCTCGTCGGGATCGCCGCACAGTTCGCCTATGCCTATTATCTCGAGCATAAGCGGCAGGATGCAGTCAGCCGCCCGTCCCTTGCGACGTCCATAGCGACGATTCCACTGCCGGTGCGAACCGAAAAGCGCCGATAGTCGGCTCTGCGGCCATCGGCTACCACAACACGTAATCCATTGAATTATATTCCCAATTCGTTTTGCGACACTTGTGTGAACGAAGTGTGACGTGATTTTTCTGCAACGCAATGACAATCCAGTGCGTTGCAGCAAAGATTCCATTGCTCGAAATCTTGTTGTGCAAAATTGAATTGCCTACATCGGGACCGTGACGGCGCTCGGGGAGTGCCGCCACCCCGGCGCTATACGCGTCCCAACGACGGGCGCGGCGCATTCGTGGGGATTGTCAAAACGGGAATGGGGTAGGGAACGTCGATTTTTCGGCGCGATAGCTCATGCCCAATCGATACTGGATTGGAGTAATCTATGAATATCAGAAGTCTTCTTCTCGGTTCGGCCGCTGCTCTGGCTGCCGTTTCGGGAGCACAGGCGGCTGACGCCATCGTGGCCGCCGAGCCGGAGCCGCTTGAATATGTTCGCATCTGCGACGCCTTTGGCGCCGGTTACTTCTTCATTCCCGGCACGGAAACCTGCCTGAAGATCGGCGGCCGCGTCCGCACCGAAGGCGAATGGTACGATGCCTACAACGCCAACAGCAAGAACGGTACGCTTTGGCATACTCGCGCCGAGCTCAGCATCGACACGGCGAGCGATACCGAATACGGCCCGCTGAAGACCAACACCGTCTACCGTTGGGATTGGCAGGAAGGCAACTCCACGAGCACGAAGCTGCTTTGGGCCAATATCAGCCTCGCCGGCTTCACCGTCGGTAAGCTCGACTCGCAGTACAACCTCTTCATGGGCTATGCCGGCAACGTCATCAACGACGACGTCGTCTATGACGGCCCGAAGGAACTCAACCAGTTCACCTACAAATATGATGCCGGCAACGGCTTCACGGCAGTGATCTCGCTGGAAGATTCCAACTCGTCGGCCGACACCTCGTCCTACGGCGGCGCATGGCGCACCGGCAAGGCCGATCATTATGCTCCTGACGTTGTTGCCGGCGCCGGCTACAAGGCCGGTGCATGGACCCTCCGGGTCATCGGCGGCTATGACTCGATCGTCGAAGAAGGCGCCATCAAGGCTCGCATCGACGCCGATTTCGGCGACTTCAAGGCCTTCCTGATGGGCGGCTGGAACACGGATGGCGACAAGCTGAACAAGTATGCCGGTTCTTACCTCAACAGCAACCGCTCAGCCTGCCCGACCAATGGCGCGGATTGCGGCTGGGGCGACTGGGCCTTCTGGACGGGCGCCAGCTACCAGTTGACGCCGAAGCTGCAGGCCAATGCTCAAGTCGCTTACACCGACTCGAAGATCCTCGCCGCCACCGCCAACGTTGCCTGGCGTCCGGTCAAGGACCTGCTGATCGAGCCGGAAGTCTCCTACACGGATTGGGACGCTGCCGACAAGGATCAGTGGGCCGGCGTGCTCCGCTTCGAACGCAAGTTCTGATCTGATCCCGGTTTGACGCCAGTCGCAACCGGTTTGACGTCGGCCGTGACTCCAGCTTGACGCCAAAACCGATTTGACCTCCGATCAGAGAAGGAGAAAGGCCCGGGTTCCCTGCCGGGCCTTTCTTGTTTTTGGTTTAGTTGCCGTATTCGAAGGGGATGTTTCTTGCGAGGGGCCAGGCACAGGGCTGCGGCGTCATCGTGCTTGCCTGATAAACTCCGCGCTGTCGGCAACAAAAAAGCCGGAAGAGCATCGCTCTCCCGGCCTCGATCTTTAAGCCCTTTGCAAATATCAGGCGGCTTCGTTTTCCGTGGTATGTGCCTTCCGGACTTCGTCGTCCGTTAGGATACCGCTGGCGCGAAGCAGGGCGGCGAAGCGGCCGTTGCTCTGGCTGAGCTCGTTGAAGCTGCCGTTTTCGATCACGCGGCCATTGTCGAGGAAGAGGACGATATCGGCCTCGCGCACCGTCGACAGGCGGTGGGCGATGATGAAGGTCGTGCGGTTCTGGCGCAGATTGTCGATCGCCGCCTTGACCCGGTTCTCGGTCTCCACGTCGAGCGCGCTGGTCGCTTCGTCGAGCACGAGGATCGGCGCGTCCTTCAGGATGGCGCGGGCGATAGCGATACGCTGGCGCTCGCCGCCGGAGAGCTTGTTGCCGCGCTCGCCAACCCGGGTCTCGTAACCGCTCTCGCGATTTTCGATGAAGTCGTTGGCGGCAGCCGCTTGGGCGGCGCGGACCATCTCCTCTTCGGTCGCGCCTTCGCGGCCGAGACGGATGTTGTCGCTGATCGAGCGGTTCAGCAGGCCGGCATCCTGGAAGACGGTGGCGATGTAGCGGCGCAGCGACTTGCGTGTCACCTTGGTGATGTCGTTGCCGTCGACGAGGATCTGGCCGTCCTGCGGGTCGAAGACGCGCTGCAGCAGGTTGACCAGCGTCGTCTTGCCGGCGCCGGTCGGGCCGACGATGGCGACCGTCTGGCCGGCCTTCACCGTGAAGTTGATGTTGTGCAGGCCCTGCGACGTATTGCCGAAGCCGAAGGATACGTTGCGGAACTCGACTTCGCCCTTGACGTCCTTGATTTCGGCAAGGCCGGCCGGCTCTTCACGGTCGCGCACGGAATCTTCCAGCGTGTAGAAGTCTTCCAGCTTGGCACGTGCTTCGAAGATCTGGTTGGCAAAGTTGCGGAGCTGCTCCAGGCGGCCGATCAGCACGTTGGCGAAGGCGATAAAGGTGATGAGCGCGCCGAGGCTCAGGCTGCCGTCTTGGACGAGCACCGTACCGATCATCAGGATCGCCATCATCGCGACGGTCGAGGCCGTGCGGTTCAGCGCGCCGGCGAGCGCCCACCAGTCGAGAACCGGATACTGCGCGGCGAGCAGTCGTTCGGTGAAGGACTTCAGCGCCCTGGTTTCGGCTTCGATGCGGTTGTAGCTATGCAGCACGGAAACGTTGCTGATGCTGTCGCTGACATGCGAGAACACCGTGTTGTAATGGCTTTCCACCGAGGTCTGGCCATCCTTCGTGCGGTTCATGACCAGACGGCCGATGATCCAGTAGAAGACGCCGAGTAGGATGAGAACGGCCGACAGGCGCAGGTCCATGGCAATGGCCGTGGGAACCATCACGACCAGTGCGACCGCCGTCGTCAGATGGTTGCGCATGAATTCGAGCCAGAGGCCGAAGAGGGCTTCGCAGGCGCGGAGCAGCGTATTCAGAGCACTCGCCGTGCCGCGCTGGCTGTGCCAGGAGAGCGGCATGGAGATGATGCGGCTAAACGCTTCGGTCAGCAGCGAGGCGCGGCGTCCATGGGCGAGACGATCCGCCTCGCGGGAAACGACGATGAAGGCGACTGCGCTGAAGACGGCGAAACCGGCCCACAGCATCATCGTCGGCGCCGCGGCCTCTTTCTTGGCAATGGCGTCGAAGATACGGCCGAACAGAACCGGCTCGTAAATAGTGGTCATCGCCAGTGCAATGTTTGCGATGACAACCATCCAGACGCGGTATCGATACGCGCCAAGATACTTCAGGGCTCTTGCATAGACTTTGAACAACGACACGTCGGGCACCCTCTGTGCATCTGCGAAAATTCGGAATGATCGGATGCTACAGATTGGTTCCTGAACCGGCGATTAACGGAATCCGACGCTGTTTTTTCAGGGTAATTTTTACCCCTTATGTCAGGGGCCGCGAGGGCACGAAATCGGCTGCCAGAGAAATGTGATAATTAAAGAATACTTTATATCATGGCATTGTCGCGCAGCGATGCGATTGCTATTCAGGGTTGATCACTAAATTTTTCGCCAATGACGTTCAATTTATTTTCGATCCGATTATGTTTGCCCGCCATCCGCCGACTCGGGAGGCAAGGCGGAACATGAAGGCGGCATCTGCTGACGAACAACCAGGCTTTCAAGCCAGGGGGTAGCTGTGAATATTCATTCCTTAATACAATTGCTTGTGGTCATTGAAGAATGCAAGCTTGCCAAGAATGTCGTGGCGGAGCTGGAACTGGTGCTGCGGTCCTACAAGTTCGATTTCTACGGTCTGCTGAAGCAGCCGCGGCCGAATGTGGACCCCACGACCCTGATGCTGGCCGGACGCTGGCCCGACAAATGGCCGCTCACCTATGTCGCCAAGAAATACCTGCTTATCGACCCCACCATCCGTTATCTCGGCCGGGCGCAGCGGCCTTTCCGCTGGCGCGATGCCATGGCGGCGCTGAAGGGTGATCCGCTGCGCCGGCGCATGGAGCAGATGATGGCCGATGCCCGCGCCCACGGGCTGATCGATGGCTATATCTTCCCCATTCATGGGCGCAGCGGCCTGCTCGGCAGCATGACCGTCGGCGGCAATGTGGTCGATCTGTCGCCCGTCGAACTCTCGCTACTCGATGCGGTGGCGAAAAAAGCCTTCTGGCGGCTTCTGGAACTGCGCGGCGAAGCGCAATCGCTGGAGCAGCCGGCTACTATCGACGTGAAGCTGACCAGGCGCGAGACCGAGGTGTTGAACCATCTGGCGGAAGGCATGACCTCCATGGAAATCAGCCGGACGCTCAAAATCTCAAATCACACCGTCGATTGGTATATGAATAGTATCCAGGACAAGCTGAACGCCAAGAACCGCCAGCATATCGTTGCCATCGCCTTCAGAAACGGGCTTATTCCGTAGTGGCAACTATTTTGATGTCGGATGTCGCAGGAGAAATTGAACTTCTTGTGACAAGAAGTTAAGAATTCTCTTCGCGGGTGCAGCATTGCCCGTTTCGATGCCGTGAGGAGACAGCATTGCCCATTTCCAAGATCCTGGTTGCCAACCGTTCCGAAATCGCCATCCGCGTATTCCGCGCCGCCAACGAGCTTGGCATAAAAACGGTGGCCATTTGGGCCGAGGAAGACAAACTCGCGCTGCACCGCTTCAAGGCGGATGAGAGTTATCAGGTCGGCCGCGGCCCGCATCTTTCGCGCGATCTCGGCCCGATCGAAAGCTATCTGTCGATCGACGAAATCATCCGCGTCGCCAAGCTGTCCGGCGCCGACGCCATCCATCCCGGCTATGGCCTTTTGTCGGAAAGCCCGGAATTCGTTGATGCGTGCGATGCCGCCGGCATCATCTTCATCGGCCCGAAAGCCGATACGATGCGCCAGCTCGGCAATAAGGTCGCAGCGCGCAATCTCGCGATTTCGGTCGGCGTGCCCGTCGTGCCGGCCACCGAGCCGTTGCCGGACGATATGAAGGAAGTCGCCAAGATGGCCGAGGAGATCGGCTATCCGGTCATGCTGAAGGCCTCCTGGGGCGGCGGCGGTCGCGGCATGCGCGTCATCCGCGCTGAGGCGGATCTCGCCAAGGAAGTGACGGAGGCCAAGCGCGAGGCGATGGCCGCCTTCGGCAAGGACGAGGTCTATCTGGAAAAGCTCGTCGAACGCGCCCGCCACGTCGAAAGCCAGATCCTTGGCGACACGCACGGCAATGTCGTGCATCTTTTCGAGCGCGACTGTTCAGTCCAGCGCCGCAACCAGAAGGTCGTCGAGCGTGCGCCGGCGCCTTATCTGACCGATGCGCAGCGCCAGGAACTGGCCGCCTATTCGCTGAAGATCGCCGAGGCGACGAATTATATCGGCGCCGGCACCGTCGAATATCTGATGGACGCCGACACCGGCAAATTCTACTTCATCGAAGTCAATCCGCGTATCCAGGTCGAGCATACCGTGACCGAAGTCGTCACCGGCATCGATATCGTCAAGGCGCAGATTCACATCCTAGACGGCTATGCGATCGGCACCGAAGAGTCCGGCGTTCCGAAACAGGAGGACATCCGTCTCAACGGTCATGCGCTGCAATGCCGCGTGACGACCGAGGATCCGGAACATAATTTCATCCCGGATTACGGCCGGATTACCGCCTATCGCTCGGCCTCCGGCTTCGGTATCCGTCTCGACGGCGGCACGTCCTATTCCGGCGCCATTATCACCCGCTACTACGATCCGCTGCTGGTGAAGGTGACGGCCTGGGCACCGAACCCGCTGGAGGCCATCGCCCGCATGGATCGCGCGTTGCGCGAATTCCGCATCCGCGGTGTGGCGACCAACCTCACCTTTCTCGAAGCGATCATCACCCATCCGAAATTCCGCGACAACAGCTATACGACGCGTTTCATCGACACGACGCCGGAGCTGTTCCAGCAGGTCAAGCGTCAGGACCGCGCCACCAAGCTCTTGACCTATCTCGCCGACGTCACCGTCAACGGCCATCCGGAAGCCCGCGGCCGACCGGCGCCGTCGCCGAAGGCGGCCGAACCGGTCTTGCCCTATAGCGACGGCAAGGTTCCGGACGGCAGCAAGCAGCGCCTGGATCAGCTTGGCCCGCAGAAGTTCGCCGAATGGATGCGCAACGAAAAGCGCGTGTTGATGACCGACACGACGATGCGCGATGGCCATCAGTCGCTGCTCGCCACTCGTATGCGCACCTTCGACATCGCCCGGGTTGCCGGCACCTATGCGCGCGCTCTGCCGCAATTGCTGTCGCTGGAATGCTGGGGCGGCGCCACCTTCGACGTTTCCATGCGCTTCCTCACCGAAGACCCGTGGGAACGCCTGTCGCTGATCCGCGAGGGCGCGCCGAACCTGCTCTTGCAGATGCTGCTGCGCGGTGCCAACGGCGTCGGCTACACCAACTATCCCGACAATGTCGTCAAATACTTTGTTCGCCAGGCGGCCAAGGGCGGCATCGATCTCTTCCGCGTCTTCGACTGCCTGAACTGGGTCGAGAACATGCGGGTGTCGATGGATGCGATTGCCGAGGAGAACAAGCTCTGCGAAGCGGCGATCTGCTATACGGGCGATATTCTCAATTCGGCCCGTCCGAAGTACGATCTGAAATATTATACCGATCTCGCCGTCGAGCTGGAAAAGGCCGGCGCGCATATCATCGCGCTGAAGGATATGGCCGGGCTTTTGAAGCCGGGTGCGGCCAAGGTCCTGTTCAAGGCGCTACGCGAGGCGACCGGCCTGCCGATCCATTTCCATACGCATGATACCTCGGGCATTGCAGCCGCAACCGTGCTGGCGGCCGTAGACGCCGGCGTCGATGCCGTCGATGCCGCGATGGATGCGCTCTCCGGCAATACCTCGCAGCCCTGCCTCGGCTCGATCGTCGAGGCCTTGAAGGGAACGGAGCGCGATCCGGGCCTCGATCCAGAATGGATCCGTCGTATCTCCTTCTATTGGGAAGCGGTGCGCCATCAGTACGCCGCCTTTGAAAGCGATCTCAAGGGACCGGCATCGGAAGTCTATCTGCACGAAATGCCGGGCGGCCAGTTCACCAATCTCAAGGAACAGGCCCGCTCGCTTGGCCTCGAGACCCGTTGGCATCAGGTGGCGCAGGCTTATGCCGACGCCAACCAGATGTTCGGCGACATCGTCAAGGTGACGCCGTCCTCGAAGGTGGTCGGCGACATGGCGCTGATGATGGTGTCCCAGGACCTGACGGTCGCCGATGTCGAAAACCCGGCCAAGGATATCGCCTTCCCGGATTCGGTCGTTTCCATGCTGAAGGGCGATCTCGGCCAGCCGCCGTCCGGATGGCCGCAAGCACTACAGAAGAAGGCACTGAAGGGCGACAAGCCCTATACCGTCCGTCCAGGTTCGCTGCTCACTGAGGCCGATCTCGATGCCGATCGTAGGGCGATCGAAACCAAGCTGGAACGCAAGGTCGACGACTTCGAATTCGCCTCCTACCTGATGTATCCGAAGGTCTTCACCGACTATGCGCTGGCGGCCGACACCTATGGCCCGGTCTCGGTGCTGCCGACGCCGGCTTACTTCTACGGTCTGAAGGAAGGCGACGAGCTGTTTGCCGAAATCGAGCGGGGCAAGACGCTCGTCATCGTCAACCAGGCGATGACGGCGACCGACGAGAAGGGCATGGTGACGGTGTTCTTCGAGCTCAACGGCCAGCCGCGGCGCATCAAGGTGCCGGACCGTGCCCATGGTGCGTCGGGCAGCGCCATCCGCCGCAAGGCCGAGACCGGCAATGCCGCCCATGTCGGCGCGCCGATGCCGGGTGTCATCTCCACTGTCTTCGTCTCGCCCGGCCAGGCGATCAAGGCCGGCGACGTGCTCGTCTCCATCGAAGCGATGAAGATGGAAACCGCGCTGCATGCGGAGAAGGACGGCACGATTTCCGAGGTGCTGGTGAAAGCCGGCGATCAGATCGACGCAAAGGATCTGCTCGTCGTATATGGCGCTTGAGCGTCCATAAAACACGGAAAGGGGGCGGCTCGTCATCCGGCCCCTTTCTGCAGCCCGCGAGCGGAGTCGCATCCATGACCGATTATTCCCTGCATGTCGGGCAATACGACGTTACTCTTCTGCACGACGGGTTATTCGAAGCGCCGGTGGATGTGTTGATCCACACGGATGGCGATGCTGCCCGGCAACATGCGATCGAAAGCTGGGGTAAGCCGACGCTTCAGGTGGATGTGAACTGCTTTCTCCTGCGCGGGCCTTCCGGTGTTCTTCTCGTCGATGCCGGGACGGGCACTTCCTGGGGGCCGAAATACGGCCATGCGCGATCGGCGTTGCATGAAGCGAGGATCGCGCCGGATGAAATCCAGAGCGTTTTACTCACCCATATTCATGGTGACCATGCGCTTGGCTTGTTCGATGGAGACAAGCCGTATTTCCCTCATGCAGACGTGTTCGTATCGGACCGTGATATCGCCTTCTTCACCGATCCCGTCGCGCGCGAGGCTGTGCCGGAGGCGCGGCGCGGCGGCTTCAAGGTGGCCGAGCAACTGCAGCGCGTCTATGGCTCCCGCATAAAGCGGATCGGTGCTGGCGAAGTGCTGCCCGATATAGAGGCGCATCCGCTGCCGGGCCACACGCCGGGCCACACCGGCTATCTGCTGCGCGGTGGCGACGATTCTCTCCTGATCTGGGGCGATGCCTTGCATTTGGGGGATCTGCAGCCCGGCGATCCGAAGATCGGCCTCGCCTATGATCTCGATCCCGAGCTGGCCGTCAGAACCCGCTGGGCTGCTCTGGAAGATGCTGTCTGCGAAGGCTGGATCGTCGCAGGCGGCCACATCACCGGCTTCGGGCGCGTGGAGCTGGTTTCCAACGGCTACAGGATTTCGCCGGTGTGAAGCATCCGCCGGCCAGTGCACTGAGCAAGCGCATCGGATAGGCTCTCTTCGCTCACAATCTCTGCTTCTCGATCAAGGCAGCCCAGACTGCCGCCAGCAGCGCGAGCACCGCGGATATCAGCATCAGAGCAAACAGGGTATGGATCGTCGCCGATTGCGCGATGAACAACCCGCCAATCGAGCCGATGAGGGCGCCGCCCGCGATCCTCATGGCGGCGGCGAGCCCCGCAGCCGTGCCGACCATATCCGCCCGGACCGACATTGCACCACTGTTGGCAGCCGGCATGGTGAGACCGTTGCCGATGCCGATGAACATGCAGGGGCCGAAGAGCGCCCAGATATACGTCATTCCCGACAGGGACAGTGCCAAGCCGATCGACAGGCCGATGCAGGTCAGAAGCCGCGCGATGACAAGGATCCTGCCGAGCGGGATTTTCGCGGCGTAGCGGCCGGCGAGATAGCTGCCGAGAATGAACCCGGCGGGAACCAGGCCCATGTAGAAGCCGAGCTTGGTGCTCGATCCGCCGAGGGAATCGCCTATCGTGAGCGGGGCTCCTCCGAGGAAGATATAGAGCACGCCCATGGAGCAGGCCATGCAGAGCGTATAGGCCCAGAATCGCGCCGAACGCAAAAGCAGTCCATAGGAGTCAAGGTAGTTCCTCCGCGCATCCGATAAGGGCGCTCTCGATCCCGTCAATTCACGCAGGGAGAGGAGGAAGGCGGCGATGCCGAGGATCGCGAGGACGACGAAGCTTGCGCGCCAGTCGAAAAACTCGTCCAGCGAGCCGCCGAACAGCGGCCCGACCATGGGCGCCAGCGCCCATCCCATGGCGAGATAGCCGAATTTGCTGGTGGCCTCGTGCTCGTCGGATGTTTCCTTGATGACGACGAGAGCGACGGAATAGCACGGCCCGATGCATGCCTGCATCGAGCGAAAAACGAGAAAGGTGCCGATATCGGGCGCGAGAACGCAGCCGATCGAGGCGATGATGAAGATCGCAAGCGCCGTCAGGACCACAGGCCGGCGGCCGAACCGATCCGATATCGCTCCCCCGATGGCCTCAAGGGACGCGGTGACGATGGAAAAGCCGGCGACCGAAAGGTTCACGAGGGCGAAATCGGCATGGAACGCCGCTGATATCTTCGGCAGCGACGGCAGGATCATGTTGACCGGCAGCACGGCAAGGGCGGAAAGCAGGATGAGGGTCGTTAGCCGCGGCTGTGCGGCGGCTTGCCCGATGGTCGTGTCTTCGATTGCTTGCGTGGCTGAATGGTCTATGCGGCTTTTGGTGCGCGTCATGGCCTTGTCCGTCGCGTGAGTGGGAAGTCGAGGGAGATCTGACGGGGCGCTGCCCGGATTGAGGGCAATAAAAAAGGCCCCGTCAGGAGCCTGCTTACCGCGCATGGGTGCTTTCGCCGGATGGTTACACCATCCTGCCCATGCGCCTTCCTACCACTGCGAGAACGAGTGCCGTGTTCATGACACCAGAGCTAGACGGAAAGCTGTGCGCGGTCAATGCGCCTTTTCCGGCGCAATGGATGCCCGGCAGCGCTGTCGCTCAAATATCGTAGCTGTGCCCGGCATTCAGCGTCGAGATGAACCGCTTCGTGCGCTCCTGCGTCGGGGCGCTGAAGATGGCGCGGGAGGGGCCGGTTTCGACGATGTTGCCGGCCTCGAGGAAGACGACGCTGGTGGCGATTTTCGAGGCGAGGCGCAGGTCGTGCGTTGCCATCACCATGGTGGTGCCTTCATTGGCGAGCTGGCCGAGAACGTCGACGACTTCAGCGGCGAGTTCGGGGTCGAGCGCCGAAGTGGGTTCGTCGCAGAGAAGAACGCGGGGCGAGGGGGCAAGCGCGCGGGCGATTGCCACGCGCTGCTGCTGCCCGCCGGATAGTGTCGAGGGCCAGGCGTCCATCTTGTGCGACATGCCGACCTTGGTCAAAAGCTCGACGGCGCGGGCGCGCGCCCTTTCGGCCGGCCAGCGCAGCACGGTGACCAGGCCTTCCATGACGTTTTCGATTGCCGTCTGATGCGGGAAGAGCTGGAAATTCTGGAAGACCATGCCGGTCTGGCGGCGGATTTTCTGAATATCCTGCCAGCCGGTTTTCTTGCCCGGCTGAAAGGTGGCCGTCTCCTCGCCGATACGGATCATGCCGGCGGTCGGGATTTCCAGAAGGTTGATGCAGCGCAGCAGCGTACTTTTGCCGCCGCCGGAAGGGCCGACCAGCGCTGTCACCGTGCCTTCCGGAATGAGCAGGCTGATGTCGCTCAGGATGATATTCTCGCCAAAGCGTTTTTCGATGTGCGACAGCTCGATCATGTCCGTGCCTCCAGCGTGCCGCCATAGCGGGCGAAACGGCGTTCGAGAGAGACCTGTAGCGTCGACAGGAAAGAACTCATCACAAGATAGATCAGGGCTGCTTCGATATAGAGGATTAGCGGCTCATAGGTCGTTGCCACAATGCGCTGCGCGGCCTGGAACAGTTCCGGCACCGTGATCGCCGCGGCAAGCGAGGTATCCTTGACCAGCGAGATGAAGGTATTCGACAGCGGCGGCACGGCGACGCGTGCGGCTTGTGGCAGGATGGTGCGGTTCATCGCCTGCCGCCAGCTCATGCCGATGGAATAGGCTGCTTCCCACTGGCCCTTCGGCACCGAGGAGATGACGGCGCGGATGATCTCGGACGTATAGGCGCCGACGCTCAGCGTGAAGCCGATGACGGCGGCGGGAAAGGCATCGAGCAGGATGCCAAGGCTCGGCAGGCCGTAAAAGATAACGAAAAGCTGCACCAGCAGCGGCGTGCCGCGGATCACCCAGACATAGAAGCGTGCGACAGCGACGAGCGGGCGCGGGCCGAAAAGCCGGGTGACCGCGGTGAGCAGCCCGAGCAGCAGGCCGAGAACGAAGGTAATCAGGGTGAGCGGGATGGTGAAGACGAGCCCCGCCCAAAGCAGCGAGCCCAGTGATTCCCACATCAATTGCAACCAGTGCTGCACGAAGAAGCGGCCTCTCAATAAAGGAATGCGTCCGGAAAGGGTTCCGGACGCATCTTTTTCACAATTTGGCGGCGATGCCTATTACTTCGAAACGTCTTGGCCGAAGTATTTCTGCGAAATCTTGGCATAGGTGCCGTCAGCCTTGATATCGGCCAGCGCCTTGTTGATGGCGGCCTGCAGCTCCGGCTCGCCCTTGCGGATGATGGCGGCGGAATAATCGGCATTGGCCTGCTGGGCGACGATCTTCACCGGCGCATCCGGCTTGTGCTTCTTGAAATCGAAGAAGGAGAGGCTGTCGTTGATGGTGGCGTCGGCGCGGCCGGTCAGCACGAGCTGGATCGACTGGTCGAAGCCATCCGTGCCGACGAGTTCGGCGCCGGACGTTTGGGCGAGCTTGCCGAAATTGCTGGTCAGCGACTGTGCGGCCTTCTTGCCCTTGAGGTCGGGGAAGTCCTTGATGTCGCTGTTGCTTTCCTTGACGATCAGCACCGCCTTGGAGGCGATATAGGGATCGGAGAAATCATATTTCTGCTTGCGGGCATCGGTGATGCCGACTTCGTTGATGACGGTGTCGTAGCGGTTGGCATCGAGACCGGCGATCAGGCCGTCCCACTTGCCTTCCAGAAACTGCGCCTTCACGCCGAGCTTGCCGGCGATCGCCTCGGCGATCTCGACATCGAAGCCGACGAGCTTGCCGCTTTCGTCATGGTAGGTGAAAGGAGCATAGGTGCCCTCCGTGCCGACCTTCAAAACGCCGGCGGACTGAATCGCCTTGAGGTTATCGCCTGCATGGGCGGGCAGGAGAAATGCGGTCTGCACGAGGGCGGCAGCGGCGACGGTCTTCAACCAGTTCATTGTTTTCTTCCGTTTCTTGAGCGGTTCAATCGATGAGGAATACATTGCAGAAAATCTAGGGCAGTGAAGCGTAGAAAACTGCAAAAGAATTCGGCAATTGCGAATATTTTTCTCAAAGGAGCTGAAGGCACAAATCGAGTTCGTCTCTGATGGGGATTCCGTTGTCGGCGATCCCTGGAATGCTTGGTTTCAGCCGCCGTGCCTCGTCGACCGCCCCGGGTCGAACCCGCCGAAGTTCGAAACCTCGACGTTGGTAGAAACGGAGGGCATCGAGATTGTCGTTCGTCGTCATGACCCAGAGTGCCGACACGCTTTGCTGGCGCAATTGATCGGCGAGCGCTTCTATCAAAGCGGTTCCCACGCCCTGGCCGGAGTGAACCGCATCCAGCGACATCAGTTCCGCCTCATTGCCTTGTATTCGGTAGGTTGCCAATCCCCGCTCGGGATCAACGACGAGCGCCGGCAGATCCAGCAGGTCAAAAATCTCGCCATGGGCGGCGACTTTCGTGCCCCCCCATCGCTCTGTGAGGAGCTTGACGATCCAATCCTTGTCTTGCGGTCCAGCTTCGCGAGTCATCATAAGCCCGATTAACAGCATTGGTTTCGCGCCGGATGGAATGAGGCATCCGCCGGTGCGAAATGGCGGCAAAAGTCAGCCCTGCCGACGCCATGGCCAGCTCGGAAATTAAGTGCCACGCCGTCCTTTCCGCGTTATAATAATCGGCTGCAATGTAGACGGAAAGGTGAAGCTAATGAAGAGGCTAGCAATCGTTGCCTTGTCGCTAGCGACGGCGCTGACAAGCGTCCCGCCGGCTGAGGCGTTTCCCATCATTGTTGTCCCGAAAGTCGAGGCACCGAAGGCGCAGCCGATAGACTGGCATGGCGGTTATCATGGCGGATACTACCATCATGGCGGATACTATCACCACCACGGCGACAACTGGGGTTGGGCGCTCGGCGGCCTTGCTGCTGGCGCGTTAATCGGCGGGCTACTGGCGCAGCCGAATTATTACGGCGGCTATTACGGGTCGGGCTATTACGGCGGCGGCTATTATGGGCCTGGCTATTACGGCGGCTATTATGGTCCGCGCTATTACCGACGAGCCTACTATGGCGGCAGTGCGCATGTGCGCTGGTGCTATGCGCGTTATCGGTCCTACAGGGCTTACGATGATACGTTCCAGCCCTCCTATGGTCCGAGACGGCCGTGCGTCGCGCCATACTAGTGATGGCGCAAAAAGCATCTTTTAGGATTGGTTACTGGTGGCGGATAGCTGCCGGTCAGTCAGGCCATGGTTGCTGTCGAACCGCGCGTATGGCCGACTGCGCATAACGAGTCCAGCCGCCGCTATCTGCTCCTCGTCAAACCGTTGCCACTTTCCCCTTCATTCGCTCGCTGACGATGATGATCAAGCCGGCGCTGAGGATGAAGGCTGCGCCGAGGAAGGTGTTGGCCTTGGGGATGTCGCCCCAGATCAGGAAGCCAAGCAGGAAAGCCCAGATGAGGGACGTATATTCGAACGGCGCCAGAACGGAGACCGGCGCCTGCCGCATACCTTCGAACAAGGCAAGCTGTCCTGCGCCGGCAATGACGCCTGTGCCGAAAAGCAGCAACATCTGATAGGCGGTTGGCGTCTGCCAATGCAGGATGGCCATGGTGGCGGTCAGGAGGATGAAGATGATGTTCGAGACGGCCATCTGGATATGGCTTTTTTCGTGCAGCGCGGTCTTGCGCAGGAGCACCATGCCGGTCGCCCAGAGCACGGCGGCCTGCAGCGCCAGATAGACGGGCCAGGAAATGGACAGGCCGACCGGATTGGAGGCGATCACGACGCCGCAGAAGCCGAGGCCGACCGCCGTCCACCGGACCAGGGTGACCTTCTCGCGCAGGACGATGGTCGCCAGGATCGTGCCGACGACCGGGGCGGCGTAATAAAGTGTCGTCACTTCGGCAAGCTGCAGGTAGCGGGCGGCGGAATAGTAGGAGGTCCAGGCGATAACCAGCAACATGCTGCGCACGATCATCGGCTTGATGATCGGCGAGCGGCGGACCTTGCGCGCCAGCGACGGCCCTTCGAAGAGGAAGCAGCCGGCGAGGATGGTGCAACTGCGCCAGAAGAGGATCTGCCAGACGGGGATGTCGGCGACGAGCAATTTCACCACCGAATCGTGGGCAGTGAACAGCATATAGGCAAACACCGTAAGCAGGATGCCGTAGCTGATGGGGTTTTTCACGGAAGCACCAGGGGAATGGCTTGAGGCAGGCCGGCGGAAAATTTCTTTTAAGGCTCAACGGATAGGCGGCTACTTTTTCGCCGTCAATAGGCCATATGGGCTGGATAAACCGCATGAGAAACATTGTTTGCGGTTGTGACTTCCTTGCCTCCGTTTTAACAGACGGAGACGAAACGTGACCGATCGGCGTCTTTTCGGATGTTGAGATTTCAATCGATTTAAATATCCTGCGGCCACCGATTTGGGGATTTCTTATGGATGATATGACTCGATCCGGGAGCTTTCAGGCTCGTAGAAGCGGATTTTTCACAAAATCGCGCGCAGCCGTTTCCCTGCTGTTTTTGATGAACGGCTTCACCGTCGGCTGCTGGGCGCCAAAGATTCCGGAGTTCGCCGAACGGCTGCAACTGACCAAATTCGAGCTCGGCCTGATGATCCTTGTCTTCGGTCTGGGGTCGCTGGTGATGATGCCGATGGCTGGCGCGCAGATTGCCGGGCGCGGCTCGAAGATCGTCGTCAAGGCCTTTGCCGTGTTGCTGGTGCCGATGTTGCTCGCCTTGACCGTCACCCAGAATGTCTGGACTGCCGCGATCGCCATCTTCCTGTTTGGCGGCTTCATCGGCGCCATGGATGTGGCGATGAATGCCAATGCCGTGTCGGTGGAGAAATCCATGCGTCGGGCGATCATGTCGTCCTGTCACGCGTTCTGGAGTCTTGGCGGCCTCATCGGCTCGGCGATCGGCGGTTTTCTGATCTCGCGCTGGGGCGTGCTCGGCCATGCCGAGGCGGCCACGGCCCTTGCTGTTCTCTTCCTCGCTGTCGCCTGGCCGATGATGCTCGGCGACCAGCCGCATCCGGACGAGGCAAAGCCGAAGGCGCGCTTGCCGATGATCCCCCTGCCCTGGCTGCTCGGCATGATGGCGCTGTTCTGCATGATTCCGGAAGGTGCGGTGCTTGATTGGAGCGCCCTCTATCTCGGCCAGGAAAAGGCCGCTTCGGTGACATTGTCCGGATTTGGCTTCGCCGCCTTCTCCCTCACCATGGCAACGATGCGCTTTGCCGGCGATTTCGTTCGCGACCGGCTGGGCGCCGTCAAGACGCTGCGGGTCTGCACCGTCTTTGCGATTGTCGGCATGCTGCTTGCGGCGCTGGCGCCGAATGCGGAACTTGCCATTGTCGGCTTCGCGCTCTGCGGCATCGGTATTTCCAACATGTTGCCGATCGCCTTTTCGGCCGCCGGCAATATTCCGGGGCTGCAGCCGGGCATCGGCATCTCCGTCGTCACCACCATGGGCTATTCCGGCATGCTGGTCGCTCCTTCCGCCATCGGTTTCGCCGCCGAGCACGTCGGCTTTTCGCCGGTTCTGATGGCGCTGCCGGTGCTGCTGCTCATCGTGCTGGCGCTGTCGTCTCTGGCCCATTACGCCGACGGCATTGGCAGCGGCTCGCATTAATTTGGTCGCTTTCGCCTGCTATCGCCTGAGCAAAAGTGAAGCCCGGAGCGGTTGACAACGACCGCTCCGTGATCCACCTGAAAGGCACCCATTTCCCGAGGCTAACGAGAGCTTTCCATGTCGTCCGCCAGTGATTTCGATCCGAAACCGCGCCGTTCCTCCGTTGCCGTCGATGTCGGCGGCGTGATTGTCGGCGGCGGCGCGCCCGTGGTCGTGCAGTCCATGACCAACACCGATACCGCCGATATCGATTCGACGGTGGCGCAGGTCGCAGCGCTCTATAGGTCCGGTTCTGAGCTGGTGCGCATCACCGTCGATCGCGACGAAAGTGCCGCCGCCGTTCCGAAGATCCGCGAGCGGCTGCTGCGCCTTGGCATGGACGTGCCGCTGATCGGCGATTTCCATTATATCGGCCATAAGCTGCTTGCCGACCATCCGGCCTGCGCCGAGGCGCTGGCGAAATACCGCATCAATCCCGGCAATGTCGGCTTCAAGGACAAGAAGGATAAGCAATTCGCTGAAATCATCGAGATGGCGATCCGCTACGACAAGCCGGTGCGCATCGGCGTCAACTGGGGCTCGCTCGACCAGGACCTGCTGACGGCGCTGATGGACAAGAATGCGGCCGAGGGCTCGCCGCTCTCGGCCCGCGAGGTGACGCGCGAGACGATCGTGCAGTCGGCGCTGATTTCGGCCGACCTTGCCGAGGAAATCGGCCTGCCGCGCAATCGCATCATTCTCTCGGCCAAGGTCAGCCAGGTGCAGGACCTGATCGCCGTCTATTCCATGCTCGCTGCCCGTTCCGATCATGCGCTGCATCTTGGCCTCACCGAGGCCGGCATGGGCTCGAAGGGCATCGTCGCCTCATCCGCCGCCATGGGCTATGTGCTGCAGCACGGCATCGGCGACACTATCCGTGTCTCATTGACGCCGGAGCCGAATGGCGACCGCACCCGCGAAGTGCAGGTGGCGCAGGAACTGCTGCAGGTGATGGGTTTCCGCCAGTTCGTGCCGGTTGTCGCGGCCTGTCCCGGCTGCGGCCGGACGACCTCGACCGTGTTCCAGGAACTGGCGCAGAACATTCAGAACGACATCCGCAAGAACATGCCGGTCTGGCGCGAGAAATATCCGGGTGTCGAGGCGCTCAACGTCGCCGTCATGGGCTGCATCGTCAATGGTCCCGGCGAGAGCAAGCATGCCGATATCGGCATCTCGCTGCCCGGCACTGGCGAAACGCCCGCCGCCCCAGTCTTCATCGACGGCAAGAAGGCGATGACGCTGCGCGGCCCGAATATCGCTTCGGACTTCGAGGCGCTGGTTACCGACTATATCGAGAAGCGTTTCGGCCAGAAGAGTGCTGCGGCGGAGTGATCCGCCGCCGGAACTGGCCTCAGACGTTGCTGGTCAGCAGCTTGATGCCGGCAAAGCAATAGAAGCCGGCCATGGCGCCTTCGATCCATCGGCGCGCGTTCCTGTAAATCTTCAGAGCATGCGGCGTCGAGAACAGCGTCGCATAGCCCATGAAAGCAACAAAACCGGTCGCTCCGCACACGGTTATAATGAGTACCGCAACGGAAGCCGGCGCACCCGGCGGCATACCGAGCGCGATGATGGCGAGCCAAGCGAAGATCGCTTTCGGATTGGTGACGTGGATGCCGTAGCCGCGCAGGATCAGCGACTTGAAGCTTGGCGTCTTCTGCTCCGCCGTGGCGGCCGGCAGGTCGCCACTGGCGCGCACAGCGCGAAATGCCTTGTAGGCGAGATAGAGCAGATAGAACCCGCCAAAAATCTTCAGGATCTCCAGCGCCATCGCGTAGGTTTGCAACAGGGTGGCAAGCCCGGCGGCGGCAGCGATCGCCCAGGTCAGCGAGCCGCCGAAGATGCCGAGCGAAATCGTCATGCCCGCCTTGCGGCCGTGGGTCATTGATGTTCCGATGATGGCCATGATCGCCGGTCCAGGACTGACGACGGCGATGATATAGGCAATATAGGCCGGCAGGATCTGCGGCAGATAGGCAAGCGCCTCATGCATGGGATAGCTCCGCAGGATGTCAGACAGCGCGGCCAATTCCGCGTGCTTGACACTGCAGGCGCCAGAATTGCCACGGAATCGCCAGGACGTCACTCTTGTCCCGGAGATTTTTTGTCACGGTGACATTTTGCGCCGAGAGCTTCTCAGCTCCGGCGGCTTGCCACGAAGCGCGCCGTCTCGATCAGCAAAGCCGCCTTCTCTCCATAGGGAGAGAGCAACTCCGCGGCTTCCGCCACCAGGCGCGCAAGCGTGGTTTCGGCCCAGGCCTGGCCATGCAGCGCGACCAGCGTGCCTTTGCCGCGGGCGGCATCCTTGCCGGTGGCCTTGCCCATGGTTGCAGCATCGGCGGTCAAATCGAGGAGATCGTCGGCGAGTTGGAAGGCGAGACCGATCTTTTCGCCGAAGATACGCAGCCGCTGACGGTCCTCAGCCGGGGCACCGGCGATGATGGCGCCGGCTTCGCAGGCAAAGCGGATCAGCGCACCGGTCTTCATGGCCTGCAGCGTGGTGATGCCGCGTTCGTCCGGCGTCTCTTTTTCGGCAGCAAGATCAAGGGCCTGACCGCCGGCCATCCCGCCGATCCCCGCCGCGCGCGATAGCGCCAGCACGAGCTCGATCTTCCGGTCGGCCGGCAGGCTGGTTTCCGGCGCGGCGATGATATCGAAGGCATAGGTCAGCAGGCTATCGCCGGCGAGGATCGCCGTTGCATAGTCGAAGGCGACATGCACGGTCGGCTGCCCGCGGCGCAGATCGTCGTCGTCCATCGCCGGCAGGTCGTCGTGGACCAGCGAATAACAGTGCACGCATTCGAGCGCCGCTCCGATGCGGAGCGCTGCGTCGCCGTTGCCGCCGAGAAGTGCGGCCGTCTCCATCACGAGAAAGGGTCGCAGTCGCTTGCCGCCGTTCAGCACGCCATGACGCATCGCTTCGAGCAGGCGGGTGGGACGGATGATCTCACCGTTCAGGCAGGCGTCCGCGAGAAGCTCGTTCAGGACAGCCTCGACCTTGCCGGCATTGTCCCTGAGGCGATGTTCGAAGGAGGAATTGGTGCTGTCCATGGCCGCTGTTTGGCATGAGTGCGTGTTGCTGGCAACGAGAATTGTCAACAGCCAGGGTGGGAATCTCGTCGCACTCTGGTCATCGCTCTGTGTAGACGGTATGACAATTGCAGCATTCCTGCGCGTTCCTCGGACGCAGGAGTGCTCCGGGGTGGAGCAACGGGTGGACCTTCAGCAATTGGACATACCGACGGACAGCGATGAGGAAGCCGAGATGCCGCAACGCTCGGGCCGGCTTGCACGGTTCAAGGCCCGTCCGCTCTGGCAGCGTATCGTTCTCCTCCTCGTCGGTTTGATGCTGCTGCCCTATCTGTTCATCCTGCTTTACGTTCTGCCATTCACCCACCCGATTTCGACTTTGATGCTGCGCGATGCCCTCACGTTTCAGGGATATGATCGTCGGTGGGTTTCCTTCGATGAGATAGCGCCGGTGCTGGTGCAGTCGGTCATGGCTTCTGAGGACGGACAATTCTGCTTTCATGGTGGGGTCGACTGGGGCGAGATGCGCATGCTGGTACAGGATACGCTGCGGGGCCAGTCCACGCGGGGCGGCAGCACCATCCCCATGCAGACCTCAAAGAATCTTTTCCTCTGGAACAGCCGCTCCTTCGTGCGCAAGGCGCTGGAGCTGCCGCTGGCCGTCTCCTCCTCGTTCGTCTGGTCGAAGCGGCGGATGATGGAAATCTATCTGAATATCGCCGAATGGGGGCCGGGCATCTACGGCATAGAGGCGGCGGCACGCTATCATTTCAAGGTGCCCGCCTCGAAGCTGAACGCCCGTCAGGCCGCTCTTCTCGCCGTCTCTCTGCCCAATCCGATCGACCGGGTGGCAAGCAAGCCGGGGCGCGGACTGCGCCAACTCGCCTCGCTGATCCAGCGCCGCGCGAGGAGTTCCGGCGAGTACATCAAATGCCTTTATAACTGATATCAGAACTTGTCGTTCGATTGGCTGACCGTCATCTGACATTCTTGCTTGTGACGTAAGGGCGGGTATCTGCCAACCAAACCGGACATTTGCCCAATGAACATTGATGCCTTCTCGCCCGAACTGCTGAACTATTCCAAGAGCCGCCATCCCGAACCGTCCATTCATCTCGGCACGCGCTTTGATCTCTCGGGCAATTTCCAATACGAGCCTGGCAATACGATCGTCTGCCATGTGGTGGAAGGCTCCGAAACGCAGCAGGCCCTCGTTGCGGCGCGCGAGAAATTTCTGGCGATGCCGGAAGCCGCGCAATTCACCTTTACGCCGATTTCCAGCCTGCATATGACGCTGTTTCAGGGTATTATCGAATATCGCCGCAAGCAGCTCTATTGGCCGGCGGATATCGCGCTCGATACGCCGATCGATGAGATGACCGAGATCATGGGCGAGCGCCTGAAGGCTTTTTCCATGCGCGATCCCTTCAACGTGGCGGTGACGCGTGCGCGGCCGAGCGGCCTCTTGATGGATGGCGCGACCGAGAGGGATCAGCAGGTGATGCGGGAGTGGCGCAACGCTTTTGCGGATCTACTCGGCTATCGCCATCCCGATCATGACGTCTATCCGTTCCACATCACCTTCTCCTATGTCATCGAGCGGCTGGATGACGAGGCGCTGCCACGCTGGCAGGCGATGCTGGACAAGGTTGCCGCCGATGTTCGCGCCGAGGTGCCGGTTCTCGAGCTGCGACCACCGGCTTTCTGCGCATTCGACGACATGAAGCATTTCGAGGAACTTCTGGTATTCGAGTTCCAAAAATAAGAAGGACAAATCATGGACAAGCTGACCCTCTATATCGGAAACAAGAACTATTCCTCCTGGTCGTTTCGGCCGTGGATCGCCTTGGAGGGTTGCGGCATCGCATTCGAAGAGGTGCTGATCCCCTTCGACTTTCCGGCCGGCAACCCGCGCATCCGCGAGGTTTCGCCGACCGGCAGGGTGCCGATGCTCGTTCATGATGGCTTCAAGGTCTGGGAATCGCTCGCCATCATCGAATATGTGGCCGAGCTTTTCCCGGATGCAGGCCTCTGGCCTAGTGATCGCCAGGCACGGGCCACGGCGCGCTCGATTTCCATGGAAATGCTGGCGGGCTTCCGGGCGTTGCGCAACGCCTGCCCGATGAACATCCGTCGCCCCGTCAGCCGGCTCGACCTGCCGGAGGGTGTCATGGAGGACGTGGCGCGGATCGAGACGATCTGGCGCGACATGCGCGCCCTATCCGGCGGCCCGTTCCTGTTCGGCGCTTTCTCCGGCGCCGATGCCATGTTCGCGCCGATCGTCAACCGCTTTGAAGTTTATGATCTCGTCAGTGCCGCCGACACGCTGGACTATATGGCCGCGATGAAAGCCCTGCCCGCCTGGCAGAAATGGGAAAAAGCGGCGCGTGAGGAGCCGTGGATCGTGCCGGAAGACGAAGCCTGATCGCTGATTCGGCTTCCATCCCGCCGAATCAGATGGTGCGGGCAAAAAATGCGGGAAGGGACTGGTCAAAGTCCCTTTAGCCATGTATAAGCCCGCCCAATTTCCGAAATTGATCCATGTCTGTTTCGGCCGCCTGGCTGGCCGCTGATATGTTTCGTCCGCAAAGTGGAGTAACGAGAATGGCTGTACCGAAGAGAAAAACGAGCCCGTCCAAGCGCGGTATGCGCCGCTCGGCCGATGCGCTGAAGGCTCCGACCTATGTCGAAGACAAGAACTCCGGCGAACTGCGTCGCCCGCATCATATCGACCTGAAGACCGGCATGTATCGCGGTCGTCAGGTTCTGACGCCGAAGGAAAGCGCATAATTCAAGCGCTGCCTTAAAGGCTGAGATTAAAAGGCTGGCGTCTCGCCGGCCTTTTTCTGTTTGTGCATTCGGTTCAGCAGGATCACGCCGGAAAACGCTTCGCACTTTTCCTGGATTTGCTTTAAGACTCGCGGCGACTTCAATTCCGAAGGGATTTTCCTGGCTATGATTGTTGCCTTCCCGCTGATGATCGTTCCGCTCGTGCTCTACAATCTGGCGATGCTGGGTCTGATGGGCGCCGGCGGCATCGCTTCGCTCAACAATGTCATCCTTGCTCTTCCCATGCTCTCGGGCGCGACATGGACGCTGCAGCTCGGCGATCTCTTCATCGTCATCGCGCTGATCACGCTGTTCTTCGAAATCTTGAAGGCGACGCGCAACGGTTCCGGCTCGCTGCTCAATCACATACTGTCGATGCTGGTGTTCATCGCCTATCTCGTCGAATTCCTGCTGGTCAAGGATGCGGCGACACAGACCTTCTTCATCCTGATGGTCATCACTTCATCGATGTCATCGGCGGATTCACGATCTCGATCCGCTCGGCGGGACGGGATGTTTCGATCGGATTGTGAGGGTTTTTGACTTCTCCCCCGACGGGGAGAAGCTCGTACAGAGCACGGATTAAAGCGGCGCTGCACTGTGGGCGGGCATCGGCAAGATGCTCACAAACTATCCAGCTTGTTCTGCATCGCGCGGAGCTGCTCTTTCAACTCGTCGATGTCCTTTGCCTCCGCCTTGCGACTTTCCTTTGCCGGCGGCTTCATGAAGGGGGAGAACATCTGCATGGCCTGCTGGAACATTTCGGTATTGCGGCGGACCTGTTCTTCGACCATCTGGATCGGCAATTGCAGGTTCTTGCCGAGCGGCGTTTCGCCGAAGGCGCGGTTGATCTGATCGCGCATCTGTGTCTGCTGTTCGGTGAAGGCGCGCATGGAATGTTCGAGAAAGCTCGGGACGACCATCTGCATCTGATCGCCGTAATAGGTGATCAACTGCCGGAGGAATGAAATCGGCAACAGCGTATTTCCGGTCTTCGATTCCTGTTCGAAAATAATCTGCGTCAGCACCGAATGCGTGATTTCTTCGCCGCTTTTTGCATCTTGGACGATAAATTCCTCTCCCTTCTTCACCATCTCCGCCAGGTCATCCAGCGTCACGTACGTGCTGGTGCCGGTATTGTATAGGCGGCGATTGGCGTATTTCTTGATTACGATCTGGCCCTCATTCTTTGCCATTATCAGTCTCCTGGACCCGTCTGATTGTATGGAAACTCCTCCACCCCCAAGTGTAGACGCAAAAGAAGCTTGGTGACAATCGGTTTGTGCGATGCGGCAAGCCCTTTCCATTAATCAGATTTTTGCCGGCGATGACGGCTTCATGAAATCTGGAAGATCAAAATTCTTGGCGTTTGACTCCGGCGCAAAGCTTTGACAGTTTCGCCTTATATATGTTCAACCTGTGAGGAGGCTTCCATGAGCAATCCATCCATCGTCGTCGCCAGTGCAGCTCGCACTGCTGTCGGTTCCTTCAACGGCGCCTTTGCGACCATTCCGGCTCATGAGCTCGGCGCTGCTGCCATCAAGGGCGCATTGGAACGCGCCGGTGTCGAGGGCAGGGAAGTCGATGAGGTGATTCTCGGCCAGGTGCTGCAGGCCGGCGAAGGGCAGAACCCTGCCCGTCAGGCCGCCATGAAGGCCGGCATCCCGCAGGAGGCAACCGCATGGGGCGTCAACCAGCTCTGCGGTTCCGGTTTGCGCGCCGTTGCGCTCGGCATGCAGCAGATCGCTTCGGGCGACGCCAAGATCATCGTTGCCGGCGGCCAGGAATCCATGTCGATGGCCCCCCATGCCGCCCATCTTCGCGGCGGCACCAAGATGGGCGACATGAAGATGATCGACACGATGATCAAGGACGGCCTGACGGACGCCTTCTACGGCTATCACATGGGCATCACGGCGGAAAACATCGCCCGCCAGTGGCAGCTCTCGCGCGATGACCAGGATCAGTTCGCCGTTTCCTCGCAGAACAAGGCCGAGGCTGCCCAGCTCGCAGGCCGTTTCAAGGATGAGATCGTGCCCTTCATCGTCAAGGGCCGCAAGGGCGACGTCAGCGTCGACGCCGACGAATTTATCCGTCACGGTGCGACGCTGGACGGCATGACCAAGCTGCGCCCGGCCTTCGACAAGGAAGGCACGGTGACGGCCGGCAATGCTTCGGGCCTGAATGACGGCGCGGCTGCTGCCGTGCTGATGACCGAGTCGGAAGCCTCGCGCCGCGGCATCCAGCCGCTTGCACGTATCGTCTCCTGGGCAACTGCCGGCGTCGATCCGCAGATCATGGGCAGCGGCCCGATCCCTGCCTCGCGCAAGGCCTTGGAAAAGGCGGGCTGGTCGGTCGGCGATCTCGACCTCGTCGAGGCAAACGAGGCCTTCGCTGCACAGGCCTGCGCCGTCAACAAGGATCTCGGCTGGGATACGTCGATCGTCAACGTCAATGGCGGTGCCATCGCCATCGGCCATCCGATCGGCGCCTCCGGCGCGCGCATCCTCAACACGCTGCTGTTCGAAATGAAGCGCCGCGGCGCCAAGAAGGGTCTCGCAACGCTCTGCATCGGCGGCGGCATGGGTGTCGCCATGTGCTTCGAGGCGCTTTGAGCCGCGTCGCGCCAAACGATGCGGGAATGGTTGTAAACAAGGTCATGCTAAAATAAATAGCGAGAGACGGATGAGCGATTCGGGTTCGCTCATCCTGCTCTAGCGGTAACAGAGGGGAGTGGACATGAGCAGAGTGGCGTTGGTGACAGGCGGGACACGCGGCATCGGGGCGGCCATTTCGATAGCGCTGCGCAATGCAGGCTACCGGGTTGCGGCAACCTATGCCGGCAACGACGAGAAGGCACAGGCTTTCCGCGAGGAGACGGGCATTTCCGTCCATAAATGGGATGTGTCCGACTATGAAGCTTGCGGCGTCGGCATTGCCAAGGTGCAGGAGGAGCTTGGCCCCATCGAGATCCTCGTCAACAATGCCGGGATCACCCGTGACGCCATGTTCCACAAGATGACGCCGCAGCAGTGGCACGAGGTCGTCAATACCAACCTTACCGGCCTGTTCAACATGACGCATCATGTCTGGCAGGGCATGCGTGACCGCAGCTTCGGCCGCGTCATCAACATCTCTTCGATCAATGGTCAGAAGGGCCAGATGGGCCAGGCGAACTATTCCGCCGCCAAGGCCGGCGATCTCGGCTTCACCAAGGCGCTGGCCCAGGAGGGTGCTGCCAAGAACATCACCGTCAATGCCATCTGCCCCGGTTATATCGGCACCGAGATGGTGCTGGCGGTGCCGGAAAAGGTGCTGAACGAGCGCATCATTCCGCAGATCCCTGTGGGACGCCTCGGCGAGCCCGAGGAAGTCGCCCGCGTCGCGGTCTTCCTTGCTAGCGACGATTCCGGCTTCATCACGGGATCGACGATCAGCGCCAATGGCGGCCAGTTCTTCGTTTGAGCTGATGGGCTGAAGTGGCGGATGATTGCCGGGAAATTGCCCGGCAGTCATCGCTGGCGTGAATTCACGGACGGCCGTGGCCGGGGTTTGAATTCCAAAACGACAGGCTTAAGGACCACACGGCGCATTTCCTTGTCCCGCATCCGTACGGCATGGCCGAGTACATAAAATGTGGTGCCGACAAGAGCGAATGCTGCGATACTTGCAATGAATTCGGCCATGGTGCCGTTCCTTTCCAAAAACGTTGACGCGATCCCCCCGAAACCTGCGTGGGTGTGAGTGTTCGTCTCAAGAAATGTCGGCCCAAATTTTCGGCGCGAAAGATTTGGCTTTCATGACCGATCGTCAACGAAGCGCTGACGATCGGCCGGAAGAAATCGATCTTTGTCTATACCGGCTTACCGGCAGCGAGCCTCATAGCGGCGGCCATAGCGGTCGCGGTAGATGCAATAGCCCTGGTGCTCGTGGGACCGGCCGATGAGGTAGCCAACGGCGCCACCGGCGACGGCACCGATTGCGGCGCCACCCCAGCTATTGCTGGCGACACCGCCTATGATCGCGCCGGTGCCGGCGCCTATGGCTGTGCCCTTCTCGGTTGCTGTGCATGAGGCGAGTGCGCCGACAAGAGCGATCGCGACAATGATTTTCTTCATGGTATTGCTCCCTAGTGTGAGATTTTCAACAAACTCAGCCGGATCAGATCCGGCCCATCAATAGCAGAATAAGAACGATGACGAGAACTAGTCCGAGACCACCTGATGGACCATATCCCCAACCTCGGCTGTAACCCCAGTTCGGGAGCGCTCCGATCAGCAGCAGAATCAAAATCACGAGCAATATTGTACCAAGCATAGCGTATTCCTCCGCGTCCAGCGCCTAGAGCATCCCGCCAGAGCGACCTCACGCAAGCGGATAAGATGCGCCTAGATACAAGTGCCGATGCGTCCTTATCCACTCCTCGAGAATGAGGGCGCACCAATGCCGCTGTCGATAGAAACTTATTTCACGAGAAATTGTTCCGGCTCAGAAATAACAAGACATGAAGATGAGCCGGCATGCCCCGGGCAAAGGTTAATGCCCGGCTGCGAGCTGCGCAAGAAAATACCCGCCGACGACCGCGGGATATGGTTAAAAACAATTTAAAATACAATATGTTGCGGTGAACGAAACGGGAAAGCGAGCTTGTCCGTGATTCGTCAGCGATTCGTTCTGTATTTGGGCTTTGGTTAACGGCGGCAGGGATTGTGGCCTCGGAGAACCTACCCCTTTCGGCGAGGAAGGTTTAGGCCTTATCGCCGGAAAGTGGTAATTCCTCGGTCGAAATGGTTAATGCCGGCGAATTTTTTCGCTACCCATATCGTCACATCATCCTCCCTTTGGATGAGCTTCCCCTCCGAACGCTATATCTAGCCGTGAACAAATACAGTACACGACATAATCAGCGATTCGTCGCCGATTCGTTCCGGCTTTGGTCGGAAAGTTAACGATTGCAATCAATGCGAGAGATTATGGACTTTTCATATTACGTTTCGCTCAAAAGTTAATTGCAATCCACGATTCGACGTGATTTGGCGCTTCAACCCTGCAGAGTCCTGGGCATTTCGCCGGAGAAGGCACTAGATGTTGTGGAGAACAAATGCGGAATTGTGGAAAGTCAGCGATTCGTCGCCGATTCGTTCCGGCTTTGGCCCGAATCTTAACTCAGAGCCGTTCTCGATATTTATCTCGGAAAATTGCGGAATTTACAGATGGTTAACCATGTTTCCAAACGGGAAGGCTGGTTCGCCGGATTCGCGTGATGGCTCCTGATTCACGTGAAAAAGGAGTCCCAATGCGATTCACTATCTGGTGGCGGTTTGTAAATCGAAATCCATATATAGTGGTGAACACAAAGGGAACAGGGCGGAGTCAGCGATTCGTCGCCGATTCGTTCTCAAGCTGTTCTCGACTCACCCGGACTCGTTTTGGATGCAGAGAGAATGTAGCTTTCGGTTGAGACGGCCAAAGATAAAATCGCATATTCTAGCCGTTGTTTTTTCATTCAGGTCTTGCCTTTGTCACATATGGTCGTCATCTCTTCTTCTCTTCCCTGGGGACCTTGCTGATCGGAAGACAGTGGTTTCTCGCCCATGCATGGACCTATGACTCAGACTTCGCAGCCAATGATCCTGAGCGGACGCGGCGTGACCGCGGTGCTCGGACCCACCAATACCGGCAAGACTCATTATGCCATCGAGCGCATGGTGGCGCACGGCAATGGCGTCATCGGCCTGCCGCTGCGGCTCTTGGCGCGCGAGGTCTATACGCGTGTCGTCGAGAAGGTCGGGGCTCAGTATGTCGCGCTGGTCACCGGCGAAGAAAAGATCTCGCCGCCCAATGCGCGCTATTCCGTCTGCACCGTCGAAGCGATGCCGCGTGAGACGCGGGCCTCTTTCGTCGCGATCGATGAAGTGCAGCTCGCCGGCGATCTGGAGCGCGGCCATATCTTCACCGACCGTATCCTGCATTTGCGCGGGCGGGACGAGACCCTGCTGCTCGGCGCCGGCACGATGCGGCCGATCCTTGAGCAGCTCCTGCCGGGGATCACCGTCGTTGAGCGGCCGCGGCTGTCGCATCTCTTCTATGCCGGACAGAAGAAGATCACCCGCCTGCCGCAGCGCACAGCGATCGTCGCCTTCTCCGCCGACGAAGTCTATGCCATCGCCGAACTCATCCGTCGCCAGCGCGGCGGTGCCGCCGTTGTCCTCGGCGCGCTCAGCCCGCGTACCCGCAACGCACAGGTCGCGCTCTATCAGGCCGGCGATGTCGAATATCTCGTGGCGACCGATGCGATCGGCATGGGGCTCAATCTGGATGTCGATCACGTCGCCTTTGCCCAGGATCGCAAGTTTGACGGCTATCAGTTCCGCAATCTCAATCCGGGCGAACTCGGCCAGGTCGCCGGCCGCGCCGGTCGTCATCTGAAGGACGGCACTTTTGGCGTAACGGGCCAGGTGGATCCCTTCGACGACGAATTGGTACGGCGCATTGAGGGTCACGAGTTCGATACGGTTAAAGTGCTACAATGGCGCACCAAGGAATTCGATTTCTCCTCGATCGCTTCGCTGCGCGCGAGCCTCGAGAGCGCACCGCGCGTACAGGGCTTGACGCGGGCACTGCCGGCGGTCGATCAGCAGGCGCTGGAATATCTGTCGCGCGATCTGGAGATTTCCGATCTCGCCAATAATCCGGCGCGGGTCGAAAAATTATGGGAAGCCTGCGCGCTTCCGGATTATCGGCGGATTACGCCCGCCCAGCATGCCGATCTTATCGCCACCCTCTTTTCCGACCTTGTGCGCTATGGCACGGTAAAAGAGGACTTCCTTGCCGAGCAGGTGCATCGCGCCGATCGGACGGACGGTGAGATCGACACGCTTTCGGCGCGAATCGCGCAGATAAGGACTTGGACCTATGTGTCGAACCGGCCCGGTTGGCTTGCCGATCCGACACACTGGCAAGAAAAGACGCGGGAAATCGAAGATCGATTGTCTGACGCGTTACATGAGAGGTTGACGAAACGCTTTGTTGATCGCAGGACATCTGTGCTCATGAAGCGCCTGAGAGAGAATGCGATGCTGGAAGCTGAAATCAGTGTGAATGGGGATGTCTTCGTTGAGGGGCATCATGTGGGACAGTTGACCGGATTCCGGTTCACGCCTATCGCGGGAACCGAGGGGCCGGACGCCAAGGCTGTCCAGACGGCCTCGCAGAAGGCGCTGGCGCTGGAATTCGAGGCGCGCGCCGCCCGTATCCATGCGGCAGGCAACAGCGATTTGGCGATCAGTGCGGATGGCCTCGTCCGTTGGCTCGGCGATCCCGTGGCGCGGCTGTCGGGCAGCGATCACGTCATGCGTCCGCGCGTCATCCTGCTCGCAGACGAGCAGTTGACGGGCAATGCGCGTGATCATGTCGCCGCGCGCATCGAGCGCTTCGTGAATCATCATATCAGCACGGTGCTGAAGCCGCTCGACGATCTGTCGCGCGCCGAAGATTTGCAGGGTCTTGCCAAGGGGCTGGCGTTCCAGCTCGTCGAAAATCTCGGCGTGCTCTTCCGCCGCGACGTCACGGAAGAGGTGAAATCGCTGGACCAGGACGCGCGCGCCTCGATGCGCCGTTACGGTGTCCGCTTCGGCGCCTACCACATTTTCGTGCCCGCTCTGCTGAAGCCGGCTCCGGCCGAGCTCATCACCCTGCTTTGGGCATTGAAGAACGACGGCCTCGACAAGCCGGGCTATGGCGACCTGATCCCGGTTCTGGCGGCGGGCCGTACGTCCGTGGTCACCGATCCGACTTTCGAGCGCATGTTCTATAAGCTCGCCGGCTTCCGCTTCCTCGGCAAGCGGGCGGTGCGCATCGACATTCTCGAGCGGCTAGCGGATATTATTCGTCCGCTCTTGCAGTGGAAGCCTGGGCAGGCGTCGCGTCCGGAAGGCGCCTATGACGGCCGCCGCTTCACGACGACGACCGCGATGCTCTCCATTCTCGGCGCAACGCTGGAAGATATGGAAGAGATCCTGAAGGGTCTCGGCTATCGGGCCGACGCGGTGAAGGCCGAAGATGCGGCAGCCTTCCTTTCGCAGCAGGATACCTCCTCGGCACCTGCTCCGGCGCAGGTTGCGGAAACCGTCGCAGAGAAGGCCGATCACGACGATGCCGATGGCGCAGGCGATGAGCCGGCTACCGAAGGCGAAACCGCCGCACAGGATGCGGTTCCCGCAGCGCAAGCTCCTGCTGAGCCTGCCGCCGCTGCCGAGCCAATGGAAGCCTCTGAGGCTACAGCCGAGCTGCCGGGTCCGGGTGCGGATGTCGCCGCCACCGAGCCGGTCGAACCGAAGCCGGTTCTGCTTTGGCGTCTTGGCGGACGCAGCGATAACCAGCAGCGCCAGGGTGGACGCGGCCATGGCGATCGTCGCGGCCATCAGGGCGAGGGGCGCGGTCACCAGGGTAATCGCCGCAACGGCGGTGGCGAGCAGCAGGCGAACGGCGAAGGCAACCGCGAGGGCCGGGATAATCGCGAAGGGCGCGAGGCCCGTGGCGACAACCGAGGACCGCGCGGCAATCGCGACGGCGGCCGTCCGCAGCATCAGGGCAATCGTTCCGAACGCAACGACCGCCAGGATCGCGGCGACCGGGGTGACCGGAAAGAGCGTAACGATCGCAATGATCGGAACGACCGCAACAATCGCGGCGCATCGCAGCCGCTGCGCTTCGAGGCCAAGCCGCCGCGCAAGGAAAAGCCGATCGATCCGGATTCTCCTTTCGCCAAGCTCGCTGCCCTCAAGGAGCAGATGAAGAAATAGGCCATGACGGACGAAAAGCAGCCATCTTCCGGTTCGCGCCAGCGCATCGACAAGTGGCTGTTCTTTGCCCGCATGGTAAAATCCCGCTCGCTGGCGCAGGTCTATGTCCAGAACGGCAGCGTGCGGGTGAATGGCGAGCGGGTCGTTCAGCCGAGCTACGGCGTCAAGGCAGGCGACCGGATCGAGCTCTCGCTCGAGCGGCGCGACGTCGTCCTGATCGTGCGTCAGCCGGGCGAGCGCAGAGGTCCCTTTGAAGAAGCGAAGCTGCTTTATGAGGATCTGACGCCGCCGCCAGATGAGACAAAACGTCTCACTCCCTTCGAGCAGGCGCTCCGCGCGCCGGGCAGCGGACGGCCGACGAAACGCGACCGGCGAGCTATAGACCGGCTGACCTCCGAGGATGATTAGAAAACTCTGCTCGAACTCCATGATTTTGGGACTGTTTATCCCTTGAAATTGGCCGGCAAAGTCGATACCTCACGGTCAACCCGCTGGTAACCAGCCGGTCGGCATGCCTGCGCATAGCGCATACGCCTGTCCGCCGGCTTCCGAGGGAAAAGCGTGACGTTCCAGGTTGCGCATCCGCGGAAAACGAGAGACATCCCTGGAGTGCTTCATGACATACGTCGTGACCGACAATTGCGTTCGCTGCAAATACACCGATTGCGTGGAAGTCTGCCCCGTCGACTGCTTCTACGAGGGTGAGAATTTTCTCGTCATTCATCCCGACGAATGCATCGATTGCGGCGTTTGCGAGCCGGAATGTCCCGCCGAGGCGATCAAGCCCGATACCGAGCCGGGCCTCGACAAGTGGCTGAAAATCAACGCGGATTATGCCTCGATCTGGCCGAATATTACGGTCAAGCGCGATCCTCTCCCGGAAGCCAAGGAAATGGACGGCGAACAGGGCAAGTTCGAGAAATATTTCTCGACCAACCCTGGTTCGGGTGACTGATTGAGGGCCGTGACAGGCCGTCGATAAAGGTGTAGTCGATAACGCTTAAAGACGAATCATTGCCGTTGGCCGCCGGAGCGGTCGACGTGGCCGTTTTGGTGTGCGTAAAGCAAATTATTGATTTAGTCAGATTTTTGTGATAGCTTCCTCACACTGATCCACTGCGGCATTTCGCGTGCCCCAAACCATCACGAAAGCAAGTAACAAATCCGTACGCGGTTTCCTTGACATATCAACGTTTTGAGTTGTCGGGTCTGGGATCGCGATGAACGGATTTCTTTTTGCACGCGTCTGGCTGGACCAGGATGAAGTCACCCCGACGGTGCTTCCGTCTCAACCGGGCCTGACTGACCCGGCCCCGGCTCATGCTGGGTGCGTAACAGGGAGTTTTTGAAAAGAATGACGATCCAGCAGAAAAAACCTTCAGCAGCACGCCATGGCTTCAAGACCGGCGAATCGATCGTATACCCCGCTCACGGTGTTGGTACGATTACCGCGATTGAAGAGCAAGAAGTCGCAGGCATGAAGCTTGAGCTTTTTGTAATCGACTTCGAAAAAGACAAGATGCGTCTGAAGGTGCCCGTGGCCAAGGCCATGAGCATCGGAATGCGTAAGCTTTCCGAGACTGATTTCGTCGATCGGGCGCTTAAGGTTGTTCAGGGCAAGGCTCGCGTCAAGCGTACCATGTGGTCGCGCCGCGCCCAGGAATATGATGCCAAGATCAATTCCGGCGATCTGATCTCGATTGCCGAAGTGGTTCGCGATCTCTATCGCGCCGAGAACCAGCCGGAGCAGTCCTATTCCGAACGTCAGCTCTATGAAGCTGCGCTCGATCGCATGGCGCGCGAAATCGCCGCCGTCAACAAGATGTCCGAGACCGAGGCCGTTCGCCTCGTCGAAGTCAATCTGAACAAGGGCCCGAAGCGCGGCAAGGTCGTCGAAGAAGACGATTCCCAGGACGAAGCCGCATAAGGCCGGAAGCTCACATACCACGTCAAAAAACCCGGCCTTCGAGCCGGGTTTTTTCTTTGGAACCTTTTTTGGTCTGATGCGTTTAGGTTTCGTATTTGCGGCTGGTGCGCGCTTTCTCGTTATCAGAGTTTCTCGCCCAGCCGTTTCCCTTAACGTTCACGAGGACCGGACCCCATGCGTTTTGATTGGAAATTTCCCGGCGATCGGAAGTCATTTCCTTCGCCAGGTCATTTCGGAGAAGCCGAATTAGACCCGTAACACCGATCGTCGGATATCCGGAGATCGGCCTCCAATTGCATTCCATTCATAGATTTTCACCCGCGCAGCGATGTCGGGAAACGATGTTTGTTGTCTTTTCCGTTGACCGTAGCACAGAGACGATTTTGGGGCAGGATTAGGGGATATGCATATGAAGAATATGTCTGCAGATCGGCGTATGATTAAGATCGCGATGGCCGCTCCCTATCTCGGCCGCGATGAAGAGCACGACCTCGCCATCCGCTGGAAGGATCACGACGACCGCGGCGCTCGCAACAAGATCGCCACAGCCCACATGCGCCTCGTTATTTCGATGGCGGGCAAATTCCGCAATTTCGGCTTGCCGATGAGCGATCTGGTACAGGAAGGCTATGTAGGTCTCCTAGAGGCGGCGGCAAGGTTCGAACCGGAACGGGAGGTACGATTCTCGACCTATGCAAGCTGGTGGATCCGCGCTTCGATCCAGGATTATATCCTGCGCAACTGGTCGATCGTGCGCGGGGGCACGAGTTCGGCGCAGAAGGCGCTGTTCTTCAATCTCCGCCGCCTGCGTGCAAAGCTCGCCCGGGGCAATACCGGCGTTACGGTGCAGTCGATCCACGAAGAAATCGCCGTCGCCCTCGGCGTCAGCCTTGCCGATGTGCAGACCATGGATGCGCGCCTCTCCAGCAATGATGCATCCCTGCAGGCGCCGTCGATTTCCGGTGACGCCGAAAGCGCCGAGCGCATGGATTTCCTGATCAGCGACGAGCCTCTGCCCGACGAACAGGTCTCCAATATGATCGATGGCGAGCGCCGCCGCGTCTGGCTGGCTTCCGCCTTGAAGCACCTCAATGAGCGTGAAATGAAGATCATCCGGGCCCGCCGGCTGGTGGAGGATGGCGCGACGCTGGAGGAGCTGGGCGCCGATCTCGGCATTTCCAAGGAACGCGTGCGTCAGATCGAAAGCCGCGCCATGGAAAAACTCCGCAGCGCTCTGGTCGACGCCGATCCGCGTATGGCGAGTTACGCTTGATAAAAACCTTCTCCCCATGGGGGAAGGATCAGGTACCAGCAAAAAGGCAGCTTTTCTCGATAACGCCCTCAAGCCGCGCTGTGCGCGGCATTTTCGTGCTGGGGCGAAGATACGCGATCAATTATTCGGAAATAATCTTGACCCTGTCGCCGGGCGCGACGTTTGCGCCCGTTGGCAGGGCGTTGATCAGCTTGAAGAGATCGAGTTTGCGGTCGGTGCCCATCATGCGGGCGGCGAGCGTTGTGATATTATCGCCTGTCTTGACCGTCACGACGCGCACGCGCAGCGGCTTCAGTGATGAGGCTTCTTCCGGCGTCATGTGCCGGAAGCTTGAGCGAAGCACGTCGGCCGTCTGCTGCAAGGCGGTCGTGTTGCCTTTCGGCACGGCCGTCAGGAAGCGAAAGATCTGCGAGCGGTCGCGGATGACGGTTACGTCGAAATCCCAGCGATCGGCCGAGGCACGCGCAGTGGCCGCCTCCATGCCGTTGACGGTGATGGCCCTGATGGTCGAGGGATCGAGACCGGTGACCCAGCCGCTGGAAATATAATTCGTCAGGTTCTGATTCTGATTGTCCGCTACGCCGTCGAAGCGGACGGCGATATCGCCCGGGCCGGTCGCCATGACCGCCTCGACCTTGTTGTCGATGTGGAAATCGGGCGGGACATCGAAGCGAATGCCGAGACCGCCGTGCAGGAAGGTCTGGCCACGCACATAGCCTTCTTCCGGGCTGTCGCCATAAAGCAGGCCGTCGATGCCGTTGAGGTAATAATCACGGCCGGCATCGCCGACCTTACCTTCCTCGCCGAATTCACGGGCATGCATCTTGGCAAGATCGATGCGCTGCGGCGTGCTCGGATGGCTCGATAAGAAGTCGAGGCTCTGGTCTGCGTCGGAATTAGCCGTCATGAAATGGCTGTAGTCTTCCATCGCATTGAGGAAGCGGGCTGCCGCATAAGGATCGTAGCCGGCCTGGCCAAGCGTGCGGATGCCGATCTCGTCGGCCTGAAGCTCCTGCTGGCGAGAGAAGGCGGCAAGGCGCAGCTTGCCGCGGGCGAGGGCTTGCTTGCCGGCAAGATCGCTCGACAGAACTTCGGAGACAACGCGGCTGGCGATGACTTCAGCCTCTTCTCGCTTCTGGCGCTCGATACCGTGATTGGCGGTGACGTGCGCCATTTCATGCGACAGCACGGCGGCGACTTCCGAGGCATCGTTGGCAAGCGCCAACAGGCCGCGCGTGACGTAGAGATAGCCGCCGGGCAGCGCGAAGGCATTGATCGACGGCGAATTCAGAATGGTGATGCGATAGGATTGCTGCGGATTTTCCGACACGCTCGTTAGTGCGCCGGCGATGCGGGCGACCAGGCGCTCGGTCCTGGCATCCTTATACTCGCCGCCATAGCTCGCCAGAATGCGCGGATGCTCGCGGGCGCCCATCTGCGCGCGCGGATCGTTCTTCTGTACTTCGGAAACGATCTGCGGGCTGGACGATGGCGAAATATTCGGCTGGTAGGATTGATCCAGCACCGACTGACAGCCGTTGAGCACCGCCGCGGCAATGAGGATGGGGGCCAAGCGGCGCGCATGGGCCGCGACAGTCGTGCTGATCCTTCGTCCTGCGTAGTCGCTCTGCTTCAGTGCCTGTGTCCCACTCATCTTACTGCCATGCCGGCCGGACGCCGAACCCGGTTGATCATGACTAGGCAGATCATCGCCGCGTTTCGTCAAAGGTTGCATCCACCCCGATCGGACCTGAGTTCGTCCGGGTGGTCTCTGCCCTTTGCTGTAGCCGATTTCGGCAGCAGTTGCATAGCGAGACTCCGTTTAAATGTGGCAGCGTTGTATTTTGGCAAGCATATGCCAGGACTTTCAGCCGTCCGCCGCGACGAAATTAAGGCAAAACCGGCAGCAAAATGCTGCATCGCATTCAATGTTGCAAAAATGTGGTCAGTGCTGGAATGCCGTCCTGCATCAAAAAACGCTCGATGGGAGCTGAAAGCGGAACGGTTCCGCCATCGATGAAGACGGCATGATCGGCAAGACGGCGAACTTCAGCCGGGTCGTGCGAGACGATCAGCACCGTATTGCCGGTTTCGCGGTGAAGCTCGGACAAAAGCTCCGCCATGCCGGAGCGCAGGCCGGGATCGAGCGCGGCGAAGGGCTCGTCGAGCAGTAGGATCGGCTTGTCGCGCACCAGCGCCCGGGCGAAGGCCGCACGTTGGCGCTCGCCGCCGGAAAGGGTGCCGGGCTTGCGTCTGTCGAAGCCGGCAAGCCCTACGCGTGCCAGGGCTCCCGAAATCCTTTGCCGGTCGTCCACCGAGAGTTTCAGCGACGGGCTGATGCTAAGCCCGACATTGGTGAAGAGATCGAGATGGGCAAAGAGGTTGTTATCTTGGAAAACCAGCGATACCGGCCGCTCGGAGGGATGCAGCCTAGTCGCATCCTGCCCGGCAAGCATGATACGGCCACGGTCGGGCGTCTCGAAGCCGGCGAGCAGATTGAGGAAGGTGGATTTGCCCGATCCGGACGGGCCGGTAATAGCGATGATCCGGCCTTGCGGCAGTTCGCAATCGAAGCGGAAATCATGGGTGCCGAGCCGCAATTCGACCCCGGTCATTGTGATGCCCCGTTGTCCCGTGCGCTGATTATCGATCATTCCGCCTGCCTTCGTCCTCATGCCTGCCTTGACCGGCCGTGCCGGCGACAGTCAGGAGTAGACATATCAGCCCCAGAATGAAAGCAAGTCCGTCCGCATCGTTGGTGCGATAGCTGCCGAGCTTGCTGTAGACCAGCCAAGGCAGTGTCACCAGGCTATCGGAGCCGAAGAGAGCGACGGCGCCGAGATCGCCGAGCGACAGCGCCATGGCGAAGGAGAGCGCCGTAAAAAGCGGCTTGCGCAGGCCGGGCCAGTCGACCAACCGCAACCGCGCGAGGCCCTGAAGACCGAGGCTTGCGGCCAAACGTTCCGTGCGGCGACGATGGACAGCATGGGCCGGTTCGATGACGCGGATGACAAAGGGAAGCGCCATCAGGGCGTTGATGGCGACGATCAGAAGCGCTGCAAATCGGGCGGGATCGCCAAACAGCCTCAGCGCCAGGAACCATCCGGTCGCCAGCACGATCGGCGGCACCAGCAAGACGAGGGAGGACGTGCCGCTCAAGGCGAAGGCGAGGGCGCGCAGGCCCGGCGCTTTCCGGCGTTCGGCCGCTATCGCCGCGCGGGCGCGGATGATGGCGAAGGAGATGAGAACCGCCAGAATGCCGGCGGCAAGCGCGATTGCGAGGCTGGTCGAGGCTGCCTGCAGGAAGATCGTCTGGCTGACAAGCCTCAGAAGGTCTGCCTTGAGGCCGGTGACGACCACCGAGGCGAGCGGCAGGCCGATGAATAGGGTGGCGAGCAGGAGCAGCGTGCTGTCGGCGAGTTTGGCGGCGGGCACTGTTCCATCGATGCGCCGCACGGCGCGGCCTGCCGTCAGCCCGTGATCGTCCGGCGCCGGAAGCAAGGCCATGGCGCCGAGAATGGCGGCGGTCACCACGATTTGCAGGAGGGACAGGGCTACGGCGCGGCCAGGGTCGAAATCGAAGCGCAGCGCCTGGTAGATTGCCACTTCGAGCGTGGTCGCGGCCGGGCCGCCACCGAGGATCAGCACCAGCGTGAAGCTGGTGGCACAGAGCATGAAGATCAGGCCCGCGATGCCGGGAATGAGGCCGCGCAGCACCGGCCATTCGACGAAACGAAAGACGGAGGCGGGGCGCATGCCGAGGCCACCGGCCATCAGCCAATATTCCGCCGGCACGCGTTCCAGCCCGGCAAGCATCAGGCGGGCGGCGAGCGGCAGGTTGAAGAAGACGTGCGCCAGCAGGATGCCCGTCAGCCCGTAGATGCTGACCGGCTGCGCTAGGCCGAGCCCCGTCAATACTTGGTTGAGAATGCCCTGACGCCCCCATATGCCGAGCAAGCCCAGCGCGCCGATCAGCACCGGCAGGCCCATCGGGACGGCCATCAGGCGGATCAGCCAGAGCCGGCCGAGAAATCGCGGTTGCCGCGCCAGCGCGCGGGCGACCGGAATTGCGAGGGCGACAGAAAGCAGGGTCGACAGCGTTGCCTGCAGCAGGGTGAAACGCAGCACGCGCAGAAGATAGGGATCGGCAAGCGGATTGCCGCCGGCGGATTCGATGCCAGCGGCAAGCAGGGTGACGATGGCAAGGCCGATGAAAAACGCGATACCGGCGAGGCTGAAGGCCCCGCCGGCAATAGCATGTCTTTTCTCAGGCGCCGTCAGCAGCATCTCGACATCAATTGGTGCTGGTGGCGGCCAGCCATTCGTCGATCCAGGCCTTGCGGTTCTTTTCGACCACATCGGGGCTCATCAGGAAGGTCTTCGAAGGGACGACCAGCTTGCTGAAGGCATCCGGCAGCGGTTCGGAGGTGGCCGAGACCGGCATCATCCAGTTGTTGGTCGGGATTGTGTCCTGGAAGCCGGGCGAAACCATGAACTTCAGGAAGTCGCGGGCAAGGTCCTTGTTCGCAGACGACTTGATCAGGCCGCCGACTTCGATCTGGATATAGTGACCTTCGGAGAAGGCGGCCGCCTGATAGCGGTCGGTCTTGTCCACGACCATATGATAGGCCGGCGACGTCGTATAGGAGAGCACCATCGACGCTTCGCCCTTGGTGAAGAGGTCATAGGCTTCCGACCAGCCGGGCGTCACGGTCAGGATGCGGCCCTTGAGCTTCGTCCAGGCATCGGCCGCCTTGTCGCCATAGACCGACTTGACCCAGAGCAGCAGGCCGAGGCCCGGCGTCGAGGTGCGGGGGTCCTCGATGACGATCTTCTGCGACGGATCGCCCTCGACCAGATCCTTCAGGCTCTTTGGCGGATTCTTGACTGTCTGCGTATCGTAGACGACGGCGAAATGGCCGTAGTCATAGGGGGCGAAGACGTCGTCTTTGAAATCGCCCGGAACCTTCAGGCCTGATGTGTCGATGCCACTGGCGTCGAACAGGCCAGTGTCCTTGGCCTCATCGACGAGGTTGGTGTCGAGGCCGAGAACGACGTCCGCTTTCGTGCCCGTGCCTTCCAGCTTCAGCCTAGAAAGCAGCGCCACGCCGTCGGTGACGCTGACGTAATTGACCGTGCAGCCGCAGGTCTTCTCGAAGGCGGCCTTGACCTTGGCGCCCGGACCCCAGTCGGCGGTGAAGCTTTCATAGGTGTAGATGGTGAGCGTCTTGTCGGCGGCTTCGGCGCCCGGGGCGGCGAAAAGCGTTGCGCCGGCGGCGAGAGCCAAGCCGGTAAACAGTGACAATAGCGATCGGTTGGGCATGACAGCGCCTCCTCGTTGGTTTCGTTTTGAACGGGAAAAGGGCGCCATGATTTTGTCACGCGTCTAATCCCTCCGCCGGTGTTAGCCGGATCAGGTTCCGCGGGTTGGCCGGTGAAAGCCTCTCAGCCAGATGTCTTCGAAAGACATAAGGCACCCCGTTAGAGCGTTGGCAGGTTTATTCCTGTGACGAAGGGATGACAAGGGGAATGATTCCCCTGTCGATTGCAGTACGTTCGTTTTACTCGGCTGCGTGCGCAGCCGCCTGGCTGTCGAGCTTCTTGGCGGAGCCGGGCAATTGCACGTTCTTCAATGAGATCGCCGTCAGCAGGCCGAGGAAACAGATGGCGGCGGCCGTCATGAACAGTGGGCTGAAGGCGCTCGCATAGGCATTGGCAACGCTTTCGCGCGTGGCGTCCGGCAGGGCCGCCATCATCTTCGGCGTCAGTTCCTCGATATTGGCGACACCGGGAATGGAAACGCCGATATTGCCGAGCTTGGCGGCGATGATGGCGCCGTAGATGGAAATGGCGATCGAGGCGCCGCCCATGCGCGAGAGCGTCACGGCGCCGGTGGCGGCACCGACGTCGCGGCTGGCTGCGGCATTCTGCACGCCAATGACCGGGACTTGTTGTGCCAGGCCGATGCCGATGCCATGCAGCAGCATCAGGGCGCCGATGAAGACGATCGGCGTGCCGGCGTGAACATGCGCCAGCGTGGCGAAGGCGATGGTGCTGCAGGCGGCGCTGGCGATGGCGAAGGGCTTGTAGCGACCCCTCATCGAGATCAGCCGGCCGGCAGAAAGCGAACCGCAGACGATGCCGCCGGTCAACAGAATGAACAGCAGACCCGCCATGGATGGCGACAGGCCGGTCGTCGTCTGCAGGAAGAGCGCGAAATAATTGACCATGCCGATTGCCACCGCGCCGCTGGTGACCGAGATGATCAGCAGCAGGCCGAAGGTCGGGTTGCGGAACAGCGTCATCGGCACGATCGGCTCCGGCGCGCGGCGTTCGACGAAAACCCAGGCCAGCGCGCAGAGCGCACCGAAGACGATGATCCCGAGGCATTGCGGCGAAAGCAATGAGCCGAAGAGTTCGGTGCCGTCAGCGGCAAGTACGATGCTGGTGGTCGTCAGCGCAAGGAGAAGCGCGCCGGCATAGTCGATCTTCGGCTTGCGGGCCGGTTTGCGGTACGGCAGCATGAAGGCGAGGCCGGCCAGAACGATAAAGCCGATCGGCACGTTGACGAGGAAGATCGAGCGCCAGCCGAAAAGGTCGCTCATCGTGCCGCCAAGAACGGGGCCAATGGCGCCGGAGGCCATCAGCACTAGGCTGGAATAGCTCTGATAACGGGCGCGTTCGCGCGGTTCGAAGAGATCGGCGTTGACGGAGAAGATTGATACCAGAATGCCGCCGCCGCCAAGGCCCTGCAGCACGCGGGCGGCGATCAGCGTGTTCATCGATATTGCAAGGCCGCAGACGGCCGAACCGACGGTGAAGATGGCGATGGCGGTCATCATCACATATTTGCGGCCGAAGAGGTCACCGAGCTTGCCGTAAACGGGCATCGAGGCGGATAGGGCCAGCAGATAGGCCGAGCCGATCCAGCCGAAGCGTTCCAAGTGCCCGAATTCTCCGACGATGGTCGGCAACGCCGTCGATACGATCTGGTTGTCGAGGGTTGCCATGAACATGGCGGTCATCAGGAAAAAGAAGAGAATCAGCCGGCGGCGATGATCCGCCACGAGTGGCGCGGGCGTGGTCTGCATATCCATGGAACGAGAAATCCGAGCTTGCCCGAAACGCTATGCGCTCGACCGAACGCATGGGAACGCCCCGGTTCCTGAATGCGGAACATGGCGTTTTCGGACAGGTCTTCGAAAGCGAATGTTCCGAAACAATATATGTGCTATCAGCATATAACTGTCAATGGCAAGTGAATGCTGTTTGCATATTTTAATTCCTATCCGTCTCTGATATGTTGGAATGATGACATCAGCGACGAACACACGAGAAGTTGAAGCCTCAACCTTGCCCGAAGATGAAAACCGGTTGCGCATCGGGCAGGTGATGACCCGCATGCGCCTGATGACCGGCCGCCGCATGATCGGTCGGCTTGCCATCCAGAACGTTGCGCCGGGCCTGGAGCTTTCGCATCTCGACGTCATCGATGCCGTAAGGCGCGCGGAAGAGGCCGGCGAAGTCACGGTCGGGACCATCGCCGACATCCTGCGCATCGATCCATCGCGGGCAAGCCGCATCGTCGCTGATATGGTCGCCCGCGGCGTTCTGCGCCGCAAAGCCTCGCAGGCGGATGCGCGCCGCATCGTGGTCGTGCTGACCGCGCTGGGCCAAAGGCTGCTCGCCGAAATCCAGGCGCAGAAATTTTCGGTCATCGAGAGCATCATTGCCGACTGGTCGACCGAGGACATCGAGACTTTCTCGCTGCTGTTCGATCGGTTCGTCAGCGGTTATGAGCAGGTTTTCCAGGCGCGCATCAAGGAAACAGACGGCTGAACGGCTGACACCGCCGTTCTTGCCAACAGCGCTCTTCCCTTAGGACGCGTCTTTGCGCTATGGGCTTGGCACATGAGCCAATCCACCACCTTCACCATCCTTCTCGGCGGCGAGCTTCGCCTGACGGACCGGCTGCGCGCGGCGGTCGCCGGTAGCCGTTTCATTGCGGCAGATGGCGGCATGCGCCATGCCGTGGCGCTCAAGGCGACGCCCGAGCTCTGGGTCGGCGATTTCGACTCGACGCCGGCGGATCTGCACGGTGCATTTCCGGATGTGCCCAAGCAGCCCTATCCGGAGGCAAAGGCAGCGACGGACGGCGAGATCGCCGTGTCGGAAGCGATCAATCGTGGTGCGAAGCGGTTGATCCTCGCCGGCGCCATGGGTGGAGAACGTTCGGATCACGCGATCCAGCATCTGCTCAATGGCGTTCAGCTCGCCGAAAAAGGTTTCGACGTGCTGCTGACCTCGGGCGATGAAGAGGCCGTGCCGCTGCTGCCGGGCGACTTGGAACTGGCGCTGCCGGCCGGCTCGCTGTTTTCCATTCTGGGCTTCAGCGACTTGAAGGGTCTCTTCATTCACAACGCCCGCTATCCCCTGCGCGATTTCCATCTGCCCTTCGGCGCGTCGCGCACCATTTCCAATGTGGCTGAAGGCACTGTGCGCCTTTCGCTCGGCAGCGGCAGGGCGATCGTCCTTGCCCGCCCCTATGATCTCAGCGGAGTCTGATCTTGGCCCCTCCCATCCTGAAACTCGACGACATCTTTCTGAGCTTCGGCGGCGCGCCGCTCTTGGCCGGCGCCGGGCTGCAGGTGGAGCCGGGCGATAAGATCTGCCTTGTCGGCCGCAATGGCTCCGGCAAGTCGACCCTCCTCAAGATCGCCGCCGGCCTTGTCGAGGCGCAGTCCGGCGAAGTGTTCCGTCATCCGTCATCGACGGTGCGCTATCTCGAGCAGGCGCCGGATTTCGCCGACTATAAGACGGTGGCCGCCTATGCCGAAGCCGGGCTCGGACCGGGCGACGATCCTTATCGCGTTACCTACCTGCTCTCCCATCTTGGCCTGACCGGTGAGGAGGACCCGAAAAACCTCTCGGGCGGCGAGGCGCGCCGCGCGGCGCTTGCCCGCGTTCTTGCGCCGGAACCGGATATCCTTCTGCTCGACGAGCCGACCAACCATCTCGACCTGCCGACCATCGAATGGCTGGAAGGCGAGCTACAGAAGAGCCGCAGCGCCCTGGTGCTGATCTCGCACGACCGGCGCTTCCTGGAAAAGGTGTCGACGGCGACCGTCTGGCTCGATCGCGGCACGTCGCGGCGGCTCGATCGCGGCTTCGCGTTTTTTGAAGGCTGGCGCGACCAGGTGCTGGAGGCCGAGGAGCTGGAACAGCACAAGCTCGGCAAGGCGATCGAGCGCGAGGAGCACTGGCTGCGCTACGGCGTGACCGCGCGGCGCAAGCGCAATATGCGCCGCCTCGGCGAGCTGCAGGACATGCGCGCGCGCCATCGCGGCCATAAGGGACCGCAGGGCACGGTGCAGGCAGCGGCGGCCGACGCGCAGGAAAGCGGCAAGCTGGTGATCGAGGCAGACAAGATCACCAAGACCTATGACGAGCGCGTTATCGTCGCGCCGTTTTCGATCCGGGTGCATCGCGGCGACTGTATCGGTCTCGTCGGTCCGAACGGTGCCGGCAAGACGACGCTCCTGAAGATGCTGACAGGCCAATTGCCGCCGGACGGCGGCACGGTCAAGCTCGGCACCAATCTGGAGATCGCCACCCTCGACCAGAAGCGCGAAGACCTCAATCCGGAGGATACGCTCGCCAATTACCTGACGGACGGCCGCGGTGAAAACCTGCTGGTCAATGGCGAGCAGCGGCACGTCACCGGCTATATGAAGGAGTTCCTGTTCCAGCCGGAACAGGCGCGTACGCCAATCAAGAATCTTTCCGGCGGCGAGCGTGCCCGGCTGATACTGGCGCGTATCCTGTCGCGGCCGACCAATCTCCTGATCCTCGACGAACCCACCAACGATCTCGACATCGAGACGCTTGACCTCTTGCAGGAGATCGTCGCCGGCTTCAACGGCACCGTTATCCTCGTCAGTCACGACCGTGATTTCCTCGATCGGACCGTGACCTCAACCATCGCACCTGCCAATCCCGAAGAGCCGGACGGCCGCTGGATCGAATATGCCGGCGGCTATTCCGACATGCTCGCTCAGCGCAAGGGCGCAATCGAGGAGCGCAAGCGAGCCGAAAAGGCAGCCGAGAAGCCGAAAGCAGCGGAGACGCAGGCAGCCACCGCTGAAGCTTCGAAGGGTAAGGGCAAGCTCTCCTACAAGCAGAAATTCGCCCTGGAAAACCTGCCGAAGGAGATGGCGAAGGCCGAGGCTGACATCGCCGCCCGCGAAAAGAAAATGGCCGATCCCAACCTCTTCGCCAAGGATCCGGCAAGCTTCAACCGCCTTGCGGCCGAGATGGAAAAGCTGCGCGACAGCCTGACGAAAATGGAAGAGGAATGGCTGGAGCTCGAGATGCTGCGGGAAGAGCTGGAGGGCTGAGGCGCGGTTCAAACCGTGTCATCAACCTTTCATAGCCATCGGTATATTAAAGAAAACAGATGGTTGCAGCCGGTGCTATTCCCTGTTGTCGAATTCGATAAACTGTTTATACATTGTGTTGAAAGTACCAGACTAGAGCATCCTGCTTTCAGGTAAATATCCCCTCCAAGCGAACAGATGCTCCAGGTTCAAACGTCCAGAGCGCCCCTTCTGCGTTTAAACCAACGCACGGCGTTCCAGAGCTGGAGGACGCCGCGGATCGTCAGTCATCCGCGACGCATTGAGAAGTCCGAAGAGATCTGACGAGATTCCGCCGCTGGCGGTGTAGGTCCTTCGCGGAAGGCTGCAGGCAGACATCATGAACGCTTGACGCGGCAGTTTTTGCCGTGGGTGATTTATTGGTCAGGGGGTTCCTTCATGCCGATGACGCTGGCGCGTGTCGCTTTCTTAAGCTGTGCAATTGCTGTTCTCACGGGATCTCAGGCGCTAGCGCAAAATGCGCCGCCCGCGGCACCGGTGACGGTCGCCAAGCCCGTGGTCCGCGATGTCATCGACAGCGATGAATTCATCGGCCGCTTCCAGCCGGTCGATGAGGTCTCCGTGCGCTCGCGCATCGGCGGCTATCTGCAGGAGGTGCATTTTCAGGACGGTACCATAGTCAAGCAGGGAGACCTGCTTTTCGTCATCGACCAACGGCCCTACGTCAACGCGCTGAATGAAGCCACGGCTTCCCTCGAAGTCGCGAAGTCGACACTGACGAATGCCGATGCGCAATTTCAGCGCACGCAGGCATTGGCGGGTACCGGCAGTTTGTCCGCATCCAATCTCGACGATCGCCGCCGCGATCTGATCTCGGCGCAGGCAAATGTCCGCGGCGCGCAGGCGGCTGTCGATCGTGCCTCGCTCGACATGGAATATACCAGGATCACTGCGCCGCTCAGCGGCCGCATCGACCGGCGCCTGATTTCGGTCGGCAATCTCGTCCAGGCGGACCAGACCGTTTTGACGACCATCGTTTCGCTCGATCCGATTGACTTCTATTTCGACGTCGATGAACGGCGGCTGCTTTCCTATGCTGATGAGGCGCGCAAGAACGGCAGTGTTCTGCAGCAGGGCGGCGGCGGCCTCGATGTCACCGTGATGATCGCCGACAATCGCCAGCAGCCGTTCAAGGGCAAGCTCGATTTCGCGGAAAACCGCGTCGACAACCAAACCGGCACGATCCGTGTGCGCGCCCGCTTCCCCAATCCGAATCTCGTCTTGCAGCCTGGCCTTTTTGGGCGCATCCAGGTCGCGGGTTCCAATAGTTACAAGGCGGTCCTTGTTCCCGACGAGGCCATCGGCGCCGATCAGGATCAGCGCGTCGTCTACGTCGTCGGTGCCGATGGCAGCGTTACGCCGAAATCCGTGCGGCTTGGGCCGAAGCTTTACGGCTACCGCGTCATCCGCAGCGGCATGACTGGCGACGAAACCATCGTCGTCAACGGGCTGATGCGCATCAGGCCCGGCGTCAAGGTTGCACCGCAATTGGTCCAACTGCCGCCGGATGCGACCAACGAGGAGGCGCCGACACAGGCATCGGTCCAGGGGTCGGACCAATGAGATTTTCCCATTTCTTCGTCGACCGGCCGATTTTCGCGTCGGTCCTTTCCATCGTGCTGCTGATCGTCGGCGGCATCGCCTATTTCCAGCTTCCGGTCGCGCAATATCCGGAAGTGGCACCCCCGACGATCGTGGTGCGAACCTCCTATCCGGGTGCGGATTCGCAGACCATTGCCGATACGGTGGCGACGCCGATCGAGCAGGAGGTCAACGGCGTCGAGGACATGCTCTACATGTCCTCCTATTCCAGCGCCGACGGTTCGATGTCGCTGACCATTACCTTCAAGCTCGGCACCGATCTCGACAAGGCGCAGGTTCTGGTCCAGAACCGCGTCTCCATCGCCGAGCCCCGCCTGCCGGATGAGGTTCGCCGCATCGGCATCACCACGGTCAAAAGCTCGCCTGACCTGATGATGGTCGTGCATCTGCTTTCTCCGAGCAATCGCTATGATCAACTCTATATCTCCAACTACGCCCGCACGCGCATCCGCGACCTTCTCGTCCGGCTCGACGGCGTCGGCGACGTGCAGCTCTTCGGCGAGCGGCAATATTCGCTGCGCATCTGGCTCGACCCCGAAAAGCTTGCCGCCTACGGCATGACGGCCGGCGATATAGTCCAGGCCTTGAGGGATCAGAACGTGCAGGTATCGGGCGGCTCGATCGGCGGGCCGCCGGTTTCGGGCACCAATGCCTTTCAATATACGGTGACGACCCAGGGGCGCTTTTCCGATGCGCGACAATTCCGCTATGTCATCGTCAAGGCGACGGATAGCGGTCGGCTCGTGCAGTTGCAGGATGTGGCGCGCATCGAACTCGGCGCGCAGGACTATGTCACCAACAGCTATCTGAACGGTGCTCCCGCCGTTGCGCTCGGCATCTTTTCGCGGCCCGGCACCAATGCGCTCGATGCCGCCGCAGATATCCAGAAGACGATGAAGGATCTGGCACAGGATTTCCCCCAGGGCCTCGAATATCGCATCGTCTACAATCCGACGGAGTTCATCTCGGAATCGATCAACGAGGTCTACAAGACGATCTTCGAGGCAGCGATCCTCGTCGCCATCGTCGTGCTGGTCTTCCTGCAATCCTGGCGAACGGCGATTATTCCGATCGTCGCCATCCCGGTATCGTTGATCGGCACCTTCGCCTTTTTGCTGGCCTTCGGCTTCTCGCTCAATATGCTGACGCTGTTCGGCCTAGTGCTCGCCATCGGCATCGTCGTTGACGATGCGATTGTCGTCGTCGAAAACGTCGAACGCAATCTTGCGCTCGGGATGACGCCGAAAGAGGCGTCGCACGTGACCATGAACGAGGTCGGTACCGCCGTGCTGGCGATTTCGCTGGTCCTCATCGCCGTCTTCCTGCCGACGGCTTTCATTCCCGGCATATCGGGGCAGTTCTACCGGCAGTTCGCGGTGACGATTTCCGTTGCAACAGCGATTTCCTGCCTGAATTCGCTGACGCTGTCGCCGGCGATCGCGTCGATCGTGCTGCGCCCGCATGACCATAAGAAATCGAATAACATCTTCTCGCGCTTCGGCCGCGCTCTTGGCAACGGTTTCAACCGCGGCTTCGACCGGATGAGCAGCGGCTATTCCTGGGTCATCAGCCATCTCGTCACGACCTGGGTCGCGCTCGGCTGCGCTCTTGTCGTTTTCGTCGGGCTGCTGGGTGCGACGTGGTACATGGGCAAGATCGTGCCGCAAGGCTTCATCCCGACCATGGACCAGGGCTATGCCATCGTTGTCGTACAGCTTCCGGATGGAGCGTCGCTCGCGCGCACCAACGCCGTCATTCAGAAGGCGACCGAGATCATCAGGAAAACGCCGGGCGTCGAAAACGCTGTTGCCTTCGCCGGTTTCAACGGCGCGACCTTCACGAATGCCTCGAATTCCGGTGTCATCTTCACGCCCTTCAAACCGTTTGAGGAGAGATTGAAGAACGGGGAGAGCGCCAGCAAAATCATTGGTCAGCTCTACGGCAGCCTGCAGGGCATCCAGGAAGCCTTCATCATCGCGATTCCGCCGCCTTCCATCCGCGGCGTCGGCAATTCCGGCGGCTTCAAGATGCAGCTTATGGACCGGGAAAATGCCGATATGCGCCGGATTCTCCCGCTGGCCTATCAGCTCATGGGCGTGGCCGCGCAGAACAAGGGGGTCAGCGGCGTCTTCACCACCTTCTCGGCCAATAGCCCGCAATATTTCCTCGCGGTCGATCGTGACAAGGCGCGGGCGCTGAACGTGCCGATCCCGAATATCTTCGAGACCTTGTCGATCAATCTCGGCACGTCCTATGTCAACGACTTCAACGCCTTCGGCCGCGTCTATCAGGTACGGGCGCAGGCGGACCAGCAATATCGCATGGACCGGGAGGATATTCTCGCTCTGAAAGTTCGCTCGGCAACCGGTGCGCTCGTGCCGCTCGGGACGCTGGTCGACATTCGGGATACGACCGGGCCGACGCTTGTCCAACGCTACAACATGTATGTCTCGGTCCCCCTCCAGGGCAATCCGGGGCCGGGAGTTTCGACCGGCACCGCGCTCGATACGATGGAAGGATTGGCGAAGAACCTCCTGCCGGCGGGTACGACCTTCGAATGGACGGAGCTCGCTTATCAGGAAAGGAACACCGGCAATACGGCCGTCTATATCTTCGCGCTGTCGGTCATCTTCGTCTTCCTGGCGCTCTCGGCGCAGTATGAAAGCTGGATCTTGCCGCTGGCCATCATCCTGATCGTGCCGCTGGCGGTGCTGGCTGCCCTCATCGGCGTGCATCTCAGGGGCATGGACAACAATATCCTGACGCAGATCGGCCTCATCGTGCTGATCGGCCTTGCGGCGAAGAACGCGATCCTGATCGTGGAATTCGCCCGCCAGGCGCAGGAGGAGGGCAAGAGTGCCGTCGAAGCGGCAATCGAGGCCAGCCATCTGCGCCTGCGGCCGATCCTGATGACTGCCTTCGCCTTCATCTTCGGCGTCGTGCCGCTGATGATCGCCACCGGCCCCGGCGCGGAAATGCGCCAGTCGCTGGGTACGGCGGTTTTCTCGGGCATGCTCGGCGTGACGTTGTTCGGCCTGTTCCTGACGCCCGTCTTCTACGTCGTGCTGCGCAGGCGGCGCCGGCCGGCGGCGGAGGCTGCGGCGGAAGCGCCTTCAGCCCACGACGCCGCGGCGCAGTGATACGGATCAGAGATGTGGATTGCGCGGCCGGTATTTTTTCACCAGCCGCTGATTGATTTCCTTGGCGCGCGGCATGTTGGCGCTGAGATAGACCGGCGGGTCGCCGTCCTTGCAAAGCTCGGCGGCGACTTCGGCAAAAACGGCATTCAACACCGTGGCGCCGATCGCAGTCGATGCCGGCCCGACTTTCAAATCGCTGCCTGGCAGATCGATGACGGCGTCGCCAGGCGGCAGGCCGTTGTCGAAGACGATATCGGCGATATCGGCTAACCGCCGGCGGCCATTGGCGATAGCGGTGGAGTAGGCGAGGGAAGTAATGGCGATGACGGTCGCGCCGATCTCGCGGCCGTAATCGGCAGCCTCGATCGGGGCGGCATTGACGCCGGAATTGGAGGCGATGATCAGTACATCGCCGGACTGCATGCCGTAGCGCTCGAAAATCGGCCGTATCAGGCCCTCGGTGCGCTCATAGACCGAACTGATGACGGCGCCTTCGTGCAGCATGGCGGAGCCGACCAGCACGGGGATGGTGAAGGCCAGGCCGCCGGCGCGGTAGTGCACCTCCTCCGCCAGCATATGCGAATGGCCGGTGCCGAAGACATAGACGCGTCGATCGGCGCGCGCCGCCGCGCTGATGACGGCGGCAGCCTTGGCCATCGGCTCGGCGAGCGTCTCGCGCAAGGTTTCCAGCCGGCCGATGAGGGCGGAGAAATAGCTGTCCGTGACTGCGGTCATTCCGTGCCTCTCTCGTTTGCGGTTTCAGGCCGATCGCTGGCCGGAGATCCATGTCTTGGTGACTTCGATGCCGTCATTGATGTGGACGAGATCGGCACGCGCGCCGGGCGTCAGATATCCACGGTCGGTAAGCCGCAGGAAGCGCGCGGGATAGGACGTCGCCATGCGCAAGGCTTCTGCCAGCGGCAATTCAAGGATATTGACGCCGTAACGGATCGTCGAGGCCATATCGACATCGGAGCCGGCAAGCGTGCCGTCATCCAGCGTCAGCTTCGAGCAATAGCCGCCCTTGGTGCGATAGACGGTGCGGCCGTTCAGGGTGAAGCTCGGAAGGTCGGTGCCAACCAGCGACATGGCATCGGTGACGAAGAACAGCCGGCCCTCGCCGCGCTTGGCGCGAAGCGCGATGCGCAGGGCTCGTGGATCGACATGGTGACCATCGGCGATGATGCCGCACCAGGGCGCGGGATGGTCGATCGCTGCGCCCACGAGGCCCGGCGCGCGATGACCCATCTGGCTCATGGCGTTGAAAAGATGGGTGACGCCACGGGCGCCGGCGTCGAAGCGGGCATCGGCCGCTTCCGCGGTGCAGTCGCTATGGCCGATGCTGACGATGACGCCGCCTTCGTTCAGCGCCTGTACCTGGCGTGCGGTGACCTGCTCGGCCGCCATGGTGACCAGCAGGATGCCGATCGCCTCGCGGGCGCGGATGAGGGTCTTGACGTCGCTGTCTTCGACCGGGCGCATCAGTTCGGCAAGATGTGCACCCTTGCGGGCCGGCGCCAGATGCGGGCCTTCGAGATGCAGGCCGACGACGCCTCGGTTGGCCTTGACGGCTTCGGTCGCCGCCTCGATCGCCGCCGTCGTCGTCGCAGCGATATCGGTGATCAGCGTCGGCAGCAGCGCCGTCGTACCATAGGGGCGATGCCCCTCGGCGATCGTATACATGGCTTCCGGCGAAGGGCCGTCGTTCAGCATGCGGCCGCCACCGCCGTTCACCTGTGCGTCGATGAAGCCGGGGGACAGGACGCCGCCGTCAAGGCGGATCACTTCGGCATTATCCGGCACATTGTTGGCGGCGGTGATCGCCTGCACCCGGCCATTGCCGGTCACCAAGGCGCTGTCCTCGTGAAACCGTTCGCCGTCGAAGACGCGGGCGCCGGTAAAGACCTTGTAATCCATCACATGGTCTCCGTTACCTTGAGAAGATTAGCCGGCTTATCCGGATCGAATCCCTTGCGACGCGTCACGGATTCGATGAGGCGATAATAGCAGAGCAGCGACACCAGCGGGTCGAGCAAACCGTTGCCGGTGGTCGGCATGCGAAGGTTGATGCCGGGTAGCGGAGCGGTAGAGAAGGAGACGGCGGTGGCGCCGAGCTTCTGCAGGCGCTCCAGCGCCTGGGCATTGTTGGCAAAGGCGGCATCGTCGGGCGAAAAGGCAACAATCGGGAAGCCCGGCTGCACTAGCCGCATCGGTCCGTGCATCAGCTCGGCAAGCGAAAAGGCTTCGGCATGCAGGCCAGAGGTTTCCTTGGCCTTCAGGGCTGCCTCCAGCGCAATGGCGAATGCTGGACCGCGACCGCCGGTATAAAGCGATGTCGCGTTGAACAGCACGTCCTCGGCGGCCTTGCCGTCGATCCCCGATGTCGCTGCAAGCGCTTCCGGCAATTTGGCGAGGCCGGCGGCAAGCGCCTGGTTTCCCGAGATCGCGGCGGTGACGCCGGCGAGCGCTGCGACGGAGGCAATGAAGGATTTCGTGGCGGCGACGCTCTTTTCCGGGCCGGCGTTGAGACCGAGCACGATATCGGCCTCCTTGGCGAGCGGGCTGTCGGTGACGTTGACGACGGCGATCGTGGTGGCACCACCTTGCTTGGCGGCGGCCTGCAGCGCGATGATGTCGGGGCTGCCGCCGGATTGCGATACGGTGAAGTGGATGCCGCCCTTTAGATGCAGGGGGGCGCCATAGACCGAGGCGATCGACGGACCGACCGACGCGACGGGTACGCCATGGGAGATCTCGAAGAGATATTTGAAGAAGGTGGCGGCATGGTCGGAAGACCCACGTGCGGCCGTGGTGATAACAGAGGGACGCGTAGAGGTGAAGAGCTTTGCGATTTCAGCAAAGACGGGCTTTTCTTTCTCAAGCAGCGCCGCGACAACATCCGGCGACTGGCCGGCTTCCGTCAGCATCAGGGATTGGGTCTCGCTCATAGGTCATCTCCAATTCTCAATTCGGCAACGAAATCATAGGCATCGCCGCGATAATGCGAGCGGGTGTATTCAACGACGCGCTGGTCTTCCAGGCGTGAAATACGTTCGATCAAAAGCGCGGGCGCGCCGGCTTTGACGTTGAGGATCGACGCGGAGGTCGGATCGAGCGTCACGGCTGTCAGCCGTTGCAGGGCCCGGACCGGCTTGAAGCCGTTTCCAGCCAGCGCATCATAGAGCGAACCCTCGGAAACCGCATCCTCGCCGACGAATTTGATCGGTACGACGGCGCGCTCGATGGCGAGCGGCTGGCCATCGGCCAGGCGCAAGCGATCGAGCCGCAGCACGGGCTCGTCCTGCCCGAGACCGAGCAGAAAGGATTCTTCGGGTGCCGGCGTGCTGACGCTGCGCGACAGGATCCTTGCCGCCGGCTCGCGACCGCGCGAGCGCATATCGGCGGAGAAGGAGGAGAGGCGCCAGAGCGATTGTTCGATACGCTCGACGCGCTGCGACACGAAAGTACCGCTGCCATGGCGTGACTCGATCGCGCCGGAGGCCAGCAGATCGCGATAGGCGGTGCGGACCGTGACGCGGCCGACCTGCAATGCCTCGGCCAGGTCGCGCTCGCCCGGCAGCGCTGCTCCCGATTTCAGCAGGCCTTCCTGGATGAGCCCGGTCAGCGCCTGCGCCAGGCGCTTGTACAACGGGCCGCTCATGGCCGCGTCGCGCAGGCCACGACTGTTCAATTCAGCGACTAAACTGGTTCTATCCATGGGTCCTTCATAGAACCTATTTAGAACCAATCTGCAAGGTGAATCTGATCTGCGGGGCTAAAATTCAATCGGCTGGGCGCAGTGCGCCCGGCCGACAATTCCGTGATTGGGTACCTTCAGCTCAGTTCTTGGTGAAGATGTAATCCGTTTCCTGCCGCAGTACTTCGCCGGGACGAAGAACGGCGTTCGGGAAGCCCTCGTGGTTGATGGCATCCGGCCAGACCTGGGTTTCCAGGCAGAACCCTGCGAAGGGGCCGATCTTGCGGCCATCGTGGCCGGGAACGGGAACATCCAGCTTGAAGCCCGCATAGAACTGCACCCCGGGCTCGGTCGTGCGCACTTCCAGCGAGACGCCGGAATTGACGCTGCGTGCCAGCACCACCGAGCGCTTGGCGGTGCGTTCGGACGACAGGCAGAAATTATGGTCGTAGAGCGCCTGTTCGGTCCCATCGAAGCGCATCATCGGCGCCATTTCGCGGAAATCGAAGACAGTGTCGGCGACGGGACGCACTTCGCCCGTGGGCACCTGCTTTTCATCCGTCGGGGTATAGTGGTCGGCGGCGATCATGATGTCGTGGCCGAGCGCGTCGTCGTGGCCATCGAGGTTGAAATAGGCGTGCTGGCAGACATTGGCGAGCGTCGGCTGATCGGTCGTCGATTCATAGGTAACCGAGAATTCGCCGTTGCCATGCACCCAATAGGTCGCCTGGATCGTGCAATTGCCAGGATAGCCGGCGCGGCCATCCGGATCGACGATCTTCAGCACGACGCGGTCGATGGCGTGTTCGACGATCGTCCAGTTGCGCTTGGCGGTATTATCCTTGCCGCCATGCAGATGGGTGACGCCTTTTTCGTTGAGGTCGAGCTGATATTCCTTGCCGTCCAGCGTGAAACGGCCGGCGCCGATGCGGTTGGCGCAGCGGCCGGGCGTGGCGCCGAAATAGGAGGAATGGGCCGGATAATCGGCGAAGTCATCGAAGCCGAGCAGCAGGGACGGGCTATGGCCGTCCAGCCGCAGGTCCTGAATGACGGCACCCCAGGTCATGATGTGAGCCGTCAGGCCGCCGCCGACTATCTTGACGCGATAGACCGTTTCTCCATCGGCCGTCGTCCCGAAAACTTCCCGCTCCAAATTGTCTTTCGTCATATCAGCTCATCCATTCCCATTGAAAATTCGAGGCTTGACCCTGCCCCCATTTGCGCCGGTCCGCAATCGGTCGATTGCGAAATTTAGAGGCGGCGGGTGGCCGATCAAGTGCCGCTCGGGTTTCTCCCGACGGCTTCGGAACCGGCAGACTGCGCCGGAAATGTGCAATGCGTACGACAGGCCGGCGAGGTGTTTTGTTCGGGTTTGCCGCGGTCTTGTGCCTAGCCATCGCCATCAAGCATGCATGATGAAGACAAGCAGGCAATCAATGTAGATTGTCTCAGCGGGACAGTTCCTTCGTCGCCCTCTCCAAACCACCAAGCGTCAGCGGGTACATCCGCTCGGCAAGCAGACGGCGGATGATTGAGATCGAGGTGGTGTGGGTCCAATAGTTTTCGGGCACGGGATTGAGCCAGACGCATTTGCGGAAATGGCCGGTGATACGGCTGAGCCAGGCTTCGCCGGCCTCCCTGTTCCAATGTTCCACGGAGCCGCCGGGATGGGTGACCTCATAGGGGCTCATCGAGGCATCGCCGACGAAGACGACGCGATAGTCGGGACCGAAGGTGCGGATCAGGTCGGCCGTTGCGGTAATATCGGCGCGCCGGCGGCGATTGTCCTTCCATACGCCTTCGTAGAGGCAGTTGTGAAAATAGAAATATTCCATGTGCCGGAATTCGGCGCGGGCGGCGGAGAATAGTTCCTCGACCACACGGATATGATCATCCATCGAACCGCCGACATCGAAGAACATCAACAGTTTGACGGCATTGCGCCGCTCCGGCCGGGTCTGGACGTCGAGATAGCCGTGCTCTGCGGTGGAGCGGATCGTTCCGGAAAGATCGAGCTCTTCGGCAGCTCCTTCGCGCACCCAGCGGCGGAGCCGTTTCAGCGCCACTTTGATGTTGCGGGTGCCGAGTTCGACGCTGTCGTCGAGATTTTGAAATTCGCGGCGGTCCCAGACTTTCGCCGCCTTGCGGTGACGGGACGCGTCCTGGCCGATGCGCACGCCTTCGGGGTTATAGCCATACGCGCCGAACGGCGACGTGCCCGCCGTACCGATCCATTTCGAGCCGCCCTGGTGCCGGCCCTTCTGTTCGGCAAGACGCTGACGCAGCGTCTCCATCAGCTTTTCGAAGCCGCCGAGCGCCTCGACCAGCTTCTTTTCCTCGTCCGTCAGATGTTTTTCAGCGAGTTTGCGCAGCCATTCCTCGGGGATCGCGACCTGCTCGGCCGGCGGCGCATCGCTGCCGACCGCCTCGACACCGCGGAAGTAATCGGCAAAGACCTGATCGAAACGGTCGATGAAGCGCTCGTCCTTGATCAGCGCCGCACGGGCCAGATAGTAGAAGGCCTCGACGTCGTAATCGGCGATCCCTTCTTCCATCCCCTCCAGAAGCGACAGGAATTCCCGGAGCGTCACCGGAACCTTCGCTTCCTTCAGTTTCAGGAAGAAGGGAATGAACAAGCTCAGAACCTCTCTTGGCCGATCTCCTCGAGATCATAGGGCGTGGTCTGGTAGATCTCGTTGATCCAGTTGCCGAAGAACAGATGCGCATGGCTGCGCCAGCGGTTCTGCGGCGCGATTTCCGGGTCGTTATGCGGGAAATAATTGTGCGGCATCTTGATCGGCACGCCCGCGTTCACATCCCGAAAATATTCGTCCGCCAGCGAGGTGGAATCATACTCCACGTGATTGAACATGTAGAGCCGGTTGCAGGCCTGCTCGTGGACCAGACAGACGCCCATCTCGCTGGAGTCCATCAGGATCTGTAGCCCCGGCACCTTTTCGATGTCGGCACGGCGCACTTCCGTCCAGCGCGAGACCGGAATGGCGAAATCATCGGAGAAGCCGTTGAGATAGACCGAGGACGGCTTCAGGTTTTGGTGGCGATAGACCCCGAAGGCTTTTTCCTTCAGCGTATATTTCGGCACCCTATGGAAATGATAGGCAGCCGCCATCGCGCCCCAGCAGACGTTCATTGTGGAATGGACATTGGTCGCCGTCCAGTCGAAGATCTGCTGCATCTCGTCCCAGTAGGTGACCTCCTCATAATCCAGCAGCTCGATCGGCGCGCCGGTAATGATGAAGCCGTCGTATTTGCGGTGCTTCACCTCCTCCCAAGTCTGGTAGAAGGCGAGCAGATGCTCTTCCGATGTGTTCTTGGCCTTGTGGCCGCCGACGCGGATCAGCGAGAATTCCACCTGCAAGGGCGAGGCGCCGACAAGGCGCGCCATTTGCACTTCGGTCTTGATCTTGTTCGGCATGAGGTTGAGAAGCCCGATCTGAAGGGGGCGGATATCCTGCCGGATCGCCACCGTTTCGGTCATCACCCGCACACCCTCGCTCTGGAGGGCTTCGAACGCGGGCAGCGTATCGGGAATCTTGATGGGCATCGTTATCACTCGACAAAAACAAAAAACCGGCCGCGATAAGAATCGCTACCGGTCCGCACGCGGCCCTTTAGCGACTTTTTTAACGTGGCTGCAAGCCGGCCGGCCAAATCACCACGGGAGAAATTCAATAGACCTGCTGCCCCTGCGGGTCAATGGGCAAGCTTTTCCGGGAAAAGCGGGCGGTTGCGTATGTCGGTTGTCGCCTACAGATGACCAAGGAGCGCCTGCATGCCATAGCCGAGGCGTAGCCTGGCGTCCTCGATCGGCAGCCAGAAGAAACGGAAGCCAATCGGATCGCCGCCGCCGAACGGCGTCATTTCATAGTGAAGCCAGGTGGCGGGCGCCGTCTCGGAGATGCGGCAGCGGAAATAGTGCCGTTGGTGATGGTGCTGGCGCCCATCCTTTTCGAACCGATAGTCATGAATGCCGAGCGGATGGAGTTCGTCCGGCGCAAAACCGGTTTCCTCCTCGAATTCGCGCGCCGCCGCCGTTGCGATGCCTTCGCCGGGTTCGACAGTGCCGCCGGGAACCTGGAGTTCGACGGTGGGAAAATCCGGCTCGTCGAATACCAGCAAATGCCGACCGCTCAGCGCGTAGATCAAGACCTTCACGGCATCCGGCTGCATCATTTCCCCTGCCCGCGCGCCATGAAAGCAAGGCGTTCGAAGAGATGGACGTCCTGCTCGTTCTTCAGCAAAGCCCCATGCAGCTTCGGCAAGACGCTCTTTGCGTCGCCGCGCAGCGTGGCGGGATCGACGTCGTCGGCGACGAGGAGGCGGATCCAGTCGAGCGCTTCGGAGGTGGAGGGTTTCTTCTTCAGCCCCGGCACATCGCGGATCTCGAAAAATTGGGTGAGGGCCGACGATGCGCGTCAGCGTTTCGGCGTCGGGGAAGCGGATATAATGGAAGAAGCAGCGGCGCAGGAAAGCATCCGGCAGCTCCTTTTCATTGTTCGAGGTGATGATGACGATCGGCCGGACGGCGGCGCGGATCGTTTCGCCGGTCTCATAGACATGGAACTCCATGCGGTCGAGTTCCTGCAGCAGATCGTTCGGGAATTCGATGTCGGCCTTGTCGATCTCATCGATCAGCAGCACGCATTTCTGCGAGGCCGTAAATGCCTGCCAGAGCTTGCCTTGGCGGATGTAGTTCCTGACGTCATTGACGCGCACGTCGCCCAACTGGCTGTCGCGCAGGCGCGAGACGGCATCATACTCGTAGAGACCCTGCTGCGCCTTCGTGGTCGATTTGATATTCCACTCGATGAGGTCGAGACCGAGGGCTGCGGCGACCTGACGAGCCAGTTCCGTCTTGCCCGTCCCAGGCTCGCCCTTCACCAAAAGCGGTCGTTCCAGCCGAATGGCGGCGTTGACGGCGACCATCAGATCCTTGTCGGCGATATAGTCCGCGGTGCCCTGAAATTGCATTGGAAGGCTTTCATCAATCTTTCGGGCGCAAGCTATCCCTTGGCCTAATTCGGTTCAAGGCGTGAAACGGTGTATATACCGAACGTGATCACGCTGATGTATCGCATGGATGGACATGTGAGCAGGTCATGATTAACTGAGGATTAAGTGCGTCGCAGGGAAGTGTTGATGGCAGTTGAAACGCAAGCCAAGCCGAATAATGAGGGAGCGGACCGGGTCGGATACGACTTCAGCGTTCTCTATCGGCTGCGCATGATGTTTTCCGCCTTTTGGAATTCGGCGGTACGCATCAAGATTATTTCTCTTACGATTGCTTTGTTCGCGATTATTCTTGTCACGGCCTATGTCCAGGTTCTGCTCAACAACTGGAATGCGCCGTTTTATGATTCGCTGGCGCGGCGCGATACGGGAGCGTTCTTCCATCAGCTCGGCGTCTTCGGCATTATTGCCGGCCTGCTTTTGGTCCTCAACGTCGTGCAGGCATGGCTCAATCAAATGACCGCGCTTTATATGCGCGAGGGCCTGGCGCGCGATCTCGTCGACCAGTGGCTGCAGGCCAAGCGCGCGCTTCGTCTGGCCTCCTCCGGCCTGATCGGCGTCAATCCGGACCAGCGGCTGCACGAGGATGCGCGTAATCTTGCCGAAAGCACGACGGGCCTTGCGATCGGTCTGGTACAGGCGACCATCCTGCTCCTGAGCTTCATCGGCGTGCTCTGGGAGCTGTCCAGCGGCATGGTCTTCAATTTCAAGGGCATGAGCTTTTCCATTCCCGGCTACATGGTCTGGGCGGCAATCATCTATGCCGGCTCTGCCTCGTTCCTGAGCCAGCTCGTTGGCCGCCGGCTGGTGCGGCTGAATGCCGACCGCTATTCCAAGGAAGCCGAGCTGCGCTTTGCCCTGATGCATGCCAACGAGCATATGCCGGCGATCACCATTGCGGGCGGCGAGGAGAATGAGCGCCGGCGGATCAATCTCGATATTTCCGCCGTGCTTGCCGTCATCCGTCAGCTCGCCATTGCCAACACCAATCTCACCTGGGTTTCGGCCGGTTATGGCTGGCTGGTGCTGATCATTCCGATCCTGGTGGCCGCGCCCGCCTATTTCTCCGGCGGGCTGACCATCGGTCAATTGATGGTGGCGGTCGGTGCCTTCAACCAGGTCAATACCGCCTTGCGCTGGTATGTCGCCAATTTCGGCCCGATCGCGGAATGGCGCGCCACGCTGATGCGTGTCACCGATTTCCGCCAGGCGCTGACCGAGATGGATGACGGCAAGGTCATGCCGCATACCATTGCTTTCGACCATGCTGCGCCCGGTGAAATGGTCTGGACGGATATGGAGATTTCCACCAAGACCAGCGAGGATATCATCGAGAACGGCTTCCGTATCCGCGAGGGCACGGTGACGATTGCCGCCGGCGAGCACATCATGGTCAACGGCGACCATGGCGTGAACCGCAGGCTGCTGTTCCAATCGCTGGCGCATCAATGGAATTGCGGCTCCGGAAAGATCAGCCTGCCGCTGATGGAAGACATGCTGTTCATGCCGCACACGCCCTATGTGCCTGGCGGTACGCTACGCGAAGCGATCAGTTTTCCCGAGGATCGGGATACCTATGACGATGCCGCCGTCGAGGCTGCGATGGACAAGGTCGGCCTCGGCCGCCTGAAGAGCCGGCTCGATACGCAGGCGCGCTGGGACCGGCTCCTTGACAATGACGAGCAAAAGGCGCTCGCCTTCGCGCATCTGCTGCTGGCGCAACCGAAATGGATCATCCTCGATGAAGTCATGGAAGGGCTGGAGCCGGATATTCAGGCCAAGTTCTCGGCGTTGCTGACGGAGTTCACTGACGCCACCGTGATTTATATCGGCCGGTCCGAAGCCTATCTTCAGGCAATGTCGCCACGCGTCCTGCATCTTCAGGCGCTGGTGCAACATGAGGAGGTCGTTGCCGCAGTCGTGCCGCGGGCGGCGGTGGTACCGGACGTAAGCCCCAAGAGGGCGAATGGGCCGTCGCGGTAGCTTTGTGGCGGAGCCCTATCTCGCCCGGGCGAGATAGGCCCGAATTCGCTCAGCATGCGAGATCATGCACAAAACAAAAACGCCCCATCCGTGAGGACAGGGCGTTTTCCGTGAAACGATAGGCTGATTCCTCAGTCCTTGGCGCGCTCGACGTAGGAGTTGTCTTCCGTGGCGATGACGACGCGGGTGCCGGCGTTGATGTGCGGCGGAACCATGGTGCGTACGCCGTTCGACAGCATGGCGGGCTTGTAGGACGAGGATGCCGTCTGGCCCTTCACGACCGGTTCGGTCTCGGTGATTTCCAGCGTGACATGGCGCGGCAGTTCGAGTGCCAGTGGAACGCCTTCGTGGATCGACAGGATGCAGGTCATGCCTTCCTGGAGATAGGCCTTTTGGTCGCCCATGGTCTCGACGTCGACGACGACCTGGTCGTAGGTGGCCGGGTTCATGAAGTGGAAGCCTTCACCGTCTTCGTAGAGGTACTGGAAGTTCACGTCTTCGACGAAGGCGCGCTCGACCTGCTCGGTGGTGCGCCAGCGCTCGGACACCTTCACGCCGTCAACGATGCGGCGCATGTCGACCTGGGTGACCGGCGTGCCCTTGCCCGGATGAAAGTTCTGAGCGGTGAGAACGACGTAGAGTTTGCCGTCGACATCGAGAACGTTGCCCTTGCGGACTGAAGAGGCGATGACCTTGACCATAAGACTTCCTTGTAACGCTGCCCTTTGCGTCGTAGAGGGACTGTCGAAATGCACCTCGAGACGCAGCTATTGTTTGCTTGGGGGCGCAAGTACCCTAAATCAGCAGAAATAGCCACCCCCATCCCCGGCGATCCCGAGAAGAAAGCGCGCAATGGAGCCAACGAGCAGCAAAGCGTCCCCCTGGTGGACCCGCAGCGTGCACGCGGACCGGCGGCCGTTCCTGATTGGCCGCAATGCCATCCAGGCGGCGCTGCGTGAATTCTTCATCCGCAACGGTTTTATCGAGGTCGACACGCCAACGCTGCAAGTATCGCCGGGCAACGAGGCGCATCTTCATGCCTTCGCCACCGAGGCGCTGACGACGGACGGCCAGAAGGCGCCCTTCTATCTCCACACCTCGCCGGAATTCGCCTGCAAGAAGCTGCTGGCTGCCGGCGAGGAGCGCATTGCCTGTTTCGCCCACGTTTATCGCAACCGCGAGCGCGGTCCGCTGCACCATCCGGAATTCACCATGCTGGAATGGTATCGGGCGGGCGAGACCTATGAGACGCTGATGGCCGATTGCGCCGCTCTGCTGGCGCTGGCGGCGAAGACGGTGGGGGCAAAGAAACTCAGCTATCGCGGCGCCGAAACCGATCCGTTCCTCACACCGGAGCGTATCAGCGTCGCTGCGGCCTTCGAACGTTATGCCGGGATCGACCTGCTCGGTTCGATCGGTCTCGACGGTTCGACGGATCGTGAGCATCTGGCGGCCGAGATGCGGCGTGTCGGCATGCGCGTTGCAAACGACGATCACTGGCCCGATCTTTTCAGCCGCGTGCTGGTCGAGAAGGTCGAGCCCTATCTCGGCTTCGGCCGGGCGACGATCCTCGACGAATATCCGGTCTCGGAGGCGGCTCTTGCTCGGCCTTCGGCTAGGGATCATCGGGTGGCCGAACGCTTCGAGCTCTATGCTTGCGGTGTCGAGCTCGCCAATGCTTTCGGCGAACTCACCAATGCCGTCGAGCAGCGGCGGCGGTTCGAGATCGAGATGGCCGAGAAAGCCCGTATCTATGGCGAGACCTATCCGCTGGACGAGGAATTTCTTGAAGCTCTCGCAGCCATGCCGGAGGCGAGCGGTATAGCGCTCGGCTTCGACCGGCTGGTGATGCTAGCGACCGGGGCCTCGCGGATCGAACAGGTGCTCTGGGCGCCGGTTTCGGAGTTCGGTTCATGAATGTGATGCGCCCGATCAGAAATGTCGACGACCTCGAACAGGCCGGTCTGATCGATGCCGGCGAGGCTCTTTCCCTACAGGCGGTGGCGGAGCGTTACGCCATCGCGCTGACGCCCACCATGGCAAAGCTGATCGACCGCAGCGATCCCGCCGACCCCATCGCCCGGCAATTCGTACCCGACACGGCCGAACTCATCGTCACGCCGGAAGAGCGGGCCGATCCGATCGGCGATCATGCCTATAGTCCGGTCGACGGCATCGTCCATCGCTATCCTGACCGTGTGCTGCTGAAGGCCGTGCATGTCTGCCCGGTCTATTGCCGCTTCTGTTTCCGCCGTGAGATGGTCGGGCCGCAGGGACTTGGAACACTTGATGCGGCGGCACTTGATGCTGCCTTCGCCTATATCCGCGATCACCGGGAGATCTGGGAGGTCATCCTGACCGGCGGCGATCCGCTGGTGCTGTCGCCGCGCCGGTTGGAGGAGATGCTCAGTGCGCTCGCAGATATCGATCATGTGAAGATCGTCCGATTCCACACCCGAGTACCGGTCGTCGATCCGCTGAAGATCGAAGGAGCGCTGATTGCGGCCCTGAAGGCGAGCGGCAAGACGGTCTATGTGGCGCTGCATTCCAACCATCCGCGCGAGCTGACCGCCGAGGCGCGCGCCGCCTGCGCGCGGCTTGTCGATGCCGGTATCGTCCTAGTCAGCCAGTCCGTCTTACTGAAGGGCGTCAATGACGATCCGGATGTGCTGGCGGCGCTGATGAAGGCTTTCGTCGAGACGCGGATCAAGCCCTATTACCTGCATCACCCCGATCTTGCCCCTGGCACCAGCCATTTCCGCCTGTCGATAGCGGAGGGGCAGAAGATCGTCGCGGCGCTGCGCGGCCGCATTTCCGGCCTATGCCAGCCCACCTACATCCTCGATATTCCAGGCGGCCACGGCAAGGCGGACATCGGCAGAAAAGCCGTCCGCGAACTCGGCGAAGGCTGCTATTCCATCTCGGACTATCGCGACGGCGAGCATATCTATCCGCCGGAGGGATAGTCTGTTCCCGAGCGGTTTCAGCTACTTCAGGATGTCTGAGGCGCCGCGTTTGTAAATGAATTTTGCTGGAAAATTGGCGCATTAACCTTGCGGCCAAGTACCATTTTTCCGCACATCCTTCGCTGCATATTTTTGAATTGTAAGATATCACCCTGCAAACGACAGCTTACATGGCTTAAATACCGTAAATTTCTTTTAGATAAAGCTAAAATATAAGATTTTCTTGCTAAGTATAGCGTGGTTATATTTACCACGTCGCTTAGCGGAATGTTCTATTTTACCTGTTACTTCTCGGCTCAGGATAAGACGGCGTTGCTGCCGTCGTGTTTGCGATTGCCTGGAGGGACTACAGATGAATGAGACGATTCGCGATTTGCTGGCCAAGTTTGGTGCGCTCCCCGTTACGATGGATCAGATTGCCGACGATGCCGATCTCTACGCGGCCGGGCTGTCTTCCTTTGCGTCGGTGCAGCTCATGCTTGGCATCGAAGAAGCTTTCGACATCGAGTTTCCCGACAACCTGCTGAACCGCAAATCCTTTGCCAGCATCGTCGCCATCGAAAAGACGGTCGCCATGATCCTGGATAGCCGAAAGGTTGCCTGATGAACGTGGCGGTCGCTTTGGTCGAAGCCGGAGCCGGAGATACGACGGCGGTGCGCGCCGCGCGCGTTGCGGCAATTGCCGGCAAATATGCTGATGCAGTCGACGCCGAAGGTCGATTCCCGCGCGAGGCCGTGGATGCGATGCGCGCCGAAAGGCTGCTGTCGATCCAGATCCCCACCGATCTTGGCGGCGAGGGTGCTTCGACCACCGAAATAGCCGAGCTCTGCTCCATCCTTGGTCAAGCCTGTGCGGCCAGCGCCATGGTTTTCGCCATGCATCAGATCAAGCTGTCGAGCTTGGTCGAGCACGGTGCCGGCAGCGACTGGCACTGCGATTTCATGCGCCGTATTGCCAAGGAGCAGCTTCTGCTGGCATCGGCGACGACGGAAGGCGGCATCGGCGGCAATCTCCGCAACAGCATCTGCGCCATCAAGGTCGAAGGCGACCGCTGCTTCCTGGAGAAAGACGCAACCGTCATCTCCTACGGCGCCCATGCCGATGCGATCCTGATTACCTCGCGCAGCCATGCCGAGGCGGCCTCTTCCGACCAGGTACTGACGGTTTTCCTCAGGGATCAATACACGCTGGAGCGCACCGTCGAGTGGAACACGCTCGGCATGCGCGGCACCTGCTCCGACGGCTTCCTCTTCAAAGGCGAGGCGCCGGCCATGCAGATCCTGCCGAAACCGCTTGCCGAAATTGCCGCGCAATCGATGCTGGCAAGCTCGCATCTGCTCTGGAGCGGCGTTTGGTACGGTATCGCGGCCGATGCGGTGGCCCGCGCCCAGGCTTTCGTGCGCGCTGCGGCCCGCAAGTCGCCCGGCACGCAGCCGCCCGGCGCGTTGCGGCTGGCGGAGGTCTCCAGCCTGCTGCAGATGGTGAAATCGAATGTCGTGGCCGGTCTGAAAGTCTATGAAGAGGCCAAGGCCGATGCCGACCGGCTCTCCTCGATGGCCTTTGCCGTCGCCATGAACAACGTAAAGATCGCGTCGTCGGAAATGATCCTGCCGATCATCAACCACGCCATGCTGATCTGCGGCATCATGGGCTACAAGAACGGCACGCCCTACAGCCTCGGCCGCCATCTGCGCGACGCCCATTCCGCTCAACTGATGATCTCGAACGACCGCATTCTCGGCAATACGTCGACCATGCTGCTCGTCCATAAGCAAGATACTAGCCTGTTAGGGTAACCGTCATGGATATGCAGACCTCGTTTCTCGACCGCCTTTTTGAATCCGGCCTTCTGATCGACACCGGCATTGATGGCCTTTATGGCCGCAGTGGCCAGTTCGAAGACGTCATTTCCGCTTTCGAACGGCTGATCGACAAGTTCGGCGGCGCCGATGGTGCTGAAGCCATCCGGTTTCCGCCCGGCATGAACCGCGCCTTCTTCGAAAAGAGTGGTTACATGAAGAGCTTCCCGCAGCTTGCCGGCACCGTGCACAGCTTCTGCGGCAACGAACTCGACCATATGAGCCTGCTGAAGTGCATGGAAGTCGGCGACGACTGGACGAAGGACCAGCAGGCGACCGATATCGTGCTGACGCCGGCCGCCTGCTATCCGCTCTATCCGACGGTTGCCAAGCGCGGCGCATTGTCCGACGACGGCGCACTCTTCGACCTGCAGTCCTATTGCTTCCGTCATGAGCCCTCCAAGGATCCGGCTCGCCAGCAACTGTTCCGCATGCGCGAATATGTCTGCATGGGCAGCGAAAAGCATGTGACTGATTTCCGCCAGAGCTGGATGGATCGCGGCGTCGAGATGATGAAGGCTGTCGGCCTTGAGGTAACCATCGACGTCGCCAACGACCCGTTCTTCGGCCGCGCCGGCAAGATGCTCGCCAACAATCAACGCGATCAGAACTTGAAATTCGAGCTGCTGATCCCGATCACCTCCGTCGCCAAACCGACCGCCTGCATGAGCTTCAATTATCACCAGGACGCTTTCGGCGCGAAATGGGGCCTGAACTTTGCCGACGGCAGTGTCGCCCATACGGCCTGTGTCGGCTTCGGTCTGGAGCGCATTGCGCTAGCGCTGTTCCACACCCATGGTCTCGATACCAAGGAATGGCCCGAAAGCGTGCGCAAGGCGCTGTGGGGCTGATCGCTTCCATGGCTGCCGTCTTTCAGGGACTGGATCCCGCCGCCTATAAGCCACATGCGCTGCACGACAGCGAGCGCATGTGGCCGGAAACCAATTGCTATATCGATCTCTGGATCGAGGTGCTTTCGAGCCTGAAGCTGCCGCCGGAAGCCATGCTTGGCTTCACGGTGCGCCAAGATTTCGAGGGGGATCAGTTCACCTTCTTCAAGGTGCCGCTCGAAGATCTGGAAGCGCTCTACGGCATCCGCTGCACCGAACTGGCAATCTACGACAAGGTCCAGCACCATGTCGCCGAGCAGATCGGCCGTGGCCGGCTCTGCCTCGTGGAGATGGACTCCTTCTATATGCCGGACACCCAGGGTGTCGGTTACCGCCGCGAGCACGGCAAGACAACCGTCGCCATCAACAGGCTGGATATGGCGGGCCGCGAGCTCGACTATTTCCATAATGGCGGTTTCTTCCGGCTGTCGGGCGAGGATTTCGACGGGCTGTTCCAACTGCATCTGGGTGACGAGGACCTGCCCTTCCTGCCCTATACGGAATTCGCGAAGTTTCCCGAGAACGGGCCGGGCGAGGCTGCCGTCCGGCAGACGTCCCGGCAACTTCTGGCCTTCCATTTCCGTCGCCGTCCCATGGACAATCCCATCCGTGCCTTCGCGGCACTTTTCCCGGCGCAGGTGGAAGCGGTGGCCGAGCGGCCCTTCGGCTTTTTCCATAAATATGCCTTCAATACGCTGCGCCAGCTCGGCGCCAATTTCGAGCTGGCGGGCAGCCATCTCGACTGGCTGTCGGGAGAATTTTCAGCGGCTGCCGGCGAGGCGCGGCGAATTTCGGAAGTGGCGAAATCGGTGCAGTTCCAGCTTGCCCGCGCCATAACCCGCAAGAAATTCGAGCCGCTGCGGACGGCCCTTGATCCGGCCGCGGATGCGTGGGATTCCATGATGGGGCTGCTTGAACAAAAGCTTTAGTTACACATGATCCTATCCAAAAGTTGCTTTGCACTTTTGGGATCATGTCTTGAGCCGGGAGATCCAATGCACGGGCGTTTGGCAAGCTTTGGCGGCGAGATGCTGCTGAGCGAAGGATGGAATCTGGTTCTGACGGATGCGGGCGCCTGCGCCTCGCCTTCGGATGTGCCGCTTTCGGCCGGTTTCATCCCGGCATCGGTGCCGGGCACCGTGGCCGGGGCGCTGGAAAAGGCCGGGCTTTTCAATCGCGAGCATCCCCACCCGCTGAACGACAAGGACGCCTGGTATTTTTGCCGATTGGTCGACGCCGACCCTGGCAATGCGGTTCTGCGGCTCGATGGGTTGGCAACGCTTTGCGAAGTCTTTCTCAACGGCAGAAAAATTCTCGTCTCCGAAAGCATGTTCGAGGCGCATGAACTCGCCGTCCATCTGCTGGGCGGCGATGAGCTGGCGCTCTGCTTCCGCGCGCTGGAGCCGCGGCTTGCCGAACCTGGCCCCAGAGCCCGCTGGCGACCGCAGATGATCACCCCGCAGGGGCTGCGCCTAGTGCGCACGACGCTGCTCGGCCATATGCCCGGCTGGTGCCCGGAAACTCACGCGGTCGGTCCCTGGCGGCCGATTTCGCTTTTGCGTCCGCATAGCCCCGTCATTCGCGATCTCTCCCTGCGTCCGGACCTGCTGGAGTACGGCGAGGGCCGGCTTTATGCCTCGCTCGTCATCGAAGGACCGGTCGGCGAGATTGTACTTCGTTGTGGCGACGCCGAACAGGCATTCGTGCAAGACAATAGCGGCCACTGCACCGCATTCCTGAAAATCCCGGGCGTGACGCCATGGTGGCCGCACACCCACGGCACGCCCTGTCTTCATGACGTCGCGCTGATCATCGATGGCGTTGAATATCCGCTCGGGCGCACCGGCTTCCGCCGGCTCGCGGTCGATCGCGGTGCGGACGGTAAGGATTTTGCACTTGTCGTCAATGGCGAGCGTATCTTCTGCCGCGGCGCCGTCTGGACGACTGCGGATATTGCCCGTCTGCCTGGCGGCCGCGAGGACTATGAGCCCTGGCTGCGACTGGCGGCGGAGGCGGGGATGAACATGGTCCGCATTGGCGGCACCATGGCCTATGAGACCCCGGAGTTTTTCCGCCTCTGCGACGAACTCGGCCTGCTGGTTTGGCAGGATTTCATGTTCGCCAATTTCGACTATCCGAAGAACGACAAGGCATTCAACGCCCATGTCGAAGCGGAGGCGGCGCAGCTTCTTTCCGGCACGCGCCTGTCACCCTCGCTCGCCGTGCTTTGCGGTGGGAGCGAGATGTATCAGCAGGCGGCGATGCTGGGATTGCCGGAGCGGTTTTGGGCAAGCCCGATCGTGGAGGAGATCATTCCGGCCGTCGTCAAGGCCATCCGGCCCGACGTTCCCTATGTCGTCAATTCTCCTGCGGGCGGCGCTATGCCGTTTTCGCCGAATGCGGGCGTGACGCATTATTACGGCGTCGGAGCCTATATGCGGCCGCTTGGCGATGCGCGCCGTGCCGATGTTCGCTTTGCTGCGGAAAGCCTGGCTTTCGCGCATGTGCCGCAGGCCCGGACTTTGGCACGGCATCTGCCGGTTCCGGCGGTCCATAGCCCGCTATGGAAAGAGCGCGTGCCGCGCGATCGTGGTGCTTCCTGGGATTTCGAGGATGTGCGCGACCATTATTTGCGCGAACTTTACGGCTTCGAGCCGGACCGGCTGCGGCGGGAGGATCCGGATCTCTATCTCGATCTGTCGCGGGCCGTTACAGGCGAAGTCGCGGAAGAGACCTATGCCGAATGGCGCCGGCAAGGCTCCGGCTGCAACGGCGCGCTCGTCTGGACCCTGCAGGATCTGCTGCCCGGTCCAGGCTGGGGCGTGATCGATTCCACCGGCGAGCCGAAGCCCATATGGTATGCGCTCCGCCGCGCCTTCCGGCCGGTACAGGTATTGCTCACCGATGAAGGCACGAATGGCCTCGATGTGCATGTCATCAACGAGGGCGATGTCGCCCTTGACCTCGATCTCGATGTGGTCTGCCTGCGGGACGGCCGGCAGACCGTGGTCAGCGGCAAGCGGGAATTATCCATCGAGGCTCGCGGCAAGCAAAAGATAGCCTGCACTGATCTTTTCGGCGCCTTCTTCGACACGACCTATGCCTTCCGCTTCGGCCCGCCGTCGCATGACGTCACGGTGGCGCGTCTTACGGCGCGCGAGACCGGGGCGCTGATCGCAGAAGCCTTCTATTTCCCGCTGGGCAGGACGAAAGCCTTCCATGCGGCTGAAATCACGGCCTCCATCACGCAGCAGGACGGTCATTGGTTCCTCGATCTGCGCAGCGACCGGTTGGTACAATCGGTGCAGATCGATTTCGAAGCCTATCGGGCGGAGCACGATTGGTTCCACCTGTCGCCGGGGGCGACCCGGCGGTTGAGGCTTCATCGACGAGACGGTGTTCCAGCCGATGTCATCCCGTCTGGCCAGATCCGTGCAATTGGCAGCCGGCGGATCGTGGAGGTCTGATTAAGCTGGTGGCAAATACGGAAACCTATCTCGCCCCTAGTGGGCGAGAAAGCAAATTTCACTGGCTTAGGAATTGTGGCACAGGAGACTCAGCATGTTCAAAAACCTTGCACAATTTCTAAGCCATTGAAATTGCAAGAGAGGGGGCCGCTTCTTGCGCTGATATGCCGGAGGCTGATTGCGTCCATACCTACCCCCGCTCTTGTAAAAACTAAGAATTAGACGAGGGATGAACCCTCGCCTAATCCTAAGTTTTTACTTTCTCGCCCGCCAGGAGCGAGATAATCCCGCGCGTGTTGCGGCTCCGGTCACAGCGTCACGCCATCCGGCCCGAACAGATGACAACGTTCGGGATCGATATGGATGCTGACCGTTTCGCCCGCGCGGATGGCCTGCTGATCTTCCAGCGCAACCGTCAATGCCTGACCGCCCTGCAGTGTGACGTAGAGGATCGTCTGGCCGCCGAGGTGCTCGACGAGATCGACGCGGGCGTTGCCGAGCGCCAGGCCGCGATCGCCGACGTTCAGGTGCTCCGGGCGTGCGCCGAGAGTGACCGGCTGTCCGGGCTGGAGGCCGCCCAGCCGCCGCGGCAGGCGTACCGTCTGGCCGTTAAGGTCGATGACGGCGGAGCCGTCGTCGGAGGCGACGATCTTGGCCTCCAGGAAGTTCATCTTCGGCGAGCCGATGAAGCCGGCGACGAACCTGTTCCGCGGCTTGTTGTAGAGATCGAGCGGGGCGCCGACCTGTTCGATGTTGCCGCCATTCAGCACGACGATCTTGTCGGCCATGGTCATGGCTTCCGTCTGGTCGTGGGTGACGTAGATCATGGTGTTGCCGAGCCGTTGGTGCAGGCGGGCGATCTCGACGCGCATCTGCACGCGCAGCTCGGCATCGAGATTGGAGAGCGGTTCGTCGAACAGGAAGATCTTCGGTTCGCGCACGATGGCGCGGCCGATGGCGACGCGCTGGCGCTGGCCGCCGGAGAGCTGCTTCGGCTTGCGCTGCAGGAGCTGCTTGATCTGCAGGATTTCTGCGGCCTTTTCGACACGCGGCTGGATCTCCTGCTTCTTCATGCCCGCCGTTTCCAGGCCGAAGGCGAGGTTCTCGTAGACCGACATGTGCGGATAAAGCGCATAGGATTGGAACACCATGGCGATCCCGCGCTTGGAGGCTGGGACATCGTTCATGCGGCTGCCATCGAGGTAGAGCGCACCGCCGGAAATCGGCTCCAGGCCGGCAATCATGCGCAGCAGCGTGGACTTGCCGCAGCCGGAAGGGCCGACGAAAACCGCGAATTCACCGGGCTCGATTTCCAGGTCGATGCCGTGGACGACCTGAAGCTCGCCATAACGCTTGATGACCTTCTGCAGCGAGACGCTTGTCGCCATGGGCGCTTCCTCCTTGTTCGTCCTGATGGCTCGCAGGGCCGTCGTCATGCCGGCCTCCAGCTCTTATATTTCGTGCTTTCCGGGCCGACTGGAAAGCGGACTTCGGCGCGCGTTTCCGACGATTCGTAGAATGCGGTGACAAGCTCCAGCGCCTGGCGGGCGTCGACCGTGGTCACAGGCAGCGGTTCGCCGGAAACCAGCGCCTCATGGAAGAGCTTCATCTGCGTGTTGAAGCGGACCGGCACCGGTGTCCAATCGGCAAGCAACGCATCGATCTTTGCAGCGACCTCGTCATTGGCCGGCACGATTTTCCAAGGGTCCTGGCCGGGACTGTAGGGCTCGTGGTTGCTTTCGATCAGGACGTTTTCGAAAGCGAGGCGCAGGCGGCTGATCTGTTCTTGCGAGCCAAGCGTCGCGCTGATCGTCGCTAGCGCGCCGTTCTCCATCAGCAGGCTGGCGCTGGCGCAATCTTCCACCTCGATATCGTTGACGCGGGTGGCGACGCGGCCGAAAAGGCCGGCGATCGGCCCCATCAGATAGGTCAGCATGTCGTGCAGATGGATCGAATGCGTCATCAGCACGCCGCCGAGTTCCGTTGCCCATTTGCCGCGCCAGGGAACGGCGTAATATTCCGCCGTGCGGACCCAATGGGTTTCAGAGGTGGCGACATAGGGCCTGCCAGCGATGCCGGCCTCGATGATGCGCTTGGCTTTCTGGATACCGTCGCCATAGCGATATTGGAAGATCGGCATCAGCTTGCCCTTTGCCGTCTTTTCCGCCGCGATGATTGCGTCCACGTCGGCGAGGGAGCCGACCAGCGGCTTTTCGCAGACCACATGCTTGCCGGCGGCAAGCGCCTGCAGGATCATTTCGAAATGCGAGCCCGGCGGCGTGCAGATGTCGATAATATCGATGTCCGGCATGTTCAGGACCTCGACGAAATCCTTGATGCGCCTCGTAATGCCGAATTCGTCGCCGGTGGCGTTCAGGCGCTCTTCGTTGAGATCACAGAGCACGGCGACTTCGAAGCGGTCTGGATGCGGCAGATAGCCCTCGACAATATGGGAGTGGCCGATACCGAGACCGATGACCGCAACTTTCTTTACGTCGGACATGTGCAAATTACCTTTGTACGCTGTTGAGCGATGTCGCTTCGGCCAGAGCCTGCGCCTTCAGCGCCAGCTCCATGGCCTTGAAGCAATGGTCCTGTCCCATCGCGGTTTCGGTGCGGTCCCTGATATCGCTAGCCAGTTGCCGGCCATAAGGCAGCTCGACACCGCTGCAATCGATATGCTGTATGCCCTTGCGGTCGGTCAGGAACAGGTGATCGGTGCCGGGGCGGCCGGCGACGTCGATGTATTTGCGCAGCTCGATGGTGCCTTCCGTGCCGACGATGAAGAGGCGGCCGTCGCCCCAGGTGGAAAGGCCGTCGGGCGTGAACCAGTCGACGCGGACATAGCCGGTGACGTCTGGCGTACGCACATGGAAATCGCCATAATCCTGCAGGCTGGGTGTCTCGGGATTGGCGCGGTTCGAGACCGTCGCCGACAGAACCTCGGCTTCGAGCGAACCGGCGAAGAACAGGAATTGCTCGCATTGATGCGAAGCAATGTCGGTGATGATGCCGCCATAGCGCGCGCGGTCGAAGAACCAATCTGGCCGGGTCGGCTTGCGCAGCCGGTGCGGCCCGAGGCCGGTCGTGTGGATCACCTTGCCGATGGCGCCGGCCTTGACCAACTCTCCGGCCTTTACGGTCGAGGCGGTTTCGAAATGTTCGGAATAGAGGATGGAGACGATGCGCTTGGTTTCGGCCTGTACCCTGCGCACTTCGGCGAGCTGATCCAGCGTTACCATGCCGGGCTTGTCGAGCATCACATCCTTACCATGCCGCATGGCATCGATCGCGACGCCCGAGCGTTCGCTGGAGATCGCTGCGCTGACGATCAGTGCGATGGAGTTGTCCTCCAGGATTTCTCGTCTGTCGGCAACGCGTTTTGCCTGCGGGAAGCGCCCGGAGAATGCGGCCGCAAGCTCGTCCTCAACGGCGTGGAAAGCGACCAGTTCCGCACCGGCCCGCAGCATGACGTTGACTTGGCCGTAGATGTGATCGTGGTTGAGACCGATGGCAGCAAAGCGCAGGGCGCTCATACGACATTTCCTTTCAAGTATATTCTTTGCAGCATGATCCCCGGACATCGTCAGGGATCGTGCTTTTGCGTCAGCGTTTGAGGCCGGCCGTGGCGATGCCGTCGATCAGCAGCCTCTGGAAGAACAGGAAGATCAGGAAGACGGGGATCAGCGAGATGCTCGACATGGCAAACAGGCTGCTCCAGTCGGAGCTTCCGGTCGAATCCACGAAGGAGCGCAGGCCGAGCTGCACCGTGTAGGTGTTGATGTCGGAGAGATAGATCAGCGGACCGAAGAAATCGTCCCAGGTCCAAATGAAGGAGAAGATGGCGGCGGTGGCGAGAACCGGCAGCGACAGCGGCATCATGATGCGCCAATAGATGCGCCACGGGCTGCACCCATCCATCATCGCCGCTTCGTCGAGTTCACGGGGGATGCCGCGGAAGAACTGCACCATCAGGAAGATGAAGAAGGCGTCGACCGCAAGGAATTTCGGCACGACCAGCGGCAGCATGGTTTTCACCCAGCCGAGCTTCAGGAACAGGATATATTGCGGGATCAGCGTCACATGATAGGGCAGCATCAGCGTGCCGAGCATCAGTGCGAACCAGAAATTTTTGCCCCAGAAATTCAGCCGCGCGAAGGCATAGGCCGCTAGGGAGCAGGAGACGACATTGCCGATGACGGAAAGGACGGCGATGACGACGGAATTCCACACGAACGAGCCGAAATTCACCTGCCCGCCGAACCAGCCGCGGGCATAGGCGCTGAAGTCGAACTGCGACGGGATTAGCGAGGCCGAGCCAAAGATTTCGTTCTGATCCTTGACCGAACCGGACAGCATCCACAGCAGCGGATAGAGCATCACGATCGATGCGCCGACCAGCGCGACATGGATGAGAACGGACAGGAACCAGGGACGCTCGCGCGGCGGGTTCAGATTGTCGGGAAAATGGGTGAGCTTCGCGTCAGTCATCGTAGTGAACCCAATAACGAGCGGAGAGGAAGGAGAAGGCGGTGAAGACCGCGATGATGATCACCAGGACCCAGGCGAGGGCTGCGGCATATCCCATGCGGAAATAGCCGAAGGCTTCCTGGTAGAGGTAGAGCGTGTAGAACAGCGTCGAGTCGATCGGCCCGCCGGTGCCGGACGAGATGACATAGGCCGGCGTGAAGGCCTTGAAGGCGTCGATGGTCTGCACGACCGCGTTGAAGAAGATGACCGGCGTCAAGAGCGGCAGGGTGATCTTGAAGAAGATTCGTGCCTTCGAAGCGCCGTCGAGGCTGGCCGCCTCATAGAGATCGGTCGGGATCTGCCGGAGGCCGGCAAGGAAGATGATCATCGGCGAGCCGAACTGCCAGATGGCCAGGATGATGAGGGTGTAGAGGGAATAGTTGGGGTTGGAGATCCAGCTTGGTCCGTTGATGCCGAGCACATACCAGAGCAGGGTATTGACGACGCCGTCGCCATCGAAAATCTGCCGCCAGAGCACGGCGATGGCGACGCTGGAGCCGAGCAGCGACGGCAGATAGAAGATGGCGCGATAGATCGGCAGGCCACGAATGCCGCGGTTGAGCAACAGCGCCACCATCAGCGCGAAGGCAAGCTTCAGCGGAACCGAGCAGACGACATAGAACAGCGTCACCTTCATCGACGAGATGAACTTGTCGTCACCGGTGGCGATGCGCGCATAATTGTCCAGCCCAACCAAATGCGGCGCCTGCAGCAGGTTATAGTCGGTGAAGGACAGGTAGAGCGACACGATCGCCGGTCCAAGCGTCAGGCCGAAGAAGCCGATGAACCAGGGCAGGAGAAACAAATAGCCCGGCGCGTTGCGCGCAAATGCACTCGGCGCCTTCTGATAAGTTTCGACGCGCAACGGCGCGCGCTCGCCGACGGCCAAGCCGCCGGCAACGCTCTTGCTGTTTGTACCCACGGTATCAGCCTCGCGTAATGTTTGCCGCCGCCTGTTCGGTGAACTTCGCTCCAGCGTCCTGCGCGCTGGTTTTGCCGAAAGCCACTTCCTCGGCGATTTTCTTCAGCAGGAATGCATTTTCACCGGCACCGTTCGGCGGAGACGGCGGGAGTGCTCCGACCTTCGGCGTCAATCGGCCGATGTAGTCGACAACCTGTTTGCTTGTCGCATCGAGATCCGGCGTCAGCAGATCGCGGATCTTCGGGGAGGCGGGAACGCCGCGCTCTACGCCGAGTATCTTTGCGCCTTCTGGATCTTCCACGAGATAATTGACGAAGGCGACGGCGGCGTCCTTGTTTGCGGAGGTTGCCGAAACCGACATCAGCATCGAGGGTTTCAGATACTGGCCGGGCTTGCTGCCGGGGTCGCTGGGATAGGCGATCAGGTCGATCTTTTCCTTGACGAGGCCCTGAATGGCGACGAACTGGTTGGAAAAGGCGTAGCTGACGGCCGCCTTCTTGGTCACCAGCATGTCAGTCTCGAGGGTCTGCTTGTAGAGCGCCTGCACGTCGGCCGGCACGCAGGCGCCGATTTCGCGCAGATGGTCCCAGAAGGAAAACCATTCGGCGGCATCCTTGGCCTCGAAGCCGAGCTTGCCGTCGCTCGTATAGAGCGCCTTGCCGCGCTGGCGCAGCCAGCATTCGAAGTCGGGCTCTCCGCCGCTCTGATCTGCGGTGCCGTAGAAGCCGCGGCGTTTCTTGGCGGCGGTGACCTTGGCGCAGGCCTCGCCGAGCTGCTCCCAGGTCATGCCGTCATGCGGCGGCTCGACGCCGGCTTCCTGCCAGGCTGCCACATTGACGACGACCATGGAGGAATTGACCCCGAGATTGACGCCGTAAATCTTGCCATCGACCTTGCCGGAATTGATATTGGGAGCCCCGAAATCCTCGATCGCCAGGCTCTTGCCGAGATAGGGCGTCATGTCGAGCAACGCGCCGCGGCGGGCATATTCAAAGATGTAGCGATAATCCATCTGAATGAGGTCGGGCGCATTGCCGCCGCCGGTCTGCGTGGCAAGACGCGTCCAGTAGCTGTCCCAGCCGAAGGATTCGCCGGCGATCGTGACGTCCGGGTTCTTGGCCTGATAGGCCTTCACTGCCGCAAATGTGCGATCGCTTCGCTCCTTCGATCCCCACCAAAGAAGGCGCATGGAGGTTGCCGCATTGGCGCGGTTAAGTCCGATACCGCTGAAAGCTAGCGTCGCTGCCATGCCGGCAAGCAACTGCCGGCGATCGATCGTCAAAGTCATCCTGGTCTCCTCCCCAGTTAACCGGTGATTTACGAACTGCTTTTGCATGATATAACTATTTGGTTACAAGTTGGATAGAAACGCGACCGCTGTCAAGCGCCAATCGTGTCACAATCAAACGACCTGCGCTGAGGCTGGAGAGGTCCGTTGCGGAAGAGATAGATCGGGGAGGAGGAATGTCCATGGTGACCAGAGCGACGCAAGGAACTGAAAAACCAGCGAAAGCCGGCGCTTACGGGAATGCGGAAACGAGGCCGGCGAAGGTGCCGCGCAATCCGCAACGCACCCATGCCATGATCCTGGAAGCGGCGACGGAGGAATTCGCCGCTCACGGTTTCGGTGGCGCGAGGGTGGATGCGATTGCGGCTCGGGCGCAGACCAACAAACGCATGCTCTATCACTATTTCGGCGACAAGGAGGGGCTCTATGTCGCCGTGCTGGAAGCCACCTATGCGGCAATCCGCAATGCCGAGAAAAATCTCGACCTTGCGCGCCGTGATCCCGAGGAAGGGATGCGCGAACTTGCGCTTTTCACCTGGCATCATTTCCTTGAGCATCCGGAATTTTTGAGCCTGCTCGTTACCGAAAACCTGCATGAAGCGCGCTATCTGAAACGTTCCGACAAGATCTTGGCGATGCATTCGCACTTCATCGGCGAACTCGCCGACGTACTGCGACGAGGTGAAGCAGCCGGCATTTTCCGGCCGGCCATCGACCCGGTGTCGGTTTACCTTACCATCGCCGCGCTCGGGTTCTTCTACCTGTCCAATCGCCATACGCTGTCGACGATTTTCGCCCGCAAGCTGACGGCCCCGGCGGCGCTGAAAGCCTGGGGCGAGCATATCGTTTCGGTGACCTTGGCTTCGATCAGGGCTTAGCATGAACTCGCGGCGCTCCGGCGATCACGAGAAATTTTCGAAAGGCGATTGACAAATCCGGACGTATCGCGCGATCGTGTAACTATATAGTTACATTGGCTGATCGACCAAGCCTTTGCTTTTCCTGACTCTGGAGGGAGTCGGCTCAGAAATTCAGGAGGGATCATGAAGCGCGTTGGTATCATCATGCACGGCGTCACGGGACGCATGGGGCTGAACCAGCATCTCATCCGCTCGATCGTGGCGATCCGCGCCGGAGGCGGCGTGTTGTTGTCGAACGGCGAGCGCGTCATGCCCGATCCGGTCCTTGTCGGCCGCAATGCGGCGCGGCTGGAAGAGCTTGCCCGTAAATACGGTATTGAGCGCTGGACCACCGATCTCGACGGTGCGCTTGCCGACCCTAATGACACGATTTTCTTCGATGCGGCGACGACGCAGATGCGCGCCGAGCTGATTTCGAAGGCGCTGGATGCCGGCAAGCATATCTATTGCGAAAAGCCGATCTCCGACGACCTCGACGCTGCGATTGCGCTCGCCCGCAAGGCCAAGGCATCGGGCCTGAAGAACGGCGTCGTGCAGGACAAGCTGTTCCTACCCGGCCTTCGCAAGATCGCCATGCTGCGCGACAGCGGTTTCTTCGGCAAGATCCTCTCCGTGCGTGGTGAGTTCGGCTACTGGGTGTTCGAAGGCGACTGGCAGACGGCGCAGCGGCCGTCGTGGAACTATCGCAAGAAAGACGGCGGCGGCATCATCCTCGATATGCTCTGCCACTGGCGCTATGTGCTCGACAATCTCTTCGGGCCGGTGAAGGCGATTAGCTGCCTCGGCGCCACCCATATTCCCGAACGCGTGGACGAAGCCGGCCGGCATTATGTCGCCGATGCCGATGATGCGGCCTATGCCACCTTCGAGTTGGAGGGCGGCATCATCGCCCATATCAATTCCTCCTGGGCGGTGCGTGTGCGCCGCGACGATCTCGTCACGTTCCAGGTAGACGGCACGCATGGCTCGGCCGTGGCGGGGCTGACACGCTGCTGGACGCAGCACCGTGTCAACACGCCGAAGCCGGTCTGGAACCCGGACCAACCGCAGACCATCGACTTCTACAACACCTGGGACGAAGTGCCGGACAACCAGGTTTACGACAACGGCTTCAAGATCCAGTGGGAGATGTTTCTGCGCCATGTGCTCGAAGACGCGCCCTGGCGCTACACGCTGACGGAAGGCGCCAAGGGCGTGCAGCTCGCCTCTCTCGGCCTGAAGAGCTGGGCGGAGCGCCGCTGGCTGGATGTCGAGCCGCTGGAGATTTGAGGGATGGTGGCTTCCCAAATATCGGGATGGTCAGGATATCTCGTGGGTGCTGCATCTATGTGCATGGCCCCTCAGCCTAGCCCTCTCCCGCCGAAGCGGGGAGAGGGGACGACCGAGCAAAGCGGTGTTTGCCTTAGCGGAACAGCGAAGGGTTGGCACGACAGAACTCCCTCGCCCCGCTTGCGGGGAGAGGGCTGGGGTGAGGGGCCAGGCGCAAATGTGCGGCATAGGCAGACTTGCCTGACGATCACAGGAGCCATCTGAAATATGACCGAACCGTTGAAAATCAGACTTGTCGAGGCCGAGACCTTCGAGCGGCCGGTGACATTGCGGCTTCCTTTCCGCTTCGGCGCGGCGACGCTGCGGGAGGCGCGGCAGATTTTTCTGCGCGTCCGCATCGAAGATGCCCGTGGGGGTTCGGCAAGTGGCATGGCTGCCGAGCTGATGGTGCCGAAATGGTTCGATAAATCGCCGGAACTCTCCAATACCGACAATGAAAACCAGCTTCGCCGCTCGCTGGCGCTGGCTCTCGACGCCCTGAAAAATGCGGGATTGGGCACGGCTTTCGCGCTGCATGCGGCCGTCGAAGCGGTGCACCATACGCGGGCAGCCGCCGAGGGGCTGAACGGACTGGTCGCGTCCTTCGGCCTGGCGCTCGCCAACAGGGCGGTTCTCGATGCGCTCTGCCGGCTGGAAGGGTTGACGGTTGCGCAGGCGATCAGAGCCAACCGCCCCGGCATCGATGTATCGACGGCGCCCGATCTGGCGGGCTTCGACCTGGCGGCTTTCCTCAAGGGATTGGCGCCGGTCGAAAGCCTCGCCGCGCGGCACACGGTCGGTCTGGTCGATGCTATCCGAGCGGGCGACATCCCGGCCGCCGACCGTTTGAATGACGGCCTGCCGGAAAGTTTTGAAGAGGCGATCGATGCTTATGGCCTGACCTTCTTCAAGGTGAAGGTATCGGGCGTTCCCGATGCTGATATCGACCGTCTCTGCCGCATTGCCGCTGTCATCGATGCCAAAATGCCGGCTTATTCGGTGACGCTTGACGGTAATGAGCAATTCGCGTCCGCCGAGGCGGTCGCCGATCTGCTGACGCGCATCCAGGCCGAACCGCGGCTTGCCCGTTTTGCGGCTTCGATCCTGTTTGTCGAGCAGCCGATCGCCCGCGCTTACGCCTTCGAGAAGCCGGTCACGGCGCTTGCGGCCTTCAAGCCTGTCGAGATCGATGAATCCGATGCCGATATCAACGCTTTCGTTGCCGCCAGACGGCTTGGCTATACCGGCATCTCCTCTAAATCCTGCAAGGGTTTTTATCGTTCGCTGCTGAACCGGGCGCGCGTCGCCAAGTGGAGCGCCGATGACGGTGTGGCCTATTTCATGTCGGCAGAGGACCTGACGACACAGGGCGGTCTCGCCGTACAACAGGATCTGGCGCTCGCCTCGCTGATCGGCATGACGCATATCGAGCGGAACGGCCACCACTATGTCGACGGCATGGCCGGCGCACCCCAGGCTGAGCAGGCGGCTTTCGCACGGGATCATGCCGATCTCTACGCCGTTCGAAACGGGCGGACGCGATTGAGGATCGAGGGTGGAAGGATCGCCATCGGTTCGGTGATCGGCGCGATCGGCCTCGGTTCATCCGTCGAGCCGGATTGGAGCGCGATGGAGACGCCGCCGACATAAGATTTCGGTAATGGCCAGGCATGCTCCGTTTTTGACGCGCTGTCGTGCATGGCCCCTCACCCTAGCCGTCTCCCCGTTCGGACGGGGAGAAGGGACTACGGAGCAAGCCAACCGATCCAACCACTCGGATCGAGGCAATATCATGCATGATAAACCCGCTCACCCCGCTGTGCGGGGAGAGGGTTGGGTGAGGGGCCACGCAAAAGGTGCGGTCGAGCCGGACCAACCTGACCATCGTTATTGCAGACTCTGGAGGAGAAACATGCAGTCGTCATCGAAGAAGCGCTATGCGCTGGTCGGCACGGGCAATCGCGGCGCGACCATGTGGGGCAAGGATCTGGTCGAGCGCTGGAGCAATGAGGTCGAACTTGTCGCCGTCTGCGATCTCAACGCGATGCGGGCCAGGCGTGCGCTGGACTATATCGGCGCCTCCGTGGCGGTCTATACCGATTTCGACGAGCTGTTGCGGGTCGAAAAGCCCGATCTCGTCATCGTTTGCACCCGCGATTCCACCCATGACGATCAAATTGTCAAAGCGCTGGAAGCAGGCGCCAATGTCATCAGTGAAAAGCCGATGACGACCACGGTCGGCAAGATCAAGCGTATTCTTAATGCCGAGGCTCGGACGGGCAAGCGGGTCGACGTGTCCTTCAACTATCGTTTCGCGCCGACGGCGGCGAAGATCAAGGAACTCATCAATTCCGGCGTTATCGGCGATGTGACCTCGGTCGATTTTCATTGGTATCTCGACACCAGTCATGGCGCCGATTACTTCCGGCGCTGGCACGCCTTTGTCGAAAATTCCGGCAGCCTCTTCGTTCACAAGGCGACGCACCATTTCGATCTTCTGAACTGGTACCTCGATTCCGATCCGGAAACCGTGTCTGCCTTTGCCGATCTCAAGCACTATGGTCGCAAAGGCCCCTTCCGTGGTGAGCGCTGTCGCACCTGTCGGTATAAGGACGAGTGCGATTATTATCTCGATATCAGCGCCACGCCGCTGCTCGAAAGCCTCTATGAAGACCCGTCGACGGTCGATGGTTATGTTCGCGATGCCTGCGTCTTCCGCGAGGATATCGACATTCCCGACACCATGGTCGCCTCGATCCGCTATCGCAACGGCGTCAACGTCTCCTATTCGCTGAACACCTATATGCCGATCGAAGGCCACCATATTGCCTTCAACGGCCACAAGGGGCGTATCGAGCTGCGGCAATACGAAAAGCAGCATTGGACGACGCCGCCGGCCGACGAAATCGTCGTCATGAAGAATTTCGGTGATGTCGAGCGCATCTGGGTGCCCTATTCCTCGGGCGGCCATTACGGCGGCGACGACCGGCTGCGCAACATGCTGCTGCGGTCCGGGCCAAACGACGAACTGAGACAGCGCGCCGGTTCACGCGCGGGCGCGCTTTCGGTTCTCTGCGGCATCGCGGCGTTGGAAAGCAGCCGGACCGGCCAGCAGGTATCGATCGCCGATATCTGGGGTCAGGATGACGGGCTCAACCTGCTCGAGGCGCGGCCTTAGAGCGGCTTAACTTTTCATGGAAAAGCAAAACCGCTGAGGCTCAATTGCAATTGCGCAACTGCGAGGCATAGAGCGCGGACATGTTGGCGACCTTCTGCGCCGTGCGCTGCAGGTCGCCATTGCCGCGCCAGCTTCCCTGCTGATAGCCCTTCCAACCGACATAATAAGCCAGATAAAGATTATAGGGATCGTTAAGTGGGATGCCGTTCCGCAGATGGCTCTGGGCGTGATACCAGCCGATGAATTCGATCGCGTCGGAGAAGTCGGAGCGGCGTGCGCCCCAGCGGCCCGTGTCGCGCTGATAGTGATCCCAGGCGCCGTCGAGAGCCTGAGAATAGCCATAGGCGCTGGAAGGTCGCGTCCAGGGAATGAAGCCGAGCAGTTTCCGGCGCGGCGGCCGGGCATGCGGCTGGAAGCCGGATTCGGCGTAAATCGTCGCCATCAGGATCGGCACCGGCACGCCGTATTCCCGTTCCGTACGTTCGGCGGCGCGCTGCCAATTGTTGAACCAGCCGTCGCGCTGATCGAAGATCGCGCAGACATTGCGGGTATGGGACGGTGCGGTGGCGCAGCCTGCTAGCATTCCGAGCAGCAGCACAGCGGCTATGGAGATGATACGGGTACGCATAACTAGAACCTCTTCGCTGAAGAGATTGCTAGCCCAGAATGATTAAAAACGGGTTTTCCGCATGTGCCGAAATGAGGCGGTTTGGTGATGATTCCGAGGCTTTACGCCATGCGCGCTAGGTCCTCGCGGCGGATTTCGTAGAGCAACGGCTCTCCCTCGATGAACCGGCTGACTTCATCGACGGCCATCTCGCCGAGGCGGGTGCGTTCCAGGCCGACGGCGCCGGCAATGTGCGGCGTCAGGAAGACATTCGGCAGATCGTAGAAGGCTGAGCTTGCCTCCGGAATTTCGGGATCGGTGACGTCGACGATCGCGTCGATGCGGCCAGTCTTCAGTGCTGCGAGCAGGGCGGCCTCGTCGACCAGCGCGCCGCGTGCCGTGTTGATGAAAGTGGCTCCGTCTTTCATCAGCGACAGGCGGCGGGCGTCGATCATATGCCGTGTCGCCGGCAGCGATGGGGCGTGCAGCGAGACGATGTCGGCCCGCGCCATCAGGAGGTCGAGTTCGGTCTTCTCGACGCCGAGTTGCCGTGCTTCCGCCTCTCCGACCATCGGATCGTAAAGCAGGATCCTATAGTCGAACGGCGCCAGCAATTCGATCACCCGCCGGCCGATGCGCGAGGCGCCGATAATGCCGACCGTTCGGCCGTAATTGCCGATCGCTTGGCTCTGCATCGGCTGCGTGCGGTTGCGATGACGGTCAGCGACATAGACGTCCCGGAAGCGGAAGACCTGCTTGCCGGCGAAGATGATGGCGGCGAGGGTGAATTCGGCGACCGGCAGGGCATTGGCCTGTGCCGCATGGCTTACCGATATGCCCCTGGCGAACAGGCTGTCCTCGATCAGCCCCTTCACGGTGCCGGCCGCATGCGCCACCAGTTTCAGATGCGGCGCCTGCGCCAATGCGGCGGCGTCGATATGCGGCGAGCCCCAAGCGGTGATCAGGATCTCCGTCTCGCTTAGCAGCTTTCGTGCTCTTTCGTCGTCAAAGCGCTCCATTGGCGCGGCGTCCAATACGCGGCCGATCACGTCGAGCCGCTGCATCAGCCCGGGCGTCAGGACATGCTGCGTCCGCGCGGGCTGCATGGCGAATGCGATGGCGGGGCGGTCTGGGGACGATTGGGTCATGCCGGTCGTCCCGGCACGTCGATGGCGCTGACGGTGACGCCTTTTTCGGCGATCAGTGCGCGCAAGCCATCGAGATCGGGTTTAGTGGGCGGCTTCGTCCAGGCGCCTGAGAGGGCAGCGGGGTCATGCTCTGCCAGGATGGCGGAAACGAGAATGGTTTCGCCTGCCGGAATCGCCCCGCGCAGTTGCGGCACCAGCGTCTTGGCAACGATAAGATTGGTATTCGGCGGCGCTTTCTGCGCCAGGCCGTCGCGCGGGATGGTCGAGCCGAGATCGAGAATGCCGCTGAAATCCGCCTCGCCGCCAACATAGGCAGCACCTTTTTGCGAAGCCAGCGTATCGGCCTCGAAATCCCGCCTAGCAATGGCAAAACCGCCTTCGGCCGTCTGCAGCGGGCGGGGCGTGGTGATCCTGTGCAGGCGGATATGCCAGGGTGCCACAGGGATCAGCCAGGTTTCGACGGTGACATCAGGCCAGGGCGACCACTTGGCGTAAAGCGTATCGCCGGCGAGCTTCGCCTCTTCATTGGTTTCGCGAACACGATAATGGAGGCCATCGTCGCTGAAGGCGAGCATGCTGTCGAAAGCGCCGCCGGCAAAGGCACGCTCGTCGCTTTCGACGCTGAAACCATAGCGGGCGGAATAGGCGAATTTGGCGTATTTTTCCGACCCGAAGCGCATCTGCAGGTTTTCCTGGCCTGAGGACAGCGCCACGACATCCGCTTTGCCATGCATCATCACCATGCCGGGGTGCTTAAGCGGCACGATCGCTGGCTCGGCGACATGCGGCTTTTCCTCGGCGGTCCAGAAGGGATGCGCCTCGGGGAGCGCCAACGGAAGGAAAGCCTTGAAGGCCCAATAGGGGGAGCCGGCTGAATTGTAGTTTTCCGACATCAGAAGATTGGGATAGCCGTAGCCGATCGGCAGCGTACCGTCGCGATTGGCGATCGGCTTGTCAGCCCACCAGCGCAGGTGCCGCAGGCAGAGCCCCTTGATCTCGCCCCAGGGCAGGGCCTCGACATCGGCGAAGGCCAGCGCCGACCAGAAGCCGGCGCAGGCGAAGCGGTAGGTGAGGCTGCGGCCGAAGGGCACGGTGGCGCCATCGGGCGCGAACCAGTGGCGAAAATCCTTGGCAAAGAGGACGGCGCGTTCGCGGTAGCGCTTGGCGCGGTCGTCATCGACGAGCCTGGAATAGATCAGCCCGTAAAAATGCATGGCGAAGGGAATGTAGTGATCGACGCGCCTGATATTGCCGTCGCGATACCAGCCGTCAGCAATGTAGAACCCGTCCAATTCCCTGAGATATTCTTCCGTCAGGCTGCGATCGAACGCCGCACCGAGCCGGTCGAGGGCGATATCGACGAGGACGCGGAAGAATTTCCAGTTGTTCTCGGCATAATCGAACGCGCGGGCATGCTTGAGATAGGCAATGAGATTGTCGCGCGCTCTGCCATCGAGCGGTTCCCAGATCTTTTCCGGCACTAGGGCAAGCGCAAAACCAAGGGCGGCGAGTTCGACCATACGCTGGTCGCGGCCGTTGACGGTGCCCCAATATTCCGGATGGCCGGGGTCGACGCCATTGGCAATCCCTTCGGCATAGCGGCCCCAATGCGCAAAATCGCCGCCGCCGGCGCCGAATGGTGCGAGACCCCAGAGCGGGCGGGCGAAGCCTTCGAGATCGGCGGCGGCGCGGTCGAAATGCGCGCCGGCGGCATCGATACGGACACGGGCATTGCCCCTGGAGAAGTACGGAAGCAGCGGATAGAACAGGTCGATCAGCGCTCGGCGCATGTCGGTGCGATTTTCCAGCGGATTGCCGGCGAGCGGGTTGGTGCTGGCGGGGTCGTAGGTCATCGGTCTGGCTCTTTTTCGGTCGTTGCCGCTAAAGAAACGGGCTCAGGTTTCGGGCGGGAGTGTGCCGCCGAGAACTGGGACGACGGCATGACAAACTTGGCGCGCGGGCGCCTCGCGGTCGCGGAAACGGGCCGTCATCAGGCCGATCGCTTCGCGTCCGATGGCCGCGCGGTCGACGCGCATGGTGGCGAGGCGCGGATTGGTCATCAGTGCGCAGGGCAGATCGTCAAAGCCGACGATGGCGAAATCATCCGGCACGCGCAGACCCGCCTCCATCACCGCTTCGAGCACGCCGACCGCGACGAAATCGTTCATGCAGAAGGCGGCGGTGAAGCTGCTATCCTCGGCAAGGACAGCGGTGGTGACGGCATGGGCCTCCGTGCTCGCACTGCCCCTAAACGTCAACGGCACGACGCGGCCTTCACCGCCTTCGACGGAGGCCATCGCCGCCTCGAAGCCACGGATGCGCTCGCGAATGGTCTGGCGATGCGAACCAGTCAGATGCAGGATGCGACGATGGCCGGCATCGATCAGGCGTCGCGTCGCGGCATAGGCGCCAAAAAAATTCGAAGGCGAGACGCCATCGAAGCGCAGTTTTGCATCGGTGCCGTTGACGAGCACGACCGGCGTGCCGCTGTCCTCCAGCCAGATGCGCAGCTCATCGGAGGGATCGATACCGACGAGGAACAGACCCTCAGCGCCGGCTGCCTGGAGATATTCCCCGATATGGTCTGGCGTGGTCCTGGCTTCGCGGACGAGGCGAATGTCGAAAGGCATGCCGCGTTCGGCTGCGCCGGCGCGCAGGCCCTCCAAAATACCCTCATAAAAGACGCTCAGGCCGCCGGTAGCGCTGTCGCTGGCGATCAGCGCGAGCGCGGCCGGCACGGTTTCCGCGGCCGGCTTCAGCGGGTAGCCGAGATCGCTCGCCACCTTGAAGATCTGCTGACGGATAGCTTCGCTGATTCCAGGCTCATTGGTTAGCACCCGCGACACCGTCGAGACGGAGACGCCGGCCCTGCTGGCAATATCGGCTTGCCTGACACGTTTGGATCGAACTTCACTCATGCGGCAATATTTCCGCAAATTATGCAAATTTGCAAGAAAAAGATTGTTTATTGCAACACGCAATAGAATTGCATATCCTATCCTCGAATTTGTCCGCACAAGGCGTCGGGAGGTCGCTGCGGATAACGCGCCATGGGCATCGCAAGAGAAGGAGGAATCTCATGCGGATGAATCGCCGTTCATTCATGATTGGAACTGCCGGGGCCGCTGCCGGTCTCGCTTTCGGTGCGGGAGGATCCCTGCCTGCTTTTGCCGATACGACACAATTGCGGGCGATGTGGTGGGGCTCGCCCGACCGCGGCAAGCGCACGGTCGCCGTCGCCGAGCTGTTCCACAGCAAAAACCCGGATATTTCCGTCGTCGGCGAGAGCATCAGCGGCGACGGCTATTGGGCCAAGCTGGCAACGGGAATGGCCAGCCAGACCATCGCGGATGTCTTCCAGCTTGAGCCGAGCACGATCTCGGATTATTCGAAGCGTGGCGCCTGCATGCCGCTCGATCAGTTCGTGCCTTCAACGTTGAATGTCGACAGTTTCGGCAAGGATGTGCTGAAGCTGACGACGGTCGACGGCAAGCTCTATGGCGTCGGCCTCGGGCTTAATTCCTTCGCGATGTTTTATGATGAGGACGTTTTCAAGAAGGCCGGCCTGACGCCGCCCGGCCCCACGACGACCTGGGCGGAATATGCCGACCTTGCCGTGGAACTGACCAAGGCTGCCGGCAAGCGCGCCTATTGGGGCGGCCCCTATGGCGCGCGCTACAACTATGTGCTGGATGCCTGGCTGCGCCAGCGCGGCAAGAGCCTCTATTCCGAAGACGGCGGCCTCGGTTTCGGCGTCGATGACGCCAAGGAATGGTATTCCTATTGGGAGGATCTCCGCCAGCGTGGCGGCACCGTATCGCCCGACGTCCAGACGCTCGATCAGAACACCATCGAGAGCAATTGCCTGGCACAGGGTAAATCGGCGATCGGTATGGCCTATTCCAACCAGCTCGTTGGCTATCAGCTCGTGGTCAAGAGCAAGCTCGCCATCACGATGCTGCCGCGCGAAAAGAAGGATGGACCTTCCGGCCATTACTATCGCCCGGCGTTGATCTGGAGCGTGGGCTCCTCCAGCAAGAACGGCGAAGCGGCCGCGAAATTCATCAATTTCTTCGTCAACGATCTCGATGCCGGCAAGGTCCTCGGTGTCGAGCGCGGTGTGCCGATGTCGCCGGCCGTGCGCGCGGCCATCCTGCCAACGCTCAACCCGGTCGAGCAGCAGACGGTGAAATATGTCGAGCTGCTGAAGGATCAGGTCGGCGCCTACCCGGCACCGGCGCCGCTCGGTTCCGGAGAATTCGACCAGAATGTCATGCGCCCCGTCGCCGATCAGCTTGCTTTTGGCAAGATCACGGTTGCTGAAGCCGCGCAAAAGCTGGTGGAAGAAGGGAAGACGAAGTTGAAGAGAGGGTGATGGGGTGAGGTTCGTTCAGAGGCGGTGGCATATGCCGCGCCTCTGACGCCGCTCCGTCCCTTTGGAACATCTCCCCCACTCGGAGGGAGACGTTCGGATTGGCAGGTCTGGATGCATCACCGGATCGCGAAGATCGTCAACGCGATCCGGTTCCGATCGATCTTGCCGCGCTCCCGATGCGCTATTCGTTGATATCGGGTTCGACGAGCTTTGCCAGATTGCGCAGCGATTCCTGCCAGCCGAGATAGCAGGCTTCAGGCGGAATGACGTTGGGCACGCCTGCCTGGGTTATGTTTACTTCCGTTCCGACCAGGACCTTCTTCAACGTCACGGTCACTGCCATTTCGCCCGGCAGGTTGGGGTCGTCGAACTTGTCGGTGTAGCGCACCAGCTCGCCGGGGATCAGCTCGACATATTCGCCACCAAAGGCGTGGCTTTTGCCGGTCGTAAAGTTGCGGAAGGACATTCTGAACGTGCCGCCGACTGTCGCTTCCAGATGATGCACGGTGCAGACAAAGCCGTTGGGCGGAAGCCACTTGGCGAGCGCGTCCGCCTCGATGAATGCGCGATAGACCTTTTCCGGGCTGGTTGCCAGGACGCGATGCAAACGTATGGTGTTCGGCATGGTTATGATCCTTCTGAATTGACGAATTGGACGACCTTAGGACGAACGATACTTCAGCAATCCGACATTGGATCGATATTCTCTTCAAATAAATTATTCATAACAAAAAATGCCGGAGCTCTTTCGAGCCCCGGCATTCCTGCCGCATGAAAGGTCGGGCTTACTTTGCTGCGTCAGCCCAGCTCTTGACCAGTTCGTCGTAGTTGACGGTGACCGGCTTTTCCTTCTCGTTCGCGATCTTCAACTGCGGAGCGAGATGGCCATTCTTGACGGCATCGGCATTCCAATAGTTGAGATCATGCTCTTCGGCGAGTTTCGGGCCGATGTCGCCCTGCACGCCTGCACGCTCGAGGCGCTGAAGCACCTTTTCCTGATCGGCGCACAGTGCATCCATGGCGCCCTGTGCGTCCTTCGCGCCGGATGCGGCATCGCCGATGGCCTGCCACCAAAGCTGTGCCAGCTTCGGATAGTCCGGAACGTTGGTGCCGGTGGGCGACCACTGAACACGGGCCGGCGAGCGGTAGAACTCGATCAGACCGCCGAGTTCCGGCGCGCGCTTGGTGAAGCTCTTGTCGCGGATGGTGGATTCGCGAATGAAGGTGAGGCCGATCTGGCTCTTCTTCACGTCTATGGTCTTCGACGTCACGAACTGCGCGTAGAGCCAGGCAGCCTTGGCGCGATCGACCGGCGTGGACTTCATCAGCGTCCAGGAACCCACGTCCTGGTAGCCGAGCTTCATGCCGTCTTTCCAGTATACGCCGTGCGGCGAAGGAGCCATGCGCCATTTCGGCGTGCCGTCCGCGTTCATGACCGGCAAGCCCGGCTTGACCATGTCGGCGGTAAAGGCGGTGTACCAGAAGATCTGCTGGGCGATATTGCCCTGTGCCGGAACCGGGCCAGATTCGGAGAAGGTCATGCCCTGTGCTTCCGGCGGAGCGTAAGCCTTCAGCCAATCGAGATACTTCTGGATCGAATAGACGGCGGCCGGGCCGTTGGTGTCGCCGCCGCGCGCGACGCAGGAGCCGACCGGACGTGAGCCGGCGTCGACCTTGATACCCCATTCGTCGACGGGCAGACCGTTCGGCAGGCCCTTGTCGCCATTGCCGGCCATGGAAAGCCAGGCGTCGGTGAAGCGCCAGCCGAGCGACGGGTCCTTCTTGCCGTAGTCCATATGGCCGAAGACTTTCTTGCCGCCGACGTCACGGCCGGTGAAGAACTGGGCGATATCCTCATAGGCCGACCAGTTGACCGGCACGCCGAGATCATAGCCGTATTTAGCCTTGAAATCGGCCTTGTTCTTCGGGTCGTTGAACCAGTCGTAGCGGAACCAATAGAGGTTGGCGAACTGCTGGTCGGGGAGCTGATAAAGCTTCTTGTCCGGAGCGGTGGTGAAGCTGGTGCCGATGAAGTCGGCGATGTCGAGATTGGGGTTGGTGACGTCCTTGCCTTCGCCCGTCATCCAGTCGGTCAGGTTGCGCACCTGCTTATAGCGCCAATGGGTACCGATCAGGTCCGAATCGTTGACCCAGCCGTCATAGAGGTTCTGGCCGGTCTGCATCTGCGTCTGGATCTTTTCGACGACGTCGCCTTCCTGGATGACGTCGTGCGTAACCTTGATGCCGGTGATGGCGGTGAAGGCCGGTGCCAGGACCTGCGATTCATACTGGTGGGTCGTCAGGGTTTCCGAAACGACCTTGATTTCCATGCCCTGGAAAGGCTTGGCCGCATCGACGAACCATTGCATTTCCTTTTCCTGGTCGGCGCGCGAGAGCGTCGAGAGATCGCCGATCTCCTTGTCCAGAAATGCCTTGGCTTCGTTCATGCCGGCATTAGCCGATCCGGCCAAAGCCAGCATCACGACTGCCGTCGTTGTTAAGAGATGCCGTCGCATATATTCCTCCCTACAGGTTGCGAGTGTATTGTCAGACGGCCAGACCCCCAGCCATCCGCATCGACTTATCTTACTGCGCCATGTGTCCGAGACGGGCAAAGGGCGCGGTAACTCCTTGAAACCGCGCTAGACCAGACGGAAAACGCCGATCGCGTAGACGACAGAAATGGCGACCGCCCACCACAGGTTCGGCCCTCCCAGGCCCAACCACGCAATATGAATGAAGGCAGCGCCGAGCAGCGAGACGAACAGCCGGTCGCCGCGCGTTGTTTCAAAATGCAGGATGCCGACGCGCGGATTACCGCCGGGCGAAAAATATTCCCAAATGGCCATGCCGAGCAGAAGCAGCAGAATGGTCACGAAAAACAGGACCGTCGGCAGCGTCCAGGCCATCCAGGAGAAATCGGTATTCATGGCGGTTTCCTCTTAGACGCGGCCGAGCGCGAAGCCCTTGGCGATGTAATTGCGGACGAAATAGATGACGAGCGCGCCGGGGATCAGCGTCAGCACGCCGGCGGCGGCAAGCAGGCCCCAGTCCATGCCGGCGGCCGAGACCGTGCGCGTCATGATGGCGGCGATCGGCTTTGCGTCGGTCGTGGTCAGCGTGCGGGCGATCAGCAGTTCCACCCAGGAGAACATGAAGCAGAAGAAGGCGGCGACACCGATGCCGCTTGCGATCAAGGGAATGAAGATCTTGATGAAGAAGCGCGGGAACGAATAGCCGTCGATATAGGCCGTCTCGTCGATCTCCTTCGGCACGCCGGACATGAAACCTTCAAGGATCCAGACCGCCAGCGGCACGTTGAACAGGCAGTGCGCCAGGGCTACCGCGATATGAGTGTCGATCAGGCCGAAGGCCGAATAGAGCTGGAAGAAGGGCAGCGCGAAGACCGCCGGCGGCGCCATGCGGTTGGTCAGCAGCCAGAAGAAGACGTGCTTGTCGCCGAGGAAGCGGTAGCGCGAGAAGGCGTAAGCTGCGGGCAGCGCGCAGGCAACCGAGATCACCATGTTCATGACGACATAGGTGATGGAGTTGATATAGCCCTTATACCAGGACGGATCGGTGAAGATGATCGTGTAATTGCGCAGCGTCGGCTGGTGCGGATAAAGCGTCAACCCGCTGACGATCTCCTCATTGGTCTTGAAGCTCATATTGACGAGCCAGTAGATCGGCAGCAGCAGGAAGATGATGTAGAGCGTCGGCACCACCCAGGACCAGCGCCCTTCCTCTTTATGTCGGCTCACCGGCTGCGTGCCGGTCGTCGCGGTAACACCGGCGACGGGGCTGGAAGCCGCTATCTTGTTCATCGTGTTATCGCCTGCGGAGGTCGTAAGAGGTTTGCCGCTCATCGCGTCTCTCCCGCATCATAATTGGTCATGACGGTGTAGAAGACCCAGGACAGCAGAAGCACGATCAGGAAGTAGATCAGCGACATTGCCGCTGCCGGGCCGAGATCGAACTGGCCAAGGGCCATCTTGACGAGATCGATCGACAGGAAGGTCGTTGAATTGCCAGGGCCGCCGCCGGTGACGACGAAGGGTTCGGTATAGATCATGAAACTGTCCATGAAGCGCAGGAGCACGGCGATCAATAGCACGCGGTTCATCTTCGGGAGCTGGATGTAGCGGAAGACGGACCAGCGCGAGGCGCCGTCGATCTTGGCGGCCTGGTAGAAGGCATCGGGAATGGAGGCGAGGCCGGCATAGCAGAGCAGCACGACGAGGCTGGTCCAGTGCCAGACATCCATGATGATAATCGTTGCCCAGGCATCGGCCGGATCGGAGACGTAGTTGTAGTCGATGCCGAGGCCGACGAGGACGTAGCCCATCAGGCCGATATCGCTGCGGCCGAACACCTGCCAAATCGTCCCGACGACATTCCACGGGATCAGCAGCGGCAGTGCCATCAAGACCAGGCAAACGGGGACGCCGATACCCTTCTTCGGCATGTTGAGAGCGATGAAGATGCCGAGCGGCACCTCGATCGCCAGGATGACGAAGGAGAAGATCAGGTTGCGGAGCATCGAATCCCAGAAGCGGCTGGAATGAAGGATCTCCTCAAACCACTGTGTTCCCGCCCAGAAGAAGACGTTGTTGCCGAAGGTGTCCTGCACCGAATAGTTCACCACCGTCATCAGCGGGATGACGGCCGAGAAGCCGACCAGCAGCAGTACGGGAATGAGCATGAACCAGGCTTTGTTGTTCCAGGTCTTGTCCATGATCAGGCTCCCATCTCGACGCGCCAGGAGTTGGCGTAGATATTGATGCCGGCGGGATCGAAGGCGATGTGCGGTTCGGCCGGCACGGTCTGGTCCTCACCGATGATTGCGGTGATCTCCTGCCCTTCCAGTCTGGCGCGCACCACCTTGCGGCGGCCAAGGTCCTCGACCTTGGTCACGGTCGCCGGCATGCCCTCGCGGCCGAGGCGGACGAATTCCGGGCGGATGCCAAGTTCGGTCTTGCCGCCCTGTCCATTGATGGGGGCGCCAGGCAGCGCGACGGTGCTGCCGGCGAGACGGGCGTTGCGGCCCTCGATCTGCACAGGCATGACGTTCATGCCCGGTGAACCGATGAAATAGCCGACGAAGGTGTGGCGCGGCCGCTCGAAGAGATCGTTCGGCGTGCCGATCTGCACCACCTCGCCGTTATACATCACCACGACCTTGTCGGCGAAAGTCAGCGCCTCCGTCTGATCGTGGGTGACATAGACCATGGTGAAGCCGAAGCGGCGGTGGAGCTGCTTCAATTGCGAACGCAGCACCCATTTCATATGTGGGTCGATGACCGTCAGCGGTTCGTCGAACAGGATGGCGCTGACATCGGAGCGCACCAGGCCGCGGCCGAGAGAGATTTTCTGCTTGGCATCGGCCGTCAATCCGCGCGCCTTGCGATGGGCACTGTCGGAGAGGCCGATCATCTCGATGATCTCATCGACCTTGCGCTTCACTTCGGCTTCCGGAACGTGTCGGTTGCGCAAGGGGAAAGCGAGGTTTTCATAAACCGTCATCGTGTCGTAGACGACCGGAAACTGGAAGACCTGGGCAATGTTGCGCTCCTGCGTCGACAGTTTGGTCACGTCCTTGCCGTCGAAGAGGATGCGGCCTTCCGAGGCGCGCACGAGGCCGGAAACGATGTTGAGCAGGGTGGTCTTGCCGCAGCCGGACGGTCCGAGCAAAGCATAGGCGCTGCCGTCCTCCCAGCTATGATGAACTTCCTTCAGCGCATAGTCCGCATCGGATTTGGGGTGGTCGTTATAGGCGTGTCGTATATGGTCCAGGTCGATGCGTGCCATTGGCCCTGTCTCTCCTCAGGCAGCCCGTTGCAGGGCGGGTGTGACTGCGGCGCCGTTGGTGTCGAACACCATGATGTGGCGCGGGTCGATGTAGACATCGATCGAGTCGTCGACATCGATGTCCTCGACGCCCTGGATCAGCATGACCCAGCGCCGGTCGGCGAAATCGATGTGGATGAAGCTTTCCGAACCGGTGATCTCGGTCACCATCACCCTTGCCGGCGCTGCGACCGCTTCGGAGGTCTGCGGCTTCAGCGCCAGATGGTGCGGCTGGAAGGCGATGGTGTAGGGGCCGTCCGGCTGGCTTTCTAGGCCCGGCGGTACGGGCAGGCTCATATCGCCGTTCAGCACGAAGAGATTGCCGCGCTTGTCGAGCGAGATCGTGTTCAGCGGCGGATCGGCGAAGGTGACGGCGGTGATCAGGTCCTTCGGCCTGCGGAAGACATCGATGGTCGGTCCGAACTGGGTGATCTTGCCTTCCGACAGGGTCGCGGTATTGCCGCCCAAAAGCAGCGCTTCCGAGGGTTCGGTCGTGGCGTAGACGAAGATGGCGCCGGATTCGGCGAAGATTTTCGGCAGTTCGGCGCGCAGCTCTTCGCGCAGTTTATAGTCGAGATTGGCGAGCGGCTCATCGAGCAGCACCAGGCCTGCATTCTTGACGATGGCGCGGGCAAGCGCCGTGCGCTGCTGCTGGCCGCCGGAGAGGCTGAGCGGCAGACGATCAAGGAAGGGGCCGAGCCGCAGAAGATCGGCCGCTTTCTTCACTTCGCGGTCGATCGTCGCCGCATCGATGCCGCCGAGGCGCATCGGCGATGCGATATTGTCGTAAACGGTCATGGCGGGATAGTTGATGAATTGCTGGTAGACCATGGCGACGTTGCGGCGCTGCACGGGCACGCCCGTGACATCGGCGCCGTCGACGTGGATCGTGCCCGAAGTCGGCTTGTCCAGCCCGGCCATCAGCCGCATCAGCGACGTCTTGCCTGAAAGCGTCGGTCCGAGGAGGACATTCAGCGTGCCGCGCTGCAGCGTCAGGTTCGTTTCGGCAATGTGCGTTTCGCCGCCGACCGCCTTCGACACGTTTCTGAGTTCAAGCACCATATGCTCCTTCCATGCATCGTATGGGGACGCTGCGACGGATTGCTGGCCGTAAGGCCTGTTTTGTTGCCCATTGGGTAGCGATCTGGAGGATATAAACCCGCCGCGATCGTTTATGCCTTTACTGTCCGAATGCCCCGTTCCTTCGACAGATTCGGGAGCGGCGGCGGGATGGTTGTGGAGAAGTAAATTGCGTCGATCCGGATGCGAGGGATTCGCGATGACGCAAACCGAGGCGAGCACGGTTCGGAACGCGGCAGACGCGCTCGACCGGACTGCGGCTCACGCAGCAACCAATGACATCCGTGACGTCGATTTGAGCTCTGGACAATTACCTCTCCCCTCGTTTCGATTTCTACCCCTCATGCGAAAACCGAAACTAGAATGACGATAAATGAAGATAAAGGAATGTCAAACGAAAATTGGGCGGGTCGCAATTTCCGGCCGAAACCGACATCAGGGTATGCGCCTTCATCCGCAGCATAACTGTTTAGGCGACACTGAAAATGGCTGAAAGTCACTCCGAATACAGAAAGCCGAGGCGGCGATTTTGTACCGCAGACCTGGCTTTACCGCACGAATAGGGCCGAAGAATCTGGCGAAAAAGTCGCGATCGTCCTCGGCAAGATAGCGCCTGGCCTTTTCCGGATTAAGATCGACGACCGATCGATGACATCGATGAAACCGTTCTTGACGATCACCTCCGACAGGCCTTCGGCAACGTCATACCACCAGTCGGGATCGCCTGTCGCGTATTCGAAAGCAATAAAGTTTGCCGGAAGCGTGGCCGAAACCTGGATCACGCGGCCTACTCGAGCAGACCGTTGGCTGTGCCGCGCGGGGCGAATAAAATGCAGATCAGGCTCGAAACCCGCAAGCCTGTCCGAAACATCCTCCGATCAATCGCCTTGGCGGAATGGATACCTCAAGCGGCGGCGACCTGGATTTCCGTCTTGACGGAATTGGCAATGAAGCACTGTTCATGCGCCAGGTGGTGCAGTTCTGCTTGCATTGCGGCGGTTGGCGGTTCCCCGGCATAGACGATGGTCGGATTGAGCTCAACGCGGCTGACGATCAATTTTCCGTCGACCTTTTCCATCACGCCGATCGCCTTGTCGGTATAGCTCTCGACGACGATCCGCTTGGGTGCGGCGAGCGAGAGAAAGGTCAACATGTGGCAACTGGAAATCGCCGCGATGTAGGCCTCCTCTGGATCGACATTGGCTTCCACGGAATAAGGAAGCGGAACGATATGCGGCGAAGCCGACGCCGGCACGACTTGGCCGCCGTCAAAGCGCCAAATGTGCGCGCGGCTGTAACGCTTGTCGGTGAAGACTGCTCCTTCGCGCTCCCAATGTACCTCGACGGTCATCTTCATATCAGATCATCCTTTGTCGGCATGGAAAGAAGTCTTGCAGTCGTTTGAGTGAGATGGTGGCGAAGATGCTGCGCGGCAGCGTCGACATCTCCCCTGACACAAGCGGCAACGATCGCGGCGTGTTCCTCGAAAAAATCAATGCGCTCCTGGGCGCCACGCTTTTGATGAAGGCATGCCCGCCGAGATTCTCGTCGAAGCGTTGCAATGGTTCTCAGCAATCGCGTATTTTCGCACCCGCTATACAGGGTCAGGTGAAACTGTTGGTCCAGCTCCTCAATCCCTACCGGATCGTACTCTGCGAATAGCTCATCGTTGAGCCTTTCAGCCTTCCGCAAGGCGGAAGGCAAAAGCAACGGCACCGACTGCTCCAAGGCGGCGACCTCCAGAATAGCCCGAAGCTCGGTAAGTTCACTTGCCTCCCCTTCCGAGAGGATCGCTACCGCCAGACTTCGATCCGGACGCCGCACGACCAAGCCACTCCCAAGTAAGCGGTCCAGGGCCTGCCTGACCGGTTGGCGGCTGACCCCGAAACGCTCGGCGATCGATTCCTGCTTGAGAACGGAGCCTGGTGCCAATTCACCTGACTCAATCTCGTCCCGCAGCTCGCTGAAAATAGACTTTGGATCCATGGATCCAAAGTAATGCTCTTTCCCGAAATTGGTCAAGCCTTAATCAGGAGGCGATCCCAGCCGCGTTCGTCGCAGGGCGGGGGCGAGGCGCGGCGTGTCGATGACCGGCGGTGATCCCGGGGATCGTGCATATGCTGTGCTGGTGCGGGTGCTGGAAGGATTGTCCTGTCGTCGACGGCGGCTCGGCGCGCTGACCGGCAGGACCAGAGTGGCCTAAAGCCAGTTGATACGCTTCAGCACCCAGAGGGTCGCGATCGAGGTGATCGTTACGAAGACGACGATGATAACGAAGGCCCAGGTGTCGTTGACGCCGGGGATGCCACCGACATTCATGCCGAAGAGGCCGGCCACAACGCTCGGCGGCAAAAGCAGGGCTGCGAGGGCGGCAAGGCGGTTGGAATTGCGGGCGATGCGCTCGCTGATGACGGTCGACAAGTCGTCGTGCAGGATGCTGGTGCGGTCGCGGATGGCGTCGAGATATTCGATGTAGCGCATCAGCTTGTCGATCACTTCGCGCATGCGCAGCTTGTCGCGCTCGGCAAGCCAGGGCGCATCGTCATGCTCGATGCGGTTTAGGGCATCACGTTGCGGCGCCAGATAACGGCGAAGCTGCACGGCTCGCCGGCGCAGCAGTTTCAGGCGCTCGCGCACTTGGCCGGCTTCGCCGTGAAAGATCAGTTCGTCGAGTTCGTCCACCTCTTCATCCATGGCGTCGAGCACGGGTTCGAGGTCGCGCACCAGCTTGTCGCCGATCAAGGCGAGCAGGTCGCCGGTGCGCTGCGGCCCTTTTTTCTTTTCCAACGACAGACGGATATCGCGCAGCGCCGTAATGTAGTGGCCGCTGTCGCGGAGCGAAACGATGCGCTCGCCATCGACCCAGAGATGCAGGGGCACAAGGTCGATATCGGCGGGTTTCTGCGTCGCGCCGTCCGGCGATGTCGCGCAGACGCCGCGCAGGATGATCAATAGCCCGTCGCCCACCGGTTCGACGCGAGGGCGCGAATCCTCCTCCAGCAGGGCTTCGATGACGAAGGGGTCGAAGCCGCTTTTATGCATGACCCAGTCGGCTGCGGCAGGATGGTCGCGCTCGAGATGTAGCCAAGTCACACCCTGCCCATGCTTCCACTCGCTGAGCTCTTCCATGCAGAGCTGCTTGCAGCCGCCACGTCCGTCGAGCTGGGAAGCGAAACGCAAACCCGGTTCGGTGCCGTAGCTGACCGTCGACGTGTTGGGTGCATCCGTGGCGCCTTGGTCCATCCGTCCTCCCCCGACAGCAAAAAAAGCGCAAGCAGCACAAGCGTTTGTGGCGTGCCGGCGATATTTTATCAGTTCGGGTCAAGGTGGCAAGGTGGAGGTGCGGAGAAGCCCCTCATCCGGCTCGTGAGCTTGTCGAAGGGCGGCCGCCCTGTCCCGCGTGCCGGGAGAGGGTTGTGTGAGGGGCAATTCTTGCTTGGAAATCAGATAGAGGCAGGTGCTCTCAACGCGCGGCCCAGTTGGCGCCGCGGCGGAAGATGGTTTTCATCTGCGGCACGTTGAATTCCTTGGCCTGGTGGCCGAGTGAGGAATAGAAGACGCGGCCCTTGCCGTATTTGCGCTTCCAGGCGACCGGCATGACGACGCCGTCGATCCAATAGGCATGATCGCCGGTAAATGTCGTGGTTGCCAGCACCTCGTTCGACGGGTCGACATGCATGTAATATTGCTCGGATGTGTAGGGGAAATCGGTGATCCCCTCCATGATCGGGTCATCCGATTTTGTGATGTTGACCGTGTAGTCGATGATGTTGCCGGGATGGGCGACCCACTGGCCGCCGATAATGAACTGATACTCGACGCATTCCCGGAAGCTGTCGCCTGCGCCGCCGTGATAGCCGGCGATGCCGACGCCGCTTTCGATCGCGGCGGCGAGGTTCTTCACCTCTTCCTTCTCGATCTTCGACATGGTGACGATCGGCACGACCAGGCTGAGGTCATGGATCGACGGGTCGGCAAAGGCTTCGGTGCTGTTTTCGAGGTAGACCTTAAAGCCATCCTCTTCCAGCACGTCGCGGATGATATGGGCGCATTCCTGCGGTTCGTGACCGCTCCAGCCGCCCCAGACGATAAGTGCTTCGCGCATGATATTCCTCCTGAAACTGTGTCGTTAGCGGCCGATCTGTCCATCGACCAGAGATTCGGACAGAGGGGCCGGACGCTCTGTTTGCGTCGTGATGGCGATCGTGCGGCCGGTGTCAGAGGCCGTCTGGAAGGCTTCCATGACTTCGAGCACATGCAGCGCGAGGCTGCCATCGGCGCGGTGCGGCCGGTTGGAACGGATGGCATGCGCCAGATCGGCGACGCCGAGCGAACGGTAGTTGCCGTCGGCATAGGGGGCCGCGACTTCGCGTTCCTCGAACTGGCCGCCTTTCTTGAGATATTCGACCGGGCCGCCGAAACGGTTCGGATCAGGCACGATCAGCGTGCCTTCGGTCCCATAGACTTCGAGCGGCACATGCTTGTGGCCGGCAACGTCAAAGCTCATGCCGATCTGCACGACAGCACCGTTGGCGAAGGCCATGACGCCGGCAACATGGGTGGCGACATGCACGGGGATGCGCTCGCCGTTGCGCGGCTCGCTGGTGATGATGCGCTCCTTGCGTGGCGTCACGGCAAAGCCGGCGACCTGGGAGACGGGGCCGAGCAGGTTGACGAGGTCGGTGATGTAGTAAGGTCCCATGTCGAGCATCGGGCCGCCACCGACTTCATAATAGAAAGCCGGATTCGGATGCCAGCGCTCGTGGCCGGGGCACATGAAGGTGGCGGTGCCGCCGACCGGGATGCCGATCGCGCCTTCGTCGATGATCGCGCGCGCCGTCTGGTGGCCGCCGCCGAGGAAGGTGTCCGGGGCAGCGCCGATGCGCAGGCCCTTGGCGGCCGCGGCATCCGCAAGCTTCTTGCCCTCCGCGAAGTTGATGCCGAGCGGCTTTTCCGAATAGGTGTGCTTACCGGCGTCAAGCGCTTGCAGGCCGACGGCGACATGTGCTTTCGGAATGGTCAGGTTGACGATGATCTCGATCGTGGGATCGGCAAACAGGGCCGCGACATCGACGGCCTTCAGACCAAATTCGGCGGCTTTGGCTTCGGCGAGTTCGCGATTGAGGTCGGCCACCCCTTTGATGTCGAGAATGGGGAACGATTTCATCGCGGTGAGATAGGCGCCGGAAATGTTTCCGCAGCCGATAATGCCAATGCCGACCTTTTCCATAAAGCTTCCTCCGAATGAAGTGTTCGTGCATGCCTTGCGGGGTCAGAGCGCCGGTGCCGGCCCTGTCGTTCCCCAAGGAGATTCGTAGAGTTCGCGCAGCGCCACAACGGCCGCGCCCTGCGCCCAGGTTTCATCTGTCGACTGGTCGAAGACGAGTTCGGTCACGCCCTTGATCGATGGCGGGATTGCCAGCGAATAGGCCTCTCTCAGGCTGTCGAGGAAGGGTTGGCCGAGCGCGAGGCTCGAGCCGACGAGGATAACGCGCGGCGGCGCAAACAGCGTGACGATATTGGCTAGCGCCATGCCGCAGGCTTCGCCGGCGCGGATCGCCGCGCCGATCAGCGCGTTGTCTTCGGCGGCAATCAATGTTTTGGCATGCGCCATGCCGCGGCCGAGGCGGATGGCTTCGGCAAAGCGGCCGCCGCTCGGCTGGTCGCCGAGGATCGCGCTTTCGCCCGCCAGGCTCGCGAGCCTGACCGTGCCCTGCGGCCCGATGCCGAGCGTGAGGTCGCCGAGATTATGACTCAAGCCGCCGGCGCCGCGAAACAATTGGCCGCCATGCAGCACGCCGAGGCCAAGCGTCTGTTCCAGCGACACCAGCACCATGTCGTCAAGATCTCTCGCCTCGCCGAACCAATGATGCGCCAGCGTGATCGCATGGGCATCGCTTTCGACGATGGTGGTAACACCCAGCCGCTCCGACATTTCCCTGGCGAAATCGACGCCGCTCTCGCGGAAAATCGGGCTAGAGCGCACATGGCCGGTGCGGTGTTCGATGACGCCGGGCAGGCCGAGGCAGACCGAATCGATTTCATCGAGCGCGAGATTGGCATCGACGACGCAGCGGCGCACCCCGTCCTCGATCAGGTCGGCGATGACGCTGATCGGCTGCCGGTCGACGCGAAGGGCGAGCGTCAGCGTCGACTGCACTTCGCCGCGGAAATCGGCGACGACGAAGACCATGCGGTTCGCGGCGATTTTTGCGCCGACGACGCGGGCGGCGTCCGGATTGAGCTCCAGCATGACGCGCGGCCGCCCACGGGCGGCGGCTTCACGCAGGTCGCCTTCGGTGCGCGCCAGGATCAGGCCGTCATCGAGCAGCGAAGCGGTGATCGCCGATACGGTCGTGGTCGAAAGCTGGGTGCGCTCGCTGATTTCGATACGCGCGATCGAACCCGCCCGCCGGATCGTATCCAGCACGTTGAAGCGGTTGATTGCCCGCATAAGCTCGGGGTCTGCTGTTTTCATGTGAATGGTGCCGAATGACGAATCCGCTCGGCTGCGGCCTGATATTTTTGACGGGATACGAATTAAATAACCTATGCTTATGGCCTGATGTCAAGCCGTTTCCCAGTCACTTCGCCGAAAATTTAGCGATGGTGGTTGACATTTCAGCAAAGCTCCGCTGAATTAATCCGCATAAGGGAAAAATTATTGAGGCTCTTGTTCCCTTGGGAGGAGAAAATCATGCTGTATGAACGCGGGGCGAAGGCCCTTCGCGGTGCGCGTGTTGCTGCGATCGCCGCTGCCACGGGGCTTGTCATGCTTGCCGGCGCCACGAGCGCTGCGGCGGATACGGTCGTCAAGTGGCTGCACCTGGAGCTCGATCCGAACTACATCGCCGTCTGGCGCAAGATCGCCGATCAATATGAAGCCCAGCATCCGGGCGTGAAGATCGAAATGCAGTTCCTGGCGAATGAAGCCTTCAAGGCCAAGCTGCCGACGCTGCTGCAATCGAACGACGCTCCCGATTTCTTCTTTAGTTGGGGCGGTGGTGTGTTGAAGCAGCAGCAGGCAACCGGCACGCTGATGGACCTGACCGCGGCGATGAACGCCAAGGATGGCGCCTGGGTGAAGAGCTATAATCCTGCGGCAGTGAAAGGCCTGACCTTCGACAATAAGATCAGTGCCGTGCCTTACAAGCTCGGCACCGTTTCCTTCTTCTATAACAAGGCCTTGTTCGCCAAGGCCGGCGTCGACGCCAATGCTATCAAGAGCTGGGACGACTATCTGGCCGCCGTCAAGAAGATCAAAGCGGCCGGTATCGTGCCGATCGCCGGCGGCGGCGGCGAGAAGTGGCCGATCCATTTCTATTGGAGCTATCTGGTGATGCGTGACGGCGGCCAGAAGGTTTTTTCCGCGGCCAAGAGCGGCGAGGGCAATGGCTTCAATGATCCGGCGATCATCAAGGCCGGCGAGCAGCTTGCCGAACTCGGCAAGCTCGAGCCGTTCCAGCCCGGCTATCTCGGCACCACCTGGCCGCAGGCGCTCGGCGTCTTCGGCGACGGCAAGGCTGCGATGATCCTTGGCTTCGAAAACACCGCCGCCAACCAGCGCACCAATGCCGGCGACGGCAAGGGTCTCGCCGACGACAATATCGGCCGCTTCGCCTTCCCGGCGATTACCGGTGGCGCCGGTCTTCCGACCGATACGCTCGGCGGTCTGAACGGCTGGGCCGTGACCAAGAAGGCCCCGCCTGAAACCCTCGATTTCCTGGCCTATCTGACCAATGCCGAGAACGAACGCACCATGGCGCAGGCCGGCATGATCATCCCGGTCGCCGTCGGCGCGGAAGACGGCGTCAAGAGCCCGTTGATGCACGCCTCGGCCGACCAACTGGCGCATTCGACCTGGCACCAGAACTTCTTCGACCAGGATCTCGGCCCCTCCGTCGGCCGCGTCGTCAACGACATCTCGGTCGGCATCGTCTCGGGCCAGATCGCACCGAAGGATGGCGCGCAGCAGGTCCAGGACGCCTTCGAGCAGGACCAGCTCTAGCACCATCCGGCGCCGGCCTCTCCCTTGTGCCGGCGCCGGTTTTTCTTTGAACTGCAATTGTCGAGACCGCCCATGACCGATGTCAGCGCAACGACCGCCATACCGACCATCGCCAGAGCGAAACCCGCAGCGCGTCGAAAATCGCCGGCCGCGCGCGGCCGCATGCCCGTCATCCTGCTGTTTCTGCCGCCGGCGCTGCTGCTTTTCACCATCTTCGTCATCCTGCCGATGGGAGAGGCCGCCTGGTACAGCCTTTACAAATGGAACGGCTACGGCCCGCCGACGGAATTCATAGGGCTGCGCAACTTCCAGGTTCTGTTCAAGAACGGCGCCTTCCTGACCTCGCTGAAGAACAATGCGCTGATCATCCTGGTCTCGATCGCCCTTCAGGTGCCGCTTGCCATATGGCTTGCGACGATGCTGGCAAACCGCATTCGCGGCGTCGTGCTCTACCGGCTGATCTTCTTCCTGCCCTATGTGCTGGCGGAAGTGGCCGCCGGCTTGATCTGGCGCTTCGTCTATGACGGAGACTACGGCCTGTTTGCCGCGATCTCGCATTTTCTCGGCACCGCCACCCCCTATGTGCTCGCCGATAAGGATCTGGCGATCTATGCGGTGCTGGCGGTGATCGTGTGGAAATATTTCGGCTTCCACATGATGCTGTTCATCGCCGGTCTGCAATCCCTCGACAAAAGCGTGCTGGAAGCCGCCGAAATCGACGGAGCCACCGGCTGGCAGAAATTCCGCTACGTCACCCTGCCGCTGCTCGGCTCGACACTGCGCCTGTCCGTCTTCTTCGCCGTCGTCGGCTCGCTGCAGCTTTTCGATCTGATCATGCCGCTCACCGGCGGCGGACCGTTCAACTCGACCCAGACGATGGTGACCTTCCTCTACAATTTCGGCGTCACCCGCATGCAGGTCGGCCTCGGCAGCGCCGTCGGCGTGGTGCTGTTCGTGATCTGCGTCACCCTCGCCTTCGGCTACAAACGGATATTTATGCGCAATGACTGATATGGCCTCATCCGTTCGCATGACCACCGGCACGAAGATCTATCTCTACGTGTCGCTGACCATCATCGCCGCCATCGTGCTGATTCCGCTGTTGACCACGGCGCTCGGCGGTTTCAAGTCGCTCGGCGATCTCCGAACCAATCCCTTCGGCCTGCCGGCCGAGTGGCATTTCGAGAACTATACCGGCATCCTCTTCGGCGATCGCTATTGGCGGCAGATGATGAATTCGCTGATCATCGCCACCCTGACCGTGTTCCTGACGGTCACAGTCTCGGCCATGGCAGCCTTCGCCTTTGCGCATGTGAAGTTCTTCGGCTCGAACTTCCTGCTGAATTATTTCCTGATCGGCCTGATGTTCCCGGCGGCGACCGCCATCCTGCCGCTGTTCATCCGCATCCGCGATCTCGGCCTGCTCAATACTTATTGGGGCGTGGTGCTGCCGCAGGTGGCTTTCGGCCTCGGTATGAGTATTCTTCTCTTTAGAAACTATTTTCGCAACCTTCCGGAAGAATTGTTCCAGGCGGCTTTCGTCGATGGTTGCGGCTATATCCGCTTCTTCTGGCATATCTCGCTGCCGCTCTCCCGGCCGATCGTCGCCACCGTCAGCATCATCTCCTTCGTCGGCAGTTGGAACAGCTATATCCTGCCGCTGATCATGCTGAATTCGGATTCGATCTATCCCTGGCCGCTCGGCATGATGGTCTATAGCGGCGAATTCGGCACGGAATGGGAACTGGTGCTCGCCTTCATCACGCTCACCATCATGCCCACCATCATCGTCTTCTTCCTGGCGCAGAAACACATCATCGCGGGTCTCACCGCCGGTGCCGTGAAATCCTGAGCCTAGAGCGGTTCAGCTTTTCACGGAAACTCTGAACCGCTCTATTTCTTTGTTTTCCAGCAATTCCGGACGGAAAACCGCTATGCACTTTTCCTGGAATTGCTCTCATCGGAGCAAACAACATGGCATCCGTCGAACTGCATAACATCCACAAGGCCTATGGGGCGCTTCCGGTCATCCACGATATCTCGCTGGCGATCGATGATGGCGAGTTCATCGCGCTTGTTGGTCCCTCCGGCTGCGGTAAGTCCACGCTGCTGCGGATGATCGCCGGGCTCGAGGAAATTACCGATGGTGACGTTTCGATCGGCGGGCAGGTGGTCAACAGCATGACGCCGCGCGAGCGCAACATCGCCATGGTCTTCCAGTCCTACGCGCTCTATCCGCACATGACGGTGGCCGAGAATATGGGCTTCAACCTGAAGCTCTCGGGCCAGCCCAAGCCGGTGATCGAGCAGCGGGTCAACGAGGCGGCGCGCATGCTCGACCTCACCAAGCTGCTCGACCGCAAGCCGGCGCAGCTCTCCGGCGGCCAGCGCCAGCGTGTCGCCATGGGCCGCGCCGTGGTGCGCAATCCCGCCGTCTTCCTGTTCGACGAGCCCTTGTCGAACCTCGACGCAAAACTGCGCGTGCAGATGCGCTCGGAGATCAAGGCACTGCATCAGAAGGTGCAGACCACGTCGATCTATGTCACCCACGACCAGATCGAAGCGATGACGCTCGCGGACCGCATCGTCGTGCTGAACCAAGGGCGGATCGAGCAGCAGGGGACGCCGATCGAGCTTTATCGCCAGCCGGCCAATCTCTTCGTCGCCGGCTTCATCGGCTCGCCTGCGATGAATTTTCTCGATGGCATGGTGAATGGTGTTGACGGCTCACCGTCGGTGCGGCTCACAGACGGCACGCAGGTTCGCATCGCAGGCGAGCGCAGAGTGAAGTCCGGTCAGAGCGTGAAGATCGGCCTACGGCCGGAACATCTCAGCCTGACGGGCAGCGGCTCGCCGCTCACCGGCCAGACCTTGCTGGTCGAACCGACGGGCGCGCAGACCCATGTGCTGTTCGATCTGGCCGGCGAGCAAGTGACGGCCGTCGTCGACGGTGAGGCTCCGGTTCGCTATGGCGAGCAATTGAAGGTCAACGTCAATGCCGATCAGGTCTATGTTTTCGACAGCGGAAGCGGGATGGCGCTTTAGACATCGACCGTGATGGCATCCACCCGATCCGGGTAGAAGGCCATGTAATCCTTGATCTGGCTGACGGCGGCGCGCGGATTTTCGTAGGTCCAGACCGCATTCACCGAGCGCTCGCCGCCGACGGGGATGCTGTAATAGGAGCAATCGCCCTTATAGGGACAGTAAGTGGCATGGTCGGTCCTCTTGAGCGCGGACATGTCGATATCTTTGCGCGGCACATAAATGACCGCGGGATAGGAGGCTTCCTTCAGGGACAGCGCCTCACGCGTATCGGCAATAACCTTGCCGGCGACGGAGACGGTGACATGGGCACGCTTGTTCTCGATCGTGATCGGATGATCGGGACCGGGAATCTTGACCAGCTTTTCGGACATTTTGCTTTCCTCAGCTTTGGTGAATGTTAAGGGAGTTTGGCTCTGCCGCAGCAAGAAACTCGCCTGACGATCTCAGCTCAAAAGCATATAGGAAGTGCCCCACCGATTATCAGGCCCTACGGCGCCCGCATTTTCGGTGCACCCCAGCGCAGGCCGTCCATCAGCAGGCGGACGAGGCGGCGGGAGCGGTCGTGCCATTCCAGTGAAGTGGGCATGGAATAGGTGCCGGACAGCGCATGCAGCACGTCGGTGCTGTCGACATCGGCGCGGATAGAGCCGTCGGCGACGGCCCGTTCGATCAGGCCGCGGAGCGCGATCGGCACCATGCCGTAGCTGTCGGCGAAGAGTTCGGAATTGCTGTTGAGCAGGATGCGCAGGCTGTCGGCCATGCCGCGCTTGGTGGCGATATAGCCGACGAAGCGGTGCATCCATTCCTCCAGCGCCTGATCCGGCGCACGCTCGCGCGAAAGCTCTTCGGCCGCGTTGCAGAGCACCTCGACCTCGTGGCGATAGACGACTTCGACCAGATGTTCGCGGGTCGGAAAATGGCGGTAGAGCGTTCCAACGCCGACACCGGCGCGCCGCGCAATGTCTTCGAGCGAGGCGGCGGTGCCGTGGCTGGCGAAGGCTTGCGCCGCGGCTTCGATGAGTTTGTCGCGATTGCGGCGTGCATCCGCACGCAGGGTTTTTGCGCCTGGCGGCGTTTCGTCCTTGAGCCCTGGCGATGGCTTCGAAGCCAATTTATGCTCCATGCGGATTGCGACTTGACGATACCAGACAAGTCTCTAAGTTAATAAACGGAGGCGCCTCCGTTTATTCTGGAGTACCGAAGGATTGTTACCGCATTAAGGGCTGGGACGCCATTGCCGTCTGATCGGAGGATTAGGGACGGCGAAAGCGCAGCCTCCCCTCGGGCGTCCCACCACAACCGCACGCGCCGGCGAAAGCGCTGTCGCCTGATTACCTGGCGCCGGTCGGGCCGACATCAAGAGCGGATGTCATGACCGGCAGATCCTGATGATTGCAAGATGATGACCCGAACAGGGAGTGACCTGATGACTATTGTCCATCTCGATATCAACGGACGCGAGCACGAGCTTTCGCTCGATCCGCGTGTCACGCTTCTCGATGCCCTTCGCGAGCATCTCTGTCTGACCGGCACCAAGAAAGGCTGCGACCAGGGCCAATGCGGCGCCTGCACCGTTCATGTCGACGGCGAGCGCGTGCTCTCCTGCCTGACGTTGGCCGCGCAGGTCGAAGGTCGTAAGGTGACGACGATCGAAGGGTTGGCGGCGGAAAACGGCGATCTGCACCCGGTCCAGGCCGCTTTTCTGGAGCATGACGCCTTCCAGTGCGGTTATTGCACGCCGGGACAGATCATGTCCGCCGTTGCCTGCATCCGCGAGGGCCATGCCGGCTCGGATGACGAAATCCGCGAATATATGGCCGGCAATCTCTGTCGTTGCGGCGCCTATCCGCACATCGTCGCCGCCGTGCGCGAAGCAGCGGAGGCCAGCCGATGAAAGCGTTTTCCTATCTCCGCGCCGGCTCCGTCGATGAAGCCCGGCAAGCCGCGGCCTCTTCCGCCACCATGCTGCTCGCCGGCGGCACGACGCTGCTCGACCTTGCCAAATGCGGCGTTGCTGAACCAGAGAGAGTGGTGGATATCAGCCATCTTGCCGGCCTCGATGCCATCTCTCTCACCGATCGGAGTGTAATGATCGGTGCACTCGCCAAGATGAGCCGGGTCGCCGACGATACCAACATCAAGGCGCAGTTCCCGGCCGTTTCGCAGGCACTGTCGCTCGCGGCCTCGGCGCAGATCCGCAACATGGCGACGATCGGCGGCAATCTGATGCAGCGCACGCGCTGCCCCTATTTCCGCGATCCGGCGACCTTTCCGGCTTGCAACAAGCGCGCGCCCGGTTCCGGCTGCTCGGCAATCGGCGGCGTCACGCGCAATCATGCCGTTCTCGGCACCAGCGAGGCCTGTATCGCTACCAATCCTGGCGATCTCGCGGTCGCTCTGGTGGCCTTCGATGCGGTCGTGCATCTCGGCGGCCGTCAGGTCGCGGTCGACGATTTCTTCCTTTTGCCGGGAACGACACCCGAGCGGGAACATGCGATCGAGCCGGGCGAGATGATCACGGCGATCACCATTCCGACATCCGCGGCCGCACGCCGTTCGACCTACCTCAAGGTGCGCGACCGGCAGTCCTATGAGTTCGCCGCCGCCAGCGCCGCGGTCGGGCTCGAACTGGAGGCGGACGGCCGGACGATCCGTGATATCAGGGTGGCACTCGGCGGTGTCGCCACCAAACCGTGGCGCGCCCGCGCCGTCGAAGAAGCATTGAAGGGGCAGGTGCTCGATGCCGCGGCTGTGAAGCGTGCCAGCCTGCTCGCTGTCCAAGGTGCCGTCTACCACGGTGCCAATCATTACAAGATTACGCTTGCGCCGCGTGTCGTCGAGCGTGCCATCCTGACGATGGGAGAATTGGCATGACCATCATGGAAACCAGAAAACACAGCGCCGCCGACGGCGCGCTCGGCGGACGACTGTCGCGCCTTGACGGAACGGCGAAGATCAAGGGCGAGGCCGACTATGCCGTCGAGCACGATCTTGAGGGTCTGACCCATGCGGTGATGGTGCAAAGCACGATCGCCGCCGGCCGCATCATCGGCATGGATATATCGGCGGCGGAGAAAGCACCGGGCGTGCTGCTGGTGCTGACGCCGGATATGATGCCGGACCTGAACTCGCCGACCACCTGGCTCGACACCCCTGGTCCGGAAGGCCCGTATCGGGCGCTTGTCACGGACATTACCTATAGCGGCCAGCATGTCGCCGTCGTCGTTGCTGAAACTTTTGAGCAGGCGACAGCGGCGGCGGCACTGGTCAAGGTCACCTATGAGGAGGCTCCGGCGATCTTTGGTCTTGAAGATTCGACGGGCGGCGAGGGTTTTCCGATCGATCCGATGACAAGGGAATGGGGCGATGCCGCAGCCGCCCTGGCCGCAGCTCCGGTCAAGATCGAGGCGGAATACAAGACGCCGCGCGAATACAATGTGCCGATCGAGCCGCATGGGCTGATTGCCAAGTGGGATGGTGACATGCTGACCCTCTGGGAGCCGAGCCAGTGGATCGACGGCATGGCGCGCACCTATGCCGAATGGTTCGGTATTCCCTTCGAGAATGTGCGGATGATCTCGCCCTATATCGGCGGCGGCTTCGGCTCCAAGGCGCTGGCCTTGCCGCATGGGGCTGTTGGTGTCATGGCGGCGAAGCTGCTCGGCCGTCCGGTGAAGCTGGTCATCACCCGGCCGCAGACCTTCACATCTTTCGGCGGTCGGCCCGGCACGCGGCAGACGATCGCGCTTGGCGCGACCAAGGACGGCAAGCTTCTCTCCATCGTTCACAGGAGCGCCAACGAGACTTCGGTGGGCGACGTGGCGGTCGAGCCGTTGGGTGTCGTAACCTCGATCATGTATGCGACGCCCAATCTCTCGTCGCGGCAGAACATCGTGGCGGTGAACACCGTAAAGCCCGGCGCATTGCGCGCGCCCGGCGAAAATCCCAGCGCCTGGGGCATCGAAAGCGCCATCGACGAGCTCGCCTACCAACTCGGCATGGACCCGCTGGAAATCCGGCTGAAGAACTATGCCGAGCGGGATCAGGAAGCGGACAAGCCCTGGTCGACAAGGCAATTGCGCGAGGCTTTCGAGGCCGGTGCCAGGGCTTTCGGCTGGGCGAAGCGCTCGCATGCGCCGCGCTCCATGCGGGACGGCAAGCATCTGATCGGCTGGGGGGTGGGCGCCGGCACCTATCCGGTGCGCCGCACGCCGGGCGAAGCGCTGGTGCGCATCCTCGCCGACGGCTCGGCGGAGGTGGCGAGCAGCGGCATCGACATGGGGCAGGGTACCTATACGATCCTGGCGCAGACGGCGGCCGAAACGCTCGGCATTCCGATCGAACAGATCCGCGTCAAGCTCGGCGATTCCGCCCTGCCACGCGCACCCGTCGCGGGCGGTTCGCAGCTTGCAAACCTGATGACCGGCGCCGTCTACAAGGCGGCGGTCGCGGCCCGTGAAGAGCTGGTGGGTCTGGCGATCAACGATCCCAACTCGCCGTTCCGAGATCTGCAGGCCAATACGCTGATCGTTTCGGAAGGCCGCATTCTGCCGCCACGCGACGGCGGCAATGGCATCGCTATTGCCGATCTGTTGCGGCAGATCGGCCGCGACAAGATCGAGGTGCTGCGCAATACCCTGCCGGAAGACAAGCAGAACAAGGCGGATCATTACCGCAACTTCTCGACCATCGCGACCATGCTGTCGCCGACGGAGGGCGACTATTCGATGCATAGCTGGTGCGCGCACTTCATCGAAGTGCGTGTCGACGAGGATTTCGGCACCGTGCGCGTCTCACGCGTTGTTTCGGCACTCGATTCCGGCCGGCTCTACAATCCGAAACTCGCCGAAAGCCAGTGGAAGGGCGGCATCATCATGGGCATCGGCCAGGCGCTGCTTGAAGAGGGCATTGTCGATGAGCGCTACGCGCGCGTCATCAACAACAACCTCGGCGACTATCTCGTGCCGACCAATGCCGATATTCCCGACATCGAAGTGATTTCCGTCGGCATCCCCGATCCGCATGCCTCCGTGCTCGGCGGCAAAGCGGTCGGCGAACTGGGGATCGTCGGCGTTGCGCCGGCGATTGCCAATGCGGTTTTCCACGCGACGGGCAAACGGATACGCGATCTGCCGATTACGTTGGAGAAACTGCTGTAATTTTTGAGGGATTTGGGGATGGTCGGGCAAACGTGGTTTCGCCGCGCTCGCCTGCCCGGCCACTCACCCTAGCCCTTTCCCGTATTGCGGAGAGCGGGGACGATGGAGCTGGCAGGATAGATCTTCCAGCAACGAAAAAGACGCCGGTAAAAAGCGTGTCATGTCCGCAGCTTGTTTTTGACAGCCGATGATTGCTGTCTCTAGATTGGTTTCCGACTACGGGAGGCCGGTCCGGAGGTTGGCTGGCTGTGAGGAACAGGGCGGAGCATCATGAGCCAGTATGATATTCTCGATCAGCGCTTCAAGGCGCTGATCAATGGTTCTGCGAAATTGGAGCAGCTTTGGACGGGCGGGCGTTGGACCGAGGGACCCGTCTATGTGCCGGCCGCGCGTCATGTCGTGTGGTCCGATATACCGAACGACCGAATCCTGCGTTATGACGAGGTGACGGGCGCAGCCGGCGTCTTTGAGAGCCCGGTTGGTTATCACAATGGCCATACGCTCGATTTCGAGGGCCGGATCGTCGCCTGCGAGCACGGCCGCCGCAGTGTCAGCCGGCTTGATCATGACGGCGTTTGGCGGTCGCTCGCCGAACATTTCGACGGCAAACGGCTGAATTCGCCGAACGACGTCGTCGTGAAGTCGGATGGCTCGGTCTGGTTCACCGATCCGACCTATGGGATCGACAGTGATTATGAGGGCTTTGCCGCACCATCGGAAATCAACGCATCGAATGTCTACCGCATCGATCCGGCGGACGGAACGGTGACGCTGGTCGCCAGCGACCGCGTCAAGCCGAACGGCCTTGCCTTTTCGCCGGATGAAAGCGTGCTCTACGTCTCCGATACCGGTGGTTCGCATGTGCCCGGCCTGCCGCCGACAATCACGGCCTATTCCGTCAATCCGGACAGGCGCAGTCTCAGCGAGGGGCGGGTCTTCGCCACCTGCGAAGTCGGCATGTTCGACGGTTTCCGGGTCGATCGCCATGGCAACATCTTTGCCTCCAGCGGCGATTCCGTCCGGGTTTACGCGCCGGATGGCACATTGATCGGCCGCATTCTCGTTCCCGAAGTCATATCGAACCTCTGCTTCGGCGGCCCGAAGCGCAACCGGCTTTACATCACCGCCACGAGCTCGCTCTATGCGATTTATGTGAATAGCGGACCTGCTGAGCCGGCTAATCGTTTGCGTTAAGTGGAGTCTCGATTCGAATTTTTTGCCGCACTGCTTTGTTGGAAATGTTCGACGGCGCCATCCATTTCAACCCAATGGTGTTTCGACTGCTCGAAAACCGATATAACGGGAGCCGGGAATTTGGGATCTGCCAGCGCGCCGACGGCAACGCCGATCAGCGACGGTAGTCTGTCGGCCTTCCAATAGACGGTTGAGCCGCAGTTCGGACAGAAGTAGGTGTGGACCTTCCCGCCGCTTGCCGCATCGCGGCTGAACTCTTTTGGAGTTCCGGAAATGGCGACGGCATCGGCGGCATAAAAGGCGCCGACGCTAAACGGCGCGCCGGTCCTGCGTTGGCAGTCAAGACAATGACAGGCGACAACCAATTTCGATGGTTCTGAAAGCGTCAGCGTGAGAGCGCCGCAACTGCATCGGGCATCAGCCATTGGAACATCCTCCGTTTTCTGAAGCGGGATCGTGTGGAGATTTCAAACCAGCGCTGCGACGCCCTCCCGCTGCGCATCGTTCAGCATGCATCCGAGGCTGGTTCCAATTTCCAGCCGCGAATCAAAACTTCGCTGTTCGGGGAATCTCGGTCGTGCCGCTATAGTTGCGGCATCAGGGCCTACCGGAATGACCGGTGCCTGCGCCTGGGCCTCGCTCCGGTCCCTGGTCGAAGGCGTTGAAGGGGCGGGCTTCGCTTTGCGGCGACGGCACGTCGAGATAGGTCATGATATTATCGACGTGGCTGACCTGCGAGCGCAGGCTGTCCAGCGACTTGCCGGTAAGATTGGTGCCGGCCGGCAACTGGGCGGTCAGCGGGTTTTCGTAGCGGCCGTTGACGCGCAGTTCGTAGTAGAGATGCGGACCGGTGGAATAGCCGGTCGAGCCGACATAGGCGATGACTTGGCCCTGGGTAACGCGCTCGCCGACATGCAGGTCCGACGGCGTCGAGGAAATGTGGGCATAGGTCGTCTCGTAGCCGCCGTCGTGGCGGATGCGGACATATTTGCCGTAGCCCGTTTCCCAGGAAATCTTTTCGACGGTGCCGTCGCCGGCTGCCATGATCGGGCTGCCCATCGGCGCGCGGAAATCGACGCCGTTGTGGAATTTCCGGACGCCGAGGATCGGATGAATGCGCCAGGCAAATCCGTCACCGAGCGTGCCGTTGGGCACGGGACGATGGGTCAGCACCTTGGCGACGGAGTGGCCACCCTCGTCGTAGAATTCTGAGGCGCCGTCGCCGCCGTCCTTGTGCAGATAGAAGCGATGCGTGTCGCCATCGGTGTGGAACTCGATGAACATCAGTTCGCTTTTGCCATTGTCCGCCTTGCGGAACAGCAGATCGACGCTGTCGGGCGCATCGTCGCCACCGGTTAGTGAAACGCCGTTCGCCTTGGCGAGCTTCAAGAGCTGATCGACGCTTTCATCGGAAAGCCCCGCCTTCTTCAGCTTGGCGCTGATCGTCGACCGATCGTTGCTGTCGATGCCCTTGAGGTCGACGGCAGCCACGTCCGAAGAGGACGGCGTGTCGGCCTGGCTCTCGCTATAGAGCGTGGAAAACAGCCGGTCATCGGTAAGAGGCACGAAGCCGTCGGCATCGTCGCGCGCCACAATGCGCTCGGGTGTCTTCTCGCCGCTGAGGCGAGCCATGATCAGCTTCGGCTGCGCATCGGCGGTCTTTTTCTCCAGCAGCAGTTCCAGGCTGTCGCCGGGCGAAACCGTATCGGTTTCCAAGGCACGCTGCAGCTCGTCGCCAGCATCTACACCAAGACCGGCGGAGGCGAGGATATCCTGCAGGTCCTGCCGGTCCTTGGGCATGGAAACCAGCCTCTTGAACTCGCGGCCTGCCTCGCCCGTGGTCGCCCTCGACACGCTGACATTCAACGGCACGCCGCGAACCGGGAAGCGCGAGCGGCGGACCGCGTCGTAGCGATTGACATGCGGATAGATGCCCTGGCGGATATCCGCGAGCGACGGTGGCGAAAACAGAGCGTTCTCAGTCCGTGTATCGCCGTCATAGGCCGCATTGATGGCCGCGGCATCACTGTCTGCGGGCTCGGTAACCTCGGCTTTGAAGACCAGTGTCGTGCGGTGATAGGTGAAGATACGGGTTTCGCCGCTCGAGGTCTTTTCCGCCACCTGCGCAAAACGGGCGCCGTCGAAACGCTGTTTCGTGGCAAGCCGGTCGCTCTTGTGCAACGCCGGCTGCGATTGGACGAGCTGGGCTGTGTGAATCGGAACGGCCTGCTCGATCGTATGGCGGGCAAGCAGCGGGTAGAGAACGGTCGCGAGAAGGCCGCAGGAGGCGGTGCCGGCAAGACCGATGGCGATCAGGTGGCGAAGATGGGCGGATCGGGGCAGAAAGGGAATATGAAATTCGTGATGCGGCCGCGCCTGAATCGCAGCCTCTGCAGGAAATTGGACGCGCAATGGACTTTCGACCATGAATTGAGGAACCCTGCAGACTGCGGTGGGCCCAAACTAGGGCAAATCATGTCAAAATCTGGGCAAATATTACGTATCTGTTAATTACCGTGATCTTCCAGGTTCGCAGATTCTCGCATCACGGGTGATTCGTCAACCGAAGATGGTGTCGTACAGCAGCTTGAAATTCAGCGCCAGGATGACGCCCGCAACCAGCCAGGAGAGAACGGCAACGCTCCTTGGGATGGTGAATCTGCCCATTTTTCTGCGATCTGTGACGAATTGGACAAGCGGAATGACCGCGAAGGGCAGTTGCATGGACAAAATGACCTGGCTCAGAACGAGCAAATCGGCAGTGCCTTTTTCACCATAAAATGCAGTAACAAAAACAACCGGAATAATTGCGAGGCCACGCGTCAAAAGCCGTCTGGCCCAGTGTGGAATACGCAGGCGGAGGAAGCCTTCCATGACGATCTGGCCGGCGAGCGTCGCCGTCACGGTGGAATTAAGGCCGGAGGCGAGAAGTGCGACGGCAAACAGTGTCGAGGCGATCCCAAGGCCGAGCAGCGGCGACAGCAACTGGAAGGCCTGGCCGATTTCGGCGACATCCGAATGCCCGCTATTGTGGAAGGCGACGGCGGCGACGATCAGGATCGAAGCGTTGACGAAAAGCGCCAGCATTAAGGCGATCGTGCTGTCGGTGGTCGCCCATTTGATCGCATCGCGGCGGCCTTCATCCGTGCGCTTATAGGCGCGCGTCTGCACGATCGAGGAATGCAGGTAGAGGTTATGCGGCATGACGGTCGCGCCGATGATGCCCATGGCGATGTAGAGCATCTCGTGATTGGTGACGATCTCGGGCGACGGGATGAAACCATTGAGGATAGCGGCGACCGGAGGAGCGGCGGCGGCGATCTGGATGGCGAAGCAGACGGCGATGACAATGAGGAGCGCGATGACGAAGGCCTCCAGGAAGCGGAAGCCCCTATTCATCAGAAGCAGCAGCAGGAAGGCGTCGAGCGCGGTGATCAGCGCGCCGCCGATCAATGGGATACCGAAGAGCAATTGCAGCGCGATCGCCGTGCCGATGACCTCGGCGAGATCGCAGGCGATGATGGCGAGTTCGCAGGCAAACCACAGGGCCAGATTGACCGGTCTCGAATAGTGGTCGCGACAAGCCTGCGCCAGATCGCGGCCGGTGACGATGCCGAGCCGGGCTGCAAGTGCTTGCAGCAGGATCGCCATCAGATTGGACAGCATGATGACCGCTAGTAGCGTGTAGCCGAATTGCGCACCACCAGCGAGGTCGGTCGCCCAGTTTCCTGGGTCCATATAACCGACGGAGACCATATAGCCCGGCCCGAGGAAGGCGATCAGCCGCCGGACCCAGGTGCCGGCGTGCGGAACATGAATCGTTGCATTGACTTCCGGAAGGCTCAGCCGCGCCTCTTCATCTGGGCGGGCAAATTTCCACGCTTGCGGCGCGGCTGCTTCCTGAATCTGCGTCATGCGGGGCTCCGGGATCGAATTACGATGTGACTAAAGAAATATGCTGGATATCAACATTATGCAATAGGCTATATTTTATAGTTGCGGCGTTGTGATGGCGATGATGGCGCGTCGCAAAAATCATCATCCGCTTTCAAGATTGAAGCTCGTGCTATAAAGATCAAAGCGAGTTTATTCGTGCGTCCAGGGAGCCAAACGCATTGCCAGCCAGAAAACCGCCGATCCATCGCGACGAACCGCTGCCGGATGCCGAGACGCATTCGGAGGGTTTTCGGCATACGCGGGAGGCCACCCGTGGCGCTCTGGTCGAAGATTATGTCGAGCTGATCGCCGATCTCATCGATGATGGCAACGAGGCCCGGCAGGTGGATATCGCGGCAAGGCTTGGCGTGTCACAGCCGACGGTCGCCAAGATGCTGGCACGTCTTTGCGAAGACGGGCTGGTATCGCGGCGGCCCTATCGCGGCGTTTTCCTGACGGAGGCGGGCAATAAGATCGCCCAGAACATCCGTGCCCGCCATCAGACGGTCGAAGCGTTCTTGCGCTGGATTGGCGTTAGCCCCGAGACGGCGCGGATCGACGCCGAGGGCATGGAACATCATGTCAGCGCCGAAACGCTGAAAGCGTTCCGTCGCACCATGCAGCGCGACGGATAAGTCAGCGGGGTCGCGTACCCTATTCCGCCGCGTCGTCGTGTCTGGAAATGGAATCGCGCACCACGCCGTATTGACTGCCCCAGCGGTCGGTCATCTCGGCGCGGATATCCCAGAGATCGGGGAATAAGCGATGGCGAGCGCCGGCCTGTAACAGTTCGACCGGCCGGCCCTTGAGGGATTTCGAGCCGAGCCCGATCGAGCGCTGGATCAGATAGATGTGGTTGGCGCGAAATTTCTGGAACAATTCGTCGTACTCGGCCAATGCCTCGGCGACGACATAGCTGTCGCCATGATCATATTTGCCGTCATAGACATCCTCGACCGTAAGCCCCAGTGCGTCGAGATAATGGGCCTTGAAGGCCCGCCAGAGATCCGGCGGTATGCGCAGCAGGAATTTGAAGCCGGGCGATTCCTGGCCGCTGCCATTGCCGAGCTGCAGGCGGATCTGCTGATATTCCTTCGGGGACATGGTTTCGAGCAGATCGAGCTGCGCCGTCATCATCCGCATCAGCCGATGCACGCGGCCCATCAGCGTCACCACGCGATGAGTGTTGTTTTCCTCGATGAAGGCGATCACGTCGACCAGCGTATAGGCGATGAGCTTCATCCAGAGCTCTTCCACCTGATGGACGATCTGGAACTGCAGCTCGTCGCCGTTGACCATCCCGTTTAGTGGCTTCTGGCAGGCGAGCAGCTTGTCGCATTGCAGATAAACGCCATAGTCGCGCATGTCTGGCGCCTCGATCCGCGCGTAATAGTCTTGCTTCTGCATCTTCGTTCCCTTTGTCCCGGCCTTTGCCGCTGGCATATTTGCCCTTTTGGAAGGATACGAAATTTTCCCTTGAACATTGTTCCTAATTGTCTTCTAAAATTGCCAATCAGGAGTACGATCAACCTTATGAAAGGCAATGGAGGGAACGCTGGACTTGGACGCGCTCGACCATAAGATCGTCTCTGCCCTGGAGGCCAATGCCCGCATCTCCTTTGCCGCGCTCGCCGATCTGGTCGGTCTCAGCAAGACGCCGTGCTGGAAACGGGTGAAGGCGCTGGAAGAGGCCGGTGTGATCCGCGGTTACCGGACGATCCTCGATCCGGCACAGCTCGGCTTTGGCCTGGAAGCCTTCGTGCAAGTGTCGATCGACGTCGAGCGCTTCGATGCCTTCGAAGCCGCGGTGCGCCGCCACCCGCTGATCTGGCGCTGCCATGCGACGACGGGGGAGGCCGACTATCTCCTGCACATATTGGCCGCCGACATGGCCGCCCTCGATCGGCTGCTGCGTCAGGAACTGAACCGGCTGCCGGGCGTGCGGCATACGGTAACGTCGATGTCGACACGAGAGATCAAGTCGGACATCTCGTTTGCCGACGCCGCGCGACATATTGGCGGTAGCCGCTAGGCTGCGGAAAGGCCGGCTGATCCGGTAGCGATAGTTATACTGTTGGCGGGCTAATGAGCGTTACCGATTTGAAGTAGGTCTGGAAACGCTTGGTGTCGCGCGTCAGTACGGAGAGGCCGCTGACGGTCGCATGAGAGCCGATGAAGAAATCCGGCAGAACGCCTGTGCGCGTTCCACCAGCTTTTCGATATTGGTCAAAAACCTTGCCAGCAAGGAAAAGTGCCGCTCGTGGAATCGATATGATGCTGACGCCAGTCCCGACAAGCATCTCATCGAGATCTTCAATGCGCTGGTAGCGAACGGATATTTCGGCGTAAACGACGTCGTTGATGTAGAGAGGACCCACGAGCGATGCTTTGTCGAGCTCGCCGATGGACCAGTCATACCAAATCGGATCGTCGGTAATAATATCCAGAAGTATGTTGGAATCGACGAAGATCACATCAATCGTCGCCACGCGTCAGTGCCATAATCTCGTCAGTGCTCAGGCCTTTTCCGGCATGTCCTCGAAATTTGGCAAAACGGCTGATTTGTCTGCCGGTTTCCACCGGGACAAGGACAATGCTGCCATCGGCAGCTCGGCGAAAATCGATCTGGCTTCCGGGGCCGATGCCGAGCTTGTCGCGAACGGCTTTTGGAATCGTGACCTGTCCTTTTGCAGTTACGGTCGTACTCATGGGAATCCCGGTAATGATTGCTAAAATAGAGGTATTACTTTTAACCGCGACTTTCAAGACAGGCCGGTTTCGGCGAGCTTATGGGTATCCAAACATCGGCTTCTCGCACCCCCAACAAACTTAAGGCCCGGAAGCCCGGGCCTTGTCCTCCGAATCCACCAAAGCAACGGCGAGCCGTTACATCTTGCTCATGCCCTTCTCGGCATTTTCCATGTGGGTCACACAATTTTTCATCTTGTGCGCCTTCATGGCGTCTTTTGCCATAGTCACCTGTTTGGTGGCGGCTGTCTTTTTCGTCTGGTCGGTCATTGCATCCACTTTGGTCTGCAAGGCCATAATGGAAGCATCGTCACATTTCACCGTGGCTGCGGCATAAACGGGCATGGTGCTCGCCGCTGCAAGCACGGCCGCGATCAAAATCGATCTCAGCATGTGCATTTCCTCCGAAAGGGCATAATTGCCCTTTGCGAGAACGTACCTGCACGCATAAGTGTTCCGGCCTGAAGCGACCTGCGACAAATTGAAACATGCTAAAGTAATGCCTTCAAATTCCGGCATACCATTCGTAGCCGCGATCTTCCCAGAAGCCACCTTTGCCGCCCCAGAGATCGTTGAATTTGTCGCGGATTTCGATGCGCATGACATATTTGGCGTGCTTGTAGCCGAGCTGGCGCTCGACGCGCAGACGCAGCGGCGCGCCGTGGGCGACTTCGAGATCCTTGCCGTTCATCGAATAGGCGAGGATCGTCTGCGGATGAAAGGCGTCGATCAGGTCGAGGCTCTCGTAGTAGCGGCCGCTGCCGTCGAGCGTCTGCTCTAATTCGTCGGCGCAATAGAACACCGCATAACGCGCGCCCGGCTTCAGCCCGGCGCTCTGCAGAATGAGGCCAAGCGGCACGCCGGTCCATTTGCCGATGGCGCTCCAGCCTTCCACGCAGTCGTGCCGGGTGATCTGCGTGCGCGACGGCAGTTTCTTCAGGTCGGCCAGCGAAAACTCCATCGGCTGGTTGACCATGCCGTCGATCTTTAGCTTCCAGGTGGAGAAGCCGTTTTCCACCATTGCGGCATAATCCGCAGTGCCGGGATTATCCGTGCCGTTCGAGCGGAAGGTCGGCGAGAGGTCCTTTTCGGTATATTCGCGGGCAAGCGTCTGCGGCGGGACGAGAAGGCGTTGTGTGCCCATGGTCAGACCTTCGGCCAGCGCGAGAACCTTCTGGACGTTCTGGTTCTCGGTGACGTCGTCGCAGCCGGTAAGGCCGATAGCGCCGAGGCTGGCGACAGAGCCGATGAGGAAGCCGCGGCGGCTGACGATCTTGCTCATGCGTCCTCTCCTTCCCTACGGATGGCGTAGCGGCCGGTCACCATGGAACGCATATTGTTCCAGAGACCGGACAGGATGACCATCGCCACATGGACCAGGACGAACAGAACGATCGTCCAGGCGGTGATGAAATGAATGCCGCGCGCCGTCTGCCGCCCGCCGAAGATATCGAGCAGGAACGGGTAGCCGGCATCGATGCCGGGCGACATGGTGAGCCCGGTCGCCAGCATCAGCGGCAGCAGGATGAAGATGACGATCAGGTAGCTGAGCTTTTGCAATGCATTGTAGCGCTTTGCCTTCTCGCCTTTCGGGAAGCGCAGGCGGGCGTGCTCAATGATTTCATGCCAGAGATTGCGCGGCGAGACCTCGGCACCCGAGGGCGCCAAGTCGCGGCGGAAATGGCCGGCAATGAAGCCATAGAGCAGATAGATCAGGCCGTTGAAGACGAAGAGCCAGGCAAAGAAGAAATGCCAGCGCCGGCCGGCGGCCAAGTCCTGGTAGCTCGGGATCGTTGCCCAGGCGGGAAAAGCGCGTTCGGTCCATTCGCCATCCTCTTTCGAGGCGCCGAGAACGCCGGTCGTCGGGATCGTCAGGCCGCCGATGCGGAAGGTGCCGTAGGGCTGGTTGTCGCCATCGGTGGCCGATATCTGCAGCCAGGATGGATCGGCATTGGCGCCGTACTGCCCCCAGTAAAGGGCAGGATGGGCGTTGAAAATCTGCATGCCGCTCATCAGCAGCAGCGAAAGACAGAGCACATTCAGCCAGTGCGTCAGGCGGGTAACGATCGAATGCCGGCGAATGTAGATCGTCCGGGGAGGCGCAGGTGGTGCACCGGTCGTATCGATGTCGGCCATGGCTAGGCTCCTCTCGAAATCTTCAATGAACCCTTTGGAAACCCTGGCTGCAGAGTACCACAAATCCACCGGGAAAGTGGCGGCGCCCCATCAGCGAGGGAACTGAATCTGGAGCGCCGCATGGCAGGCTACGGCGGGGGCGGGTGCCGATTGGCCTGCAGGCTTCCCTTGGGCGGGAAGGGAAGATCACATCGGCGGAACAGTGCCGTTGACGCCGACGGCAACGAGATTGGTGGAAACGATGCCGTCACCTGTGGTTTGGCCGGTGATGAAGACACCGGCGCCTGCCTTCAGATCGTCCTTGGTGGCCGAGGTGAAGGTCACGACCGGAGTTCCGTCCGGAATGTTGATTTTCTTCTCGCCGCCCTTATAGGTCAGGGTGAGCGTCGGGCCATTGACCGACTTGACGGCATTGGCGACCGTGGCATTGGTCATCGAGCTGTTCGGCTTCGAATCCCAGGGGCGGTCGCCTTCGCCGGTGCCCTTCATCGAGGCGGGGAAGATCACGACTTCGATGGCGCCGGCAACGCCGCTGGCGGTTGGCTCATTGGCGATGCCGACGAAATCGCCGGGCTTGATATTGGCGGCTGAGGCCTTGGTGACGCCGGCGACGGCCCAGCCGGATTTCAGCATGACGGCGATGTCCTTGCCGTCGCGGGACTTGACGTTGAGGGTGTCGCCATCGAGGCTTTCGATCGTGCCGCGTACGCGGACGGGGTCGGCGGCATTGGCGCCCTGTAGCGCGGCGAGCGTTACGACAGCGCCGGTGGCCAGTGCCAATATGCCCTTCGTCAGATGCTTGCGATCCATGAATAGTCTCCTTTGATCTACCTACTAATCGGTAGGTTTTTTCGACAGAGCGGCCAAGGTCGGCCAACAGAATTCCTTGCATGAGAGAACCGGAGGAAGTCATCTCGATTGCAACGAAGGCGATCCTATCTACCACTCGGTAGCTCCGCCAATCAAACAAGCGTGAGAGCCGCGTTATCGGTCCACATCACGAAAATCTGAATAATTTCAATGGAGAGTGGCCAGCCGATCGAACAGCGGTTCGACGATGGTGGCAAAGACTGACGGGTCGCCATAGGCTCGCGCCGAGAGCATGGCGCCATGCACGGTTGCCATGAAGGACAGAGCTTCCCCCGCTGCCGGGCGCGGCAAAATAAGACGGCCTTCGGCCGCCCCTTTTTCCATCACGGCGGCAAGCCAACTCGAGAGATCCCGGAAATGCCCTCGCACTTCGGCGGCAACATCGGCCGGCAGCACCGGCAGTTCGGCGGCAAGCATGGCGCAGATGCAGAAGGGTGCGGTATTGTCTCGGATGCATGCTTCCCAGAAGCCCGTATAGGCGCGAAGGCGTGCAACGGGATCGGCAATATTGGCGTCGACCCCGGCGAGACCCTGCCGAGCCTCTTCCCGATAACGCGCCACGACGGTCCTGACGAGATCGGCCTTGGTCGGAAAATGGTGATGAATGCTGGCTTTGCGAATGCCGACCTCTGCCGAAATATCAGCGAAGCTGAAGCTGTTATAGCCGCCCGCGATGATCAGGCCGCGTGCCGATTGGACGATCTCGTCCGCTTTGGTCGAAATATTGCTCATTCACTTTGCCTACCTATTGGTAGGGTGTCTGTCAAGTCCGAGCCAAAACTCCGATCAATTCGGGGATTGAGGTTGAAATTTTGCAGTTTGGCGCAATGTTTAAGCGCAAAAAAGCTGGTTGCCTCAAAATCCCCTTCCTGTCACGTTATGGCTAGGACACGAAAGATTGGAGAACCGAAATGATCGCGATTCGTCCACTTTTGATCGGCCTTACCCTCATCCTTGCGTTGGTGCTGATTGCGCTCAGCATTTTGCTGGTCAATCCCGTAAAGCCCATCCATCAATCCGACAACCTTATCCCGATGCAGACCGAGCCCGCCCAGCGCCAGTAGCGGCTAAGCAATTCCAGGAAAAGTGCGAAGCGGTTTTCCGTCTGGAATGCGTAGAAACAAAGGGATAGAGCGGAAAGCGATTCCGTGAAATGCTTTCCGGTCTACGGTTTCAGCTTGACGGCGTGAAGCGCGCCACCAGCGTATGACGATCGCCGGGATAGGTGAGGCGGACATGTGTGATCGGTCCGAGGTTGCTCCAGGTGCGCCGTTCGATGACGAGGCAGGCGGTGCCTTTGGCAATGTCGAGGCTCGTGGCGGCCTCGCCCTCGGCGGGGATGGCGCGGATCTGGTGCTCGGCCGTGCTCCATGGCACCTGATTGATCAGCCACGGTCCCGGCGGCAATGCGTCGAAATCGACCTGAGCCGCCTCCGGTACGGCGTCGAGATTGATGACGCGGTCTTCCAGACAGAAAGGCCGGCGGCCGGCGTAGTGAATGCAGGTGATGTCCAGCACCGAGACCGCGCCGGCAAATTGCAGCCGCCGCGCATCCTCGGGACGACCCTTGCGCTTGGCGCGTTTCACGATCTTATGGGAGTAGGGCAGGTTCAGCGACAGGATTTCCGACTTGATGTCGTGGATTTCCAACACTGCCGATTGCGCCTGTGGCTGAGTGACGAAACTCCCTGAGCGCTTCCGCCGCTCGATCAATCCGGCCCGGGCAAGCTGCGTCAGCGCCTTGTTCACCGTCATGCGCGAACAGTCATATTGTTCGGCCAGGGCAAGTTCGAAGGGAATCCGATGGCCGGGCGGCCAATCGCCGGAAACGATCCGGCTCTCGATATCGTTCAGGATACGCTGATGGAGCGTCGCCTCTTTACCTGTGGTCATGCCGCCGACCGCTTCCTCGTGAGACCTGGGTAATCGTCACTTTGTTTATTTAGGATTTCATTGTCGCGAGGAAAAATTCTTTTTCAACCGATTAGTTCGCTCATCACAGCGCGGAATCGAGCGGAGATTGCTTCCCGTCTGTTGTGCCGCCCGCCTTCGACCTGTTTGCGGCCCTGCGCCCAGACGCTGTCGACGGCAACGCCGCCGGCAAACATCCACTGATCCAGGATTTGATCGCCGGAGAGATAGGGAACGGCGCTGACATCGAGGGAAACCACATCGGCGTAACGGCCGATGGCGAGCCCGGCCGGCGCCTTCAATGCCACACCGCCGCCGGCGATTGCGTGATCGAACAGTGCGCGCGCCGTCGAGCCGCCCGATGAAGCGATGACATTGCGGGCCCGCAGCGCCAGGCGCTGCGAATATTCCAACTGCCGCAGCTCTTCCGGAACGGAAATCAGGATATTGGAATCCGAGCCGATGCCATAGCGGCCGCCTTCCTCCAGAAACAGCGGTGCCGGAAAGGTGCCGTCGCCGAGATTGGCTTCCGTCACCGGGCAGAGGCCGGCGATCGCACCGCTTTTCGCCATCCGCCGGGTTTCGTCATCGGTCATGTGGGTGGCGTGGATTAGGCACCAGCGCCCGTCGACCGGGGCGTGATCGAGCAGCCATTCGACCGGTCGCGCGCCGGACCAGGCAATGCAATCCTCGACTTCCTTCACCTGCTCGGCGACGTGGATATGGATCGGTCCGTCGCCGGCGAGCGGCACGAGTTTTGCCAGCTCCTCGGGCGTTACTGCCCGCAGGCTGTGCGGGGCAAGGCCGAGTTCGGCACCCGGCACCCGATCAACGATCGTCCGGCAGCCGGCCATCAGGGCCTCGAATCGATCGAGCGAATTGATGAAGCGTCGCTGGCCGTCGATGGGGGCTGCGCCGCCGAAGCCGGAATGGGCGTAGAAGACCGGCAGCAGCGTCAACCCAATGCCGGTTTCAGTGCTTGCCGCGCCGATGCGCTCGGCAAGCTCGGCAATGTTGGCATAGGGGCTGCCGTCCTTGTCGTGATGCAGATAATGGAACTCGCCGACCCGGGAAAAACCGGCTTCCAGCATTTCCATGTAGAGCTGCGCGGCCACCGCCTCGACATGATCGGGGGTCATCGAGAGCGCGAACTTGTACATGACGGTCCGCCAGCTCCAGAAGCTGTCGTTCGCCGGGCCTCGGACTTCGGCAAGGCCGGCCATGGCGCGCTGAAAGGCATGGCTGTGGAGGTTGGGCATGGCAGGAACCAGAACGTCGTGCCGCTCGTCACCGGCCTCTGCCGCAACATCAGCCTCGATGCCGGCAATGCGGCCATCCTCCAGAGTCAGTCGGACATTTTCCCGCCAGCCATCCTGAAGCAGTGCCGAACGTGCATGGAGTTTCGTCATGACCTAGCTCTTTCCTTTTGGATACCGAGTCCAAAATCCCTCTTGTCAGTTCTTTTAATATGTATATACATTATGAGCCCATAAGGAAAGGCGTAAAGCTGATGAGTGGGAACAATTTTTCCGGCGATAGCGTAAGATCCGAGGGCGAAAGCCGCCTTTGGCGCAATGCCCGTCTGGCGACCTTGCGAGAGGATGCGCCGGGGCTCGGCATTGTCGAGAAGGGTGCGATCCTGACCAAGGGTGGCCGCATCCTTTTCGCGGGCAGCGAAAGCGATGCGCCTGAGATCGGCGATGCCGAAACCATCGATCTCGAAGGCCGCTGGGTTACGCCCGGTCTCGTCGATTGCCACACGCACATCGTTCACGGAGGTAACCGCGCCCGCGAATTCGAGATGCGTCTGGAAGGCGCGAGTTACGAAGAGATTGCGCGGGCCGGCGGTGGCATCGTTTCCTCCGTCAACGCAACGCGCGCGCTTTCCGTCAACGATCTTATTGCGACGGCCTTGCCGCGCCTCGATACGCTGCTTGCCGAAGGCGTCACCACGATCGAGGTGAAATCCGGCTATGGCCTCAGCATCGAATCCGAATTGAAGATGCTGCAAGCCGCCCGGGCGCTGGAAGACGCCCGTCCGGTTCGCGTCGTCACATCCTATCTCGCCGCGCATGCGACGCCGGCGGATTACAAGGGCCGCAACGACGACTATATTTCCGATGTCGTGTTGCCGGGTCTCAAGCAGGCGCATGCCAAGGGCTTGGCCGATGCCGTCGACGGCTTCTGCGAGGGGATCGCCTTTTCGCCGGCTGAGATTGCCCGCGTCTTCGATCTTGCCAAGTCGCTTGGCATCCCGGTGAAACTGCATGCCGAGCAGCTTTCCAATCTCGGCGGCGCCAAGCTTGCCGCCTCCTATGGCGCGCTTTCCGCCGACCATGTCGAATATCTGGATGAGGACGGCGTGAAGGCGATGGCGGATGCCGGCACGGTCGCGGTCCTTCTGCCCGGCGCCTTCTACGCCATTCATGAGAAGCAGAAGCCGCCGGTCAAGGCGCTGCGCGAGGCGGGTGTTCCAATCTCCATCGCCACCGACTGCAATCCCGGCACCTCGCCGTTGACCTCCATGCTGCTGACGATGAACATGGCAGCAACCCTCTTCGGCCTGACGGTCGAGGAATGCATCGCGGGTGCCACCCGTGAAGGCGCCCGCGCGCTCGGCCTGCTTTCCAAGACCGGCACGCTGGAGGCCGGCAAATCGGCCGATTTCGCCATCTGGAATATCGAAAGCCCTGCCGAGCTTGTCTATCGCATCGGCTTCAATCCGCTCCACGCCCGCATCTTTAAGGGGGAAAGATTCGACCGATGACTGTCACTCTCCATCCCGGCTCCGTTTCGCTGAAACAATTGGCCGCGATCTATTGGACCGGCGAGCCTGCCAAGCTCGATGCCTCCTTCGATGCCGGCATTCTCAAAGCTGCAGCGCGTATCGCCGAGATTGTCGCCGGCAATGCGCCGGTCTACGGCATCAATACCGGCTTCGGTAAACTGGCTTCCATCAAGATCGACAGCGCCGACGTCGCCACCCTGCAGCGCAACCTCATTCTTTCGCATTGCTGCGGCGTCGGCCAGCCGCTGCCGGAGAACGTCGTTCGCCTTATCCTGTCGCTGAAGCTGATCTCGCTTGGCCGCGGCGCTTCCGGCGTGCGTCTGGAACTGGTGCGGTTGATCGAGGCGATGCTGGAAAAGGGCGTCGTGCCCGTCATCCCCGAGAAGGGTTCTGTCGGCGCTTCCGGCGATCTCGCCCCGCTCGCGCATATGACCGCCGTCATGATGGGTCATGGCGAGGCCTTTTATGCTGGCGAGCGGCTGGACGGCGCTGCTGCGCTGAAAAAGGCTGGACTGACGCCGGTCGTGCTTGCCGCCAAGGAAGGGCTGGCGCTGATCAACGGCACGCAGGTCTCGACCGCACTTGCTCTGGCCGGTCTCTTTCGCGCCCATCGCGCCGCGCAGGTAGCCCTCATCACCGGCGCGATGTCGACGGATGCCGCCATGGGCTCCTCGGCACCGTTCCATCCCGATATCCACACGTTGCGCGGCCATAAAGGCCAGATCGATACCGCCGCTGCCCTCCGCGGCCTGCTTACCGGTTCGGTGATTCGTCAAAGCCACATCGAAGGTGATGAGCGCGTACAGGACCCCTATTGCATCCGCTGCCAGCCGCAGGTCGACGGCGCCTGTCTGGATCTCCTGCGTTCGGCCGGTCGCACGCTTGAAATCGAGGCCAATGCGGTCACCGACAATCCGCTTGTGCTCTCGGACAATTCCGTGGTGTCCGGCGGCAACTTCCATGCCGAGCCGGTGGCTTTCGCCGCCGACCAGATCGCGATTGCCGTCTGCGAGATCGGCGCGATCTCGCAGCGCCGCATCGCGCTGCTGGTCGATCCGGCACTGAGCTATGGCTTGCCGGCTTTCCTCGCCAAGAAGCCCGGTCTGAACTCCGGACTGATGATTGCCGAGGTCACCTCCGCAGCGTTGATGTCGGAAAACAAGCAGATGTCGCACCCGGCTTCTGTCGATTCGACGCCGACCTCCGCCAATCAGGAGGACCACGTGTCGATGGCCTGCCATGGCGCCCGCCGGCTCCTGCCGATGACCGACAATCTCTTCGGCATCGTCGGCATCGAGGCGCTGACGGCCGCACAGGGCGTCGAGCTACGTGCGCCACTGACCACCAGTCCCGAACTGACCCTTGCCATTGCCACCATCCGTGCCGCAGCGCCTACGCTGGATGAAGACCGCTACATGGCAAACGACCTCAAGGCCGCCAGCGACCTGGTCGCTTCCGGCGCACTCAACGCATCCGTATCCGCCGGCATCCTGCCCTCTTTGGAGATATGACATGACCAACCCACGCCATAATATCCGCGAAATCCGCGCTCCTCGTGGCCCGGAGCTCAACGCCAAGAGCTGGATGACCGAAGCGCCGCTGCGCATGCTGATGAACAATCTCGATCCGGACGTTGCGGAAAACCCGAACGAGCTGGTTGTCTATGGCGGCATCGGCCGCGCCGCCCGCACCTGGGACGATTTCGATCGTATCGCCGCGACGCTGAAGACGCTGAACGAAGACGAGACGCTGCTGGTGCAGTCCGGCAAGCCGGTCGCCGTATTCCGCACCCACAAGGATGCGCCGCGCGTGCTGATCGCCAACTCCAACCTCGTGCCACACTGGGCGACCTGGGATCACTTCAACGAGCTGGATAAAAAGGGCCTTGCCATGTACGGCCAGATGACGGCCGGCTCGTGGATCTATATCGGCACGCAGGGCATCGTGCAGGGCACCTACGAGACCTTTGTCGAAGCCGGTCGCCAGCACTATAATGGCAACCTGAAGGGCAAGTGGATCCTGACCGGCGGTCTCGGCGGCATGGGCGGCGCACAGCCGCTGGCCGCCGTCATGGCTGGTGCCTGCTGCCTCGCCGTCGAATCCGACGAAACCCGCATCGATTTCCGCCTGCGCACCCGTTATGTCGACGAAAAGGCGAAGACGCTCGACGAAGCGTTGGCCCTGATCGACAAGTGGACGAAGGCTGGCGAAGCCAAGTCCGTCGGCCTGCTCGGCAATGCTGCCGAAATCTTCCCGGAACTGGTGAAGCGCATGAAGGCCGGCGGTCCGCGTCCGGATATCGTCACCGACCAGACTTCTGCCCACGACCCGCTGAACGGCTACCTGCCGGCCGGTTGGACGGTGGCCGAACACCGGGCCAAGCGCGAGAGCGATCCGAAAGCCGTCGAAGCTGCCGCCCGCGCTTCGATGAAGGTGCATGTCGAAGCCATGGTCGCCTTCTGGGATGCTGGCGTGCCGACGCTCGACTACGGCAACAACATTCGCCAGGTCGCCAAGGATGAAGGCTTCGAAAATGCCTTTGCTTTCCCGGGCTTCGTGCCGGCCTATATCCGTCCGCTCTTTTGCCGCGGCATCGGTCCCTTCCGCTGGGCTGCTCTCTCGGGCGATCCGGAAGATATCTACAAGACCGACGCCAAGGTGAAGGAGCTGCTGCCCGACAACAAGCACCTGCACAACTGGCTGGACATGGCGCGCGAGCGTATCGCCTTCCAAGGTCTGCCGGCACGCATTTGCTGGGTCGGTCTCGGCGATCGCCACCGTCTCGGCCTTGCCTTCAACGAAATGGTCAGGAATGGCGAGCTGAAGGCGCCCGTCGTCATCGGCCGCGACCATTTGGACTCTGGCTCGGTTGCTTCGCCGAACCGCGAAACGGAAGCCATGAAGGACGGCTCGGATGCCGTTTCCGACTGGCCGCTGCTCAACGCCCTGCTCAACACCGCATCCGGCGCTACCTGGGTATCGCTGCATCACGGCGGCGGCGTCGGCATGGGCTTTTCCCAGCACTCCGGCATGGTCATCTGCGCCGACGGCACCGATGATGCGGCCAAGCGCCTGGAGCGCGTTCTCTGGAACGACCCGGCAACCGGCGTCATGCGCCATGCCGATGCCGGCTACGACATCGCCCTCGATTGGGCCAAGAAGCAGGGCCTGCGCCTGCCGGCCATCCTGGGGAACTAAGATGAAGCTGCTGCGCGCCAGTGACCACAAGCGCATGCCCTGGAAAAACGGCGGCGGGGAGACGGTGGAGATCGCCGTTTCGCCCGACGGCGCCGGGCTTGCAGACTTCGACTGGCGCGTCAGCATGGCGACCGTTGCCACGGATGGGCCGTTCTCGGTCTTTCCGGGCATCGATCGTACGCTATCCATTCTTGATGGCGAGGGTATGACCCTCTTTATCGAGGCGCGCGCGCCTGAACGCCTGACGCAGGCGAGCGAGCCGCTGCCCTTCGCGGCCGATGCGCCGACCTCGGCAACTTTGATTGACGGGACGATCACGGATCTCAATGTGATGACGCGGCGGGCGCGCTTTACGCATTCGGTGCGGCGTGTCTCGGTCGACGGAAATAGCGAAGTCGCTTTCGAGGGCGGGACCAGCCTTGTTCTTTGCCATCGCGGCGATGTCGAGATTGACGATGCTGTGCTTGCCGCGGGCGATTGCCTTCTTGTTTCGAATGACGTCGCCGTACGACGCTCGATCTCTGGCAAGGCGGAGCTGTTCTGCATCGCCATCGAGGCAATATAGTCGGCTATTAACTGCCCCTGACTTGACACGGACATACCTCGGCTATCCTATTTCTGCGCCGCAGAGAGGATGCCTGCATGAGCGACGATCAGATCCCCGCCGATAGCAAGCTCACCACGTCAAAGCGCCGCTGGGCGGCGGAGGGCAAGTTTCTGACGGGGCGCATCAGCCGACCCGAGACCGAGCGGCTGCCGCCGGGGCAGCATCTCGTCAAGAACTGGCCGGTGCTCGATCTCGGCGTGCAGCCACATGTGTCCTTGTCGAGCTGGCGGCTCGATGTGGTCGGTTTCGTGGAAACGCGGCTCAGCCTCGATTGGGCGGCTTTCCAGGCGATCGAGCAAAGCACCCGCGTCAGCGATATCCATTGCGTGACGACCTGGTCGCGCTACGACAATCGCTGGGAAGGGGTTTCGACGCGCGATATGCTCGATCTCGCTATGCCGACGGCCGAAGCGCATCATGTGCTGCTGACGAGTTATGACGGCTACACCACCAACCTCCCTCTTTCGGATTTCGCGGCCGAAGATGCGATCCTCGCCACTGCCTGGGAGGGCCAGCCATTGACCGGCGAGCATGGCGGAAGAGCGCGAAGTGGCTGAACCGCATCGAACTCATCGATGCCGACAGGGCCGGCTTCTGGGAGAAGAATGGCTATCACATGTATGGCGATCCCTGGCGGGAGCAGCGCTATTCGGACGATTGACGCCCGTAGGATCCTGTCGGCGGAGATATAGCTTAGGTAAACTCGGCAGGAATCGCGGTTTCTTATGTCACCGTGTCAATTTTTGATGGCTGCGGCGCGGGTTTGCGGCTTTGCAATCCATGGCGATGGGCGTATTCAATGATCGTATGATTGTTGCCGGAAGCGCCCGGTCCCTTGAACGCCATTCTCTGAAATTTCATGTCATGACCATTGCCCGGACCACAGATCAGCCTTCCGAAGCAAGTTTCGGCCGGCAGTCCCGCATCATCGCCTTGGTTGTCGCCGTCTCCTTCTTCATGCAGATTCTGGACGGCACCATCGTCACGACCTCATTGCCGCAGATGGCTATGACCTTCGGCATCCAGCCGGTGTCGATGAGCATCGGCATTACGGTCTATCTGTTGACGATGGCGGCCTTCGTGCCGCTGGCGGGCTGGGCCGGCGACCGCTACGGCGCGCGGCGGGTGTTTTTGGCGTCGATCGCCATCTTCACCGTGGCGTCGCTGTTCTGCGGCCTCTCCGGCAATCTCTTCGAATTCGTCATTGCCCGCGCCGTACAGGGCGTCGGCAGCGCGTTGATGACGCCGGTCGGTCGCATCATCGTGCTGAAAAACGCGCGCAAATCCGATCTGGTGCATGCCGTGTCGATGATTACCTGGCCGGCGCTGACGGCTCCGGTCATCGGCCCGGTGCTCGGCAGCTTCATCACCACCTATTTCAGTTGGCACTGGAATTTCCTGATCAATATTCCGATCGGGATCATCGGCCTCGGCCTCGTCCTGCGCTTCGTGCCGGATCAGCGGGAGGAAAAGGTCGCGCGGCTCGATTTCATCGGCTTCCTGCAATCGGCGGCGGGGCTGACCTTCCTGCTGGCCGGTCTGGAGTTCGTGGTCCAGGGGACGACGGGATTGGCGCCCAGCATCGGGCTCATTGCCGCCGGCGTGGTTTTCTCCGTCATCGCCACCCGGCATTTCATGAGGGTCGATGCGCCCTTGCTCGATCTCTCCGCCTTCAAGGTGCAGACCTTCGCCATGTCGACGCTTTCGGCGGGAACGGCAAGCCGGGTTGCGATCAATGCCACGCCCTTCCTGATCCCGCTGCTTTTCCAGGTCGGCTTCGGGCGTACGGCGATCGACGCCGGCACCTATCTGCTCTTCTACTTCGCGGGCAATCTCGGCATGAAGACGATCACCACGCAGATGTTGAAAGTCTTCGGCTTCCGCAACGTGCTTGTTGTCAATGGCCTGATCTCGTCGGCCAGCATCGGTGGATGCGCGTTTCTGTCGCCGTCGACGCCGGATCTGCTGATATATTGCCTGCTATTCATTGCTGGCCTGTCGCGTTCAATGAACTTCACGGCGCTGAATACGCTCGGCTTTGCCGATATCCATGCGGCGCAGCGCAGTTCCGCCTCGACGCTCTCGAGCATGCTGCAGCAGGTCTCGCTGTTGCTCGGCGTTGCCGTCGCCGCCGCCGTGCTCAATCTCTCGCGCATCATCCATGGGGGAGAGACGCTTTCCCTTGTCGATTTTCACTGGGCTTTTCTGGTCGTTTGCCTCATTGGCGCGGTCTCGTCGCTGCGCTTCCTCCGCTTGCCGCATGATGCGGGTGCGGAGGTGTCGCGGCATCGCATCAAGACATGAACATGGCTTTCAAATAATTGCGATATTTGACCTGCCCGCCGCTGTAAATCGGGTTACAGGCTCCCATATGAATAGAGGTTCAACGCCCATGGGAGGCAGTCTTATGCTGCTTAAAGCTCTTACCATTTCGGCCCTCGTCATCGGAATGTCCAGCGTCGCCATGGCGGGGCCGGCGCATAAACATCGCACCACAACGTTCGACGCACAGGCAATCCAGACCGACGTCGGCAATTTTGACCATTCCAAGGACGCAATCCTTCCGGATGGTACGATCAACACCGATCCGTCTGTGACCGGCCCGATCAGAGCGGGCGATGCGATATCGAGGCTGCAATGCGCGGCGGCGCCAAACGCCGTTGGCGTTTCGAACACATACGCCGCCGGTCCCACCTCGCTTTGCCCTGGGCAGTAGTTTCGAAGCAGACAGGTTAGACCACCTCGATATCGGTCTGGGCGAATGCATCGCTCCGGAACAGAAGCGGCTGGCGATAATAGCGGGCGCAGGCATAGGTCATGCAGTCGTCGAGGCTGAGAGCCGCCGGATGGCGACCCTCGCCGTACCGCTCATGAGCTTCGATCGCCAGAAAGGCGGCCCGCGGCGGAATTGCGAGAAGCTGGATGTTCATCAGCTCCAGAAACGTCCGGACCGCATTCCCGGCGTCGACGATTGTGAGGTCAAGACGGCCGGCGACGCTGATCGCCGCCTGGGTTACCGCTAGCGGCGACGTCATGCGCGCGGTCGCAGCCTGCATGCGGGCGGCAAAGTTGCGGGCTTCTTCCTCATCGGTCATCATTGCGGAAAGCACCGAGGCATCGACAAACATCAGGCATCCCCTTCCGAAAGAGCATCCGCCTTGGTGCCGGCCTTCTGCTTCAGGTTACGACAGAAAGTGACGGCGATATCGACAAGCGACGGCTTGGCAAGCTCCTCGTTCAACGCCTTTTGCAATGCCAGCCGCACGGCTTCGGTTTTGGTGGACGTTTTGGTCAGCGCCTGGTAGCGCCGGGCCAATCGATCGATGGCATCGTCTTTGATGTAGAGAGGCATGGGATATCCATTTCTTTAGTGATGGATATCCTTAGAATATATCCACGAGGAGGACAATCATCGCGGTAGTCGGGATCGGGCAATAGCGGGCACTTCGTCCGAAGAAATGTTTCCGCGATATTTACATGACGAACATCATCTAACGTGATAGCAATAGCTTGATCCCTTAACTTGCAGATTGCGAGGAGCCATCATGTCCGTTACCGATCCTGTCGTTATCGTCTCCGCTACGCGCACGCCGCTCGGCCGTTTCCAGGGCGAATTGTCATCGTTGCAGGCGCCGGAACTCGGCTCCCATGTCATCCGTGCTGCCTTGGAGCGTGCCGGATTGTCGGCGGAGAAGGTGGACGAGGTGCTGTTCGGCTGCGTCCTGCCGGCGGGGCAGGGGCAGGCACCGGCGCGGCAGGCGGCGCGCGGCGCGGGAATGCCGGATGCGGTTGGCGCCACCACGATCAACAAGGTCTGCGGTTCCGGCATGAAGGCGACCATGCTGGCGCATGACCTGATCCTTGCCGGTTCCGCCTCGATCGCGGTCTCCGGCGGCATGGAGTCGATGTCGAATGCGCCCTATCTGCTCGCCAAGGCGCGGGGCGGCTATCGCATGGGCCATGACCGCATTTTCGACCACATGATGCTCGACGGGCTGGAAGACGCCTATGAGAAGGGCCGCTCGATGGGCGACTTCGGCGAGTTGGCGGTGGAAGCCTATCAGTTTAGCCGTGACGACCAGGATGCCTATGCCGTCGAGACGCTGACGCGGGCGCGCAAGGCGATCGAGACGGGGGCATTCGAGGCCGAGATTACGCCGATTTCCGTTGCTGCCAAGGGCGGACCGGTGACGATCGCTAAGGATGAGCATCCGCAGAAAGTCTCGCCGGAAAAAATCCCCGCGCTGAAGCCGGCTTTCCGCAAGGACGGTACCATCACCGCAGCCAGTGCCTCGGCCAATGCGGACGGCGCGGCTGCGCTGGTGCTGACGCGACGCTCGATCGCCGAGCGAGAGGGACTGCCGATCCTCGCCGAGATCAAGGCGCATGCCGCCCATAGCCAGGAGCCGGCGTGGTACACGACCGCGCCGATTCCGGCGATCCGCAAGGTGTTGGACAAGACCGGCTGGAAGGTCGGCGATGTCGACCTCTTCGAGATCAACGAAGCCTTCGCCGTCGTCGCCATGGCCGCCGCTAAGGACCTCGGCATTGCCCGCGACCGCCTCAACGTCAATGGAGGCGCCTGTGCGCTGGGCCATCCGATCGGGGCTACGGGCGCGCGGCTGATCGTGACGCTGCTGCACGCGCTGGAGCGTCAGGGTGCAACGCGGGGCGTCGCCGCACTCTGCATCGGCGGCGGCGAGGCGACGGCGATTGCGGTGGAGAGGATTGGGTGAGGAGAATCCTGCTGCCAACACCACGGTAGGGGAGCGGATTATGTTGCTAGCACAATGAGCAGGCCAATTATGCCGACTATGCTAAGGAACGTAATCACTAAGGTCTTGGTTGCGGTTTCGAATTCGCCGGCGATTGCCAATGCCCGGCCCAAGAATCCGCCAAAAATGCCGAGCATCAGAGCAACAAGCGTGGGTAAAACTAGCGCGGAACCGGCCCCTTCAAAGCTGCTCCCCAAAATCATCGAAAGGCACGCCGCAATCAGTGAAAGAGAGACTAGCATCAGAGGCCACGCTCGCTCGATAAGAGCGACGAGAAAAAAACCGATCGTGTACGGCACCAGCAGGCTGACGATCAAATCACACCCCCAAGTTCATGCGGAGGTATATCCTCGCGTAATGCGATAATACTTGGTGGTTCTTGCCAGTCAAATCTGTGCGTTATTTTCCGATCGTGACGCCGCTGCATGCGCTGCCGCGCCAGGGCGCTATGCGCGGCGTCGCAGTACTCCGCATCTGCGACGGCGATTGCGGTGGATCTGGTTGGGTGAGTGGATCGGGCAAGTCAGGAGCATCTGCCGATGCCGCGCTTGCGTGCCTGGTCCCTCATCCTAGCCTTCTCCCCGCTCATGCGGGGAGAAGGGACGACGGCGCAAAATAACGAGCCTCTTCGCTCCGCTGACCGAGGGTGGCGCGAGGCACCTTAAGCTCCCTCGCCCCCGCTTGCGGGGGAGAGGGCTGGGGTGAGCGGCCAGGCACATTGCCGCTGCATTGATGTATTCGCCTGACCCGCCGCCAAAAATTCTCACCCCTCCGATAGCTCCTCCAGGATCGGGCAGTCCGGCCGCTCATTGCCCTGGCAGGCATGCACGAGATGTTCCAGCGTGCGGCGCAGCTCGGTCAGTTCGCGGATCTTGCGGTCGATTTCGGTGAGTTTCGATGTGGCGATTTCCTTGACGTCGGCGCTGGCACGGCTTTTGTCTTCGTAGAGCGCCAGCAGTTGCCGGCACTCGTCGACGGAGAAGCCGAGGCTGCGGGAGCGGTGCAGGAAGCGTAGCTTGTGCACGTCGTCGGAGCCATAGTCGCGGTAGCCGTTGTCGCCTCGATCGGGGCGGATCAGGCCGATATCCTCGTAGTAACGGATTGTCTTTGCCGGCAGGCCGGAGCGGCCCGATGCTTCGCCGATATTCATGTGAACCCTCCTTATTTCGGTAGAGCGCTGTGCGTTCGTTTGAACGCACAAAGGTCGCTCTAGTCTTTTGAATCTAGAGCATCTTATCCGCTTACAGGCGGTTCCGCCTGAAAGCGGGATGCTCTAGTCTCAGCCGCAGCGCGTTGGCGATGACCGAGACCGAGGACAGGCTCATGGCCGCCGCCGCGATCATCGGCGATAGAAGCAGGCCGAAGACCGGGTAAAGCACGCCCGCGGCAAGCGGCACGCCGAGAGCATTATAGCCGAAGGCGAAGGCCAGGTTTTGTTTGATGTTGCGGATCGTGGCTTCCGAAAGGTGCCGTGCCCTGACGATGCCATTGAGATCGCCCTTCACCAGGGTGATGCCGGCACTTTCCATCGCGACATCGGCGCCGGTGCCCATGGCGATGCCGACATCGGCTGCGGCCAGCGCCGGCGCGTCGTTAACGCCGTCACCGGCCATGGCAACCACATTGCCCTTGGCCCGCAACTCGTCGATCAGCGCCTTCTTGCCTTCGGGCAACATATCGGCGCGGATTTCGTCGATGCCGAGACGCGCAGCGACGGCCTTGGCGGTCTGAGCGTTGTCGCCCGTTGCCATGATGATCTTCAGCCCGCTATCGTGCAGCGCCTTGATGGCGGCCGCTGTCGTCGGCTTGATCCGGTCGGCAACGGCGACGATGCCGGCCAACCGGCCATCGAGGGCGACGAACATCACGGTCTTGCCTTCACCGCGCAGACGTTCGGTTTCAGCCTGCAGCTCGTCGGTCGCAACGCCGAGATCGGTCATCATCGCGACATTGCCGAGGGCGATCGCCATATCGCCGGCGCGGCCCTCGACGCCCTTGCCGGTCTTTGCCGCGAAGCCGGATATGTCGAAAAGGCGCGCGCCGCGCTCCTGCGCGCCGGTTACGATCGCTTCGGCCAGTGGATGTTCGGAGCCGCGTTCCAGGCTGGCTGCGAGCGACAGCAGGCGCGCTTCGTCGACGCCGGCGGCGGGGACGACATCGGTCAGGTTCGGCCTGCCCTCGGTCAATGTGCCGGTCTTGTCGACGATCAGCGTGTCGACCTTGGCGAAGCGCTCCAGCGCCTCGGCGTCGCGCACCAGTACGCCCTCCTGCGCGCCTCGGCCGGTGGCGATCATGATCGACATCGGCGTCGCAAGCCCCAATGCGCAGGGGCAGGCGATGATCAGGACGGCGACGGCGGCGAGCAGTGCATGCGCCAGCCTCGGCTCCGGTCCGACAAAGGCCCAGACCGCAAAGGCGATGATGGCTGCAACCACGACGGCGGGCACGAAGACGGCCGAAACACGATCCACCATCGTCTGGATCGGCGCGCGGGACCGCTGCGCCTTGGCGACCAACTCGACGATGCGCGATAGTGTCGTTTCCACGCCGACCTTTTCGGCGATCATGATCAGCGTGCCGTTCTTGTTGATCGTGCCGCCGGTCAGCGCATCGCCCACGGTCTTTTCGACCGGGAGCGGCTCGCCCGTGATCATCGATTCGTCGATGGTCGACTGTCCCTCGGCAACGGAGCCGTCCACCGGCACGCGCTCGCCGGGCCGAATGCGCAGTCGGTCGCCGGCCTGGATATGATCGACAGGAACGTCGGTCTCGCTGCCGTCGGCGCCGATGCGGCGGGCGGTCTTGGGCGCGAGGTCGAGCAGCGCGTGGATCGCCGAGCCGGTGCGCTCGCGCGCCTTCAGCTCCAGCACCTGGCCGACAAATATCAGGGCGACGATGACCGCAGCGGCTTCGAAATAAACGGGCACAGCCTCGCCATGGCCGCGAAAGCTCATAGGGAAAATGCCGGGCACAAGCGTCGCCACGAGGCTGTAGAGATAGGCCGTGCCGACGCCGAGGCCGATCAGGGTCCACATGTTGGGGCTGCGGTTGCGAACTGAATTCCACGCCCGGCGGAAGAAGGGGAGAGCGGCCCAGAGCACGACCGGGGTCGCGAGCGCCAGCTCGATCCAGGTGGCGGTGGGCTCGCCGATTTGGTCGCGCAGAGGGAGGCCGAACATCGGCCCCATAGTGAGGATCAACAGCGGCAGCGACAGGGCAGCGCTCATCCAGAGGCGTCGTGTGAAATCGACAAGCTCCGGGTTCGGGCCTTTATCGGCGGCTGGCACCCCCATCGGTTCGAGGGCCATGCCGCATATCGGGCAATCGCCGGGATGATCGCTGATCACCTCGGGGTGCATTGGGCACGTATAGAGCGTGCCCTTCGGCATCGGCCTCGGTGTTGGCTTTTCGTCACCAAGATAGGCCGCCGGCTCGGCTTCGAATTTTGCTTTGCAGTCTGCGGAGCAAAAATAGAATTTCTCGCCCTCATGCTTCAGGAAATGTCGCGCGGTGGCGCGGTCGACATCCATGCCGCAAACCGGGTCTTTGGCCGTCAGGTAATTTTCGGGCGTTGCTTCGAATTTGTCGCGGCAACCTTCGCTGCAAAAGTGGAATGTATGGCCACGATAGTCCAGCGATGGTTTGCCCGCCTTGGGATCGACGGTCATGCCGCAGACGGGATCGCGGATCACCGCATCCTGTGGCGCATCGTGATGATGATGGTGGTGGTCATGTTCGTCGTGGAATGCCATCGGAAACTCCAGCGCTTGGAAGCGAGCGTGGCTAGGTTTATGAACCTTCCTGTTACTGGAAGGTCAAGAGGAAAATAGGAAGTACCGTCCACAGTTGAAAGAGGCTGCTTTCTATCCCGATGCCGTTAGGGGTGTTAACTTCCGTTAGATCAAATCAATCATGGGATTCCAATGCGATATGATCTTGCGAACTTGCCGCTGACGACACTTCTGCCCGCGATGACCAGGGCAGAGGATATGCTGGCGCGGCTGGATGAGCGAGCGTTGCGGCATGCTGTCGGCAACGGTTTTCGTGAGCGCGGGCATTTTTTCGATGCCGTTGGCGCGCTCTGGGTCGGCGGCGAACTGGTGCATGTCGAGGATCTGGTACTGCATGATGCACATGTCGACGCTCGCGCGCCGACGCATGAGCTGGTCATTGCGCATGCCGTGCTGCGCGCCCGGCGACGGCTGTGGAGCGCCGAGCCGGACTGGGGGCTGGGGATGGCCGGCATTGCCGCCCTGCGCGGCGACGTCGGCGACGCCGAGGAAACGGCCACTCCGCGCCCCATCTCTATCGAGACGGCCGAAATGGAAGAGGAGGAGGATGACGATGATGATGATTTCGGCATGGACTTTGCCGAGATCGATGCCGTCATCGCCCGCTCCGGCCAGGTGCTGGATGGAAAGATTCCCGAAGCCAGGATGGTGATGGCAGACGATCCGCTCGGCCTGATTCGTGACGACGATTGGGACGAGAACGAGCGGCTGGAGACCTGGCGCGCCGTCATCCACCAGGCCGATCTCCTGCCGCCGGCTTTGGGTGGTGCCGTGCTGTTCGATGCATGGGAGCGGATCGAGCCGCTGCGGCGGCAGCATTGGCTCGGCAGCCTGCTCGTCAGCGCCTATCTTCGCAGTCGCGGCAAAGTCACGTCGCACCTCTTCTGCCTCAATACCGGGCTGAAGTCCGTACGGCGGGAGCGCCGCCGCTCGCCGGATGGCACCATGCGATTGACCGCTTTTCTCGAAGCCATGGCACTATCGGCCGAAGCGGGGCTGAAGGAGCTCGATCGCCTGTCGCTCGCCAAGATACAGATGGAACAGCGGCTCAAGGATCGGCGGTCGAACAGCAGTTTGCCCGGCGTCATCGAGATCGTGCTTTCCCGGCCCATCGTCTCCGCCAGCATGGTTGCCCGCCATGTCGGCGTCACTTCCCGTGGCGCCCTCAATCTGGTGACGGAACTCGGTGTGCGCGAGATGACCGGACGCGGGCGTTATCGCGGCTGGGGTGTCCTTTGATGCGGTGAGCGCTAGATTGCTCATCGGAAGGTGGTGCCGTCATTGTTAGTAGGACGGAATGGGGCTAGCCTGATATTCCCGCCTTCACGGACATGCACCCATGCCTCTGATCGATACCGCCAATGCCTTCATCGAGCTCTTCGCACAACCCGTCCGTGCCACGGATAGCGGCTCGGTGGCGGGGCTGACCTTTGCTGCCAAGGACAATATCGATGTCGAAGGGCGGATCACCGGCAACGGCAATCCGATCTGGCGGCGCGCCCATGGCCCGGCGGTAGCGCATGCGCCTATCGTCGCCCGACTGCTGGCAGAGGGGGCAGTGCTCGCCGGCAAGACGCATATGGATGAATTTGCCTATAGTCTGATGGGCACCAACGCGCATTACGGCACGCCGCTGAACAGCGCGGCGCCCGACCGTGTGCCGGGTGGTTCCTCTTCCGGCTCGGCTGCGGCGGTCGCCGCCGGCCTGGTGGAATTCGCGCTGGGGACGGATACCGGCGGCTCGGTACGGCTGCCGGCCTCCTTCAACGGTATTTTCGGCATGCGGCCCAGTCATGGGGCGATCGACATGGGCGGCGTGGTGCCGCTCAGCCCCGGTTTCGATACGCTTGGCTGGTTTGCCCGCGATGTCGAAACGCTGGTTCGCGTCGGTCGCGCCCTTGGTCTTGCCGGCGAGGCGAATTTTTCGACGGCCTGGCTGCCTTCGGATATCTGGACGGGCGTCGATCCGGGACTTGCCGCATTGCTGCGGCCGATGACGGAAAAGATCGCGGCGTTGTTCGACAAAACCGTTACCGATCCGTTGCCGATCGTCGGGCCGGAAGAAAGGTCAGAAGCCTTTCGCTTCTGGCAGGGCTATGATGCATGGAAAGCGCTGGGCGGCTGGATCGAGGCGCATGATGTCGACCTCGGGCCTGACATCGCCTCGCGTTTCGCCGTGGCGCGATCCGTCAGCGACGAGACCTTTGCCAAGGTCGATGCGGTGCGCCACGAAATTGCTACTGCAATGGACGCGGCACTTGCCGGCGGTTTGGTGATGATCATCCCCACGGGCCCGGGTCCTGCGCCGCGCAGGGATTCATCGCAAGAGATATTCGACGCCTACCGGCAGCAGGCCATAGGCCTCCTCTCCATCGCCGGCCATGCCAGCCTGCCGCAGATTTCCATGCCGGCCGGGAAGATGGACGGCGGACCGGTAGGGCTGTCGGTCATCGGCCGCCGTGGTTGCGATGGCGGGTTGTTGGATCTGCTGAAAAGGCTGTGATGCCTGCCCTCGCGGCCCCTGTTGCCTGATTTTCAGCCCGCATTCGTTGGATAATCGATGGCTGCGCGGCTTGGCAGGAGCCATTTTCCAGTATGCCGACGACGGCGGGAATGATCTCGTCCAGCGGCTGCCCGAACCATAAGCGTCGCTCAGAGTTTGTAAGACAGCGAGGACATGGTGTGCCTTTGCTCATTTGCAACCACAACCCTGGTTTTCGTCCAATGTAACAGTTTGTTGCGCTAAGCCACACAAAAATGGACAAAATTTAATGGCCCTACCAAATTCCTAAGCGACAAGCTGCAAGCTAAAGTCGCGCCTATATCGCACCGGTAGATCATTGAAGCCGGAGCTGTGAAGGAAGGTATGTTGATGGCTCGGACATTTCGGGTCCTGATGTCGGTAGCAGTGATTGGCGCCGTGGCCTACGGCGCCTATGTGACACGCGATCGCTGGCTTGGCAGTGCCGAGCGTCTGCTCGGCTATCAGAGCGCGGCCGCGCCCGGCGAGCAGGCCCAGGGCGAACACCGTGGCAATCAGGGGCAGGGTTTTGGCCAAGGCGGCGGACGGCGGCGTGGCAGTCTTTCGCAATTCACCGGTCCGGTTCCAGTGCTGGCGGCGGATGCGAAATCCGCCGACGTCCCGGTCTATATCGACGGTGTCGGCTCGGTAAAGGCGCTGAACACGGTGACGGTTCGCGCCCAAGTCAGCGGCAAGATTGTCGAAATCGGTTTCGAGGAAGGCCAGGACATCAAGAAGGGCGACGTCATCGCCCGCATCGACGATGCCGTCTATAAGGCCCAGCTCGACCAGGCCATTGGCAAGAAGGCGCAGGACGAGGCATTGCTGGCCGGCGCGAAACGCGATCTCGATCGTTTTCAGCGCATGGTGCAGAGCGCTTCGGGCACGCAGCAGCAGGTCGATACCCAGATATCGCTTGTGGCGCAATATACGGCGGCGATCCAGTCCGACCAGGCAGCCATCGAAAGCGCGCAGGCGACGCTCGACTATACGACGATCGAGGCGCCGATCGACGGGCGCACCGGTATCCGCAATGTCGATGTCGGCAATCTCGTCAGCTCGTCGGACGCGACGGGCATAGTGACGCTGTCGCAGATCAAGCCGATTTCCATCCTGTTCTCCATTCCGCAGCAGCAGCTTGCCCGCGTCAATGCGGCGAGCGCGGCGGGTGCGCTTTCCGTCCAGGCGATCGCAAGCAACGGTCAGACGGTGATCGACAACGGCACGCTGGCGGTGGTCGACAACCAGGTCGATCCCACCACGGGTACGGTGAAGCTGAAGGCCAATTTTCCGAACGACAAGCTGGCGCTCTGGCCCGGCGCCTTCGTCAACGCCCGCCTGCTTGTCGAGACGCTGAAGGGCGTGACGGTCATTCCGACCGCTGCCGTGCAGCGTGGCCCGAACGGCACCTTTGTCTACATCGTCCGACAGGATCAAACGGTTGCCATGAAGCCGGTAACGGTGCGCCAGCAGGACGATGTACAGGCCGTCATCGCCGATGGCGTAGCCCCGGGCGACAAGGTGGTGACGACGGGCTTTGCGCGCCTACAGGACGGTTCGAAAGTACAGATTTCCGAAGGGGCCGGCGCGGGCGCACCGCCTGCAACGACGCCCGCGGTCGATGGGCAGCCGGTTGCCGAAAACGCAAACCAAACCAATCAGACCCAAACCAACGGCAATACGGCCAGTGATGGCCAGCGGCCGCATCGCCAGCATAATGGCCAGGGCGGTGGCAATGGTGGTCACCGCAGGCAGAAGGCGGATGGTGCCGGCGGCAATGATGCCAATCCCAACGCCAATACCGGCGGGGGCGATGCCGCTTCCACCAATCCACCCGCTACGTCAACTCAACAGCAATGAACGTCTCGTCGCTCTTCATCTCCAGGCCTGTCGCCACCTCGCTTCTCGGGGTCGCGGTGCTGTTGGGCGGCATTCTCGGCTTTCTCTTCCTTCCGGTCGCTCCGCTGCCGCAGGTGGATTTTCCGACGATCCAGGTGACGACGCAACTGCCGGGCGCCGATCCCGATACGATGGCGGCATTGGTGACCGCGCCGCTGGAGCGGCCGCTCGGGCAGATCCCGTCGTTGGCGTCGATGACCTCCTCGAGTGCCTTCGGCATCAGCCAGATCACCCTGCAGTTCGATCTCGGCCGCGATATCGATGGCGCGGCCCAGGATGTGCAGGCGGCGATCAATGCCGCCGGTTCGACATTGCCGCGCACGTTGCCCTATCCGCCGACCTATTCGAAGGTGAACCCCGCCGATACGCCGATCGTCACGCTGGCGCTGCGCTCCAACAGCTATTCGATCCGCGAACTCAGCGATTTCGCCGATACGATGATGGCACAGCGACTAAGCGAAGTTTCAGGGGTCGGCGATGTCAACATCCAGGGCGGCGTCAAGCCGGCGATCCGCATCCAGGCCGACCTGCCGCGGCTTGCCTCTTATGGTCTGGCGCTGGAGGATCTGCGCACCGCAATCACCAATGCCAGCGTTGCCGGCGCCAAGGGCGCGCTCGACGGCACGCAGCAGAGCTTCACGCTCGCCGCCAACGATCAGATCGTCGATCCCGACATCTACAAGTCCGTGATCGTCGCCTATCGCAACAATGCGCCGGTGCAGTTGAAGGATGTCGCCACCGTCGTCGAAGGGCTGGAGAACAACCGGGTCGGCGCCTGGTATCAGGGTCAGCCGGCTGTCATCCTCGACATCATGCGCCAACCGGGCGCCAACGTCATCCAGACGGTCGAGGGCGTGCAGAAGCAGATCCCGCGGCTGAAGCAGGCGCTGCCGGCCGGTATCTCGCTCGACATCGTCAACGACCGCACCGAGACGATCCGTGCTTCGATCCATGACGTACAATGGACGCTCGTCGTCAGCATCGGCCTGGTCATCCTCGTCGTTCTCCTGTTCCTGCGGACGGTGACGGCGACTTTCATCGCCGGCGTGGCCTTGCCGCTGTCGCTGATCGCGACCTTCGGCGTCATGTGGTTCGCCGGCTTCAGCCTCGATAATCTATCGCTGATGGCGCTCACCATCGGCACCGGTTTCGTCGTCGACGATGCCATCGTGATGATCGAGAACATCGCCCGCCATATCGAGGAGGGCGAGAGCCCGATGCAGGCGGCGCTGAAGGGCGCCGGCGAAATCGGCTTCACCATCATCTCGCTGACGTTCTCGCTGATCGCCGTCTTCATCCCGCTGCTGTTCATGACCGGCATCGTCGGGCGTATGTTCCGCGAGTTCGCGTTGACGCTGACCATCGCCGTGGTGGTGTCGGCGGTGATTTCGCTGACGTTGACGCCCATGATGTGCTCCCGCATCCTGCGCAAGCCGAAGGAGCATCGCGGCGGTTTGCTGGCGGGCACCGATCGCGGCATGGGACGGCTGGTCGAAGGCTACCGTCGCAGCCTCGTCTGGGCGGTGGACCGCAGCGGATTCATGCTGCTGGTCACGGTGGCAACGCTTGCCGCTACGATCGCCCTTTACATCGTCATTCCGAAAGGCTTCCTGCCGCCGCAGGATACCGGCCTGATCACCGCCGTCGTCGAAACCGAGCCGACCATCTCCTTCGAAGCGATGAAGCAGACGCAGGAGATCGTGGCCGAGCGGTTACGCAAAGACCCTGACGTAACCGGTATCGTCTCGGTTGTCGGCACCAGCGCCACCAACCTGACGCCCAACACCGGCAATCTCAGCCTGGTACTGAAGCCCAGGAGCCAGCGCGCGGCGTCGGCGGCCGATATCATCGACCGCATGCGTGGTGAAGTGGCCGATCTGCCCGGCATCCACGTTACGTTCCAGAGCGTGCGAGGCATCTCGATCAGCACGCGCGTCAGCCGTGCGCCCTATCAATATACGCTGACAGGCACGGATACGGCGACGGTGGTGGAGTGGGCGGAAAAACTGGCGCAGCGGCTGCAGCAGAGCCCGAAGCTGATCGACGTCGCCTCGGAAGTCGAGATGGGCGGCGGCCGCATCTTCGTCAATGTCGACCGCGAAACCGCTTCGCGACTCGGCGTCTCGATGCAGGCCGTCAGCGACACGCTGAACGACGCTTTCGGCCAGCGCCAGATCGCCACGATCTACGGGCAAGTCAATCAGTATCGCGTCATCCTCGAGGCTGCACCGCAATATCAGTCCGATCCGAAATCTCTCGACAAGCTCTACGTCGCCGGCGCCAGCGATACACAGGTGCCGCTCAACGCCTTTACGACGGCGTCGTTCATGACGGCACCGTTGGTCATCAGCCATGACGAACAGTTTCCGGCCGTGACGCTCAGTTTCGATCTCGCCAAGGGCGCGTCGCTCAGCGAGGCCGTCACCGAGATTCAGGCGGCGGAGCGCGATATCGGCATGCCAAGTTCGATCCAGCGCAATTATTCCGGCGATGCAGAGGAATTTGCCTCGTCGCTTGCGGGCGAGCCCTGGCTGATCCTGGCGGCTGTCGTGACGATCTATATTGTCCTTGGCCTGCTTTACGAGAGCGCCGTGCATCCCGTGACGATCCTGTCGACTTTGCCGTCGGCGGGCGTCGGTGCGCTGCTGGCATTGATGCTGTTCGGACAGGACCTGTCGATCATCGCACTGATCGGCATCGTGCTGCTGATGGGTATCGTGAAGAAGAACGCGATCATGATGATCGACTTCGCGCTGGAGGCCGAACGCAAGGAGGGGTTGGCGCCGCGCGAGGCGATCCTGAAAGCCTCGATCCTGCGTTTCCGCCCGATCATGATGACGACGCTTGCGGCGCTCTTCGGCGCACTGCCATTGGCGTTGGCGCAAGGTACCGGAGCGGAGCTGCGCATCCCGCTCGGCATCACCATCATCGGCGGCCTGGTGCTGTCGCAGCTTCTGACGCTCTATACGACGCCGGTGATCTATCTTGCTTTCGAAAGCCTGCGTGCCCGGATCGTCGGGCGTCCGACGGGCACGCCGGCTCCGGAACTGGACGAAGTCGCGGGTGGCGGGACATGAGCCTCTCCGAGCCTTTCATCAAACGTCCTGTCGGAACGACGCTTCTGGCGATCGGGCTGATGATCCTCGGCATCGTTTCCTATCGTTTTCTGCCGGTGGCGAGCCTGCCGACTGTTGATCTGCCGACGATCGTCGTCTCCGCCAGCCGCCCCGGCGCCGACCCCGCCAGCATGGCGGCAAGCGTCGCGGCGCCGCTGGAGCGACATCTCGGCACGATTGCCGGCATCACGCAGTTGACTTCGGTCAGTTCGCTTGGATCGAGCAGCATCGTCGCGCAATTCGATCTGTCGCGCAGCGTCGACGGCGCGGCGCAGGACGTGCAGGCAGCGCTGAACGCGGCGGCGACCGACCTGCCCGGCGATCTGCCGACCTTGCCTTCCTTCCGCAAGATCAACCCGGCGGCGGCGCCCGTGCTGATCCTGGCGCTGACATCGGACAATGTGTCGCCAAGCGCCATCTATGACGCGGCCGATACCGTGGTGGTACAGCGCATCTCGCAGGTGGACGGCGTCGGCGGCGTCACGGTCAGCGGCGCCGACCAGCCGGCCGTGCGCGTCAGGCTCGATCCCGACAGGCTCTCCGCCATGGGTCTGTCGCTAGACAGCGTTCGCACGGCAATCGTCAACGCCAATGTGCTCGGCCCCATCGGCTCGATCGACGGCAGCAATGCCGCCTTCTCCATTTCCATGAATGGCCAGCTCCGGACGCCGGAAGATTATGGCCGGATCATCGTGCAGAGCGGCGACGGCACGGCCGTTCGTCTCTCCGATATCGCCACCGTCGAGCCCGGCGTGCGCAATAGCCGCTCGGATGCCTGGTATGACGGCAAACCGGCCGTGCTGCTCAACATCACCAAGGAAGCGAACGCCAACGTCATTGCCACGGTGGATGGCGTCAAGGCGCTGATCCCCGAATTGCAGAGCCTCATTCCGTCCGGTGTCCACATCTCGGTTCTTTCCGACCGCACCACGACGATCCATACCAGCGTCACCGATATGCAATGGACGCTGCTTGCTACCATCTGCCTGGTCATGGCCGTGGTCTTCGTCTTCCTGCGGCGCGCCACGACGACTTTCGCAGCCGGGGTCACCGTGCCATTGTCGCTCTGCGGCACCTTTGCCGCCATGTGGCTCTTCGGACTGTCGATCGACAATCTGTCGCTGATGGCGCTTGCCGTTTCCGTCGGTTTCGTCGTCGACGACGCCATCGTGATGATCGAGAACATCTATGCCAATCTCGAAACCGGCGTGAAGCCGATGCGGGCCGCACTTGAGGGCGCGAAACAGATCGGCTTCACGGTCGTTTCGATCAGCCTTTCACTGCTTGCCGCCTTTATTCCCCTGTTCTTCATGGGCGGCATTGTCGGCCGCTTCTTCCAGACTTTCTCGCTGACGCTCGGTTTCACCATCGTCGTCTCGACCCTGGTGTCCCTGACGCTGACGCCGATGATCTGCGGCCACCGGCTGCGGGCGCGCGACATGGAGGCCCGGCCGGGCCTGTTCGGCCGGATCGTCGAAGGAACGCTCGGCGCAATCACCAATTTCTACGGTCGGACGCTGAAGGCGGTGCTGCATCATCGCGTGCTCTCCGTCCTCGTCATCCTCGCTTGCGTCGTCATATCAGCCTATCTTTATATCAAGGTGCCGAAGGGCTTCATTCCGCAGGATGATACCGGCTTCATTCAGGGCGGCACGCAGGCGGCGACCGACATCTCCTATCCCGCCATGGTCAAGCTGCAGCAGCAGGCGGCCGATATGGTCGCCAGGGATCCGGCCGTCTCCGGTGTCGGCTCGTCCGTGGGCGGCGGCGGGTTTTCCAGTTCGATCAATCGCGGGCAATTGTTCATTTCTCTGAAGCCCGAATCGGAACGCGTCTCGACCTCCGAGGTGATAGACCGGCTGCGCAAGCAACTGATGGCCATTCCCGGTCTCAGCACCTTCCTGTTTTCGCCGGGCGATATTCGCGCCGGCGGGCGCCAATCGCAGTCGCAATATCAGTTCACGCTCTGGGGCGCGAATTACGACGAGCTGGTGGATTGGGCGCCGAAAGTGCTGGCACGCCTGCAGACGCTGCCGGGGCTGACCGATGTCGCCACCGACCGGCAGCCGAACGGCTTGCAGGCGACGGTCAATATCAATCGTGATGAAGCCTCGCGGCTCGGCGTCAGCATCCAGTCGATCGACGCGGCGCTCAACAACGCCTTCGCGCAGCGGCAGGTGTCGACCATCTATACCCAGCGCAATCAATATCGCGTGGTGCTGGAGGCCGATCCCAGCTATGCCCGCGATCCCAATGATATTTCCAAGCTTTACGTGCCGGCGTCTGGCGGCATCCAGATCCCGCTCAGTGCGGTGGCCTCGGTCGAACGGACTCTAGCGCCGCTGGTGGTCAATCATCAGGGGCAATATCCTTCCGTCACCATCTCCTACAATCTGGCGCTCAATACCACGCTGGAGGCAGCAAACGATGCCATTCAACAGGCGGTGCTGCAAATGCATCTGCCGGATACGCTGCATGCGGATTTTGCCGGCGATGCGGCCAGCATCACACAATCTTCGAGCAGCCAGCCGCTGTTGCTCCTGGCGGCGCTGCTGACGGTCTATATCGTCCTCGGGATCCTCTACGAGAGCCTGGCGCACCCGTTGACGATCATCTCGACGCTACCATCAGCCGGTCTCGGGGCGCTGCTGGCGCTGGTCATCAGCGGCACGGAACTGACAATCATCGCCTTCATCGGCATCATCCTTCTGATCGGCATCGTCAAGAAGAACGGCATCATGATGGTGGATTTCGCGCTGCAGGGCGAACGCAAGCTCGGCCTGCCGTCGGAGGAGGCGATCTACGAGGCTTGCCTGAAACGCTTCCGGCCGATCCTGATGACCACGCTCGCCGCCTTGATGGGCGCCATCCCGCTGATCATCGCCACCGGCCCCGGCGCCGAGCTTCGCCGCCCCCTCGGCATCACCATCGTCGGCGGCCTGATTGTCTCGCAGGTGCTGACACTCTACACGACGCCAATCATCTACCTGATGCTGGCAAAGCTGCACAGTCGGTGGTCGACGAAGCAACCGGCAGAGACGCCTATGTCCTCGACGTCGGCATGATTGGGTGTCGGGGTTCAGCCGCGATGGTCCCATGGTTGACCATCGCAATTCCGGTGTTCAGAAAATCCGGCACGTTGCGTGTGGCCAGCATTGCTCCTCGCGATCCTGTGATCGCTGAATCGAGGATGATCATGGGTCAAGTTCGACCGGTCGGATCGGTTCGCGTGGCGCGATCTCCAATACGAGGCCGCCGGTTGCAGCCATCCGACGGCGAATTGCCTCCGCTAAATTTGGCTGCCGTGTTTCCTCAGTCGACAATGCAGCTCGCAGGATATCGCGTGCCTCATCTTCCATCGATCGTCCATATGCTGCCGCGCGCGCAGTCGTGCCTTCAGATGATCATCGATATTGCGGATCGTCATGCTGGCTAAAGGGGCCTCTCCTATCATCAATGATTGCACATTAATCATCGATGGCAGATTTTTAAATTGGGAATTTGGCCCTCATCATTCCGTGGGCGAATCGGAGACGCCATTCGCCGCAGCGCTAAGCGCCGCGCTCAATCACAATCTTGAGCGCATTGCGGTGGCTATCCCAATAGGGCAGCGCTTTTTCCGCTTCTTCAAAAGGGAAGACCTTCGAGATCAGCGCATCGGCCTTGTCGCCGATCTCCTCGAGATGGCTGATGACGTTTTGAAAATCGCGCATCAGGGCGTTGCGGGAGCCCATGATGTCGAGTTCCTTCAGGTTGAAGAACTGTGTCTGGTAGGTGACCGGCGCCTTGGAATAGCCGACATAGACGACACGGCCGCCGAAGCAGGCGAGATCGATGGCTTGGGTGAAGGTCGCGGCCAGGCCGACCGCCTCGAAAGCGACATCCACGCCATCGTCACCCGTCAATTCGCTGACCCTGGCGACGACATCCTCGCTGCCCGCATCGATCGCCTCGACGGCACCGAATTGCCGGGCAAGCGCGCGTTTTTCCTCGCTGAGATCGACGGCGATGACCTCGGCGCCGCGAGCGACGGCGGCGATCAAGACGCCCATGCCGATCATGCCGCAGCCAAGCACAACGACGCGATCGCCTTTCGCCACCCGTCCGCGTTCAACCGCATGAAAACCAACGGATAGCGGCTCGACCAAAGCCAGATGGCGCGGCGGCAGTGTATCGTTGAGGATCAGCTTTTCAGCCGGCAGCACGATCTCCTCGGCCAGACCGCCATCCTGCTGCACGCCGAGCGTCTTGTTGTAGCGGCAGGCATTGAGCCGGCCCTTGCGGCAGGAGGTGCACTCGCCGCAATTCGTGTACGGCATGACGATGACACGGCGGCCGGGCGCATAGGCGGGATCAACACCGGGGCCGACGGCAAGGATCTCGCCGCCGATTTCATGGCCGGGAATGCGCGGCAGCTTCACCAGGGGGTTGAGGCCCTTGAAGGTGTTGAGGTCGCTGCCGCAGAGCCCGATGTGCCGGACACCGACGCGGACCTGGCCGGCGCCCAACGGTCCTTCCGGGACCTCGTGGAAGCGCGTCACGTTTTCCGCCTCGATCATCAAAGCCCTGATCACAGCATTCTCCTCCCTTAAAAGCCATGCAAGTGACGCTTCTTAAAGCAATTCCAGGAAAAGTGCGAAGCGGTTTTCCGTCCGGGATGCGTAAAAACAAAGGTGTAGAGCGGGAAAGCGATTCCGTGAAACGCTGAACCGCTCTAGTGCGCCGTGTCCGGGGTTGGCTCGGATGTAGTGGTGCTTGTCGGCCGCTTCCCGCCCTTGAAGATGCGACGCACGGAGACGAAGAGCAAGGGGATGAAGAAGATGCCGAGTACGGTCGCCGAGATCATGCCGCCCATGACGCCGATGCCGATCGAGTTCTGGCTGCCGGAGCCTGCGCCGTTGGCGATCGCCAGCGGCATCACGCCGAGGATGAAGGCGAGCGAGGTCATCAGGATCGGTCGAAGGCGCTGACGGGCCGCTTCCAGCGTCGCCGGGATCAGATCCTTGCCGTTCGCCTGCTGCTCGATCGCGAATTCGACGATCAGAATGGCGTTCTTGGCCGCCAATCCTATGGTCGTCAGCAGGCCGACCTTGAAATAGACGTCGTTCGACTGGCCGAAAATGGTGGCGGCGAGAAGGGCACCGAAAATGCCGATCGGCACCGACAGCATGACGGCAAGCGGGATCGACCAGCTTTCGTAGAGGGCGGCCAGCGCCAGGAAGACGACCAGGATGGAGATGGCATAGAGCTGGGTCGCCTGATTGCCGGAAAGCTTTTCCTGGGCCGAGAGGCTCGTCCATTCATGGCTGAAGCCCGGCGGCAAGCTTGCCATGATCTGGTCGATCTGGTTCATGGCGTCGCCGGAGGAGACGCCGGGAGCGGCGGAACCCTGGATTTCGACGGCGGACGAGCCGTTGTAGCGTTCGAGACGCGGCGAGCCATAGGTCCATTCGCCCTTCGAGAAGGCGGAGAAGGGCACCATGGCACCATCGGAATTGCGCACATACCAGCGGCCGAAGTCCTCCGGCTGCATGCGGAAATTCTTATCCGCCTGAACATAGACCTTCTTGACGCGGCCACGATCGATGAAGTCGTTGACATAGGTACCGCCCCAGGCGGTCGAGAGCGTCGTGTCAATGTCGGAGAGTGCGATGTTCAGCGCGCTCGCCTTTTCCTGATCAATGTTCAGCGAATATTGCGGCGTGTCTTCCTGGCCGTTGGGACGCGTGCCGAAGAGCTTCTTATTCTGCGCTGCTGCGCCCAGCAACTGGTTGCGGGCGGCGATCAGGCTAGCATGGCCTGCGCCGTTGATGTCCTTGATGAAGAAATCGAAACCGCTGGAGCTGCCGAAGCCGGGAATGGCCGGCGGCGCGAGCGCAAAGACGCTGCCATCCTTGATTTTCGAAAAGGCGCCCATGGCGCGGCCGGCAATCGCCTGTGCTTTCGATTGTGGCGTCTTCCGCTCGGCAAAGTCCTTCAATCGGACGAAAACGATGCCGACATTCTGGCCCTGACCGCTGAAGCCGAAACCGGCGACGGCGAAAGCGCCTTCGACATAGTCTTTCTCATTGTTGAGATAATAGTCCTTCACCGTGTTAAGTACGGTCCAGGTGCGGGAATTCGTGGCACCCGGCGGAAGCTGGATGGCGGTCAGGAGGATGCCCTGATCCTCATCTGGCAGGAACGAGCTCGGCAGGCGGTTGAACAGATAGCCGACGGCGCCGCCGATCAACACGAACACCAGCAGGAAGACCGCCGTCAGGCGGATCATGCCGTGAATGCCGCTTTGGTAGCGAAGCGTTGCGCGCTCGAAATTGCGGTTGAACCATCCGAAGGCGCCACGCTGCTTGGAACCGTGCTCGGGCCTCTTCAGAATGGTGGCGCAGAGTGCCGGCGTGAGGATCAGCGCGACGATGACCGACAGGATCATCGCCGAGACGATCGTCACCGAGAACTGCCGGTAGATGACGCCGACTGAGCCCGAGAAGAAGGCCATCGGGATGAACACGGCAGAGAGAACCGTCGCGATGCCGATCAAAGCACCGGTAATTTCCTGCATCGACTTGATCGTCGCCTCGCGCGGCGAAAGACCTTCCTCCTCCATCACGCGCTCGACGTTTTCGACGACAACGATGGCGTCGTCGACCAAGAGGCCGATCGCCAGCACCATGCCGAACATTGTCAATGTGTTGATCGAATAGCCAAACAGCGACAGCACGCCGAAGGTGCCGAGCAGCACGACGGGAACGGCGAGCGTCGGGATCAAGGTAGCGCGGATGTTCTGCAAGAAGACGAACATGACGATGAAGACGAGTACGATAGCTTCGAACAGCGTCTTGACCACGTCTTCGATCGATAGCTTGACGAAGGGCGTCGTGTCGTAGGGATAGACGATTTCGACATTCGGCGGGAGAGTCTGGCTCAAGCTGCTGATGGTCGATCTCACCGCTTCCGCGGTATTGATGGCATTGGCGCCGGAAGCGAGCATGACGGCGAGACCGGCCGAAGGATGGCCGTTATAGGTGCTCGACGTGGTGTAGCTTTCCGCTCCAAGCTCGACCGTCGCGACATCGTTGAGGCGGACCAGCGAGCCATCGGACTGGCTCTTCAGGATGATGTTGTTGAACTGCTCGGGCGTCTGCAGGCGGCTCTTGGCCGTGACCGTTGCATTGAGCTGCTGGCCCTTTCGCTGCGGCAGCGCGCCGAGCTGGCCGGCCGAGACCTGCGAATTCTGCGACTGGATCGCGTTGGTGACGTCGCTGACCATCAACTGGTATTTGGCCAGCTTATCCGGATCGACCCAAATGCGCATGGCATAGCCGGCGCCGAAGATCTGAGTGTTGCCGACGCCTTCGATGCGCTTCAGCGTGTCATTCAGCGTGCTGGAAACATAGTCGGCAAGGTCGTTGGAATTCAGCTTGCCGTCCTTCGACACGAAGCCCACGACCATCAGGAAGTTCGATGTCGACTTGGAAACGGTGATACCCGTCGACTGCACCGTTTGCGGCAATTGCGCGGTGACGAGCTGCAGCTTGTTCTGCACCTGCATCTGCGCGACGTCGGAATCGGCCTTGTTGGTGAAGGTCAGCGAGATGGAGGCCTGGCCCGTCGATGTCGACGTCGATGTCATGTAGTCGAGATTGTCGATGCCGGTCATGCCCTGCTCGATGACCTTGGTCACCGAATTCTCGACGGTTGCGGCATCCGCGCCGGGATAGTTCGCGTTGATGCTCACCGTCGTCGGTGCGATCTGCGGATATTGCGAGATCGACAGCGTCAGGATCGACAACGCTCCGGCCAGCATGATGACGATGGCGATGACCCAGGCAAAGATCGGCCGGTCGATGAAAAAACGCGACATCGCTTACCTCACTTCTGGGCGCCAGAGGCGGGCTGGGTTTCGGTCTTTTCCAGCTTGGCCTGTTCAGCGGGCTCGCCGGCGACCTGCTTTACTTCGCCGGTCGCGTCATCGATCGTGACGGCGGCGACATTGACTTCCTGGCCGTCCCGGACGCGCTGGCTGCCTTCCACGACCAGACGGTCGCCATCCTGCATGCCTTCGTTCACCAGCCAGCTATTGCCGACGCTGCGTTGCACCTTCAGCACACGCTGCTGTACCTTGTTGTCGGCGGTCACGAACATCGCCGTCGGTTCGCCTTTGGTGTTGCGGAAGACGGCGCGCTGCGGCAGGAGATAGCTGTTTTCCGCGACAGCTTCCTCGATGCTTGCGCGAACATACATGCCGGGCAGCAACACGCGTTCCGGATTGGGGAAGACAGCGCGTACGGTGATCGTTCCGACGGTCTCGGCGACAGAGGCCTCCGAAAATTGGAGTTTGCCGGTCTGCTTGTAGTCGGAACCGTCTTCCAGCGTCAGGTGGACGGAGACGTTGTCACCACTCGTCTTCAATCGGCCTTCCGCAATGGCGCGGCGGAACTCAAGCAGGTTGGTGCTTGACTGCGTCACGTCGACATTCATCGGGTCGAGTTGGCGGATGGTGGTCAGCGCCGTCGTCTGGTCGGCGGTGACGAGCGCGCCGACCGTGACCGTCGAGGCATCGACACGGCCGCCGATCGGTGCGCGCAGCTTGGTGTAGTCGAGATTGATCCGTGCGGTCTCGAGCGCGGCCTTGGCGGAGGCGACATCGGCCTGCGCCTGGACAAGCGTCGCCTGCGCAGTGTCGTAGTCCTGCTGGCTGACAGCGTTCTGGGCGCTCAATCCCTTGTAACGATCCATCTTGGCCTGTGCGCTCGGTATGGCGCCTTCTGCCTTCTGCAGAGCGGCGGCGGCGCTGTCATAGGCGGCCTGATAGGTGGCGGGGTCGATTTCGTAGAGCACGTCGCCCGCCTTGACCTCGCTGCCTTCCTTGAAATTACGGCTGCGGATGATGCCGCCGACCTGCGGCCTCACTTCGGCGATCAGGTAGGCGCTGGTGCGGCCGGGCAGCTCCGCGGTGATCGCAACCGATTGCGGGTGCAGCGTCATGGCGCTGACTTCGGTCTTGACGGCCGGTGCATTGTTTTGCGCGGCCTTCTGCTCGTTGCAGCCCGCCAGCAGCAACGTGGCGGCGATCCCTGCGGCAACCAATGAGATGCGTGTGGCTGGGAGGCGTTTGGATGCCGCCGGACGTACGAATACAGGGGTAGAAGAGGCGCGCTTTTCCACGTTGCTATTTCCCATTGCCTTATTTACAGTACCAATTAGTACAGAAAATATTTGTACCGCTATAAATGTCAATGTCATTTGGCTTTTTTTGAGGTTGGGAATGGAAGCACGGACGGGGGCAAGAGCTAGGGAAGCAGAGCAAACTGCCGCTCGCCGCCCGCGCGGCCGTCCGAAGACCGCGAGTGACGACGCAAAGCGGGCGGAGATCGTCGCGGAAGCCCGCGCGACGTTTCATGAGCTTGGCTACGGCGGCACGACCATGGATCTCGTCGCGGCGCGGTGCAGGATTTCCAAGCAGACCCTCTACCGCTTGTTTTCGAGCAAGACCGAGCTGTTTATGGCGATCATCGCCGAGCATCGTGCCTCGATGCTGGCCCTGCCGCGCGACCCCAAGGAAAATCTGCCGCTCGACAAAGCGCTGGAACAGATTTTCATGATCGACATCGATGAAGTGGCGGAGCGGGACCGCGAGGCCTTCATTCACTTTGCCGTGAACGAAGCGCAGCGGTTTCCCGAAATGGCGTCGCTGCTGCGCACCTACGGTGCCGAACAGTCGCGGCAGATGCTGGCCGATTGGCTCCGCCTGCAGCAGAAACGCGGCCTGATCGAGATTGCCGATGCCGCAAGCGGCGCGCGCATGCTGATGAACATGATCTTCGGCGCGATGATTTCGCATCCCGGCAAGCTGAACGACTGGCCAGACCGCGAAACCCGGCTGCGGCATCTGCGTCATTGTATAGCAATCTTCCTGGCGGGTGTGCAGGCGCATCGGAAGCGCCGATAGGCTTTCAGTCGTTCGCTAAACGACGCCGGACGTTTCGAGATCAGCTCCCGCCACAAAAGCGATGCCGGCATGGCTCCGAAGAACCACACCGGCATCTTTCTCCGGCCCCCCGCCAGAAAACCTAAAAACTGCGCTTAGTGTGCGACAGCCCTATTCACTTTGTCTACGCCTTCTTCGAAGAGCGGCATCTGCAGGCCATTTGCGTACATTTCCTGCAAGACGGCTCCGAGCGCGAGATCGAGGCACCAGACCGGGAATTCGGCGTTCATGCTCTTGGCGCTTTGACGCGCATAGGTGATCAACCGTGCGATCGACGCCAATTCTTTCAGTGAATCCGAATCGTGATGTGCCATTTCGATAGGAAGTATTGCTGTCATGTCATGCCCCTTTGCCCCCGTTCCTGGCGAACTAGATACTCATCGCCAGGAACATGAGCAGACATTAACTCAAGTCGGACACCTTGGCGCGTGACATACAGCGTGACACGAGCGGGGATTGCGAGCTGCTTTTTACGGCGCAATTTCAAGGCGGTGGAAGGCGAACCGCCACAAACTATTGGCCTGGAACGTCCAGTCGTGCGGTGGTTGTTGCCGTTCGTCCGGGCAATCGGCAAGGATGCGGAGCAGGTCCAGGGCATCCGCTCGCTTCTGGTTGACCGCATTGGCGCGCAGCAGGCGAGCGATTTCGCTGCGCCGCGAGGGGTCCGGCAGGTCGGCCGTTTCCGCGAGGGAGCGATAGGTCAGCGATTTGAAGAAGATCGATTCCGCGCATGTTCGCAGGACGTCTCGCTCCATCTCGCTGATCGCGCCGGTCTCCGCCAGCGCCTGCAAGGTTGCCTGCACGTTGACGAGCGGTTCGCTGAGGGGCAGATGGCCAAGTTCCTGCGGCGCATGGATTTGCGCTACCGCCGAATCGTCCGCCAGCGCACCGGAGGCATATGCCTCGAAGATGCGGCCGATGCCGATCATGCCGAAAGCGGCGCATTCGGCGGCGCGCAGCGCGCCCATGCTGGCGGCGCCATAGACGCGGACGCCTTTCGACAGGGCAAAGAGGATTTCCTTGTGCCAGACGGGCGCGACATTTTCGAAAAGTCCGTCGATCAGGCCGATGACGTTCGCGCCATTCTCGAGGGCTTCGACGATATCGCCTTGCTTTGCCGGCGGACGGAGAGCGATGCCGGGATCGGCGATCTCGGCGGCATCGGGAAGCGTTGGGCCGACGAACAGGATCTTCATAGCAGTTGCAACGTTTTCGAGATGGCGCGATAGCCGAAGCGGCGCTTGCGGTCCCCAGCCGGATTTTCCAGTTGCGGCACCACGAGTTTGGCGACCGCAAAGGGAAGCGAGGCGTCGCCAAGGGAAAGGGCAATGGCGGAATTGATGCCCGCCTGGCGCAAACGGACGATGGTCAGATGCAACAGGGCTTCAGCGTCATGCGGCAGGACTTCATTCGGTCTTGCCGCTGGCTTCGGCATGGCGTCGAAGCAACGGCGGATGCTCTCCGGTAGTTCCCGGGTGAAATTCTCGGGACGGATATCGTCGCGGGCGCCGCTGATGAAGGTCAGGCGCGATTGCGCTGCTTCCGTCACGGCACGGATCGCCGCTCGCACCGGCGATAGATGAGCGCCGCTGCCGATCGTAACATCGAGGTAGCGGATACGCCGCGCTTCTGCGATTTCTCCAGGACCGAGGAGGGCCACGATAACAGGTATACCAATGTTGCTGGTGATATCGAAGAGCCGCAGCGTCAGGCCGGCGGCAGTAATCTTCACGATAAGTTCGTCCAGCACTGGATCGGCGAACGAGGCAGGATCGATGCAGGCGCCCATGCGCAGCTTCGGCTCGGAAATATCCCAGAGGACTTCGGCATCACGCTCGATGCGTTCGAGTAAGCCGTGCAGGATGGCTTCGGCCAGTACATTCCCCGAGGCGAGGCCATCGGAAGACTGCCAGAAGCGCGAACTGCGGACAGTGCGGTCAAGCGTGACTGCGTCGAAGGGAACCCAAGCTTTTTGGGCGGCGATCAGATCATAGCCTTCGGCCCAGGTGATCTCTTCGTCGTCGGCGATATCGGCCTGACTCTTGGCAATCAGCGATGGCAAGAGATCGGCATGAAGTCCTTCGGCCATCAGTTGCCGGCGACTGGTAATAACGGTTTTGACGGCGGGTGCGCCTGCAACAGTCCGCTCCAGTGCCTCCATGGCCGCTGAGACCTTGGCATCGAGATCGGTGATGCCTTTGCCATTGTTGATGACGATCGAGCGCGCGTTCGGACTGACCGCCTGCCAGACGGGAATGCCGACCTTGTCGAGCCCCGTCAAGCGGCCGAGGCGGGTGACGCCATGAGCCGCAAGACAAGGTTCGATCCGCCGAAACGTCTCCTCGGCGGAACAGGTACGGTCTGAATAAGGCGATGAGGCGGCGACAAATTCCTTCCGACCTGAATTCCGGGTGAGGAATTCAACCAAAGATGGATCTGAAGTCATTACCGCCGCCACGACGCCTCTGGTGTTACTCGTCGAGCCTGCCACCCGCAGGAGCTTCGTCGAGCCTGCCGCTTGCCGGGCCCTCGTCCAATCTGATGCTCGCTGCTTCATCGAGCCTACCATTAGCGGCATCAGCCGAACTGCCAACGGCAACGGCAAGGTTGACACCCTTAATGATAGTTGCGCCGGCATTACGCAACTGATCGGCAGTGCCGAGATCGCTGCCCGCTGGCGCTGCGAGCGGAGATATAGTACCTGCGCCTAGATCGGCGAGGTAAAGTTGTGAATTGCCGGGAACGCCGATTACTACAAAATTTGTCATGCCCAAATCCCCTCAATGGTTAAATATCTCAGTCAAATCCTGCTCTTCGCAGCCCTTCGCGATATTGGTCTTTCTGCCATTGTTCTCGTAGGGGAACGATGGAAAGCCAAGTATCGATCTTAAAATCAGGATAGGTCTCTTTAACTTTGCGCACCAACGCTTTGGCCTTGCGCATGTCGCCCGCCATTGCCGCCGTTGCCGCGGCAAGTCGCGCAGCCTGAGAAGGATCGGCCATACGCGAGATATAGGCGCCGGCATCCTCATAACGTTGAAGAGAGTAGTTAGCGCTTGCTGCTGTCCAGAAATAGAGGTCCGGGCTCAACGGATTGAGCTTGATGGCGCGTTCAACCTTTTCCAAAGCCTCACTTGGTTTCGAAGCATGCATCAGCGTGTCGGCATAGTCGGCGATGACGTCGGCATAATGCGGACTGATAGTCTCGGCTAGTTCGAAGGCCTCGATACTTTCATCAAAAGCTCCCTGGTAGAGCTTGGCGACGCCGAATTGATGATAGCCGCCCACGATATCCTGACCGGTCGCAATCGCCTTGCCGGCCTCTTCCTCGGCAAGCTTCAACAGCCTTGCGTCGCCCTGCGCCGTCACCAACCACTCGAGATGGTAGGTGCGCGCGACGCCGCTGAGAGCAGGCGAGAAATAGGGGTTCTCCTTCAGGGCTGCTTGGAATGCCTTGCGGGCCCGACGGATGTCCGGCAAATCGAGATGTTTCAGATGACGCTGGCCGAGCAGATATTGACGATAAGCTTCCGGATTCCGCTCGAAATAGTCGCGGGAAAATTCGTTGCGCTCGATATAGCTAGCGACCGACGCCACGACGCGTTGACCGATTTCGCGATGCTGGCGCGGCAGATCCTGGGCCTCCATGCTGAAGCGCTCGGCCCAGATAACTTCGTCATTGCCAGCGTAAACCAGTTGCGCGAAAAGCCAGTAGGCGCTGCCGTCGAAGCTGAGCCTTGTATCCAGCACATAGTTGATGGCGTATTTTTCCAGCATTGCACCCCGGTCGAGATTGAGCGCAATCTTTTCCGCCGTGTAATGCGCTACCATCGTCACGGTCTTCAACACGCAAAGACCGACGGTGATATCTTCCAAAAGCGCTGCCGAGAGAAAGACGGCAGGCTGATAGTTGCTGGAGGTGTTTACCGGCGGCAAAAGCGCGAGCTTGGGTGGCCCACGAGGCACCGGCGGAATGACTTCCAACTGCGACGGCGCTTTCTCCCGAAGCTGCGGCGCGATGCTGCGCTGACGTTCGAACAGCCGCCGCGCAACGCTTAACGTCTGCGGATCGGGATCGACCGGCAATTCGCCCCAGCGATATTTTCTGCGGCTTTCAAAAATATGGCGGGCGCTTTCGAGCTGGGGTTCGCCGGCATAGGTCTCTCCCAATATCTGGTAGACCGTCTCATCTTCGGGATGAGCCTCGAACAGCCGCAGCGCCGCCTCCTTGACAATGGTGGCGTCCGCGTCCTTGCCCATGGCCGCAATGGCATCGCGAAGTGTTGTCAGCATCTTTGTCTTGATGCGATCCCGCTGTGTACGCAGCCACATTCGGGCCGTGCCACCGATGACTTCGGTGCGGGCAAGAAAATCCCAGCGGCCGAGTTGCAGCAACTCTTCCAGGGCGGTGTGGGGGTTAGTTTGCGACACCGCATCCAGCAGCGCGAGATCGGTGGTGAAGGCTTGGAGATTCGCGCTGACGGTCGCCTGCTCGATCAGCAGCAGCCCGATTCCGAGCTCGTCCTGGCGGTTTTTGACACGCGACAGGGTCTGCCGCAGATTGGCAAGCCCCTTATCCAGGGGAATGTCGCCCCAAAGAAATTCCGCAAGCTCCGCACGGTTTTTTTGCGGCGAGGGGCTTGTCAGCAGAAAGCAGAGCGACAGCAGACCCTTTTCGGGAAAAGGCACTGTCGCGCCTGTTCCGTCCACGAGACGTAGGTCTCCGAATGTCAGCAGTCTGAAATCCATATGCCCCCACTGCATCTAGCAGCGTCCCGATATCGCAATCATGGCTTTCGGCATCGCTTGCGATCACGTCATGTGATCACAGGTATCTTTTTGAGAATTCACACTACGACGACTGCTATCCTATCGCAATCGCTAGAACATCTTTGTTTTCGGTTAAATAGCTAGAAGCGGACAAGGTGCCCTGGATTCAAAAAGCCGGAGCCACTCGTCTGCGCTTGAATGAACGCGCCGCACTCAAGCATTTTCTGCGATGGCGGGTTCCGCGATCGTCGATGGGGGGACAATCTAGCATTCGATCAAGATCCGCGCCTCACCCATTTTTCGGGCGAGGCATGGAGATCAGTTTCTGAGGCCGAAAGGAACTTCGGCTGCAGGCGGCGCATGTACGACGGCGGGCTCGGAGGCGTTGGCCAGCGATTTGATGAGCATCAGCACGGATTGGCGGACACTGGGATCGTTGATCTTCATGAAGGCCTTGTTGAGGCTGAGACCTTCCTTGGACGTCAGAAAATCGGACAGGTCTTCAAGGCCACTGATCGCCCCCAACCCTTCCGTCGTCAACGGCTGTGAGTTGTCCTGCTGGAAGAAGAAAGCGACAGGGACAGCCAGAACCCCTGCGATCGCCTGCAACCGGCTGGCGCCGATGCGGTTGGTGCCTTTTTCGTACTTTTGCACCTGCTGAAAGGTAACGCCGATCTGTTCGGCGAGCCGTTCCTGGCTCATGCCGAGCATTAGCCGGCGCATGCGCACGCGTGAGCCGACATAGGCGTCAATCGGATTTGGTACTTTTGCACTCACTGCGCAATCTCCTCATTCGAACGGGGGAACCCCAGCGGGCGCCACCTTACAGATGCCCGGGGAGGAGGCAAGGAACACGTCCCCAATCTGCCCGTTCAGTGTGTATTAAATGTTGGTAAATTTCAACCAAAAGTCCTGGCGCCAGAGATTTTCCCCCGAACGTCAAAGAGATAATCGGCTGAAAAGAACCTTCGCGTCAATGTGGACTAAAGTCTGAGGACGATCTGCAATTGTATAAGGGACACACCGGATTGTCTTTGGTCGGTACGCGGGCGGGAGCTGCGTAGTGGCCGGTTCCGCATTGTCCGTCGCCGGCTACATAGCGGTCATAGAGCACCACATTGCCGCTCTTCGAGGGGTAGCGAAGCAGCGCCGCGCGCTCCCGCGAAATTATCTGCTGCATCGATGCGCAGGTTTGCTTGAGTGAATCATAGCGCGAGATCGCCAATGCCGGATCGGCAGTCGCCAATAAAAGCAAAGTTGCGCCCACGATGTTCATGGATGTTCCCTCGATGAACATAGCTCGTCTCAGATGCGCCACTCAGAAATCTTCAGGGATCTGGGCTCGAGATTTTACGGGTGCAAGAGCCGGCGGCCCAGCAGGCGCCGATCTTTCGTCGGCGATCCCAGGAGCAGTCTGCTGCTCACGGCGTTTACTACATTAATTTTTTCTTAAATAACGCAAGGTTAGTCTTTTCAACCATGTGATTATGGGAATTGGTCATTCTCGGGAGGAGCGGAGTGGGGCCGGAAGCAAAAATTTTTTGCTATAACGCTCATTTTTTTCGAGAGAAGCTTGGTTATATTTCCTATTATAAAATCAACGAACTAGCGTATTGCGCGACACGAAACTCTAACACTGGTTGAGTGAGAGAACCAAAATTGGTCGAAATCGCGTCTTGACCCTGTTATATTAGGTGGTCTTAATGCCCTTCGTCCGGTCGTGCCCGCGCCCGGACAAGTTGCTGGAGTATTAGGCCCGCTGCACCAAGAACAGCGGGTCCTTTTTTCACTTCCATTTTTTTGTTTTTTTGCGGGGCCCGCCATGCTGATGCAGCAGGGGGGTCAGCGAGCCCCGGCCGTCCAAGCACGGCGGCACGACGATCAACCAGAACTCCGCTGCCGTCCACAAACCGCTGCTTTAATTGCTGCTGATGCAACTCGCACAAGCATTGCAAAGCGTGGGTACTCGCAAATATTTGCATTGGGAACACCGGCACTTCCCAACTTCAAAAGGTCTGCTGGCGGTGGTTGAGAAAAAAATCGCGATGCCGTTCTGCGGGAATTCCGCTGAAAGCTGACTGAAAGGTTGCCCGCGCTAGGCTTGCCCAGCTTCGTGGAGGAAGCACATGCCGTGCGCGAACATCTGACGCAGGCATCCTAACAGGAGGAGACACTCATGCGTTCATCGCGCACGCTTTTTCATACCGTTGCCCTTTCCCTCGTCATGACCGCCGCTTCCCTCGGCGCCACGGCAGCGCATGCTGCCGACAAAATTTCCATCATGGTGGGCGGCTATGAAAAGCAGATCTATCTGCCGGCCAAGCTTGCGGAAGGCCTCGGCTACTTTAAGGACGAAGGCCTCGATGTCGAGCTTCTGAACGAATCCGCCGGCGTCGATGCCGAAAACCAGCTCCTCGCCGGTGCCGTCCAGGGCGTCGTCGGTTTCTACGATCACTGCGTCGACCTGCAGGCCAAGGGCAAGTTCATCGAATCCGTCGTGCAGTTCAGCCAGGCACCGGGCGAGGTGGAACTGGTGTCGGCCAAGCATCCGGAAATTAAGTCCTTCGCCGATTTGAAGGGCAAGAGCGTCGGCGTTACCGGCCTCGGTTCTTCCACCAACTTCCTGACGCTCTTCATGGCGTCCAAGGCGGGCCTGTCGCCGGCTGACGTCACCCCGGTTCCGGTCGGTGCCGGCCAGACCTTCATCGCAGCCATGCAGCAGGACGCCATCCAGGCCGGCATGACCACCGAACCGACGATCTCGCGCATGCTGAAGACCGGCGAAGCTTCGGTTCTCGTCGATCTCAGAACCTTGAAGGGCACCGAGGCCGCTCTCGGCGGCACCTATCCGGCCGCGTCGCTTTATATGGACGCCGCCTGGGTCGATGCTCATAAGGAAGAAGTGCAGAAGCTCGCAAACGCCTTCGTCAAGACGCTGCGCTTCATCAACACCCATTCGGGTGCCGAAATTGCCGAGAAGATGCCGAAGGATTTCTACGTCGGTGACAAGGAGGGCTACATCAAGGCTCTCGACGCCGGTAAGGAAATGTTCACGGCTGATGGCGTGATGCCGGAAGATGGTCCGAAGACGGTTCTCGCCGTGCTCTCGCAGTTCTCCAAGAACGTCAAGGGCAAGACGATCGACCTGTCGAAGACCTACACGACTGAATTCGTCAAGAACGTCAAGTAAGCAGTCATAACGCCGCTTCCGGAAGGTTCCGGAAGCGGCAGTTCAAGAGACTTTGCATTTCACTGGGCTTTGCGTGCACGCCCCGAAGGCACGCGTCAGGATCAGCACCATGCAACAGGATGAACGCCGCACCCCGGCGATCGAACTCATTAATGTCAGCCGCCGTTTCGTATCGCCGACGGGCAAGTCGCTGACCGCACTTCGCGATTTCAACATGACCGTCGAGCGCGGCGAATTCGTCGCCGTCGTCGGTCCGACGGGCTGTGGCAAGTCGACGACCCTCAATCTTGTCACCGGCCTTGCCAAGCCAAGCGCCGGCGAAGTCCGACTGATGGGCGGCCCGGTCAACGGCATCGACCCGCGCGTCGGCTTCGCCTTCCAGACGGATGCGCTCTTCCCCTGGAAGAACGTCATCGACAATGTCATGTCCGGCCCGCTGTTCCGCGGCAAGTCCAAGGCGGAAGCCGAAAAGAGCGCCAAGGACTGGCTCGCCCGCGTCGGGCTTTCAAAATTCCTGCATCATTATCCGCATCAGCTCTCGGGCGGCATGCGCAAGCGCGTTTCGCTGGCACAGACCTTCATCAACGAGCCGGAAATCCTGCTGATGGACGAGCCGTTCTCGGCGCTCGACGTGCAGACCCGCACGGTCATGCATGAGGAGCTCTTGAAGCTCTGGGCCGAACGCCAGGCTTCCGTCGTCTTCGTGACGCACGATCTCGAAGAGGCCGTGGCACTCGCCGACAAGGTCTATGTGCTGACCGCCGGCCCGGCGACGGTGAAATCGGTCTATACGATCGACCTGCCGCGCCCGCGCGTCGTCTCCGAGATCCGCTACGAGCAGAACTTCATCGATTATTGCAAGACGATCTGGGATGACCTTCGCGAAGAGGTCGAAACCAGCTATCGCCGTGCCGCTGAAGCGGCATAAGGGAGGATTGATCATGGCAAACACAGCCCTCGAAACAGGCAATGCCCCGATCTTCCGCGCCGGGACTTCGGATGCGGAAATCGAAGCCGCAGCGCTGAAGGCGCTCACCCGCCGCAAGTACGTTGTCGTGGCATGGCAGGTCGGCATTCTGCTCGCCATCCTTGGTCTCTGGCAGGTCGCCTCCGATCTGCACTGGATCGACCCGTTCTTCTATTCCAGCCCGTATGGCATCGCGTTGCGCCTGTGGGACTGGATCACCGAGGGCACCGAGAGCGGCTCGCTCTGGTATCATCTCGGCGTCACCATGGAAGAAGCGCTGATCGGCTTCGTCATCGGCTCGGTGACCGGCGTTCTCGTCGGCGTCGCTCTCGGCCGCAACAAACTCGCTTCCGATATCCTGTCGATCTACATCAAGGCGATCAACTCGATCCCGCGCGTCGTTCTCGCGCCGATCTTCGTGATGATCATGGGCCTCGGCCTTGCCTCCAAGGTCGCGCTTGCCTTCATCATGGTGTTCTTCGTGGTGTTCGCCAACGCTTTCCAGGGCGTTCGTGAAGCCGACCGCAACATGATCGCCAATGCCCGCATTCTCGGCGCTTCCAACTGGCAGGTGACCCGCAACGTCATCCTGCCGTCGGCAATGAGCTGGATTTTTGCAAGCCTGCACATCTCCTTCTCCTTCGCCATCATCGGCGCGATCGTCGGCGAATTCGTCGGATCGCTCGCCGGCATCGGCTACCTGATCTCGATCGCCAAGGGCACCTATGACGCAGCCGGCCTCTATGCCGCGATCATCCTCGTGATGGTGGTCACGCTCGGTGCCGAATACGTGATGACGCTCGTCGAAAACCGCATCACCAGATGGCGTCCGCAGCAGCACATGGACGTGCAATAAGCCCTCGAGGCACTCAGTTAACTCCCAAGGCCGGGCACCCCCACCCGGCCTCTTTTTTTGTCTGCCGGTCAGGCCCTACCGTATGCTCAGGGCTGAAAACCCGTTCTGTCCATCTCGGTGATCTCTCTAATTACCTTGCAAGGAACGCCCGCTGCAATCACACCTGCTGGAACGTCTTTGGTCACGACGCTACCTGACCCAATTATCGCGCCATCGCCAATGGTCACGCCCTGGTTGATGTGTACCCCGGCGCCAATCCACACCCCGTTCCCGATCCTCACCGGCTTCGCGTAACACGCACCCGCCGCGCGCTCGGAAGCATCAATTGCGTGGTTGGAGGTGTAAATGCCGACACGGGGACCGAACAGCACGTCATTACCGATCTCGATGCCGCCACCGTCCAGCAAGACGCAGTCGAAGTTGGCGTAGAAGTTGTTGCCGATAACGACGTTCCGACCGAACTCGCAACGGAACGTCGGCTCGAAAAGCACGTGCTCGCCCACCTTGCCCAACAGCTCACGAAGGATGCTTTCCCGTTCTGCGGACGTCTTGCCGAAGCTTGCATTGTAGCGGTTGGTCAGTAGAACGGCCTCCTCTCGAGCCTTGATCAGCTCGGGCGTCAGATCGTTGTACATTTTTCCAGAGCGGATGATTTCCAACTGGTCAGCAAGCGTCATGGGCACTCTCCCCTCAGGTATTGTTTGTGTTTTATTTGCTTAGTTAATACGCATGAACCGTCCATGAATGATTGCTGATGGGTGTTTCGACGACAGCTATGGCGAGCGAGCTTTGCTTGCGCCAAGTTGCCATATAAGCCGGGACGGCCGGGCGGCCGTTATTGTCCTATCGCGCAATTTCCTCCGGATGAGAATCAGCTTATGGTCCGATTCCGGCAAAGCCCATGCCTCCCCCCTCCATCCGGGAAAGTATCGTTCATGCGGGGCTGATCGATCATCGAACCGACTGTTCGAGCGCCAAGCATAAGGAGGGGTTGCAATCGTTGCTCGCGATAGGAGGTTTTACAGATGAGGCTTTCTGGCCCAATTTATCGCTTGAAGCGTAAAGCCCGGCTCATGTCGCGCGAGGAGAATATTCCCTTGCATGAAGCGCTGGACCGAATTGCAGCCGAGGAAGGTTTCCGCGGCTGGAGCTTGCTTGCAGCTCGTGCGGACGCGACGACGCCCGCCGGTGAGATGTTCGCGCAATTGGATCCTGGCGACCTGGTGCTTCTGGGTGCCCGTCCGGGCCACGGCAAAACGCTGATGAGTCTGAGGCTGGCGGTCGAGGCGATGAAAGCCGGCAACCGTGGCATCTTCTTCACACTGGAGGATACCGAAAGGGCCGTTCTCGATCGTTTCCGCATGATTGGCGCTGAGTTCGAGTCTTTCAAAGACCGGTTCGAATTTGACTGTTCAGACGCGATCAGCGCCGACTATATCGTCGAGAGGCTGGCGTCGATGCCCAAGGGAACGCTGGTGGTCATCGATTACCTGCAAATCCTCGATCAAAACCGGCAGAAGCCGGAATTGATGGTGCAGGTCCTGACGTTGCGATCCTTTGCGCGTGAGAGAGGTCTGATCCTCGTCTTCATCTCGCAGATCGATCGGTCCTACGATCCGTCGATGAAAGCCTATCCCGATCTCAAGGATGTCCGTCTGCCCAATCCGCTGGATCTGGCGCTGTTCGACAAGACATTTTTCCTGAACAAGGGCGAAGTCCAGCCTCGGGCGGCAGGATAACGGTCCTGCTTCTTTCTGGTTGCTGGCGGTTGGGACTCGGTCAAACCGCCGGCAGCCTTACGGTCACTAACAAGCCGCCGCCGGGCGCGTCGCTGAGCGCGATCGTGCCGCCGGCGCCGTCGACGACTTCGCGGACGATGGCTAATCCGAGGCCGCTGCCTTCGGGCTCCGTGCCGATGATGCGGTAGAAACGCTCGAATACTTGCCCGCGTTCGGCCTCGGGAATGCCCGGACCGTTGTCCTCCACCGACAGTACGGCGTTGTTGTCATCAAGCCGGACCCCGACCGTGACGCGGCCATTGGCCGGGGTATAACGCAGGGCATTGTCGACGAGATTGACCAGCATCTCGCGCAGCATGGTGCCGTCGCCTTCGACATGGACCGGCGCGCCATCGGCCTCCAGTCCCAGGTCGATGTTGCGTCTCAGCGCTTCTTCCGCCAGGTTTTCCAAGACTTGCCGGGCGGTGGCAACGAGGTCGATCGTGTCGCTACGTGGACGGCGGCTGCCGGGTTCGGCCCGCGACAGGGTGAGAAGCTGGCTCGCCAGCCGTGTCACCTGCCTTGTACTGGAGCGTAGTGCCGTCAGGGCTTCGTCACGTCTGGCATTGTCGTCCTCGCGCGCCGCCACACTTGCCTGCGTCGAGATGAGCGCAAGCGGCGTGCGCAACTGATGGGCAGCGTTGGAGACGAATCGGCGCTGTGCCGCCATCTGGTTCTGCACCCGCTCCATATGATCGTTCAGCGCATGAACCAGGGGGCGTAGCTCGCTCTGCACCATATCCGGCTCCAGCGGGTCCAGCCGCTGGCGGCCGCGTTCGCGCACAGCATCACGTAGCCGCAGCACCGGTGTCAGACCGCGCTGCAGGCCGATAATGGTCACCAGGCCGGCGAGCAGCACGAGCACGAGCTGCTTGGTGAAATCCGAGAGCCACAGCCTGCGGCGCATGGCGTATTGGCTTTTGTGGGTGACGGCGACGGTGACGGAGATCGTGCTGTCTTCGCTAAGGCCGACGATCGGATGGTTCAGCATCATCAGCCGAACCTGATCGGCGCGGAATGTGGTATCTTCACCGACCTGCTGTTTCTTCGGTTGCGGCAGATCGGGATAGCCGGCGACGAGGTTCCCCCACGCGGTCACCACCTGATAGAAGACGCGGTCGCCATAACCGGTATCGAACATTTCCAGCGCCGCCGGTGGGAGATCGACTTGGACAGTGCCGTTTGCATCGACATGTACGGCTTCGGCGATGACGCGGGCCGATGCAAGCAGCGTGTGGTCGGTGACGAGGTCCGAGGTGGCGTTCGCCGAGTGGAAACTGAGGTACAGATTGACGCAGATCGCCCCGATCAGCGTCAGTACCACCCAGGCAAAGAGTTGCGCCCGCAGGCTGGAGGTCAGCCCTGCGATGGCGCGGCGCAGACGTCCCTTGCGTGCTTGGCTTTCGTCATTGCGCATGGCGAAGGAGATAGCCGAGGCCACGCAGCGTGGCGATCTGCACGGCGCTGCCTTCGAGTTTCTTGCGGACGCGGTGCACGTAGATTTCGATGGCGCTGGTGTCGGCGAGATCGTCGAAGCCAAAGACGCTTTCGGACAGCGCGGTCTTGGTGACTGTCGTGCCGACCTTCATGACGAGATGTTCGAGCACGGCATGTTCGCGCGGCGTGAGCGCCAGGGTTTCGCCGCCAAGAAAGAACTGCCGCGTGCCGCCGTCGAAGAGCAGGTCGCCCACGGCGATTTCGGGTGCGGCGCGATCATGGCCGCGGCGGACAAGGGCGCGGATACGGGCTTCCAGCTCGGCGATTTCGAAAGGCTTTGCCAGATAGTCGTCGGCGCCGCTGTCGAGCCCGGCAACACGGCCGTCGAGGCTGGCATTGGCGGTCAGGATGATGACCGGCACCTTGTTGCCGCTTTGGCGCAAGCGCTTCAACAGCGTCAACCCATCGATTTTCGGCAGTGACAGATCGAGGATGACGACCGCGTAACCCGCCACTTTCAACATATGTTCGGCGTCCTCGCCGTCATAGGCGATGTCGACGGCATATTGCGCCTGACGCAGCGCCTTGCCGAGCCAGGACGCCAGTTCGCGGTTGTCTTCGACGATCAGGAGCCTCATGGAGCAACTATACAGCAAGTACCCGATAGTGCGAGTGTTTCCGGAATTGCCGTGGCCCTATTTCAGCGCCGCCACAGCCTCAATCCCATCTCCTTCACCTCTCGCAAATATACTTTGCGCGCATAGGGCGGCGTCAGATTGTGGTCGGTATCGGGAATGATGGTGAGGCGGATGTCGGGGAAATTCTTGAGGCCGGCGGCATCTTCGCCGAAATGTTCGCGGAAATGATCGAGACCAATGTCGTGGGCGCTGTAGATCAGGGAAATATCGACTTGGCGTTTGACGAGCGAGCGGAAGCCGTTGATGACGGTTTCGTGCTCGCCGGCGAAGAACGGGAGAACGCCGAGGAGGGGGCGGCCGAGACGGACGGCGCGCCGCGCCAGCGCCACGACGATGTTGCGCGCCGCACTTTTGGCGTCGATCTGGCCGCCATAGAGCCGCTTCAGCGTCTCAAACTGCAGGAATTTCTGGCCGTAGGTCTCGAGCGAACGCGGCACGAAGCGCAGGGCTTCCTCCACGGGCTGGGTTTCATCCCAGAAGAAAGCATAGGGGTTGACGGTGATCAGACCGCCGCACCTGCCATCTTGGATAGCGCTCTGATAAGCGAGATAGCCACCGCTGCAGCGGCCAACGGCAAAGGCGGGCAACAGTTTCTCCGCCTCCAGAAGGTCGAGAGCGGCGCTAACGTCCTGAAGCTGCGCGGGGGAATAGAGCACCTGTTCCTGCGCATCGGGAAGCGGCGGACTGTCGGCGACGTTGGCGGTATCGAAACGCAGCGAGGGGATGCCGTCGCGTGCAAGCGTTCGCGCCATGGTCACCGACATTCGGCCCCAGCCAGCATGGCGGTCATAGGCCGTGGTCAAAAGCAATGCCGTCGCGCCCGCACGGGTGCCTGTGGGTTCGCAGAGAATGCCGGAGAGGCGGTTGCCCTCGCCAAAGCGCAGCGGCGTTTCGCGAAAACCGTCGCCGATCAGCGGTTCGGCGCGCGGCGCGCGGAGAATTCTGCGAGATGCCGTCGCGGATTCTTCCGTCGCGATCGACCGTGCCCAGTCCAGAACTTTCCGGCCGGCTTCGAGCGGCATGGTGGCTACGGTCGGGTTCGATACCAGCTCGTCATAGCCCTCATAGGCCGAGCGTTCGACGCGTGGGCCGAGGGTTTCGAGATGGGCAGCGAAATCGGCGTCTCCAGGGCGGCCGGGCCGCGTCAGGACAAGGCAATCCGGCGCGCTGATATGGGCAAGCGTCATCAGATTGAGTTTCTTGACCGCGGCGGCGATAGAGTCCGGCATCTGCAGGCTGGCGATGGTCACGCCCTCGGCCCGGCGTTGCGCTTCGGTGAGCCCCATGCCCTCGTCGATCATCTTCGACCAAACGGTCAATTCGCGCAGATAGGCGCGGCCGGAAATGGTCGGAGCCAGAAAGGCGATGCCGTCGACGCCGGAGAGCTGCTCTGCAATATCAAGGGCGACGACGCTTCCGAGCCCTTGGCTCACCAGGATAAGCCGCTCGCAGCCGGAGAGCGATCGCAGCATGCCGGCGGCGGCGAGGGCCGTGCCTTCCCAGAGCGCCAGTCCTTCACCCGGATCGGCAACGTCGAGCGCATCGCCGGTGCCGGCATAGTCGAAGCGGAGGCTGGCAATACCTTCCTTGGCAAAATCTTCGGCGAGAATGCGCCAGAATTTGCGGGTGCACATTTCCTCGAAACCCCAGGGGCTGAGGAACAATACGGCCGTCTGGCTCGTCGGTGCCGCGGCGGGCATGAACAGGCCGACAGTTCCGGCGAAAGTCACCGGCGTGGCGGCGGGGGTGACATCCTTAAGCGGGCCCTGGTATTCGGCGGCTCCCAACGCAGCCATGGCATTCTCCTCAAATTCGGCGCGGCGCCAGCCATGCCAGCGCGTGAACGGCAATCGGATGAGCGCGCCGGGGCAGACGCGCGGCAATTTGCTGAAGGACGGCGATATCCTCCGGCGGCACGGCATTCAGCAGCCGGAGCGCCAGGCCATAGACCAGGATGCCGGCAATGACGGCGCTGACGAGGCCGGGAATGCCGGGCAGCACATGGATGAAACCATAGGCCGCGGCGGCGCAGAGCGCGGATGCGCCGGTCACCTTGGCAAGGCTGACGAACATACTGTGCATCGAGCCCTCGAATTCCATGCGGCGCACCATCAGCACGCACATGGCGGAGAAGGCGAGCAACCGCACTAGCGCGGCACCTTCGCCGCCATACGAGGGCACTGCGATCAGGCAGCCGACGACCATGATGACGCTGGCGACGCCGCCGATGATGGTACGCTCGCGCATGCGGTCGATGGAGTAGAGATATTGCGTGCAGATCTGCATGAAGACGTAGGGAGCAGCCGTCAGCGACAGCAGCGCCACCATGCCGCCGCTCGGGCCGAAGGGCTTGCCGAAGATCGTTACCACCAGCTCAGGGGCGATCGCCGCAAGGCCGAAGCTCATGGGCAGGGTAATATAGGAAATGGCGCGCGCGACGCCCTCGAAGACATGAACCGGCAACTTGCCCGACGCCTGCGAATGCATCTGTTCGGAATAATAGGGCAGCAGGCTGCCGCTCAACTGCACCGGAAGCTGCAGCGCCAGATTGGCAAGCGACAGGCCGACGGCGTAGAAGCCGACTGCTTCGATGCCCCAGTAATGCTGCAGGAAGACCAGCTCGATGCGGTTCAGGAAGATCGAGCTGTTGATGAATTCGACCGAGAGAATGAGCGAGGAACTGACGAGATAGCCAAGGCTGACGCCGCAACTGTTCCGGCGCGCGACTGCGATCCTCAGGCTGGAAACGAACATCGGGAGCTGACCGATGGCATAGCCGGCAAGAGCGCCGCTGACGCCAAAGAAGATGGCGCCGAGAAGCACGGTGGCGAGCTGCAGCACCGAACTTGTCAGGGTGATGCGGAAGAAAGCGCCGAGCTGTTGTTCGCCGACCAGATAGTTCTTGCTGTAGGCGCCCAGCGACTGAAGGACGAAAAACGCGCCGGTGATGACGATGACGGACCATTCATCGTTTGCCCAATGCAGCCGCTCCGCTTCCCAATAAAAGGCCGTGTAGCCTGCGAGCAGGATCAGCGTCGACAGGATCGTCGGGTGCAGGAGGTAGGCCGCAAAGCCGCGCCGCTCCTCCGTCGAATAGCCCTGGACTTTTAGTTGCGGCAGTATGCGCAGTAGCGTGATGCCGGTGCCGAGTTCGGCGACGAGCGCGCCCGTGGTCGTCAACCAGAGCGAAAAGGCGATGATGCCGTTAGCTTCCGGGCCAAGCAGGCGGGCAGCGATGATCGAACAGGCAAAACCGGTCGCCAGCAGGGTCAGCCCCGCCGCCGCGTTCAACGCCGAATTCGCCATGATGCTCTTCGTCATGAAGATTACCGTTCCCCAGGTCGCAGAAATTGGCCGCAAATGCCGGCTCTTCATGGAGATAGCGCCTGCTGTATTTCATATGCCTTAATATTTACCGTCTATTCCTAATGTAACTTTCATTTTTACTTCGGCTAATATGCATATTTCCGATATTGGCTGTCTTGCCGCTTGTTCGGGAGTCCTCTTTGTTCAGCCTCATCGTCTGTACGATCGACCGCTTCGACCAGTTGGAACGACTGTTTCAGTCGCTGATGAGTCAGCGTCACAGGGATTTCGAGGTGGTCCTTGTCGACCAGAATCCTGACGATCGGCTGTCGGAGCTGATCGGAAGCTTCTCGCCCTTCTTCATGATCCGCCATGTCCGCTCGGCCAAGGGCCTTTCGCGGGCACGCAACAACGGAATGGCCGCCGCGAATGGCGACTATGTCTGCTTTCCCGATGATGATTGCTGGTATGAGCCCGATACGCTGGAGACGGCGGAGCGGCTGTTTGCCGCGCACCCGGAGCTTGCCATCGTCACCGGTCGTACACTCGATGCCGACGGCTTGGCCTCCGTCAGCCCGACAGGCGAAACGTCGCTTGCGGTGACGCGCTGGAACTATCTGAAATGCGGCAACTCCAACAGCATTTTCGTGCGCCGTGCGGCGCTGGCCGCCATCGGCGGCTTCGACGAGAATCTCGGGGTCGGCTCGGACTCGCCATTCCAAAGCGGCGAGGAGGCGGATTTCCTACTGCGTGCTCTTGCTGCAGGCAAGCGGCTGATGTTCTTTCCGGAATTGATCGTCCACCATGATCAGGTCACCAGCGAATATGGCCCGCGGCAGATCGAACGGGCGCGCAAATATGGCCGCGGCTTCGGCGCGCTGATGCGCAAGCAGCGCTTTCCGCTCGCCTATGTCGGCTACCGCCTGTGCAGGCCTGTCGCCGGCTGGCTGGCAGCGCTGGTGCGATGCAGGGTCGATACGGCGCGTTACAAGCGCGCCTGGCTGATGGGCATATTGGAAGGCTATGCGACCTGGCCGCGATGGCGCAGCGGTTGAGGCCGTTCGCCCCTTGGCGTCATGGCTTCGGCATAGACATCCACATAGCGTTGCGCGACCTCGTCCCAGGCATAGGCGCGGGCGTCATGAATGAGTTCTTCTCTCAGGCCCAGGCCTTCGGCACCGAGACGCGCGAAAGCGGCGGCTAGGGCATCGGCGGCGGTTTCCGGATTGGAAAAATCGGAAAGCATTAGCGTCGGATGGGTTTCAGCGAGCGCCTTGTAGGCATCGTTTGTGTGCAGCACCGGCAGCAGGCCGGCACTCATCGCCTCGATCGCCACCAGGCCGAAGCCCTCATATTCGGAGGCGGAAGCAAAAAGCGAGGCGCGGGCGATAACGTTGCGGATGGCGCCATTGTCAATCGACACATGCAGCGAGACATGGCGGCCAAGCTCGCGGACGGCGATTTCCTTCTCCAGCGCCGGCTGATCGAGATCGGAGACGGCACCGATAATGTCGAGATGCCAATCCGGATCGCGGGCGGCGAGCACCTTCATGACGTCAAGCATGCGGTCAAGCCGTTTGTTGACGGAGAAGCGGCCGATAGTGACGATGCGGCGGCGGGCTTCGAGCGCGGCGCAATTGGCGAATTTGCCGACATCGGCGCCGTTCTCGATCAGGCGGGTGCGGCTGGCGGCGATGCCGGAAAACAGCCGCTCGTCCGACAGGCTGCAACAGACGAGCTCGGCATAGGCAAGGGCCGAAAGCCGGGTTGCGGTGTTGAACCAGAGCTTCTTGATGGCGGCATATTTCGGCGTATGGAAGAAGCCGCCATGGGTGGTGGCAACCATCGGGCGGCCATGGAACAGCTTGCCCCAGGCAAGCGCGTCGAAGAAGAAATCGACGGCATGGACATGGATCAGGTCGGCATCGGCGATATGCTTGAAAACCTGCGGCGCCAAGGGATAGCGGCTGGAGCCGGACCAGGGGATGCGGACGATCTCGATATCATCGATGGTTTCGGCCGGTACAAGTTTATGGGTAGGATCGGAGAACAGGCTATTGCAGGTAACGACGCGGACACGATAGCCGCGGCGGATCAACTGCCGGCAGAGGTTGGCGACCACATCTTCCAGCCCGCCCTTGTTGGGCAGGAACTGGCGCACGACATGCACGATCAGCGGTCCCGAGGCATTCTGTGCTTGAATATCCGAAATAGCCGATGTCATTGACCCGCCCTCGATCTTTGGCCGCACAAAGCCGCGGCGATCAGGCGCGCGAAAGCGCCGTCTCTTGATCGGCGCAAAGCACACCATCTTGCTGGTTAAAAAGAGCTTAATTGCGGACGAGGGATCGCGCCGTTTCAAGCAAGAAGGTTAATATCGGAACATTCCGTCAGGGAAGGTTGGGCTTGTGCATGGCCCCTCACCCTTGCCCTCTCCCCGCACGCGGGGACAGAGTTGGGGTGAGGGGTCATCTCGGAAAGAGCGGCATAACTCCTCCTCAGCCGGACCTCTCAAAACGCCCGAAATGTCAGTGTGGTCAGCGAGCGGACGATGCCCGGGATATTGGCGATGTTGTCGTTGATGAACTTGCCGATATCCTGCTCGTCCTTGATGTAGACCTTCAGCAGCAGGTCGTAGTCGCCGCTGGTGGAATAGAGTTCCGAGACCAGCTCCGTCTGGTAGATCGCGTCGGCGACCTCGTAGGTCTTGCCGGGTGCGCATTGGAGCTGAACGAAAATGGGCTTCATGAGATTGTCCTGACTCTGTCGCGGCCGCGATGGCGGCCGGCGCTTTGCTCTATAATGGTCGAAAGCGGCGTGGCCATGCAAGTTTTTCTCTATCCACCGGATGTCGCGCTTGCCGCTTCCGCAAGTCGGGAGGTGGCGCTAGATTGACGGGATTCTTTTAGCCAACCGGATCGACTCGATGCTGAATGACCCTCGCTCTCACGGACTTTGGGAGAAGACTGCTCCGCCGCCGCCTGCGACCGGGCCGCTTGCAGGCGATGTTTCGGCCGACGTGGTGGTGGTCGGCGGCGGCTATACGGGGCTGTCCTCGGCGCTGCATCTGGCGGAAGCCGGAACCAAGGTGGTGCTGCTGGAAGCCAATGAAATCGGCTTTGGCGGCGCGGGGCGCAATGTCGGTCTGATCAATGCCGGCATGTGGGTCATGCCCGACGACCTGCCTGGCGTGCTGGGTCCCGTCCATGGTGAACGGCTGCTGGAGCTTCTTGGCGATGCGCCGAAGCTGGTAATGGCGCTGATCGAGAAACACGGCATCGCCTGCGAGCTGGAACGCAACGGCACGCTGCATTGCGCCGTCGGGTCCGAGGGACTGAAGGAGATCGAAGAGCGTGCCCGTCAATGGGGCAAGCACGGTGCCCCGGTCACCGTGCTCGATACGGACGAGACGGCGCGGCGGGTGGGGAGTTCTGCCTACGCGGGAGCGTTGCTCGACATGCGCGCCGGTACGCTGCAGCCGCTCGCCTATGTCCGCGGCCTGGCGCATGTGGCGGCCACGGCCGGCGTTGTGATCCAAACCGGCAGCCGCGTGACGGCGACCGAGAGGAATGGCGGGCGGTGGATCGTCAAAACCGCCGGCGGCAGTGTCAGTGCGGATTGGATCGTCGTCGCGACGGATGCTTACAGCACCGGTCCCTGGCAAGAGGTGCGCCAGGAACAGGTGCATCTGCCCTATTTCAATTTCGCCACCGTACCACTTGGCGACAATCTGCGCAGATCGGTGCTACCCGGTCGTGAGGGCGCGTGGGATACGAAGGAAATCCTGTCGTCCTTCCGCATGGACCAGGCCGGCCGCCTTGTCTTCGGCAGCGTCGGCGCATTGCGCAATACCGGGCTTGCCGTCCACAAGAACTGGGCGCGTCGTTCGCTGAAAAAGCTGTTTCCGCAGCTCGGAGATATCGCCTTTGAAAGTGAGTGGTATGGCAAGATCGGCATGACCGACAATGCCTTGCCGCGCTTCCACAGGTTCGCGCCGAATGTCGTCGGCTTTTCCGGCTATAATGGGCGCGGCATCGCGCCGGGCACGGTGTTCGGGAAGATATTGGCCGACCATATTCTCGGCCGAGTTTCCGAAGCCGACTTGCCGCTGCCGGCGACCGATCCGCGCGAGCACGGCTTCCGTGCGCTGAAGGAAATGTGGTACGAAGCCGGCGCCCAGGCTGCGCATTTTGTAGGCGCGAGGGACTAGAGCATCCTATCGGCTTGGTGATTTCACCTAAAAGCGGGATGCTCCAGGGACGGGAACCGGACCATCATAACAAGAAGAGGAAGATGACATGACCGCCACACTCGATCTCGCCGCCGAGACCAGGGCAGTCCTGACCGAACTCGGCGTTACCGCCGATCGCTACACGGGCGGAACACTTGCCGTAACCTCACCGGTAACCGGCGCTGAAATCGGCCGCCTGAGGGAGCATTCGGCTGCCGAAGCGAAGGCTGCGATCGACAAGGCGCATGAGGCGTTTCTTTCCTGGCGTGCCGTGCCGGCGCCGAAGCGGGGCGAGCTGATCCGCCTGCTCGGCGAAGAGCTGCGCATCGGCAAGGCGGCGCTCGGCCGTCTCGTTTCCATCGAAGTCGGCAAGATCACCTCCGAGGGCCTCGGCGAAGTGCAGGAGATGATCGACATCTGCGATTTCGCCGTCGGCCTGTCGCGCCAGCTCTATGGCCTGACCATAGCCACTGAGCGCTCGGAACATCGAATGATGGAGAGCTGGCATCCGCTGGGGCCGATCGGCATCATTTCCGCCTTCAACTTCCCCGTTGCCGTCTGGTCGTGGAACGCGGCGCTCGCCATCGTCTGCGGCAATTCCACCGTCTGGAAGCCATCGGAAAAGACGCCGCTGACGGCGCTTGCCGTACAGGCCATGTTCGAAAAGGCGCTGAAGCGCTATGTCGTCGAGGGCGGCGAGGCGCCGGCCAATCTCTCGACGCTGATCATCGGCGGCCGTGATGTCGGTGAGGTGCTGGTCGATCATCCGAAGATTCCGCTCGTTTCGGCGACCGGCTCGACAGCCATGGGCCGCGCTGTCGGTCCGCGTCTCGCCAACCGCTTCGCCCGCGCCATTCTCGAACTTGGCGGCAACAATGCCGCGATCGTCTGCCCAACGGCCGATCTCGACCTGACGCTGCGCGGCGTCGCCTTTTCCGCCATGGGAACGGCCGGCCAGCGCTGCACGACGCTGCGCCGCCTCTTCGTGCATGAAAGCGTCTATGATCAGCTCGTCCCACGCCTGCAAAAGGCCTATGGCTCGGTCACCATTGGCAATCCGCTGGAAACGGACACGCTTGTCGGCCCGCTGATCGACAAGCAGGCCTTCGAGAAGATGCAGGCAGCCCTCGGCCAGGCGCAGTCGGCCGGCGGCAAGGTGACGGGTGGCGAACGCGTCGAAAACGGCGCGGCCGATGCTTTCTACGTCCGTCCGGCCCTGGTCGAGATGCCAGCCCAGACCGGACCGGTCGAGCACGAAACCTTCGCGCCGATTCTCTATGTGATGAAGTACAGTGATTTCGACGAGGTAGTGGCGCTGCACAATGCCGTGCCGCAGGGCCTGTCGTCGTCTATCTTCACCAATGACATGCGCGAGGCGGAAGCCTTCGTCTCGGCGCGCGGTTCGGACTGCGGCATCGCCAATGTCAATCTCGGCCCTTCCGGCGCTGAAATCGGCGGTGCTTTCGGCGGCGAGAAGGAGACCGGCGGCGGCCGTGAGTCCGGCTCGGATGCCTGGAAGGCCTATATGCGCCGGGCGACCAATACTATCAACTACGGCAGGACATTGCCGCTGGCGCAGGGCGTCAAGTTCGACGTCGAGTAAGACGAGCGTCGCAATCCTTGCGTTGCGATGAGGAGGGCATGGGCGTAGAAACGTCTTCGCCCTCCTTCATCATTCCAAGGTCGCTCACCATGCATCTGTCGCTCGCCGAGGCCGAAACGCTGGTTGTGGAGGCGCTGCAGCGAAATCGAGTCAGTGCGGAAAACGCCCGTTCGGTGGCGGTCGCCCTCGTCGCGGCGGAGGCGGCCGGGCAAGGGCGCCATGGTCTGCGCCGCGTGCCCGCCTATGCCGGGCAGGCGAAGATCGGCAAGACCGACGGCTTCGCCAAGCCACAGCTCCTTCGACCCTATCCTGCCGTGCTGCGCATCGATGCCGGCAACGGCTATGCCTATCCGGCGCTCGATCTCGCCGTTGCCGAGCTTTCCATTGTTGCTCGCGAACAGGGGATCGCGCTGGCGGCCATCAGCCGCTCGCATCATGCCGGCGTCATGGGCCTGACGGTCGAGCGTTTTGCCGATCAGGGGCTGGTGGCGCTGATGGTCGCCAATGCGCCGGCCTCCATGGCGCCCTGGGGCGGCAAGAGGCCTGTCTTTGGCACCAATCCGATCGCCTTCGCCGCGCCGCTGCCGGACGCCGATCCCATCGTCATCGATCTCGCACTGTCGAAAGTGGCGCGCGGCAAGGTCATGGCCGCCCGGCAGAAGGGCGCGCCGATCCCGGCCGATTGGGCCTACGACCGCGACGGCAAGCCGACGACCGATGCTGAGGAAGCGTTGGCCGGCACGATGATCCCCGCCGGTGAATCAAAGGGGGCGGCACTGGCCATGATGGTGGAGATCCTCTCCGCCGGCCTGACCGGCGCCAACTATTCTTTCGAAGCTTCGTCGCTGTTCGACGATCAGGGTTCGCCACCCGCGCTCGGGCATACGATCATCGCCATCAATCCGGCGGCGATGAGTGCGGGCGATACGGCAAAGCGGCTGGCCCTGCTGGCGAGCGAAATCACCAGCGATCCCAATGTCCGCCTGCCCGGCCGGCGCGGGCAGAACTCACGACGCCTTGCGCTGAGTGAAGGCATCAGTGTCGAGGACGAAGTGATTGCCGCGATAGAGAGGCTTTGAGCCGCCGACGGTGATGGTCGGGTGCCTGACGGCTACCCGCGATCCACAGATCAGACGATCGCCGGCGCCGTCTGCTCTTCGTTCAGCCAGCCGCCGATAAAGCCGGCGCGTTCGAGGCCACGGCGCAGGATCGGCGATTGCCGCATCAGGTTCCAGATCAGCCCGCTGCGCTCATTTTCGATCATCATCACGAGCAGGCCCTGGTCGATGGCGACCGAGCGGTCGTCCACCCAGCCTTCTGGGCCTGGGCCTCTGACGCTGGGGTTGAAGCCACCGGGAAAGCGGCCGTCCAGCAACAGGTTCGGATAGGTGGAAAGCAGGGCCTTGGTGCCGTCGAGGGCGGCTTGGCGGTCGAACGGCAGGCAGGATAACGGGCCCCAGGGCGCGATCGTACCGTCGTCGGGACCGAGCGGCGCGCCGCGGGCGGCATAGCCGAGAACCTTAGGGCTGTAACGCCGGCTGTGCTTGGTGCCGGTCGGATTCGGGCCGTCACAGGCCGAGAGCCCCCAAATGTTCTTGGCATAGCCGACGAAGTGGCCCGGGTTGCGGTCGGTGTAATCGCGCTGAACGGCGATGGCCGTCTGGGTGTTGCGGAAATAGTCCGTGTCCTTGTCGGCCACATGCCGGTCGGCGATGCCGCGAAAATCGATCCAGGCGTGAGAGAAGAGATGGATGAACAGCGGCCCGGCATAGAGATAGGGCGTGTCCCTGAACATCATCCAGGTATAGGTCGAGGCGAAGGCGTCGTAGCTCGATGACGGTATGGGATGGCTGGGCGAAGCGAGTGCCAGCACGTAAAGAAAGATCGCCTCGTCATAGCCCTGGTAGCGCCAGCGCAGGAAACCGCTGCTCGGCTTCCAGCCCATGCTGATCGTCTTGCCCTTGTTCAGCGCCCAATGCCAATCGCAGCGCTCATAGAGAAACTGCGCCTGTGTGCGAATGTCCTCTTCGTTCTGATCGGGGCCGTTGAAATAGGCTGCCGCCGTCAATACGCCGAGCAGGAAAAGGCCGGTATCGATGGTGGAGAGTTCGCTGTTCCAGGCCCGGTTGCCGGTCGCCATATAGAGGAAGTGATAGTAGAAGCCGCGATGACCGGTGGCGCCTCGCTCTTCTCCCTGCTGGCTTTCGGCGAAAAAGTTCAGCGAGGTCAACACGCGCTGGGCCGCATCCGCGCGGCTGATCCAGCCGCGTTCGACGGCGACGGGATAGCTCGACAGCGCGAAGCCGACGGCGGCGATGCTGCAATGGCTCGTCTTGATCGAAGTATCCGCCACCAGCCCATTTTCCGGATTGGTGTAAAGCATGAAATAGTCGAAGGCCGAACGTTGCAGACGGTCGATCAACGCATCGTCGGTTTCGTTGGTCTGTTGCAGCATTGTCTGATCCATCTCCTCGGCGCCCCCCGGTTTCTGCTGAGCATAGGAGCTCGGACAGTTGCAAATCAAAGATGATTAATGCTGCCACGCTTTTGTGGACGATTGTTTAAAATCGGAGCACCCGTCAGATATACTAGCAGCGGCTGCCTCGAGAAGCTTAATCATCTACGACGCGGATGGCCGAAAGCATCGCGTCCAGCAAACTATCCGCCGTCTCGTCGCCAGGAAGCGATCTGATCATGCCGTCCAGGCGTCCCTCGAGCCGCAGCATAGCGAAGCCATGCACCAGTGACCAGAGGGCCGTCGCCTGCGCCGCCATCTGTAGCGGCGGCATCGATATGTCGGGTGCGCGGGCGGTGGCGGATGGTTTCATTGGCCCGACCGTAGCGCTGTTCCTGGCCGCGCTTGTTTCCTTCGTTCTTTGCTACGCGACCGGTTCATTCTCGGCAAAGTGCCAAAAATTCTGGATATCGGCACGACGATCCTGTTCTGCGGCCTTGCATTCTGGACAGCGGAAGAAGCGGCAGAACAATAGGCAGCCGGGTCACCCCAACTTGGCTTCCACCCGCTCCCGCCACCGTCGAAGCGTTCGCCCAAAAATCGCGTCGTCCCCCAGCGCTCTCGCAAGTATCAGTGCGCCCTGGATACCGACTACCGCTTCTTCGGCGAGCGCATTTGCTTCTGCCGTCTTGAGGCCCGCTCTCGTCAAAGCGCCGGCAAGTGCTTCGATCCATCGGTTGAAATAGGTCTGGATCGCCGCTGCGAAACGGTCGCGTGTTTCGTCGAGCGCGAAGGCGCCGATGAGACAGATGCGATGGCCGGAGCGGAAATAAGTGTCTGTTGTCTCCCACATGCGGGCAATGGCGGCGTGCGGTTCGTCTTCTTCGAGCGGCTTGAACATCTCGTTGACGAACCAGGCGTCGATATTGGCCATGATCTCCGCCGCCATCTCCTCCTTTCCGCCGGGAAAGAAGTGATAGAGGCTGCCCTTCGACAGTTTGGTACGCGCCGTGATGTTGCTCATCGATGCACCCTCGTAGCCGAGTTCACGAAAGACTTCGGCAACGAGGATGATGGCGTCCGATTTTTCGAAGATGGTGCGTGTCATCGTCTCAGAGTCCGAGATCGGAAAGCCCTGGATGGTCGTCCGGACGGCGGCCGAGCGGCCAATGGAATTTCCGGTCTTCTTCCTTGATCGGCATGTCGTTGATCGAGGCAAAGCGGCGCTGCATCAGGCCCTCGGCGTCGAATTCCCAATTTTCATTGCCATAGGAGCGAAACCAGTGGCCGCTATCGTCGCGCCATTCATAGGCGAAACGCACGGCGATGCGGTTGCCGTCGAAGGCCCATAGTTCCTTGATCAGCCGGTAGTCCAACTCTCTGGCCCATTTGCGGGTGAGGAATTCGACGATTTCCTTGCGGCCGCGCGGAAATTCGGCGCGGTTCCGCCACTGGCTGTCTTCGGTATAGACCTTCGAGACACGTTCGGGATCGCGGCTGTTCCAGCCGTCTTCGGCCATGCGGACTTTGGCGTTAGCGGTTTCGCGGGTAAACGGCGGCACGAGTGGGGTGGCCATAGCTTGCTCCTTTTGGACCGATAAGATTATTCTAGACCGATCGGTTTAGTAGAGCAAGAGCGAATTTGATTTTCTCGGGAGGCTATCGCGCGAATTTCTTTGCGCCCATGACACAGGCGACAACGCCGAGCGTCACCGCAAGCATGGACCAACTGACGCTTTCCTTCAGCAAGGTAGCGGCGAGCGCCAGGCCGAAGAAGGGCTGCAGCAACTGCAGTTGCCCGACGGCAGCAATGCCGCCCTGTGCTAATCCGCGATACCAGAAGATGAAGCCAATCAGCATGCTGAAGAGCGAGACATAGATCAGGCTGATCCAGGCCGGCTCGCCGATGCCGCCGATCGCCTGCGGCATGGTGAAGAGGCAAAGCGCGATCATGACCGGCAGCGACAGGACGAGCGCCCAGGAAATGACCTGCCAGCCGCCCAGCCGGCGCGACAGCACCGCGCCCTCGGCATAGCCGAGCCCGCAAACGAGGATTGCCGCCAGCATCAGCAAATCGCCGACCGGCGAGGCGGAGATACCTTGGGCCAGCGCATAGCCGCAGACGATGGCGCTGCCAACGGCGGAAAATATCCAGAAGGCCGGCCGCGGCCGTTCACCGCCGCGCAATACGCCGAATATGGCCGTGGCAAGCGGCAGCAACCCGATGAAGATGATCGAATGCGCCGAGGTGACGTGCTTTAGCGCCAGTGCCGTCAGCAGCGGAAAACCGACGACGCATCCAAGTGCCACGATGGCAAGAGGGATGATATCGTTGCGAACCGGTCGCTTCTCCCGAAATGCGAGCAGCAGGCACAACGCGAGAATGCCGGCAATCGCCGCGCGGGCGACCGTCAGGAAGACGGGATCGAAATCCATCACCGCCACCCGTGTTGCCGGCAATGAGCCGCTGAAGATCAGCACGCCCGTCATTCCATAGATCCAGCCGCTTGTCGTCTTGTCCATTCCGATGCTCCAAGTTTATCGGCCGGTATCGGCGAAGTCGGCTGGTCATTCCAGAGACGGCGCAGTACAATTTTTGCAAACTGTTATGGTGTGGGGTGCAGTACGGATGAACGATACCATTGTAACGAATGGGGCCAGCGGCACGCGCATCGAGGTCGTGATGGCGGCGATTTCCAATCGCATTGCCGCACGCAGCCTGGTGCCGGGGGCGCGGCTTCCTTCGGTGCGCAGCTTCGCCAGGACGATGCAGGTATCCGTTTCCACCGTGGTCGAGGCTTATGAGCGGCTGGCGGCCGAGGGCGTCATCCGCTCGCGGCCCGGTTCCGGCTTTTACGTCTGTGGGCCGCTCGCGCCGCTTTCCCTGTCGGAGATCGCTCCGCCGCTCGAACGCGATGTCGATCCGCTCTGGATTTCGCGGCAATCGTTGGAGGTGGACGATGCTGTGCTGAAGCCCGGTTGCGGCTGGCTTCCGCCCTCCTGGATGCCGAAAGCGGCGCTGCGTCGAGCGATGCGAACCCTGGCGCGGACCGGCGGGAGCGACATTCTCACCAACTATGGAACACCGCTCGGCCTGCCGCCGTTGCGGCAGCTTCTGGCACGGCGCATGGGCGAACACGGCATTACGGCGTCGCCTGATCGAATCATGCTCATGGAATCCGGCACGCAGGCCATCGATCTTCTCTGCCGTTTCCTGCTCGAACCGGGCGATACCGTGCTGGTCGACGATCCCTGCTACTTCAATTTCCACGCTCTCCTGCGGGCGCACCGGGCCAATATCGTCGGCGTGCCCTTCACGCCGACAGGGCCGGATATCGAGCGGTTTGCCGAGGCACTCGAAAGACATAAGCCGCGCCTCTACATCACCAATTCCGCCGTTCACAACCCAACCGGCGCCGCATTGTCGCCGGTGACGGCGCATCGCCTGTTGAAGCTGGCGGATGCTTCCAACCTGATCATCATCGAAGACGATATTTTTGCCGATTTCGAGCACGTGCCGGCGCCGCGGCTTGCCGCCTATGATGGGCTCGATCGGGTGATCCATATCGGCAGCTTCTCGAAGACGCTGTCGGCCTCGGTGCGCTGCGGCTTCATCGCGGCGCGGCGGGATTGGATCGACGGCCTTGTCGATCTGAAGATCGCCACCAACTTCAGCGGTGGCCAATTGGGGGCCGAGCTGTTGTTCTCGGCCCTGAAGGACGGAGGCTATCGCAAGCATATCGAGGCGTTGCGAGTCCGGCTTGCCAAGGCCATGAGCGAAACCATCTCCCGATTGGAGGCAATCGGCATCACGCCCTGGCTGAAGCCACAGGCCGGCATGTTCCTTTGGTGCCGGCTGCCGGAGGGGCTGAATGCGGCCGACGTCGCCCGCGCCTGCCTCGCCGAAGGCATCATCCTGGCACCCGGCAATGCCTTCAGCCAGAGGGATGCGGCAAGCAATTTCCTCCGCTTCAATGTTGCGCAATCAACGGATGCTCGCATTTTCGAGGTCCTGGCGGCGTCGATGCGGAGATTGGGGGCCGGATGAGCGGCGGCGTTCCCGCTCCGGTCCCAGGCGATGACAATCCGGCCAGCGGGAGTGCCGGATGCATTACTTATGCAGCATCTTCAAGGCGTCGATGAAATAGCTGTTGGCGCCGGAATAGTCGTCGGCCTTGCAACGCTTGAGACCCTCAGCCACCAGGGCGCTTGCCCGCTTTCTGTCGGCGGCGCTGATCGCCGATGTCTTCAACCCATTATTGATACTCTCCACCATTTTGGCGCATGGCGCGGAATTGCCGCTTCCCGTGGTTGCGGTGTTCGCGGCGAAGGCGGTGAAGGAAAGGGCGAAGGTGATTGAGATCAGCGACGGAACGACAAGAGCGAACGTTTTCATGTCCCTGCAGCCTCAGCTCCGCCCGCAGTCTACGGACAAGACATGCAGACCAAACGTCTTTGGATAGGGTCGAATGCCGAGAGAGGGATGGGAAAGACAATCGGACACTGGGAAGCAGCTCTAATACGCTCTTGCAGGTCTTGCTGAACTTAAGCATCACAGTATAGCTCCGCCACAAGGCCGCTTCAATTGCGGTTCACATCGGCTTTCTAATCCCCGTTGGCAAAATGAGATCGACCGTGCGTGTTCTGCTTGTTGAAGACGACAATATTCTCGGATCATCCCTCAAGAAGGCTTTGGAGAAACACGCTTACGGTGTCGATTGGATGCGCGATGGCGAGTCCGGTCTCGAAGCTGCGCAGCATTCGCATTTCGCGGCTGTTATTCTCGATATCAACCTGCCGCAGCTCAATGGCATGGAGGTGCTGAGAGGCATTCGACAGCGGGGCAATGCGGTGCCGGTTTTGCTGCTGACTGCGCTCGATGCGGTACGGCAGAAGGTCGAGGGGCTCGATGAGGGCGCCGATGATTACCTGGTCAAGCCGTTCGATCTCGACGAACTGCTTGCCCGCCTGCGCGCGCTGATTCGCCGCCGCGATGGGCGAACCGAAAGCCTCATACGATGCGGCGATGTCGAGGTCGACCCGTCGGCGATGGTCGCCCGCAAGGGCAGCGCGCAGGTTCATACCACCGCCAAGGAATTCCATCTGCTGAAGCTGCTCATGGAGCGCAGCGGCCGATACGTGACCAAGAACGATATCGAATATGCGCTTTACGATGCCGAGAACAGCGTCGAAAGCAACGCCATCGAGGTGACGATCTACAACCTGCGCAAAAAGCTCGGCACCGATTTCATCAAGTCGATCCGCGGCGTCGGCTACATGATCGAACGATGATCAGGTCCACGCTAACCCGCAAACTCTTCTTCAGGATAGCGCCGGTCGTGGCGGTGACGATCGTGGTGATCGGCGCCTTCGCGTTCAACAGCGCAACGCGCGAGATTAACAATATCTACGATGCCCAGCTCATCGATGACGCGAACGTTATCTGGAGCTTGCTGCGTCGCCCTCTGGAAAGATCGCCGGACCGCTCTCCGAAGAAGATCGACGACATCGACTTCAACATGGACAACCAGCTATCCTTCAATGAGGACGCCGACGACTATGCCGACGCCCACATGTTTCGCGCCTGGGTGGATGGCCGTATTCGCTTCTACAGCAGCACGGCGTTCCAGTCCGATGTGCCGCAGCAGAAGGTCGGCTTCACCACGCTCACCTATAAGGGAGAGGAATGGCGGGTCTACTCGCTGCCGATACCGAACACGACCATCGTCATGGAGATCGGCGAGAAGATCGCCCTGCGGGAAACGTTGGTCTCCAACATCCTGCTCAATCTCTTCTTTCCGCTGCTTGTGCTGGTGCCGGTCATCGGCTTCCTCATCTGGCTTGGCATCAACAGCGGCCTGCGCACGATCCACGGGCTAGTACGCCAGATTCGCACCCGGTCGCCCGACGATCTCTCCGCCATCCCTGTCCAGGGCCTGCCGCGTGACCTCTTGCCGCTCGGCCGCTCAATCAATCAGCTTTTGGAGAAACTCGGTCACTCATTGACCCTCGAGCGGCGCTTCTCCGATCTTGCGGCACATCAATTGCGCACCCCGCAGGCGAGCGTGAAGCTGCTGCTGCAGATGCTGGGCAACACCGACAGCGAGCAGGAACGGCAGACGATCATCGCCGACCTCGTGGCCAGCAACAATCGCGCCACACATCTGATCGAGCAATTGTTGCGGCTGGCCAGGGTAAGCCATCATCCCCTCAATCCGACACCCGTCCCGCTCTACCATATGGTGGCGTCTGTTCTGGCGGAATTCGGCAATATCATCACCAGCAGGCAGCTTGATGTCCTGCTGGAAGGCGACGAGACGGCGCAAGTCAAAACGGATGAATCGCTGCTGCGCATGATGATCGGCAACCTCTTGGACAATGCCATCAAATACACACCCGTTGCCGGCAAGATCGAAGTCGTGATCTCCTCTGAAAACGCGCTCTGGCTGATATCGATCAGCGACAGCGGGCCCGGCATACCGCCCGATGAGCGTGCTGCGGTCTTCCAGCGATTCTATCGGCTCAATACGCTTCACACTGAAGGGGCCGGCCTCGGTCTTGCGATCGTCGCCGATACGGCCGACCGGCTGGCGGCCTCAATCCAGCTATTGACGCCGCGTTGGGGCACCGGCCTGCGGGTCGATCTGCGGTTGCCCAAAAACCAATAGAGCGACCCCTATATACCCATCCGAGCGCTCGGTGCTCATCGCTGGACGGTTCAGCTTTTCACGAAGTCGTGGGGCTGCTCGTTTTTCATTTTCGCATCATCCTGCCCTCATGCCTGGCTCATCCGTGGTTGCTAAACGCAACTTCAGGATAAGGCGAAAGGGTTTTTTTATGCAGGTGTTTTGCGATTTTGATGGAACCATATCCATCGAAGACGCGACGGATATGGTGTTGTCCCGTTTCGCCGGTTCCGAATGGGAAGACATAGAACAGCAGTGGAAACAGGGGCTGATAGGGTCGGGCGAATGCATGCGCCGGCAGATCGCCCTCGTGCAGGCGAGCCGCAAAGATCTCGAGGCTCTCCTGGACGGGGTGTCCATCGACCCCGGCTTTGAGGGTTTCCTGTCATACTGCAACCGCAGTGATCTGCCCGTGACGATCGTCAGCGATGGGGTCGACTATTTCATTCGCCATATCCTGGCACGTCACGGCATCGGCGACCTCAGAATAGTCGCCAACGTCCTCACCTATCGCTTCGCTCATGGCCGAGACTTGTATTCTCTTTCTCCGTCGCCCACGGCAGCCGGCTGCATGTCCGGTTCAGGCGTCTGCAAATGCCGGGTTGTCAGGGGAACTGAACTGCAGATCTACATCGGCGATGGGCGAAGCGATTTCTGTGTTGCCGACAAGGTCGATCTCGTCTTCGCAAAAGCCAAGCTCGCCGATTACTGCGATGACCGCGGCATTTCCTATGTCGGCTTCGACAATTTCGCCGACCTGCTTCCAAAGATGAAAGCCATTCTTCCCAGTGCCGCACGGGAGCACCGCGCGCTGCTGCATTCCAAGATCGCGTGAACCAGACCGAGAGGCATTAATGAAAACCAATGTAGTCGAAGCCTTCAGTGGCGAGATGCAATCGCCCGTCAAATCTGAGGCGGAGTTGCGCATCCTTGAGGAGGCTTATTGCTCCCATGGCGATACGGTCCACTATACGGCAAAGCCGAAATTCTTCGAGGAATGCGAAGGCTCCTACGTCTACGACCAGTCAGGGACGCCGTTCCTCGATCTGCAGATGTGGTATTCCGCCGTCAATTTCGGCTACCGCAACGAACGCCTGAATGCCGCCGCACACCGGCAGCTCGACCGGCTGCCGCAGGTCGCCTCGCAATATCTGCACCGGGAAAAGGTGGAGCTGGCGGCCATGATCGCCCAGGACGCCGAACGCAAGTTCGGGCGCAAGGGGCGGGTTCATTTCAACGTCGGCGGCTCGCAGGCCGTCGAGGATTCGCTGAAGCTGGTGCGCAACTATACCGGCGGCAAGAGCCTGATGTTCGCCTTCGAGGGCGGTTATCACGGCCGCACCCTCGGCGCCTCGGCCATCACCTCCAGCTACCGCTACCGCCGCCGCTACGGTCATTTCGGGGATCGGGCGCAGTTCATCGAATTTCCCTATCATTTCCGCGGCCCGAAGGGCATGTCGAAGGAAGAGTACGGGCATCACTGCGTTCAGAAGTTCGCCCGTCTGTTCGAGAGCGAATATAACGGCGTTTGGGATCCGAAGGCGGGCAAGTCCGAATATGCCGCCTTCTACATCGAGCCGATCCAAGGCACGGGCGGCTACGTCATTCCGCCGATGAACTTCTTCATCGAACTCAAGAAGGTGCTGGACGAACACGGCATCCTGCTCGTCGTCGACGAAATCCAGATGGGCGTCTACCGCACCGGCAAGCTCTGGTCGATCGAGCATTTCGGCGTTTCCCCCGATGCTCTTGTCTTCGGCAAGGCGATCACCAATGGGCTCAATCCGCTTTCAGGCGTCTGGGCAAGGGAAGAGATGATCAATCCGGAAATCTTCCCGCCCGGTTCGACACATTCCACCTTCGCCAGCAACCCGATGGGGACCGCCGTGGCTCTCGAAACCATGAAGATGTTGGAAGAGGAGGATTTCGGCGCGGCCATCATGGCCAAGGGCGCTTATTTCCTCGATGGGCTGAAACAATTGCAGAAGCGCCATGCCATCGTCGGCGAGGTCGACGGTCTCGGCTTGGCCCTGCGGATGGAGATCTGCAAGGACGACAGCTACACGCCGGACAAGGCGACGATGGACTGGCTTTGCGACGAGGGCATGAAGGGCGACATTCAGGTCGGCTCCAAGATGTACGGCCTCGTGCTGGACGTCGGCGGCTACCACAAGAACGTCATCACCTTCGCGCCGAACCTGCTCATCACCCGCGAGGAGATCGATCTGGCGATTGCCCTGCTCGATCAGCTTCTCACGCGCGCAGCCCGGAGATAGACCGGTGCAACTCCTTCTTCTTCATCTCGATGATGCGTTGGAGTTGCAGCCAGATTTCGTGCGCGCCTGCAAGTTTGCGGGCGCGTGCCAATATGCCGATAAAGGAACCGGCAGGGCGGTGCGGCTCTGGAGCAAGCAGAAGGCGCTTGCCGAACTCGGCCGCAACATCGTCCGGAACACGCCCGCAATCGGCAAGGATCCGCAGCTCTGTTTCATGGGCTCCGGCGACTTTCATCATGTGACGGCGCTGCTTCTCGATGGGGCTCTGGAGCGGCAGTCCATTGCGACGACGCTCATTCATTTCGACAATCATCCGGATTGGGTCACCTTCAATGGCGGGATGCATTGCGGCTCCTGGGTCAACAGCGCGCTGGCCAACCGCCATATCCAAAAGGTCATCACCATCGGCGTTTGCAGTCACGACCTTCGCAGCCCGGAGCGCAAAGGCGCCAATCTGCACTGGCTCGGCGAAGGCAAGCTGGAGCTCTATCCTTATGAACATCCGCCGAGCCGTGTTTTGGCCGAATACGGCAGCGGCGCCAGCTATCGGCAGGAGAAGGGCGCCCTGCACTGGAAATCCATTTCCGAGATCGGCGAGGAAAATTTCATCGACCGGATGCTGAGCCGGATTCGCACCGAAGCGGTCTATCTGACGATCGACAAGGATGTGCTGGTGGCGGATGACGCCGTGACGAACTGGGACCAGGGCCGTATGCGGCTGCCCTACCTGCTGGCGCTGATCAGCGAAATCGGCAACCGCCATCGCATTATCGGCGCAGACGTCATCGGCGACTACTCGGCCCCGAGCTATGCCGGCAGTTTTCAAACCAGGATTTTGAAAAGGGCCGAGGTTTTTATCGACCAGCCGCATATCCGGCCAAGGGCCGAAACGATCAGAAATATCAACAGTGCCGCAAACCACGCGCTGCTGGAGGTCCTGGCGGAGTACATGGCATGAGCGGCAGCCTGACCCTTCCGATGCTCGGCCTGATCCTTTTCTGCGTGCTGGCGGAAACGGCGCGCGAGGTCTGCTTCAAGCAGTCGGCAAGCGAAAACGCATTGCTTTCGGCGCTGACCAAGCCAGTGACATGGCTGGGCATCTTCTTTTGGGCGGTGGAGCTGCTCGCCTGGACCGCCGTGCTCGAGCACGTCCCCCTATCCATCGCCTTTCCGCTGATGGCGCTGAGCTATGTCGTCATCGTCTTCGCCGGGGCCCTGATCTTCAAAGAAAATATCAACCTCCGCCACGCGACGGGTGTGTTCCTCGTGACCGCCGGCGTGGCTTGCGTGGGAGTAACCGGACTATGAAAATCTTTGCGCACACCAGATGGGATGCCGCGCCGGTTCTGGCCGCTGTGGCGCATCTCGCTTTCGACATCTATCTGATCGTCGGTTTCGAAAGCCGGCCGTTATGGCTCTCGGCTGTCCTCGGCTGCCTGTATGCAGTGTCGATCTCGTGGAATATCAACAGCATATCCCATAATTTCATCCACACGCCCTATTTCAAGCCGCGCTGGATGAACTACGCGTTCAGCCTGCTGGAATCGGTCGCGATCGGCTTCTCGCAGACCTATTATCATTGGGTGCATATGCGCCATCACTCCGGCAACAGCGATCGGCCGGACGAAAAGGGCGATACGATCGATCTCTTGTCGATCTATCGCCACGGCCGCAACGGCGAGCCGGAGAATGTGTGGTCCTATACGCTTCTGAGCTTCTTTCGGGACAGTCTCGGCGACATTCACAAGGCTATCGCCCGCACGCGGCCGTTCGATGCAAAATGGGGCCGGTTCGAGCTCTTTTTCTTCCTTGGCCTTGCTGCAATTGCGTTGATCTATGACTGGAAGGCCGTGCTGTTCTTCGTGCCCTTCTATTATTTCGGCAACTGCCTGTCGTCGCTGAACGGCTATTACGAGCATCTGAACGGCGATCCGGACGAGCCGATCGCCTGGGGCGTCAGCAGCCACAAGTCGTTCTACAACTGGCTGTGGTTCGGCAACGGCTATCATGCCGAGCACCATTACCGGCCGCGGACCCATTGGACGAAGCTGAGCACGCTGCACGAGCAGATCAAGGAAGAGCAGGAAAAGGCCGGCACGCATGTCATCAGCACCTGCCACGCCCTTGGCTTCATGGCCAAGGAAAACCGGCAGGCGGAGCTTTCCCATGAAATCTGAGGAATTGAGTTTCTTTCTCGAAGGAAACAACGGCAAAGGCGTGCTCCTCATTCATGGATTAACGGGTGCGCCGGCCGAAATGAAGCTTGTCGCGCGTCAGCTCAACCGCAGAGGGTTCAGCGTCCACGCACCGCTGCTGGCAGGTCACGGCGAGGATGTCAGGGCGTTACGGCTCTCTCATTGGGAAGATTGGCTGAACAGCGTGGTACAGGCGGCGGAATTCATGGCGCGGCGCACGCAGCATATTTTCGCGGCAGGCATCTGTGTGGGCGGCAAGCTGTCGATGCTGGCCGCCAATAGCCGCCCGGATCTCATAAAGGCCGTGGCGATCTATTCGCCCTGCTTCCACTATGACGGCTGGGACGTGCCACGCCACTACACTTTGCTGTCGCCGCATATCGGCTGGCTATCGCGCATTCCCTTCCTCGACCGTCTCAATTTCAAAGAGAATTCATCCCTTGGCATCAAGGACGAGCGTTTGCGCCGCATGGTCGAGGCAATGGCGGGCGAAGGCATGCTAGAAAAATTCCCTGGCCGCGGCATCGTCGAGATGCACCGTTTGGGCAAGACGCTGCGGGGCGTGCTGCCCGACATTCGCGTGCCGACCTTGATCCTGCACGCGGAGGAAGACGATCTCAGCAATCCGAGGCACGCCCGCTACATTTCCGAGCACATTGGCGGCCCGCATGAGCTGAAGTGGATCAAGGACAGCTATCATATGATCCACGTCGATCGTCAGCACCGGCAGGTCGCGGAATTCACCGCCGATTTCTTCGAGGCGAGCCATGCTTCAGCGCTCGCTTAGTCCTTCGCCGACGCCGGCGCGCGATCCGGTCGCCGAGGTGCATTTCAGCATTCGCGCCATCGGCCGCGATGCCTGGAACGCCTGCTTTCATGATCAGGTCGAGGATTATGATTGCCTGCTGGCCATCGAGGAGGCCGGTATCGAAGGCTTCGAATGGCGCTACATCACGGTCGCCGAGGACGGGCGGATCAGCGCCGCAATGCCGGCTTTCCTCTGCCCCTATGCCCTGGACACGACTCTGGAAGAGGGCGCGCTGCGCAGGGGCATACGGTGGGTGCGGCAGCGCTTTGCTGGCTTCCTGACGCTGCGCCTCGCCTGTCTTGGCTCTCCCTGCACGGAAACGGGCGCGGTCGGCTTTCATCCCGATGTGCCGCCGGAACGCCGCGAGGTGTTGTTTGCCGAATTGCTGTCATTCTTCGAACAGCTTGCGGCAACGGAAGATTGCGCGCTGATGGGCCTCAAGGACATTCCCCAGCCGGTTGCCCCCGCGCTAGACGGACCGCTGTCGGCCCGCCGTTACGCCATGATCGGCGGCTTGCCGACCGCCTGGCTCGATATCGACTTTAAGACGATCGACGAATATCTCGCCCGGCTCTCTTCCGGCACGCGCAAGGACATGCGCCGCAAGTTGAAATCCTTTGCGCGGGTCAGGGTCGAGATTCGAACGGATTTCGGCGATTTCCTGCCCGAGGTCATGAGGCTCTACCACGACACACGCAATCGCAGCGAATGGCAGTTCGAGGAACTGACGGCCGGTTACTTCGAGGGAATCCTTTCCCGGATGGACGGTCGCTCTTTCTGCGCCTTCTATTTCGTCGATGACAGGCTTCTTGCTGCCAATCTGATCGTCCATGACGGACGCGCCGCCATCGACAAATTCTTCTGCATGGATGGCGAAGAGGGGCGGCCCTACAATCTTTATTTCCTGAGCTGGTTCACCAATCTGCGCTATTGCCTGGAGCACGGCATAGGCCGTTACCAGAGCGGTCAGGCCTATTATGAAAACAAGATGCGGCTCGGCAGCAAGCTCACCGCCAATGCGATGTTCTTTCGCCACCGCAATCCGGTTCTCCAGAAAATATTGCGGCTGGTTTCGCCGCTGTTTTCGACAGATGAGGCGGGCTGATGATGTCGATGCGCTTATCCTGGCTGGCGGTGCCGGTGTTGAACACGCTGTACCAATTCTTCATCAAGCATGGAGCCGCGCAATTGGACGGTGACGGCGGAGCGGATTGGCTGTGGCAGGCGCTCACGTCGCATTGGATCCTGGCGGCGATCGCCGCCGAGATCCTCTGCTTCTTCATCTGGATGAATGTACTTTCCGAGCTTGATCTGAGCCGGGCCTTCCCCCTTTCCGGCATCAGCTACGTTTTGATCATCGCCACCGGCTGGTTCGTCTTCGGCGAGCCCGTCGTCGGCCTGCAGGTCATTGGCAGCGGATTGATCCTGACGGGCGTCTGGCTGATCGCAAGTGCTGCGGGCGAAACCTCAGACCAAAATGGCTGGGCGCCAAAGCGCGGTTCGCTCAGTACCGACACGGGTAAGGATAAGTGATGTCCCGATTGCAAGCTGAAGACCAAAACAAGGGCGTCAGCATCGCGTCCGGCCTTGCGGACTGGAGCTTGAGACGCGCGCTGTCGCACATCGTAACGCGGGGATCACTGACGGTGACGACCGCAGGCGGCCGCGTCCTGACTTTCGGCGATGCCACTGGTCAGCCGGTGCATGTTCGCTTCACGGACACAAGCGCGCAGTGGGCTTTCCTTGTCGACGCCGACCTGCGGCTCGGCGAACTCTACATGGATGGCCGTTTTCTTGTCGAACGGGGCTCGCTCTACGATTTCGTCGCGATGATGCTGCGGGAGGCGCAGAACAGCACGCATCCGCTCATTGCCCGTGTCATCGATCACATCCGCACGAGGCTGCGGATTTTCCGTCACCGCAATCTGCCGGGGCGTTCCAGGGCGAACGTCGCGCATCACTATGATCTCGACGGGCGGCTCTACGAGCTTTTTCTGGATGCGGACCGGCAATATTCCTGCGCCTACTTCGCCCATCCCGGTCAATCGCTTGAAGAGGCGCAACTAGCGAAGAAAAGGCATCTGGCGGCCAAGCTGTCGATCGAGCCGGACAACAGCATTCTCGACATCGGCTGCGGCTGGGGCGGCCTTGCCCTGCACCTGGCCGAGCAGGCACCGGGCGGCTATGTCCTCGGCGTCACCCTGTCCGAAGAGCAGCACGATTATGCTTCGAAACGGTTGCAGGGCGCCGTGGAGGGATCGAGGGCGGAGGTTCAGTTCGCGCTCAGGGACTACCGCAGCCTGACGGGTCATTTCGACAGGATCGTCTCGGTCGGCATGTTCGAACACGTCGGCCTGTCATCCTATCGGACCTTCTTCCGCAAATGTGCCGAATTGCTCGAGGATGACGGTATCATGGTGCTGCACACTATCGGTTGTTCGGCAACGCCCGGCTTCACCACGCCCTGGCTCGACAAATACATCTTCCCCGGCGGTTACATTCCGGCACTTTCGGAGATCGTGCCGGAGGTCGAGGCAGCGGGATTGACGATCACCGATGTCGAAGTGCTGCGCCTGCACTATGCCTGGACGCTTGCCAACTGGCGCGAGCGTTTCATGGCGCGCTGGGGCGAAGTGGCCGAACTCTATGATGAGCGTTTTTGCCGCATGTGGGAATATTATCTTTCGACGGCGGAAGCTGCGTTCCGCTATGAAGATCTCGTCGTCTTCCAGATCCAGATCAGCAAACACAACGACATCGTTCCGGTCACGCGGGACTACATCGCCCGCAACGAAGCGCAGCAGGCTTCAAAACCGGATATCGAACGTTCTGTTGAGCGTAAAGCCGATGACGTTCTGGTTGGGTGAGCCGATCTGCGAGGTGATCGGGCTGTCGGCTGCATCACTTACGAGGCGGCTATATTTATCATAGACCTGCACGCTCCAGGCGGGCGAGATCGTATAGGTCGCGGCCACCGTGAAACCGACGGATTTCAAGCCGCCGCTGGCGTCAAAGGAGTCGAGTTGGCCGTTCTTCGCTGCCTCGCTCGCGGTGATTCCGAAATTGCTGCGCATATAGGTGGAGTTCGCCAGCGACATGCGCGGACCCGCCGACAGAAGCCAGCTATCTCCAACGGGCTGGAACCAGTCGAGCGACAGATCGGCAACGAGGCCGTCGCCGCCCCACAATGCCTGACGCGTCTCAGCCCGCAGCCGCAACTGATTTTCCATCGGCCAATATTGCGCGAACGCACCGGCGTCAAAATTCCAGTGAACCCTGTGCAGGCCGTTCAGACTGGAATCGTCAAATGCCGAGCGCCCACCTCTCAGGCCGACGACCGGACCGACTTCGATGCCGCCAACCTCGAAGAGGCTATAGTCGATGTTGTCGTCCGGAGCGCTGTAGTCCTGCGTTTCGCCAAGGCGATGAAAGTCGAAGGATGGCATGCCGCTGAAGGAGAGATGCTTCGATCCTTCGTAGGAAGGGCCGTATTCCACCGTGCCGCCAAGCGTAACGATCCAGGTACTCGACGAAGATTTCGCCGCCTCCTGCGCCAGTGCCGGAAGCGCGCCGATTGCGGATGTCGCCAGCAGAGCTATCCCGGCAAGCGCCGAGACGCTGGCGAAAGATGTTTTGACGCTGAACATTCTGCCAACACCCGTCCCTGATCGCCCCACACCGATTTACAGGCAGATCGCCCCCGCGCGCATTCCTAGCACGGCCTGCGGTTCCAAAAATAGAAAAAACTTGAGCAGGGGTGGTGGTTAAGGCTGTTCCGCACCTGCATTTCGACCGGATTGGCTCCTCAGATCGACGGCGATTTCAGCACTGGACCTCCAGCCTCGTCGCTACGAGCTGCGAATAATTCGTTCCCATCGGGTCGTTGAAGAACATACTGGTGAGCGTCGCCTGGTTCTGCGCGATGATCTCGTTGGGATTGGGCCTCACCACCTTGCGCTTGCAGCGGGCAAATGCCTCTCCGGAGGTGGCCATGTCGCTGTCCGCGGCGAAATCGACCGCGGTATAAAGCGTCGTATCGTAAATCCCGAAAATCGTGGTTCCCTTGAGGAAGGTCTTCTGCAGCGGTTTTAGCGAGAAGGTCAGTATCAGGGCGTTGTCCTTATAATCCGCCTGTATCGCCTCGGGCTTCGCCATCGCGACCGCTTTGCCGTTACTGGTGACGTTTGTGTAGTAGTTGTATTGCGCAAGCGAATTCCTGACCGTCTTTCCCACCGCTTTGAGCTCGCCGGCATCCAGCGCCATGTTGCCGTTCTTGTCGAAATCCAGCAGCACCGAGGAGGAAAAGACCTCGTCGAAACGCCAGACATTGCGAAGCTCGGCGATCGAGCCGTCCGGTGCTGCGACCACCTCGAACTTGGCATCGATAAATATATGCGGGTGGGCAAGAGCCGTGACAGGAAGGAGCGACAGCATCGCGATCGGCAGAATCGTCAGTCGTTTCATTCAGGCTCTGTCCGTGATCCGTCGGTGGCTCTGGTGTCGAGGCCTGAACTTCAATTGAGACTGATTTGAGACCCTGACGGGTTCCGGTCACGGATGGCTGGATACGTGCTGAACTCGTGCCGAGATTGAGCTCTCCACTCTATGGACTGTTCCATCTGAAGGCGGCGACAAAGCCTGAGATCAGTACCAGCAGCAGGAGCAGGTGGAATACACGGTCGGCCGTCGTCTGCGGGCCGATGCCGATGGCGATGGTGAATGCGCCGACGAGGGTTGCGAAAAGTGCAAAACTCTGGACCGCAAGAGCCACCGAGCGGGTCCATGCCGGCTGGAAGAGGCACGCGAAGATCCCGCAAGCCAGAACCGCCGCAATCAACCCCTCGGCTGTCGCGGCCCGCGCATGCGCATAGCCATCAAGGAGTATGCCGGAGTGGACGAGCGAGGCGGCAGCAAAGAGCGTGACTTCGAAGATGAGAAGAGGTTTCGCCCAAGAGATCATGATCCGGGTCCATCACTGTCCATTGCGCAAAGATCGTATCGAACAAGAACCTGAAACAACGCGCTTGGTTTCCCTCAATGTCTTCGTTTGTTTCCATGGCTCAAAAATGCAGCCGGACTTTGTCGGATCGATGCGGTTCACCTTAGCGCGACGGTGCCCATAAACACGCGGTTTTTCCTGAAAGGCGAAGGTGGATTGCGCGCGGGCGCAAGAGGCATATCGTTATGTCATGGAGCACAGCGAAATCTTTCAACGCCTCGGTGTGGCGCTTGCCATTGGCCTGCTTGTCGGCATCGAGCGGGGCTGGCAGGAGCGCGACGTTCGGGCAGGCGGCAGAACGGCAGGCATCCGCACGTTCGGCCTCACCGGTTTCCTGGGCGGAATAGCCGGCGTACTGCAGTCCATGATTGGCCCATTGCTGCCGGCGACGATCGCCGTCTTGCTCGGCCTCATCTATATCGCAGGCAAGTGGCAGGAAACGAAAGAGGATGAAGATTACAGCATCACCTCGGTCGTCGCCGCTCTCGTCGTTTTCGGGCTGGGCGTTCTGGCTGCCGTCGGCGACGTTGTGACTGCGGCCGCCGGTGGCGTTGTCACGACGGCAATTCTTGCCGCGCGCCAGAGTCTGCACGGCTTTCTTAGGGGACTGACCTGGCCGGAACTGCGTTCGGCGCTCGTGTTGCTGGCAATGACCATGGTCGCACTGCCGCTACTGCCAGATAAGGCGCTCGATCCCTGGGGAGCGCTCAACCCTTTCTCTCTCTGGCTGCTGACCATTACCATCGCCGCCCTTTCCTTTGCGGGCTATGTCGCCATCAAGCTGACCGGCACGAGCCGCGGCATCCTGCTCGCCGGCGCCGCGGGAGGGCTGGTCTCCTCGACGGCGCTGACGCTTTCCTTCGCCCGTCATTCGAAGGAGGCGCCGCAGGGCTCGGCACATCTGGCCGCTGGGGCTGCTATTGCCGGCGCCTTGTCCTTCGCCCGCGTCTTGGTGATCGGCAGCGCCCTTTCCTTCAACTTGCTTCTGCCGCTGGCGTCTGGCCTGGTGCCGGCGATTATAGGCTTCCTGACTGCCGGCTTCCTCTGGGTCTGGCGCTCCGGCTCCGCAACGGAGGTTCCGGAAATCAAGCTGAAGAACCCGTTCGAATTGCGCATGGTGTTCTCGTTCGCCGCATTGCTCGGGCTGATCAGTCTGATATCGAAAATGACCATCGACTATATCGGCGCATCCGCCCTTTTCGTCGTGGCCGCAATTTCCGGACTGGTGGACGTGGACGCCGTCACGCTTTCAACCGCACGGCTCGTGGGGTCTGCGATCGACGTCAAGACAGCTGCCGACGTCATCCTCATTGCTGTCGTCGTCAATGTCGTGACAAAGGCGGTCCTGGCCTTCTCGTCCGGCACGCGCGAATATGGCATGGCCCTGGCGCAAGCGTCGGCCATTGCGATCGTCACGGGCGCTGTCGCCTATTTCGCGCTGTGCAGCTTCATGCCCGATTGATGCGATCGGCCAGACCCGTTTGCCGTGGGAATCAGTCATCCCTTGCGCGCCGCTTTACAGCTTGGCATTCTAATGGTGTTGCCAGATGGGTGTGGCTATGTCCGATGATTATGAGGCTACCCTGGTACGGATAACCGGCAGGGTACAGGGTGTCAGTTTCCGTGTCTGGACCCGCAACGAGGCGTCAAGGCTCGGTTTGACAGGCTGGGTCCGCAACGAATCGGATGGGTCCGTCCTCGCTTTGATCGCCGGACCTGATGCCGCGATTTCGACCATGATCGAGCGTTTCTGGCACGGGCCTGCCGGCGCATCGGTTTCCAGCGTGGAGAAGCAACCGACCACTCTCGCCGAGATGCCGACCGGGTTTCGCATCACCGGCTAGCCGCATCCGCAACGGCAAACTTGCGGAGTTCTCACGGCTTCAAATGCGCCGATGCCTGTCGGCACTCCTCAGCGACAGGCCTTGCGGCAAACGCAAAATGGCCTCGAGCGGCCATTATAACCATCTGATTTTCTTGAGAAAACTGGAGCGGGCGAAGGGATTCGAACCCTCGACCCCAACCTTGGCAAGGTTGTGCTCTACCCCTGAGCTACACCCGCTCATATCCGCAGCCGTCCGGGGTAGTGTGTTGGACCGCTGGGCGTCGTCTTGCGGCGACGGGCGCTATATGGCCTAACCATTTTTCAAATGCAACAGGGAAATGACGAGGTGGCGAAGAAAAATCTGCATTTTTTTCATTGCCCGCCGGAAAGCCCCAGGACGCCGGGCTTTGTCGTCTGGAAGATTGCAAAGGATTTGCGGGCGACGTATCAGGGGCGGGATATTTTTATTGCGAGACGCTCATGACCGACAACAGCCCGAAAACCCGCGACGATCTTTTCCGTTTCCTGGATGGCCTCGGCATTTCCCACAGCACCAAGGATCATGCGCCGGTGTTTACTGTTGCCGAATCGGTGTCGCTGCGCGACGAAATCCCCGGCGGGCATACGAAGAACCTGTTCGTGAAGGACAAGAAGGACAATTTCTTCCTACTGACGGTCGAGGAGAATGCGAGCGTCGATCTGAAGACGGTGCACACGCTGATCGGTGCGACCAGCAAAGTCTCCTTCGGCAAACCCGAAAAGCTGCTAGAATATCTGGGTGTCGTTCCCGGCGCGGTGACGGCCTTCGGGGCGATCAACGATACAGGCAAGAACGTTACCTTTGTGATCGATGCCGAATTGATGGAGCACGACATCGTCAATTGCCACCCGTTGTCGAACGACGCGACGACCTCGATTGCCAGCGGCGATCTCCTTCGTTTCATGGAGGCGACGGGTCATACGCCGCTAGTCTTGAAAGTGACGGGCTGACATACGATTTTAGCGCTACGATTAGAGCGAGAGGACCTATCTTCGAATTGGCCTGTCGCTTTGGCTATTTCATTGGGCGTGATTTTATCCAAAGGCTGCTTCTTTCCTTTTGGAATCATGCTTTAAAGGGTCCAGGATACCGGCAGGCGGGAGACACTCATGAGCGGTTCAAACAATCCTTATAACGCGTCCTTCGGCGGCCAGATGTCGGCTTCGGCATCCTATGGTGCCGCACCTGTCGCATCCGGCGGCGCTTCGCCCATCAAGGACACCACGACGGCGAATTTCGCGCGGGACGTTATCGAGGAGTCGCGCAACCAGCCGGTGCTGGTGGATTTCTGGGCGCCCTGGTGCGGCCCGTGCAAGCAGCTTACGCCGGTTCTGGAAAAGGTCGTCAACGAGGGCAAGGGCCGCGTCAAGCTGGTCAAGATGAATATCGACGATCATCCGGCCATTCCCGGCCAGCTCGGCATCCAGTCGATCCCGGCGGTGATTGCCTTCGTCAACGGCCGTCCGGCCGACGGTTTCATGGGCGCTGTCCCCGAAAGCCAGGTTCGCCAGTTCATCGATCGGCTCGGTGGTCCGGCTGACGGTGCCGGCGACCAGGCGGCGGAGATCGAAGCGATTTTGGAAGAGGCTGCCGGTCTTCTCACCGGGGGCGATATCAATGGCGCCGCCGAGCTGTTCGGCGCGGTGCTGCAGGCCGATCCGGAAAACGCCAAGGCGCTTGCCGGCATGGCCGAGTGCATGATCGCGGCCGGCCAGAGCCAAAGGGCGCGCGAAGCGCTGACGGATCTGCCGGAAACGCTTGCCAATGATGCCGGCATCCAGGCCGTGGTGAAGAAGCTCGATCAGATCGAGGAGGCCCGCAAGCTCGGCGATCCCGTGGCGCTCGAACAGGAATTGGCGGTCAATCCGGACAATCACGAGCAGCGCGTCAAACTTGCCAAGATCCGTAATGTCGAGGGCAAGCGCGATGAGGCGGCCGAGCATCTGCTGACGATCATGCGCCGCGACCGCGCTTTCGACGACGATGGCGCGCGCCGTCAGTTGCTACAATTCTTCGAGGTTTGGGGTGCCAAGGATCCGGCGACCATTGCCGCGCGTCGCAAGCTTTCGTCGATCCTGTTTTCCTAAGGCGTCATCTGTCCGGAAGGAACCTGACGCGCCATTCGGGGCGTCGCGGTTGCCTCGGTTGAACAGGAAAGCGAAATGCTTCGGCGTTTTGCCCGGAAATGCTCTTGTGTTTTCGGGAGAGGGGGTCACATTGTCCTGTGGCGCGGCGTGTGACGGAAGAAGAATGTCCGTTGGGGTATCGTTCTTGCGCGTCTCACAAGGCGCAGCACGGTGATGTAGCGGGACGAAAATCATGCAAGTCGGCAATGCCAGATATCTGAAGCCAAGCGATCTGCCGGATTCGGTGGTTGTCTTTCCTCTGTCCGGTGCTCTGCTTCTGCCGACCGGGCAATTGCCGCTCAATATCTTCGAGCCGCGTTATCTTTCGATGTTCGATGCCGCGATCGCCGGCAACCGGCTGGTTGGCGTCGTGCAGCCGGCGCTCGGCGAGCATCCGGAAACGCCGCATCTTGCGCATGTCGGCTGCCTTGGGCGCATCACCTCCTTCGCCGAGACGGGCGATGGCCGCTATATCGTCTCGCTGACCGGCATCTGCCGCTTCCGGCTGATGGACGAGATCACCGGCCACCATCCCTATCGCAGCTTCCGTATTACGCCCTTCATTTCCGACCTCAAGTCGCGCGACGAGGAGGATACGGTCGATCGTTCGGCACTTCTGTTGGCCTTCCGGGCCTATCTCGACGCCAATAAATTGGAGGCGGACTGGGAGAGCGTGGAGCGCGCCAGCAACATGACGCTGGTCAATTCGCTGGCGATGATGGCGCCCTTCGATCCCGCCGAGAAGCAGGCGCTGCTGGAAGCGCCCGACCTGAAGACGCGGGCGGAGACCTTCATCGCCATCATCGAAATCGTACTCGCCCGCTTCGGGGATACCGATTCCGTCATGCAGTAGGGGGTTGCGATGGATATCACCGTCAGCAAGGTGGACCCGAAACTGCTCGATCTCCTCGTCTGCCCCCTTACCAAGGGACGGCTGACTTATGATCGCGAAAAGAACGAACTGGTGTCGGAAAAGGCGCGGCTCGCCTATCCCATCCGCGACGGCATTCCGATCATGCTGATCTCGGAGGCGCGGCGCTTAGAGGACTGAGGGGGATTGTTCTCCCGATAAAGGAACTCAGATCGCCTCGCCGGCGAGAAGCCGTGGACTGTCCCTGGCAGCCGTGCCGGCGGCCTGGCCGATGAAGAAGGATTTTAGTTTCGGCAGGCGGTCGACGAGGCCGAGGCCGAAATCGCGGGCGATCCGCACCGGCGTAATATCGTTGGAAAACAGCCGGTTCAGCACGTCGGTCGTCACCCCCATGCGGAAGGTGTCGAAGCGCCGCCAGGTCTGGTAGCGTTCGAGAATATTGATCGAGCCGATATCGAGGCCAAGGCGGTCGGCTTCAACGACGGTTTCCGCCAATGCCGCAACATCCTTGAAGCCGAGGTTGAGGCCCTGCCCGGAGATCGGGTGGATGCCGTGGGCGGCATCGCCGGCGAGTGCAAAGCGCGGTGCGACGAAGTCGCGGGCAAGCGTCAGGCCGAGCGGGAAGGCGCGGCGCTCGCCGACTGCGTGCAGTGCGCCGAGCTTGTGGCCGAAACGGCGCTCCAATTCCTCTTCGAATACCAGATCGTCGGAGGCGACCAGCCGGTCGGCATCTGCGGTGCGCTCGGTCCAGACGAGCGAGGCGCGATTGTTCTTCAGCGGCAGGATGGCGAAGGGGCCGGAGGGTAGGAAATGTTCCTCTGCGCAGCCATTGTGCGGCCGCTCGTGCTCGACGGTCACGACGATGCCGGACTGGCCATAGTCCCAGCTCACCGTCTTGATTCCAGCCATATCGCGGAGCTTGGAGCGCACGCCATCGCAGGCGACCAGCAGCTTTGTTTCTAGGCCGCTGCCGTCCGAGAGCGTCAGCGTAACGTTGGCATCGCCGGTCTTGAAGTCTGTCGCGCTGACGCCGTGGCGAATCGGAATACCAAGGCGCTCGCAAGCGCCGCGCAGCGCGCCGACCATGGTGAGGTTCGGGACCATGTGGGCGAAGGGCTGACCTTCCGCCACTTCCCCATCGAAAGTAAGAAAGACTGGCCGCACGGGATCGCTGGTGCGCGAATCGGTGACGATCATGCGGGTGATCGGTTCCGCTTCCGGCTTGATCTCGTCCCAGATGCCGAAAACCTCCAGCATCTTTGAAGCGGCGGCGATGATCGCCGAGGCGCGCATGTCCTTTTTCCAGGCGCTTTCCGGGGCGGCCTCGATGACCATGACGTCAAGATGGGGGGCTGCCTGCTTGACGGCAACCGCGGCGGCGAGACCCACATAACCGCCACCCACTACCAGCATGTCCAACATAGCGCTTCCCCGTGTCCTACTGTCATTTCCTGTTCTATATAGAGCATCCCATTCGTGGTTCCTACCGTCGGAGTTCATGCAAAATGTCGCGCGAGAACGAGAAATTGACCGCCATGCAAGTCGTGCTCGCGACGCTCGATCTCGAAACGATCGAGATGAACCTTTTTCGCGGCAACAGCCCGCAGGTCGGCTGGCAGCGCGTCTTCGGCGGGCAGGTCATCGGCCAGGCGCTGATGGCGGCGCAGCGGACGGTGGCGGACGATCGTTTCGCGCATTCGCTGCACGCCTATTTCATGCTCCCCGGCGATCCCACTGTGCCGATCCTCTATCAGGTCGACCGCCTGCGGGATGGCTCGAGTTTCAATACGCGCCGCGTGCTGGCGATCCAGCACGGCAAGGCGATCTTCGCGATGACGGTTTCCTTCCAGATCGACGAGCCCGGTTTCGAGCATCAAAGCGAGATGCCGCAGGTGCCGGCTCCGGAAGAACTGATGGACGAGGAGCAGATCAAGGAGCGCTATCTCGCCAATGCGCCGGAAAATGTGCGCCGCTATTGGGAGAGGAAGCGGGCGATCGAAATCCGGCCGGTATCGCTCGATCATTATTTCTCCCGTACTGAGCCCAGCCAGCGGCAGGATATCTGGGTTCGCCTGACCGGACCGGTGCCGGATGACCGGCTCTATCGGAATGCAGTGCTTGCCTATCTCTCGGACATGACGCTCATCGACGCAGCGCTTCATGCGCATGGTACGTCGGTTTTCGATCAGGGCCTGCAAGTGGCGAGCCTCGATCATGCCATGTGGTTCCACCGGCCGTTCAAGCTCGACGACTGGTTGCTCTATACCCAGGATAGCCCAAGCGCCTCAGGCGCGCGCGGCTTGGCCCGCGGCAGTCTTTTTACGCGCTCTGGTGTCCTGATTGCGTCGGTGGCGCAGGAAGGTTTGATTCGTAAAAAGGCAAATGATTAAATAATATGCAATTTTTCAAATTTGCATATTATTTGTGCGCGAGGCGCGCCGAGATCTGCCGCTTTATTAGGTGCCTTCCGCAAAGTCGTTAAAATTCAATTAGTTATAATAGTGTCACGAATCTGGCACGTCCCTTGAATGTGTACCCTCAGTCGCTGCTGAAACAGTCGTCAGCGGCAAGGAGAGTCGGCTCCGTGCCGAGGGTAACAAAGGATGGGAAACCAGATGAAAATTGTGATGGCCATTATCAAGCCGTTCAAGCTCGATGAGGTCCGTGAGGCCCTCACGGCTGTCGGCATCCAAGGCCTGACTGTGACCGAAGTGAAGGGTTACGGGCGCCAGAAGGGGCACACCGAAATCTATCGTGGCACCGAATATGCCGTCAGCTTCCTGCCGAAGCTGAAGATCGAAGTCGCGGTCGCAACCGAAATCGTCGACAAGGCCGTCGAAGCCATCGCGGCGTCCGCCAAGACGGGTCAGATCGGCGACGGCAAGATTTTTGTCTACTCGATTGACCATGCCGTGCGCATCCGTACGGGCGAAACCGATTCAGACGCGCTGTAAGACACGGCCGATCAGGGAGTTATCTGCATGACATCTACAAAGCTTTCCTCCACTCTCGCACGGGTAGGCGCGCTTTCCGCGGCCTTGCTCGCGCCGGCGATTGCCTTTGCGCAGCAAGCCACGACAGCCGCAGCGCCGGCCGCTGCCGCAGCACCGGCAATGACCATGGACAAGGGTGACAACACCTGGATGCTGGTTTCCACGGTTCTCGTTCTTCTGATGACGATTCCGGGTCTGGCGCTGTTCTACGGCGGTCTCGTCCGCGCCAAGAACATGCTCTCCGTCCTGATGCAGGTCTTCATGATCACCGCGATGGTCATGATCATCTGGTGCGTCTATGGCTACTCGCTTGCCTTTACCGACGGCGGCTCGCTGAACAGCTTCGTCGGCGGCTTCTCCAAGGCCTTCCTCGCTGGCGTCAGCACCGATCCGAAGGATCTCGTCGAAACCTTCACCAAGGGTGTTGGCATTCCGGAGCTGACCTATGTCTGCTTCCAGATGACCTTTGCCTGCATTACGCCGGCCCTGATCGTCGGCGCCTTCGCCGAGCGCATCAAGTTCTCGGCCGTGATGCTCTTCGTCTTCCTGTGGGTCACGTTCATCTACTTCCCGATCGCTCACATGGTCTGGTTCTGGGGTGGTCCAAGCTCGTACTCGGCTCCGTCGGGCATGGTCTTCGGTTTCGGCGCGATCGACTTCGCGGGCGGCACGGTCGTTCACATCAATGCCGGTATCGCCGGTCTGGTCGGCGCGATCATGCTTGGCAAGCGCACCGGCTACAAGAAGGAGATCATGGCTCCGCATTCGATGACGCTCACCATGGTCGGCGCTTCGCTGCTGTGGGTCGGCTGGTTCGGCTTTAACGCCGGTTCCAACCTCGAAGCCAACAGCTACGCTTCGCTCGCCATGATCAACACCTTCGTTGCCACCGCTGCCGCCGCTCTTTCGTGGTGCGTGGTTGAAACCTTCACCCGCGGCAAGGCTTCGATGCTCGGTGCTGCTTCGGGTGCCGTTGCTGGCCTCGTCGCCGTCACGCCGGCTGCCGGCTTTGCCGGTCCGATGGGCTCCATCGTTCTCGGCCTGCTGGTTTCGCCGATCTGCTACTTCTTCGTCGACGTCGTGAAGAACAAGTTCAACTACGACGACAGCCTCGACGTCTTCGGCGTTCACTGCGTTGGTGGTATTTTCGGCGCCATCGCGACGGGCATCCTGGTCAATCCGGCCCTCGGCGGTGCAGGCATCGTCGACTATTCGACGGCTGACTTCGCAGCCTCCTATCCGGGCACCGCAACCCAGTTGCTCGCTCAGGTGAAGGGTGTACTCACCACGCTGATCTGGTCCGGCGTCGGTTCGGCGATCCTCTACAAGATCGTCGACGTGATCGTCGGCCTCCGCGTGACGCCGGAAGCAGAGCGCGAAGGTCTCGACCTCGCCTCCCACGGCGAAGCCGCTTACCACAATTCCTAATCTGGGGCTTGCGACGCCGGAACAAAGTTTCCGACGTCGCAGAACATCCCGTCGCGGTTCATTTATCAAAAATGAGCCGCTCTTGGCCCGGACCTCGGTTCGGGCTTTTTTTGTTCGCGCGACCGTCTGCCACGCGCCCATATTTCATTGATTCGCCCGCCGCACCCGCATGGTTAACATGCCATTAACCCTCCTCTGATTAGCTAGGGCCGACGTATTCCGTGAGTTGGCATGAAGCCGATTCGCGTGCTTTTCGACAACGAACGGGCTGGATAATATGGGCAGAAGCAATTCGGCAGCGTTGGGCGGTCCTTCCGGTCGTCTCTCGCTTTCGGGAGTGGTTTGGCGGCAGGTGAGGGGCCTCAGCGGCTTCGCGCTGCTGTTCCTGCTGGCGCTTGCCGTTGCGGCACTGGCGACATGGAACGTCATGGACCCCAGCTATTCCTACGCCACGAGCAACGCGCCGACGAACATACTCGGCTTTTCCGGCGCTGCCTTTGCCGACATCATGATGCAGGCGCTCGGTCTTGCCTCGGTCGTCGCGCTGCTGCCGGTCGTCGCCTGGGCTGTTGCGCTGATTTCCAACCGCAGGATTCATCGTGTGCCGGCTCGTCTCGGCGCCTGGGTCGGCGGGGCTATCGTTGCTGCCGGTTCCATCGCCTGCTTCCCCGCGCCTCCGACCTGGCCGATCCCGAACGGTATCGGCGGCGTTATCGGCGACATCGTTCTGCGCTTCCCCGCTCTTTTCATCGGCACCTATCCGAGCGGCGTCTTCGCCACCGTGTTCGGCTCCATTCTCGCGATTCCCGCGGCTTGGCTGATGCTGTTTGCTGCCGGCGTTCTCGGCCGCAGCCTGCCGGAAGATGAGGAGGACGAAGAGGAATACGAGAACACGCCGAGCCGTGCGCGCAATGTCGGCGACGACGACGAGGATGACGATCGCGGCGGCTTCCTGGCCTTTGGCGCCCTCATGCATGCCTGGTACAATACGCAGGCGCGCCTTCGCCGGCTATTCGGCATGGGGCCGCGCAAGCGCCGCGACCATGCCTTCGATGCGCCCTACGACTTCAATGACGACGAGTTCGGTACGCTGAACGAGCCGGTGCGCGCCAAGGCGCCGGTTGCCCGTGGCGAACGCGTCGAGCCGTCGATGGACGGTCCGGCGCAGCGCCGCGTCGTTTCTCCGCCGTCGATGAGTATCGACGATGACGAGGATGAGGACGACGATCCCTCCTATGAGCGCGAGCTGCCGCGCCCGGCCGGTATTCTGCCGGATGACGAGGAAGACGAATGGGCGGCGCTGCGTCCCGCTTCGCCGAAGGTTCCCGGCGGCCACCGCGTCGTTCCCGCCGCCGCCCGCCCGAAGCCCGGTATCCGCGCCGAGCGCGAGGCGCAAACCTCCTTCATCCGTCCCTATGGTTTCCAGCTTCCGGCCGTGCATCTGCTTGCCGAGCCGAAGACGATCGTGCGTGACGCGACGCTGTCTTCCGATGCGTTGGAGCAGAATGCCCGCATGCTCGAGGGCGTGCTCGAGGACTTCGGCGTCAAGGGTGAGATCATCCATGTCCGGCCCGGCCCGGTCGTCACGCTTTATGAACTGGAGCCCGCGCCGGGCATCAAGTCTTCGCGCGTGATCGGGCTTGCCGACGATATCGCCCGTTCGATGAGCGCCATCGCCGCCCGCGTCGCCGTCGTTCCCGGCCGCAATGCCATCGGTATCGAACTGCCGAATTCCACGCGTGAGACCGTTTACCTGCGCGAGCTCGTCGCCAGCCGTGATTTCGAAAGCTCGAAGGCCAAGCTTGCCATGGCGCTCGGCAAGACGATCGGCGGCGAGCCCGTTATCGCCGATCTCGCCAAGATGCCGCATCTGCTCGTTGCCGGTACCACCGGCTCGGGCAAGTCGGTCGCCATCAACACCATGATCCTGTCGCTGCTCTATCGCATGACGCCGGAACAGTGCCGCCTGATCATGATCGATCCGAAGATGCTCGAACTCTCCGTCTATGACGGCATTCCGCATCTGCTCTCGCCTGTAGTCACCGATCCGAAAAAGGCCGTTGTCGCGCTGAAATGGACCGTCCGCGAGATGGAAGAGCGCTACAAGAAGATGTCGAAGATCGGCGTGCGCAACATCGACGGCTTCAATACCCGCGTCGAGCAGGCCGTCGCCAAGGGCGAAGCGATCAGCCGCACCGTGCAAACCGGCTTCGACCGCCAGACCGGCGAGGCGATCTACGAGACCGAGGAATTCGATCTGAAGCCCATGCCTTACATCGTCGTCATCATCGACGAGATGGCCGACCTGATGATGGTCGCCGGCAAGGATATCGAAGGCGCCGTGCAGCGTCTGGCGCAGATGGCGCGTGCGGCCGGCATCCATGTCATCATGGCGACGCAGCGTCCGTCGGTCGACGTCATCACCGGTACGATCAAGGCGAACTTCCCGACCCGCATCTCCTTCCAGGTCACATCGAAGATCGACAGCCGCACGATCCTCGGCGAACAGGGCGCCGAGCAGCTCCTCGGCATGGGCGACATGCTCTACATGGCCGGCGGCGGGCGCATCCAGCGTGTCCACGGCCCCTTCGTCGCCGACGGCGAGGTGGAAGATATCGTATCCTACTTGAAAACGCAGGGTTCTCCCCAATATCTCGATGCGATCACTGCCGACGATGATGATGACGACGATGGTCACGGTCCGGCGGGTACGGCCAACCTTTCCGACTCGGAGGACCCCTACGACCAAGCCGTGGCGATCGTGCTGCGCGATGGCAAGGCGTCGACCTCCTACATCCAGCGCCGGCTCGGCATCGGCTATAACCGTGCCGCCTCGCTGATCGAGCGTATGGAGCAGGAAGGCTTGATCGGCCCGGCCAACCACGCCGGCAAGCGCGAGATTCTCGTGCCGACGGAAGCGGATGTTCTCGATCGCTGAGGGATCGCGAGCCCGTGTCACATATCCCGAATATGCTTTCGGAGATTTGATCGCGGCCCGTGATCGAGCATGGGCCGCCGCGCCATGAAGACGCCGATTTTGCGCGCCATGGACAAAGCATGAAGGAGAATTCGATGAAAAAGACCGATGCACAGCCCTTGACCAGCCTGAACCTGACCCGCCGTCATTTCCTCGGCGCTGTGCTGGCGGCCGGTGCGGCAAGCGCGGCCCCCGCGTCGGCCTTTGCGCAGTCGCAAGCTGCGGCTGCGACCCTCAATCCCGGCATAGCCCAGGCGATCGCCGATCATTTTTCGTCCATCAAGACCATGAAGGGCGGCTTCCTGCAGATCGGGCCGCGTGGCGACCAGATGAGCGGTGCGTTTTTCATCCAGCGCCCCGGCAAGCTGCGCTTCAACTATGACCCGCCGTCCCGCATGCGCGTCATCTGCGACGGCAACAACGTCCAGGTCATCAACGACCAGACGCGTACGAACAACATGTATCAGCTCTCGAAGACGCCGCTGAGCCTGCTGCTCGCCAACAAGATCGACCTTTCCGCGGACATGGTGCGCAATGTCGATGCACAGCCGGACCTTACCAAGATCACGCTCGGAAACCGCACCGTCTTCGGTGATTCGACCATCGCCATGATCTTCGATTCCAAGACGTACGACCTGCGCCAATGGACGGTCATCGACCCCCAGGGCAAGACCACGGATGTCATCATCAACAATGTGAAGACCAATATTTCCTTCGACGACAGCGTTTTCCGGATCGATTATACCGGCACGAGCCGGTGATCCCCTGCCAGCCATGACGAACGGGGAGAAGAGGTTGAACGATCTTCCTTTTCTCTCCTTGCCAGTCTAAATCCCTAGCCTGATTAGAGCAATTCCAGGAAAAGTGCGAAGCGGTTTTCCGTCCGGAATGCGTAAAAACAAACGGATAGAGCGGGAAAGCGATTCTGTGAAACGCTGAACCGCTCTAAGGATAAGGGTTTGGGCATGGGATTTTCGATTGCGACCTGGAACATCAACTCGGTGCGGCTGCGCATGCCGATCGTCGAGCAATTCGTGATGCAGCACCGGCCCGATATTCTCTGCCTGCAGGAAACCAAGGTCCCCAACGAGCTCTTCCCGCTGTCGCCTTTGCGGGCGCTCGGCTACGAGCACATCATCGTCCATGGCCAGAAGGGCTATCACGGCGTCGCCATCGCCTCGCGTGTTCCGCTGACCGAGGACCATCGGCAGGATTATTGCAATGTCGGCGACAGCAGACATATCTCGGCGATCTTCGAACGCGGCGGCCGGCGCATCCGGTTGCATAATTTCTATGTTCCGGCCGGCGGTGACGAGCCGGATCGGACGATCAATCCGAAGTTCGGCCATAAGCTCGATTTTATCGACGAGATGAAGCGGCTGCATGCCAATGCCGAACCGAACACATCAGCGATCCTGGTCGGCGATCTCAACATCGCGCCGCTCGAGCATGACGTCTGGTCGCACAAGCAATTGCTGAAAATCGTCAGCCACACGCCGGTCGAAACCGACGGGTTGATCGAGGTGATGAAACGCGGCGCCTGGCTCGATCTGATGCGCCAGCATGTGCCGGAGACCGAGAAGCTCTATACGTGGTGGAGCTATCGCGCCAAGGATTGGGAAGCGGCGGATCGCGGCCGGCGTCTCGACCACATCTGGTCGTCATCCGATCTCGGGCCGCTCCTGCAGCGCATCGAGATCCTGAAGGCGGCCCGGGGCTGGGACCGCCCGTCCGACCATGTGCCGGTGACCGCGCATTTCAATCTCTGAGCCAGGAGTTTCAAGAAAACCGGTGCAGGAGCGCCGCGGCCTGCTTGGCGAGGACGGCGAAATTTTCGCGGACGCGGTTTTGGATGAGCAGACCGGCGTCGGGGTATTCCTCGATCAGCCGGTGAAATAGCGCCCGCGTGATGCGGATGACATCGGAGTCCTCCAGCGCCACGGCGGTGTATTTGCGCTCCACCAGCGTCACCAGCGCCAGCTCCGACAGCATGGCGCCGGCCTGCACGGTGGCCTCGACATGGGGTTGCCCCGTGGGATCAAGGGTGCTCAGCTCAAAACTGCCGCGGGCGATGACATAGGCGCATTCGGCTGGCGATTTTTCGCGGAACAGAGTGAGGCCGGCTGTGACATGGCGACGGTCGGCGCCGAAGGCGATCAGCCGCAACGGCTCATCGCCCATGCCGTGGAACAACGGCAATTGCGACAGCAGGCGGATATCGTCGTTGAGCGCCATCGTATCGCCTACGGAATGATCTTGTAGCCGCCGTTTTCCGTTACCAGGATTTCGGCGTTGGAGGGATCGCGCTCGATCTTCTGGCGCAGGCGATAAACATGGGTTTCCAGCGTGTGGGTGGTGACGCCGGAATTGTAGCCCCACACTTCCTCGAGAAGGATATCGCGGGTGACGACTTTTTGGTCGGCGCGGTAGAGATAGCGGATGATCGCCGCTTCCTTTTCCGTCAGTCGGATCTTCTGGCCATCTTCCGTGGTCAGCAGCTTCTGGCTTGGCTTGAAGAGATAACGGCCGACGGTGAAGGTTGCGTCCTCGCTCTGCTCGTGCTGGCGCAGTTGCGCGCGGATGCGGGCAAGCAGCACGGCAAAACGGAACGGCTTGGTGACATAGTCGTTGGCGCCGGCTTCGAGGCCGAGGATGGTGTCGGAATCGGTGTCGTGGCCCGTCAGCATGATGATCGGTGCCTTGAAGCCGCTCTTGCGCAACAGCTTCACCGCTTCGCGGCCGTCCATATCGGGCAGGCCGACGTCCATGATCAGCAGATCGACGGGAGCGGCGCGTGCGGCCGCGACGCCCTTGCCGGCGGTCGCTTCCTGCAGAACCGTGAACTCCTCATAAAGGGACAGTTGCTCGACCAGCATTTCACGCAGGTCGTTGTCATCATCCACCAGCAGAATGGTGCGTGCGGTCATGCCGTTGCGGTCCTCGTTCTATTGCACCTTAAGTCCTACGCCAAATTGCATTTTTAGCAAGTCGTCAGGCAGCTCGGGCTTGGTCGTCCAGTTGAAACTGCTATGATTTCAAACGAAATCACAAGCAAAGCAAAAACATGTGAGGAAAATGCAAAAAGCAAGGGCGGGTGGCAGGCGGGCCGTTTCCACAATCGTCGTTCGTCCCGCGCCGGGGAAGTCCACGCGCGCCCTAGTGCAGATCGGGCCGCTGGCGCTGCCGGCGGCGATCGGCCGATCGGGGCGCAGCGTGCTGAAGCGGGAAGGGGACGGCGCGACGCCGATTGCGGCGATGAAGCTGCTTTACGGCTTCACGCGCGGCGATCATGTCCGCTTTCTACGTACATCTCTGCCGATACGGCGCATTCGCAAGAGCATGCTCTGGTGCGATCAGCCGGAAGACGCCAATTACAACAGGCTGGTCAAGGCGCCGTTCAAGCCAAGCCATGAAGAGATGCTGCGGCACGATGGGCTTTACGACATCTGCCTGGTGCTCGATTGGAACATCCGCTCGCGCCAGCGTCACCGCGGCTCGGCGATCTTCTTTCATCTGATCCGGCCGGGCTACGAGCCGACGGCGGGGTGTGTCGCGGTCGATCTTCGCGACATGCGGCGGATCCTTCCGCTGCTGCGCAAGGGTACGACCATCCGCGTCGTCTGACTGGCGGCCCCGGGGTTAAAATCCCAGTATTCCCCACTATATAGGTTTGCGACCGGCGCGCCCCTGCGGCCCTGGCCCGGCTTCTTTCTTTCAGAATTTAAATCACGCCTTCACTCCACCGCTTCTCATCCTTTGGAGACTTATCGTGACCACGCAATCGACGATCACTTTCAATGATGGCAATTCCATTCCGCAGGTCGGCCTCGGCGTCTGGCAGACGCCGGAAAACGTCGCGCCGATGGCTGTCAGCGCGGCGCTGAAGGCCGGCTACCGCCATGTCGACACGGCCGCCATCTACGCCAATGAAGACGGCGTCGGCGAAGGCATTCGCCAGTCCGGCGTCGCCCGCAAGGATATCTTCCTGACCACCAAGCTCTGGAACGAAGCCCAGGGTTTCGATTCGACCCTGAAGGCGTTCGATGAAAGCCTGAAGCGGCTCGGCACCGACTATGTCGATCTCTATCTCATCCACTGGCCGTCGCCGCATCGTGGCCGTTACCTCGATAGCTGGAAGGCTTTCCTGCGCATCAAGGAAGAAGGCCGCGCCCGCTCGATCGGCGTTTCCAATTTCGCCAAGGAGCATCTGGACCGCATTATTGGCGAGACCGGCGTCACCCCGGTGCTGAACCAGATCGAGCTGCATCCGACCTTTCAGCAGAGGGGCTTGCGCGAGGTGCACGACAAGCTCGGCATCAAGACGGAGTCCTGGAGCCCGCTCGGCCAGGGCAAGCTTCTCGGCAACGCCGTCATCGGCAAGGTTGCCGCCAAGCATGGCCGCACGCCGGCGCAGGTCATCATCCGTTGGCACATGGACAACGGGCTGATCGTCATCCCGAAATCGGTGACGCCGAGCCGCATCGAAGAAAACTTCAACGTGTTCGACTTCAAACTCGATGCGTATGATCTCGCCGAAATCGCCAGATTGGATTCGGCTGGCGGACGTATCGGGCCGGACCCGATGACGGCGGCGTTCTGATTGTCGAGGTTTGCGGAGGGGAATTGTCTTTCCGCTCAGCATTCGGAAGGCCCGGAGCCGATACTCCGGGCCGCTTAGAATCGTTGATCGTGCCGCGGGCAAAATCTCTTCAAATGCGGCGGCGAAGCGCATTCACCACCAGGGCGAAGGCCGGCGAGGCCTGCCGCCTGCTCGGATAATAGAGATGATATCCGGCAAAGGGCGGACACCAGTCCTCGAGAACCCTGACGAGCCGCCCGTCGTGAAGATGGGGCTGCACGATATCCTCCGGAAGATATGCCAAGCCTAAACCTGCCAGTGCCGCGTTCAGGCGGAGTGCGATATTGTTGAACACCAATTGGCCTTCGACCCGCACCTTCAGCTCCCGCCCGTCCTTCTCGAATTCCCAAGCATAGATGCCGCCGTACGTCGGCAGGCGCAGATTGATGCAATTGTGACCGGTCAGATCCTGAGGAGTCAGCGGTTTCGGCCGTTTCTCAAAATATGTGGGAGCACCGACGGCAGCCATGCGCATGTCGGGACCGATGCGCACGGCGATCATGTCTCGCGCCACCTGTTCACCCAGCCGCACGCCGGCATCATATCGTTCGGCGACGATATCGGTCAGGCCGTAGTCGACGATGATCTCGACATGGACATCCGGATATTGCGGCAGCAATGTTTCCAGTGCAGGCCAAAGGATGGTTTCGGCTGCATGCTCACCGGCGGTAATGCGAATGGTGCCTGCTGGCTTTTCGCGAAATTCGCTAAGGGCGGCCAATTCGTTTTCGATCTCATCGAAGCGAGGGCCAATGGTCACGAGCAAACGCTCGCCTGCTTCGGTCGGTGAGACGCTGCGGGTGGTGCGGGTCAGCAGCCTGAGCCCCAAACGAGCCTCCAGTCCGCGGATGGTATGGCTTAGCGCCGATTGGGAAACGCCGAGTTTTGCGGCTGCTTTGGTGAAGCTTTGTTCCCGTGCCACGGCAAGGAACGCAATGAGGTCATTCACGGGCTGGCGCGGCATTCATGAACCCTTCTCATAAGCCTTTGCCACTTTTACCATCTAATCGGGGTCAATCGCATGCCCTAAATGCCTGTTATCAGCAGCCGAATTCATCGCGCTGCCCTTAGATCAAAGGACGAAGGTCATGGAAATCAAACGAAACGGTTCGCAGCCATCGAGCAGGGGACCAGCCGATTGGTTCACGGGAACAGTCCGGGTGGATCCGCTGTTTCAAGCCCATGAGTCCACGCGCGCGGCCGGTGCCAGCGTCACATTCGAGCCGGGCGCCCGCACGGCTTGGCATACTCACCCCGCCGGTCAAACCCTGATTGTGACGGCCGGTCTTGGCCGGGTTCAACGCGAGGGCGGGCCGATCGAAGACATACGGCCCGGGGACGTTGTCTTGTTCTCTCCGGGCGAAAAGCATTGGCACGGCGCCTCACCCACCACGGCCATGACCCATATCGCCATTCAGGAACATCGCGACGGCAAAGTGGTCGAATGGATGGAGCATGTCAGCGACGAGCAATATCGGGCCTGAGGGAGGAGAAGCCATGCAGATGCGTAAACTTGGAAACAGCAGTCTCGAAGTCTCGGCTCTCGGTCTCGGATGCATGGGCCTCAGCTATGGTTATGGCCCGGCGACGGATACGCAAGAGGCGATCAAGCTGATCCGTGCGGCCTTCGAACGCGGCGTCACCTTCTTCGACACCGCCGAAGCCTACGGCCCCTACAAGAACGAGGAGCTTCTGGGCGAAGCCCTGGCGCCCATTCGGGAAAAAGTCGTGATCGTAACGAAGTTCGGTTTTGAATTCGATGCGAATGGCGGCCAGAGCGGAATGAACAGTCGGCCGGAACATATCCGCAGGGTTGCCGAAGCCGCGCTGATGCGTCTGAAGACCGACGCCATCGATCTCTTCTATCAACATCGCGTCGATCCGAACGTCCCGATCGAAGATGTCGCCGGTGCGGTGAAGGATCTGATCGGAGAGGGCAAAGTCAAGTATTTCGGATTGTCGGAGGCCGGCGCACAGACGATCCGGCGTGCGCACGCGATCCAACCGGTCGCGGCCCTTCAAAGCGAATATTCACTCTGGTGGAGAGAGCCTGAGGAGGAGGTTCTGCCCACCCTTGAAGAACTCGGCATAGGCTTCGTTCCTTTTAGCCCGCTCGGAAAAGGCTTCCTCACCGGCGCGATCAGCGAAAGCACTACATTCGACAGTAAGGACTTCCGCAACATCGTCCCACGCTTCACGCCGGAAGCGCGAAAGGCCAACCAAACCCTCGTCGATCTGCTTGGCGCAATCGCGGCACAGAAGCGGGCGACGTTGGCGCAGATTGCCCTTGCCTGGCTGCTTGCCCAAAAGCCCTGGATCGTTCCGATCCCTGGGACGACCAAGATGCACAGGCTTGAAGAGAACATCGGAGCGGTTGATGTCGTGCTCACCGCCAACGATCTTCAGCGTATCGACGACGCACTCTCTCAGATCGCCGTGCAGGGGGACCGCTATCCTCCGCACCTGCAAGCAAGGGTCAACCGTTAGAGCGCCACGCGGCCGATCCGATAAGAATGCTACGCGTAAAAATAGCCCGTCATCGGCGGGCTACTTTTCGGCGGTTCAGACTGCGGCGGATTTCTCCAGCGCAGTCTCGAAGTCAGATAGATATTTACCGAGCAGCGTATTCAATGCTGCTTTTTCCTCCTCCGACAGACCAGAGACGAGACGGGTCTGCGTCTCGACATGGGCTGCCACCGCGCTGTCAATCAGCGCAAAACCCTTTTCGGTCAGCGATACCAGAAAGCTGCGGGCGTCTTCAGGGTTGACGCTGCGGGCAACGAGGCCAGCTTTTTCCAGTTGATCGATGCGATTGGTCATGGTGCCGGAGGTTACCATCATGGCGGCCATCAGATCGCTGGGGGAGAGGGCATAGGGCATTCCCGAGCGGCGCAGCGTCGCCAGCACGTCGAAGGTTGCGCGATTCAAGCCGAACTGCGCGAAAGTACGCTCCATCTCGCGGCCAAGATGGTGGGCTACGTTTCCGAGGCGGCCGATCAATCCCATCGGGGTGGTATCGAGATCGGGCCGCTCCCTTTTCCATTGGGCAAGAATCTTGTCGATGCGATCCATGCCCGGACATCGCCATGAAAATATCTTGACGTCAAGATATTTCAGATTATCTTGAGGTCAAGATAAATTCGGAAGTAAGACATGACGCGCAATTCCGATCTCTTGTTGACCGCCGTCTCGCCGGCGATCTGGGGCAGCACCTATCTTGTGACGACGGAACTTCTGCCGGCCGGCTATCCGCTGACGGTTGCCCTGTTGCGTGCGTTGCCCGCAGGGCTGCTTCTGCTCGCCATCGTGCGGCGGGTACCGCACGGCATCTGGTGGGTGAGATCGCTCGTCCTCGGCGCTCTGAATTTCTCCATCTTCTGGTGGATGCTGTTCATCTCCGCCTACCGGCTGCCGGGCGGCGTGGCAGCGACCGTCGGTGCGATCCAGCCGCTGATCGTCATCGTGCTGGCCCGCCTCTTGCTCGGCTCGCCGATCCGCGGCCTTTCTATCGTGGCGGCGCTTGCCGGCATTGTCGGCGTTGCGTTCTTGATCCTTACGCCGCGGGCAACGCTCGATCCCGTCGGCATTGCGGCCGGGGTCGGCGGCGCCGTCTCCATGGCGGCCGGTACCGTGCTCAGCCGGCGCTGGCGGCCCGATGTCTCGCCGCTCACCTTTACTGCCTGGCAGTTGACCGCTGGCGGCTTGCTGTTGCTGCCTTTCGCCATGATGATGGAGCCGCCGCTTCCTCTTCCGACCGCCGCCAATATTCTGGGCTTTGCCTATCTCGGCCTGATTGGAGCGGCGCTCACCTATATTCTCTGGTTTCGCGGCCTGTCGCGCCTGGAACCATCCGTCGTCTCGCCGCTCGGCTTTCTCAGTCCCATGACCGCCGTGATCCTCGGCTGGGGTGTGCTGGACCAACAGCTCAGCGCAATTCAGATTCTGGGCATCGCCATCGTGCTTGGCAGCGTCTGGCTGAGCCAGCGCGCGCAGCAGCTTCCTTCTGCCGGGAAATCAGCGTCCGCCAATCCGGCAATCGCGTCGGAACGATAGAGTCCGGTGACGGGAATCCGATCAGTGCTTCGTCCATCGAGACAAACAAAAAAGGCGGCTCGAAAGCCGCCTTTGTCGGTTATCTGAAATCAATCAGTTCCATTCGCGAATATCGACGAAGTGACCGGCGATTGCCGCTGCCGCTGCCATAGCCGGCGAGACCAGATGGGTGCGGCCCTTGAAGCCCTGGCGGCCTTCGAAGTTGCGGTTCGAGGTGGAGGCGCAGCGCTCGCCCGGCTTCAGGCGGTCATCGTTCATGGCGAGGCACATGGAACAGCCCGGCTCGCGCCAGTCGAAGCCGGCGGCCTTGAAGATCTTGTCGAGGCCTTCGGCTTCCGCCTGTTCCTTCACAAGACCGGAGCCCGGAACGATCATCGCGTCGACGGTGGATGCCACCGTCTTGCCTTCGACGACCTTGGCGACGGCGCGCAGGTCCTCGATGCGGCCGTTGGTGCAGGAGCCGATGAAGACGCGATCGATGTTGATCTCGGTCATCGGAGTGCCCGGCTTCAGGCCCATGTAGTCGAGGGCGCGCCACTTGGAAGCGCGCTTGGTCTCATCCTGGATCTCGTCCGGGTTCGGAACGATGCCCTGCACAGAGACGACGTCTTCCGGCGACGAACCCCAGGAGACAATCGGCGGCAGGGCGGCAGCGTTGAGCACGACGACGCGGTCGTAATGCGCGCCTTCGTCGCTCTGCAGCGTCTTCCAGTAGGCGATCGCCTGCTCCAGTGCTTCACCCTTCGGCGCGCGCGGCTTGCCCTTGATATATTCGAAGGTCGTGTCGTCCGGCGCGATCAGGCCGGCGCGGGCGCCGCCTTCGATCGACATGTTGCAGATCGTCATGCGGCCTTCCATCGACAGCGCGCGGATCGCTTCGCCAGCATATTCGATGACGTAGCCGGTGCCGCCGGCAGTGCCGATCTCGCCGATGATGGCGAGGATGATGTCCTTGGCAGTGACGCCCTCCGGCAACTGGCCGTCGACGCGCACCAGCATGTTCTTCGCCTTCTTCTGGATCAGCGTCTGTGTGGCGAGCACATGCTCGACCTCGGAGGTGCCGATGCCGTGCGCCAGGGAGCCGAAGGCGCCGTGGGTGGACGTATGGCTGTCACCGCAGACGATGGTCATGCCGGGCAGGGTGAAACCCTGCTCAGGGCCGATGATGTGGACGATGCCCTGACGCTTGTCGTTTTCGGAGTAATATTCCACGCCGAATTCAGCCGCGTTCTTGGCGAGCGCCTCGACCTGGATGCGGCTTTCCTCGTTCTTGATGCCGAGATGGCGATCAGCAGAGGTCGGAACGTTATGGTCGACGACGGCCAGCGTCTTTTCCGGGGCGCGAACCTTACGGCCGCTCATGCGCAGGCCTTCGAAAGCCTGCGGCGACGTCACTTCATGAACGAGGTGACGGTCGATGTAGAGAAGACAGGTGCCGTCGTCCTGGCTGTCGACGAGATGATCATCCCAGATTTTGTCGTAAAGGGTGCGTGGAGCGCTCATGGCTACAGATCCATATTGCATTGTCGAAAATGGGGGTGACGGATCAGGACCGCCGGCCTCGGGAGTGATCAGCGAAGTCGGCTGTTGAGCGCGCCCGAAATCATCGCAAAGAATCGGGCCGGCAGGCGCTTATGGTCCTGCAGCACGAAAGCCGTGACGAGCTGTCCGTCTTTGCTCATGATCTTTGTCATGCCGATGCTCATACCAATTTTCAAAACCTTCGGCAATGGTGGCGATAGGGTGGTGTTGGGTGGGCCGACGTTTGGCCGCAGCCATCACACTTGCGCATCCGGCGGCTGGCCAGGCGCCATGCGGCGGAAGGCGGAGCGATCGCCGCCCGAACGCCGGCGCATCCAGGCTTCGAGCTGCCGCAGCAATAGCGACAGGCCAATCGTCAGCAACAGGTAGATGAAAGCGAGGATCGACAGCGTTTCGAAGTAGCGGAAATTGGCCGAGTAATAGAGCTTGGCAAGCTGGCTGATATCGGCAACGCCCAGCACGGACACCAGCGAGCTGTCCTTCACCATCGCGATGAAGTCGTTGGACAGCGGTGGCAGGATCACGCGGATCGCCTGCGGAAAGACGACGAGGCGGAAACGCTGGAAGCGGGTGAGGCCTAGCGCCTTTGCCGCTTCGATCTGGCCCTGGTCGACGGCTTGAATGCCGGCGCGGAAGATCTCGGCGATGAAGGACGAATAGCCTATCGTCAGCGCGATGATCGTGCGCCAGACGAACGGCACGTCGCGGACGACAAGCGGGCTTGTCCAGCCGGCGGAAATCAACGGGGAAATGATGAAGTTATAAACGGCGACGAAGGCCGGTGTGCCAACGAAGGCGACGTAGGAGAGCAGCACGAGCATCGGGATGCCGCGCACGATCTCGATATAGAAGCGCGCCGCCTGCCGCAGCACGAGGAAGTCCGACAGGCCAAGCAGCGCAAGCCCAAGGCCGAGCAGCATGGCAAGCGTAAAGGCCACCAGCGTCACGAAGATCGTGACGCCGATGCCGTTGAGCAGAAGAGAGAAGATCTGGGCGTAGAGGCCGTTTGCCGCGATTGCAAAGGAAATGACGACGCCGAGTATGGCAAGGGCGATCAACCACCAGGGAAAGTCATCCTTGCCGGGGTGCCCGCCCAGGCCTGTCAATGGTGCCATCAGAGCGGGCTTCCAGTATATCGATCTGCAGGGTTCATTGGCCCATCTTGTAGTCGAGGAACCACTTCTTGTTCAGGGCGTCGAAGGTGCCGTCGGCCTTCAGGCTGGCGATGGCGGCATTGATCGGAGCGACGAGATCGGAGCCTTTCTGGAAGATGAAGCCGAAATCCTCGGTGCCGAGAGGATCGCCGATCAGCTTCAATCCGCCGTTTGAAGCGTCGACGTAACCCTTGCCTGCCGTGCCGTCGGTCAGCACCAGATCGACATCGCCGGTCTTCAGCGCCTGCACGGTCGCGCCGAAGGTTTCGAAGGTCTTGATGCGCGGGTTCTGCTCGTTGCCGTCGAGGACTTCATAGACGGCGGTGTAGAAGGGGGTCGTGCCCGGCTGCGCGCCGATCAGGCCTTCCTTGAAGGCGGCGAAGCTCTTGGCATCGGTGAAGCGCTTCTCGTCGCCGCGCACCAACATGAACTGCTGCGAGCGCATATAGGGATCGGAGAAGTCGACCTTCTGCTTGCGGTCTTCCTTGATGGTAATGCCGGTCATGCCGATGTTGTACTGGCCTTCGGAGACGGCCTGGATCATCGCATCCCAGCTCGTGTTCTGGTACTCGACCTTGAAGTTCAGCCGCTTGGCGATCTCGTTCATCGCGTCATATTCCCAGCCGATCGGCTTGCCGGACTTGGGGTCGACGAATTGCAGCGGCGGATAGGCATTCTCAGTGACGACGACCACGGTCTTGCCGTTCAGGTTCGGCAGATCGGCGGCGAAAGAAGCAAATGGTGCAAGCACGAGGGCGGTCAGGCCCAAAAGAAACGAACGACGGAATGTCATGGAAATCTCCCCGGATAGCGCAACGGAAAATTGTCATAATTAGAAAGCGAATGGCAAGGCTATTGCCATGGTCGCGACGATAAAAACAGAAAAGCCTCTCCAAAGCTCGTGGTTTGCGGGGAATTTTCCTTCTCGTCCCTTTATCTCCTTCGCAACAAAAAAGGCGACCCGAAGGCCGCCTTGATCTCTGCAATCCAAGAGGAAAGCTTATTCTGCTGCCGGTTCCGCGGCGGCTGCAGCGGCTTCGGCTGCTGCCTTTGCTTCGGCGGCTTCTGCTGCTGCCTTCTCGGCTGCGAGAGCCTGAGCTGCGGCAACCTTTTCAGCTTCAATGCGAGCCTTTTCATCGGCCAAAGCCTGGCGCTCGGCATCGTTGAGCTTGCGAGCGCGCGTGCCGGTGTTTTCAACGATACGGGCAGCCTTACCGCGCAGGTCGCGCAGGTAGTAGAGCTTGGCGCGACGGACCTTACCGCGGCGAACGACTTCGACGCTTTCGATCAGCGGCGAGTAAACCGGGAATACGCGCTCGACGCCTTCGCCGTAGGAGATCTTGCGAACCGTGAAGTTTTCCTGCAGACCGCCGCCGGAGCGGGCAATGCAAACGCCTTCATAGGCCTGAACGCGGGTACGGTTGCCTTCCGTGACCTTCACGTTGACGCGGACGGTATCGCCGGCCGAAAACTCGGGAAGGGTACGCTTGGCTTCGATCTTGGCGGCCTGTTCGGCTTCCAACTGCTGAATGATGTTCATGTTATCAACCTCTTTGTTGGTTCAACAGCCAGAGCGCTCCGAATGGTCTATCCTTGGTCGAGCCTCGGATATCTGCCAATAAAGGCAGGAGCGAATACGTCTGCTTTTCTTTGCTGGTTGATGGGAAATTTCCCATGCCGGGCGCGCACATATCCTATTGTCGCGGCTTTGTCACCCCTTGTCGGGGAATTTCATGAGCGAGACGTCGCTTTTGACGGAATCCGCTCCTTGCGCTGACTAAAAAACAAGCTGGTGTCCGAAGGGTTTAAATAATTGTCAAAATTCGCGTCGTGCTGCACACTTATTTCTTCAGGGGAGCTAAGAAAAGAGGCAGTCATGACAGTGAATAATCCATCGCCCTTGCTCTACAACGAGGATCTGGCGCCAGCCGAGGAGCGAAAGTGGGGAGCTTTCAGCATTTTCAACGTCTGGACCTCGGACGTCCATAGTCTATGGGGCTATTATCTTGCCGCCAGCCTTTTTCTGCTCTGCGGCAGCTTCATCAACTTCGTCATCGCCATCGGCATCGGTTCGCTAGTGATCTTCTTCTTCATGAGCCTAGTGGGCAATGCTGGCGTCAAGACCGGCGTACCGTTCCCGGTGCTGGCGCGTGCTTCGTTCGGCACATTCGGCGCCAATCTGCCGGCGCTTGTGCGTGCCGTCGTCGCCTGCTTCTGGTATGGCGCGCAGACGGCCGCCGCCTCGGGCGCGATCGTCGCGCTCCTGATCCGCAATGACACTATCCTGGCCTTCCATCAGAACAGCCATATGCTCGGCCACTCCACGCTGGAAGTCATCTGCTATGTCGTCGTATGGGCCTTGCAATTGCTGATCATTCAGCATGGCATGGAGACCGTGCGCAGGTTCCAGGATTGGGCCGGTCCTGCGGTCTGGGTGATGATGCTTATCCTCGCCGTCTATCTGGTGGTGAAGTCCGGCACTTTCTCCTTCGGTGCCGAAATTCCGCGGGATGTGCTGCTCGACAAGACCAAGGACGCCGGCGTACCGGGTGAACCCGGCAGCTTTGCCGCGCTCGCTGCGGTCGCTGCGACCTGGATCACCTATTTCGCGGCGCTCTATCTGAACTTCTGCGATTTCTCGCGCTATGCCACGGACACGAAAACCCTGCGCAAAGGCAATCTCTGGGGTCTGCCGATCAACCTTTTGGCTTTCTGCCTCGTTGCGGGCGTGACGACGACGGCAGCATTTGCCGTCTATGGCGACGTGCTGCTGCATCCGGAAGCGATCTCGGCAAAATTCGACAGTTGGTTCCTGGCCTTGCTGGCGGCGCTCACCTTCGCGGTGGCGACGCTCGGCATCAACGTCGTGGCGAATTTCGTATCACCGGCCTTCGACTTCGCCAATGTCTTCCCCAGGCTCATCAGCTTCAAGCGCGGCGGTTATATCGCGGCCTTGATTGCGCTGGTGCTTTATCCCTTCGCGCCGTGGGAGACGGGTGCCGCGCACTTCGTCAACTTCATCGGCTCCACCATGGGCCCGATCTTCGGCATCATGATGGTCGACTATTATCTGATCCGCAAAGGTCAGCTAAACGTCGAGGCGCTTTATCAGGAGAATGGCGAGTTCGAGTTCCAGGGCGGTTGGCACGTCAACGCTTTAATTGCCTTCGTCATTGGCGGCCTGTTCTCATCGATCCTGCCGACCTTCACTAGCATTCTGCCGGATTGGTGGGGAACCTATGGCTGGTTCTTCGGCGTCGCTATCGGCGGAGCGGTCTACTACGTGCTCAGGATGCGCAGCGCGCCGGCCGCCGCCGCCTTGCAGAAGTAGCATCGGATGCCATGAAGCTTCGATCCGCCACTCCTGAAGTGGCGGATCAGGCAATCCGGCTGTACGTTTTCGCCGAGTCGCGGCAGCAACTCACGTCGGTAGCGGTCTGCCGGCCTGTTCGCTGATCATGTACTCGGCGTACCAATTCGGCCAATCCTCATCACGCTGGCCGCCGGTCCGCTTCTCATGCTCGCCATGCGCCATCTCGGCACGGCGGAGCGCGCTGGCAAGCTCAGTCTGTGAAATGAACGTCGTAGCGTTCGCATCCACGCGTCCGGGCAATCTCGCCGTGATCTCCTGCAATAGCCAGCCGTTGCCGTCCGGATCGTTGAACGAGACGAACGAGCGGTAGCTGCGATGCTCGGGATCGCGACCGCCGACCCGGAGCCGCCCGAACAGGTAGGGCTCGTCCGCGCCTGTGTAGACGCCGCCGGCGTCGTGGAACACCTCGCTAACTTCGGCGCCGCGGTCGAGCAGCTCCTTGCGGGCGGCCTCGATGTCGGAGACGATCAGGTACAGTCCCTTAGCGGAACCGGGTGCTGCTGCGGTCACGTTCTTGCCGAAGATGACAGAACACCCGGAGCCCGGCGGCGTAAACTGGATGACGCGGTAGCCGCCATCGTCGGAGGCGAAATCGGCGTCGCGCCTCCAACCCAGCCCGTCATAAAAGCGCTTGGCCCGATCGACATCTGACACAGGGATGACGACAATCTCGAACTTCATGTCAACGGTATTGCTCATGCTCAGCTCCTTAGGTTTGGATGCCTTGAGGGTAGTGACACATGTACAAATGAAGCGCTGGGATCATAGCGGGGACAGGCGGTCGGATCAATTATCCCGATGTATTAGCGAGAAATATGCTACCTTTGATTGTGTAAAATTTCGAATGTTCGACGAGGTTTGGCCAGGCGCCTTCGTCGTCTGTGGCTGCTATTTCTTAGGGGGCTGATCAAGCAAATCCGGCCGACGTTCCCTGGTCAGTGTCTCCGCCTCTTGCCTCTGCCATTTGGCGATGGCGCCATGGTTGCCGGATGTAAGTACCGCCGGAATCTCGCGTCCTTCCCAAACCTGGGGCCGCGTGTACTGCGGATGCTCGAGCAGGCCGCCTTCGAAGCTCTCGTGCAGGCCGGAAAGATCGTTGCCCATGACGCCGGGCAGGATGCGGACGACGGCGTCGAGCAGGATCAGCGCTGCCGGCTCACCGCCGGAGAGAATGTAATCGCCGATCGAGACCTCTTCGAGATTGCGCCCGTCGATCACTCGCTGGTCGACGCCCTCGAAACGGCCGCAGACGATGATGACGCCGTTGCCGGCGGCGAGTTCCCGAACGCGGTTCTGTGTCAGCGGTTTTCCGCGCGGGCTCATCAGCAGGCGCGGACGGTCGTCGTTTTCGGAGGCGTGGTCGATGGCGCGGGCAAGCACATCCGGCTTCAGCACCATGCCGGCACCGCCGCCGGCGGGCGTATCATCGACGGTGCGATGCTTGTCGGTGGCGAAATCGCGGATCTGCACGGTGTCCAGCGACCACTGCCCGCGCTCCATCGCCTTGCCGGCAAGAGACGCGCCGAGATGGCCAGGAAACATCTCGGGGTACAGTGTCAGGATGGTTGCCCGGAAACTCATGGCCGGGTCATTTCTTTGTCTTGCCGGGCCGCTTCGGTGGCTTGCCGGTGAAATCATCGGGGTTGTCGATCAAGCCTGCAGCCATCGGGTCGATCAGGATCTTGCCGCCTTCAAGGTCGATTTCCAGCACGGCGGCTTCGGAAAAGGGGATGAGCACGGGGCGTTTGCCCGGCCCCTTAAGCTCGAGCAGGTCGCCGGCGCCGAAATCATAGATGCCGCTGACCGTGCCGTAGCCGGTGCCTTTGTCGTCCACCGCTTCCAGGCCTTCGAGATCGGCATAGAAGAACTCGTCGTCCTCCAGCTCGTCATCGGGCAGGTTGTCACGCTCGATATAGAGTTCCAGCCCATTCAGCGCCTCGGCGGCATTGCGGTCGTTGACGCCGCGAAAGCGGACGATCACCACGTTCTTGGCTTCGCGGATTTCCAGCACCTCGAAGCTGCGGCCGTCGAGGCTGTGCAGATGGCCGTAATCACCGAGCGCTGTGGGATCGGAAGTAAACGCGCGGGCGCGCACTTCGCCTCTCAGGCCCTGCGCGGCGCCGATGGTGGCCATCAATACCGGGTTTTCAAGTTTCGTCATGGTCCTGTGCCGACTGCAGAAGATCGATTGCGTTCTCTCATAAGGTGAACGCTCGCCGATGGAAACAAAAAACGGGCGGCATGTTGCCATGCCACCCGTTTCAAATCGTCGTTACGGCCGATTATTCAGCAGCAGCGGCGGCGTCAGCGGCCTTCTGTGCCTTTTCAGCGGCACGCTCCTGGGCGCGCTTGCCCGGCTTTGCCTTTTCCGGGTTGTTCTTGGCTTCGCGCGTTGCGATGCCGGCTTCGGCGAGGAAGCGCAGAACGCGGTCGGTCGGCTGGGCGCCGTGGTCGAGCCAATGCTTGATGCGCTCGGCCTTGAGTTCAACGCGTTTGGCGTCGTCCTTGGCGAGCATCGGGTTCCAGGAGCCGAGGGTCTCCAGGAAGCGGCCGTCGCGCGGCGAGCGGGCGTCGGCTACGACGACGTGGTAGTACGGACGCTTCTTGGAGCCACCGCGGGCGAGACGAATTTTCAGTGCCATGTTAATTCTCCTTAGGCTTTTCTTGACCGCTTCGTTTGGGCGGTATGGTCATTTGCCGTTGCTGAGATCAGCAGCGATCTGTTCATGATGCCGGATGACTTCCTTGATGACGAAGTTCAGGAACTTCTCGGCGAAATCCGGGTCCAGATTTGCGTCCTTTGCCAGGTGGCGCAGGCGTTCGATCTGGTATTCCTCGCGCGCCGGATCGGCCGGCGGCAGATTGTACTTGGCCTTCAGCACGCCGACTTCTTTCGTGCAGCGGAAGCGTTCGGCCAGCATGTGCACCAGTGCTGCATCGATATTGTCGATCGACTGGCGGTAGTTGCCCAGTTGGGCTTTGACGTCTGGATCAATCATGGGGTCTGCGATCCTTCTCACTTCTTCTTCGGCAAACCGGGCAGTCCCGGCAAACCACCGCCGAGGCCGGGGAGCTTGGCGCCGCCGAGACCCGGCAAACCGCCACCGCCGCCAAGACCGGACAATCCGCCCGGCATACCGCCGAGACGTCCGAGACCAGCGGCTTCCGCCTGCTTCTGCAGGGCTTCCAACTGCTTGGGATCGATGTTCGACAGGTCAGGCATTCCACCCATGCCGCCGCCGAGGCCCATCTTGCCCGCAAGGCCGCCCATGAGCTGCTTCATCACGCCGCCTTTGCCCTTGCCGCCCATCATCTTCATCATGTCCGCCATCTGGCGGTGCATCTTCAGAAGCTTGTTGATGTCGGCGGCGTCGGTGCCGGAGCCGGCGGCGATGCGCTTCTTGCGGGAGTGTTTCAGGAGATCGGGATTGGCGCGCTCCGCCTTCGTCATCGAGGAGATGATGGCGAGCTGGCGACCGAAAAGCTTATCGTTGAGGCCTGCGGCGGCCATCTTGTCCTTCATGCCGGCCATGCCGGGCATCAGGCCCATGATGCCGCCCATGCCGCCCATCTTCTGCATCTGCTTGAGCTGGTCGGCCAGGTCGTTCAGATCGAATTTGCCCTTGGCCATCTTGGCAGCCATGGCGGCTGCCTTCTCGGCGTCGATATTCTCCGCGGCCTTTTCAACCAAAGAGACGATGTCGCCCATGCCGAGAATGCGGTCGGCGATACGGCGCGGATGGAATTCCTCCAGCTCGCCCATCTTTTCGCCGACGCCGATCAGCTTGATCGGCTTGCCGGTGACGGCGCGCATTGAAAGGGCGGCACCGCCGCGGCCGTCGCCGTCCATGCGGGTCAGCACGAGGCCAGTGATGCCGACGCGCTCATCGAAATTGCGGGCGAGGTTGACGGCGTCCTGACCGGTCAAGCTATCGGCGACCAGCAGGATTTCGTGCGGGTTGGATTTCTTCTTGATGTCCGCCATCTCGACCATGAGCGGCTCGTCGATATGCGTACGGCCGGCGGTATCGAGGATGACGATGTCGTGGCCGCCGAGCCTTGCTGCCTGCACGGCGCGCGCTGCGATATCGGTCGGCGACTGGCCGGCGATGATCGGCAGGGTGTCGACGCCCGTCTGAACGCCGAGCTGGCGCAACTGCTCCTGCGCGGCCGGACGGCGCGTGTCGAGCGAGGCCATCAGGACCTTCTTGCGGTCGCGGCTCGTCATGCGGCTGGCGATCTTGGCGGTCGTAGTGGTCTTACCGGAGCCCTGCAGACCGACCATCATGACGACGACCGGGGCCGGCGCGTTGAGGTCGATGCCGACGCCTTCGCCGCCAAGCATTTCGATCAGTTCGTCATGGACGATCTTGACGACCATCTGGCCGGGCTTGATCGACTTCAGGATCTCGGCGCCTACGGCCTTTTCACGGACGCGATCGGTAAAGGAGCGTACGACATCCAGCGCCACGTCGGCTTCCAACAGCGCGCGGCGAACCTCGCGAAGTGCTGCGGAAACATCGGCTTCCGAAAGCGCGCCGCGGCCTGTCAGTCCATTCAAAATGGAACCAAGACGGTCCTGGAGGTTTTCAAACATCAGTTCTTCCTTATCGATCGCTTGGGATTTGGACTTGCGCAACTTGCGCGGTTCCTCACCCGAAAACGTCGTGCTTTTCCATGACGAAAACAAGACGCAAAGCCAAAAAGCACCCGAGGGCGCATCGCGCTGTCGGGTGTTGACCTCCGGGATCTCTTTATACCTTAACGGGTCCCGGTCGGTGGCTCGGAGGCTTGTGCTCGTCGCAGATGGCGGGGATAAACAGGAAACGGGTGGGAAAGTCAAGCCGAGAGGGCGGAAAGGCTTTCAAAAGCCTGATGTTTGACCCACATCTGGGCAAACAGAAAAATCCAACGGCGCATTCATGACAGACAAATCCGGCTCCCGGAAGGCATCGAACCCCTATTATCAAGGCCCAATCTCCGATCATTTCGACGGGCTACGCTTCTTCAATCCGGACGGCGTGGAGCCGGGCAGTTTCGGTGACCTGTTGAAATGGAAACTCGGCGGCGGTCGCGCGCGCTGGCCTCGTCCGGTCGTCAGCCTGTTCCCGCCGGCGAGGCCCGACAAACGTGTCTTCGGCGACTCATTGCGGGTGACCATGATCGGACACGCCTCGATTCTGATCCAGGCGGCCGGTCTCAATATATTGACCGATCCGGTGTGGTCTGAGCGCGTGAGCCCTTTCACCTTCATCGGACCCAAGCGAGCGGTTCCGCCCGGCATCCGGTTCGAAGACCTGCCGCCGATCGATCTCGTGCTGGTCTCGCACAATCATTATGACCATCTCGATCTCGCAACGCTGAAGCGGCTGCACGAGGCACATGGGCCGAAAATCCTGACGCCGCTCGGCAACGATGCCATTATCCGCCGTGGGGCGCCAGATGCTCGGATTACGGCGATGGATTGGGGCGATCGCATCGCCATCACCAACGGGGTGACCGTCGACGCCGAGCCCTGCCATCACTGGTCGGCACGCGGCGCCGGCGACCGCCGCATGGCGCTCTGGGCCGCCTTCGTCATCACGACCCCTGCTGGGAAGATCTACCATATCGGCGACACCGGCTTTCATCGCGGCGTCAACTATGAGGCGGCGCGGCAAAAACATGGCGGCTTCCGCCTCGCCATCCTGCCTTTCGGCGCCTACGAGCCGCGCTGGTTCATGAAAGGTCAGCATCAGAACCCGGCGGAAGCAGTGCAAGGCATGAAGCTCTGCAACGCTGCCCACGTCGCCGGCCACCATTTCGCGACCTTCCAGCTCACGGACGAAGCGATCGATGCGCCGGTGAAGGCGTTGGATGCGGCGCTCCGGGAGTACGGCGTGGAGGCGGATCGGTTCAGGCCGCTGAGGGCGGGGGAAGTATTTGATGTGCCCCCGATATTTTGAGGAATAGCTTGCCCACTGGTAATTCCCCCGCATTTCCGCCATATACAGCTCGAAAACACGGACGGACCTACCACCATGAGCAATACGGTCGAATTCGCGCGGATGAACGGGCTTGGCAACAAGATCCTGGTTGTCGACATGCGCGGCCGGAAAGATGTGGTGACGGCGGCGGCGGCGATTGCGCTGAATGCCGATCCGGCCACTGAGTTCGATCAGATCATGGCGATCCACGATCCGAAGGCTCAAGGCACCGACGCCTGGATCGATATTCTGAATTCCGACGGCACCAATGCGCAGGCTTGCGGCAACGGCACGCGCTGCGTCGTGCAAGCGCTGGCTGCCGAGAACGGCAAGAAGATGTTCACCTTCCAGACCGTCGCTGGCATCCTGAATGCCGTCGAGCATGAGGATGGCACGATTTCGGTCGATATGGGCAAACCGGTCTTTGCGTGGGACAAGATTCCGCTCGCGGAAGAATTTGCCGATACGCGCCGCATCGAGCTGCAGATCGGGCCGATCGACAATCCTGTCCTGCATTCGCCCTCCGCCATGTCGATGGGCAATCCGCATGCGATCTTCTGGGTGGACAAGGACCCGATGTCCTTCGATCTCGCCCGCTTCGGGCCGCTGCTCGAAAACCATCCGATGTTTCCCGAGCGCGCCAATATCACGCTGGCACAGGTGCTTTCGCCGACCACGCTGCGCACGCGCACCTGGGAACGCGGCGCGGGCCTGACGCTTGCCTGCGGCTCGGCTGCCTGTTCGGCCGCCGTCAGCGCGGCGCGCACGGGCAGAACAGGCCGCAAGGTGACGATCGATGTCGCCTCTGCCCCGGCGCCGAGCCAACTCACCATAGAATGGCGGGAAAGCGACGATCACGTCGTCATGACCGGCCCTGCGGAATGGGAATGGTCTGGCTCCGTCGATCCTACGACGGGGAGCTGGCGGCGCGATCCGGAGCAGGGGGCTCAGGCGCGGTGAGCGGGGTCGAGGTCATCACCTTCGGCTGCCGTCTCAACACCTATGAATCCGAAGTGATGAGGTCGCAAGCAGAAGCCGCCGGGCTCAACAATGCCATCCTGGTCAATACCTGCGCCGTTACCGGCGAGGCCGTGCGCCAGGCGCGCCAGGCGATCCGCCGGGCCCGGCGCGACAATCCGCATGCCCGCATCATCGTCACCGGCTGCGCCGCGCAGACGGAAAAGCAGACCTTTGCCGAGATGGCCGAAGTGGACGCCGTTCTTGGCAATGAGGAAAAGCTGACGAGCGCTTCCTATCGCGCGCTGCCGGATTTCGGCGTTTCGGCCGAAGAGAAGCTGCGCGTCAACGACATCATGAGCGTGCGGGCGACCGCGCCGCAGATGATCAGGCATATCGACGGGCATGTGCGCGCCTTCATCCAGGTGCAGAACGGCTGCGACCATCGCTGCACCTTCTGCATCATCCCCTATGGGCGCGGCAATTCCCGATCCGTGCCGATGGGCGCGGTGGTGAGCCAGGCGCGCAGTCTGGTCGAAAGCGGTTACCGCGAAATTGTCCTGACCGGCGTCGATGCCACCAGCTACGGCGCCGACCTGCCAGGCCAGCCGACGCTTGGCCTTCTGGCGAAGACGCTGCTAAAGCAGATCCCCGAGATCCGCCGCCTGCGGCTGTCCTCGATCGACAGCATTGAGGCCGACCAGCATCTGATGGATCTGATCGCCGACGAGCCGCGTTTCATGCCGCATCTGCATCTGTCGCTGCAGCATGGCGACGACATGGTCCTGAAGCGGATGAAGCGGCGGCACTCACGCGCCGATGCTATCAGTTTTATCGAGGATGCCCGTCGCCTCCGGCCGGAGATGAGCTTTGGCGCAGATATGATCGCCGGTTTTCCGACCGAAACGGAAGCGATGTTCGAAAATGCCATCAGCCTGGCGGAAGAAGTGGGCATTGCGCATCTGCATGTCTTTCCCTACAGCCCGCGTCCCGGCACGCCCGCCGCGCGGATGCCTCAGCTCGACCGCGCACTGATCAAGGAACGCGCTGCACGGCTGCGCTTGGCTGGACAAAAACTGCATCAGTCCCATCTCGACTCCATGGTCGGCACGCGGCAATGGCTGCTCGTGGAGAATAACGGGCTGGCGCATACGGAAAACTTCACGCTTGTCGCAGCCCCAAGCCTCAGGCCGCGCGACCTTGTGCAGGTGGCAATCACCGGCCACAATGGCAAGCATCTCGACATGCAACTTGCGGCCGCCGACGCGGCCTGATCCTACTCGCTCACGGAATTTTCATGGCGCTCAATTTCATCAAAAAAGTCTTCACCTTCGGCCGCGAAAAGTCGGCGGAAGAGCAGGCGCCGGAAGAGGTTTTGCCGAAGGTTGAAGCGACCGTTCCGGAGCCTGAAGTACTGCCTGCTGCGGACGTTTCACCGGCTTCGGAGTTTGCCGAACCTGCGCTACCCCCCTCTGTCCCTACGAGTCATCTCCCCCTCAAGGGGGAAGATTGGTTGGAGGACGCCGTGCCGCCGGAGCAAAAAGAGCAGACTGACCGTCAAGCAGACGTTAGCGCTGAGCTGAATGCGCAGGTGATCGAAGCCGAGGAAGCTTCGTCAGCAGAGTATCCTGTCGCGACCGAAGCCAGTGATGTACTGGATGAGACCGCCTCCGAAACAATCTCCCCCCTTGAGTGGGAGATGCCCGACAGGACAGAGGGGGGTAACGAAGCTTCGGCCGGTTCGGAGTTCTCGTCGGAAAGCACCGAAACTTCCGTCGCCACTCCCATCCTCCCCAAAGGTTTCACCAGCGCCGCCGACGCCCCCGTACCAGCCCCCGAAGCTCCAAAGCAAAAGCTGTCCTGGTTCCAGCGCCTGCGCGCCGGTCTTGCGCGCACCTCGTCGCAGCTCACCGGCCAGATCACGGCGCTTTTCACCAAGCGCAAGCTCGACGACCAGACCCTGCAGGATCTGGAAGACCTCTTGATCCAGGCCGATCTTGGCGTCGAGACCGCGATGCGGGTCACCGATACGCTGGCCTCGGAACGCTACGGCAAGGATGTGACCGGCGAGGATGTCAGCCGGATCATGGCGCAGGAAATCGCCAAGGTGCTGAAGCCGGTCGCCAAGCCGTTGCAGCTCGATCTCAGCCATAAGCCGCATGTCATCCTCATCGTCGGCGTCAACGGCACCGGCAAGACGACGACGATCGGCAAGCTGGCGTCGAAACTGTCCGGTGCCGGGCTGAAGGTCATGGTGGCTGCCGGCGATACCTTCCGTGCCGCGGCGATCGAGCAGTTGAAGATCTGGGCCGACCGCACCAAGTCGGAATTCATCGGCACCAAGCTCGGTGCCGACGCCGCCGGACTTGCCTATGATGCCTTCCAGCAGGCTAAGGCCAGCAAGAGCGATGTGCTGATCATCGACACCGCCGGCCGTCTGCAGAACAAGGCGGAGCTGATGGCGGAGCTGGAAAAGATCGTCCGCGTGCTCGGCAAGCTCGATCCGGACGCGCCCCATACCGTGCTGCAGACGCTAGATGCGACCACCGGCCAGAATGCATTGAACCAGGTGGAAATCTTCCGCAATATCGCAGGGGTCAACGGGCTGATCATGACCAAGCTCGACGGCACGGCGCGCGGCGGCATTCTGGTGGCCATCTCTGCCAAGCACAAGCTGCCGGTCTATTTCATCGGTGTCGGCGAGGGTGTAGACGATCTCGAGCCGTTCGAGGCCGAGGATTTTGCCCAGGCCATCGCCGGGATCAGTCAATGAACGACAAGACCAAATTCGATGATAGTGAAAGTGCCGCGATGACGACCAGCGACAGTGATCTCACCCCAAGTGCTGCCGACAAGCATCATCCGATGCTGAAGCTGGTGCTGGAACTCGGGCCGCTGCTGGTGTTCTTTTTCGGCAATCTGCGTGGCGAGTGGCTGGTGCAGCATTTTCCGCAGCTCGCAGCGCTCGGTGGTCCGCTCTTCGTCGCCACCGGCCTGTTCATGGCGGCAACGGTGATCTCGCTTGTCGTCTCGAAGGTCATGCTCGGCCATTTGCCGCTGATGCCCTTCGTCTCCGGCATCGTCGTTGTCACTTTCGGCGCGCTCGGCATCTATTTGCAGAACGAGACCTTCATCAAGATGAAGCCGACCATCATCAACGCGCTGTTTGGCGTGGTGCTGCTCGGCGGGCTCGCGTTCGGCAGATCGCTGCTCGGCTACGTCTTCAACGCCGCCTTCCAGTTGGACAGCGAGGGCTGGCGCAAGCTCACGATGCGCTGGGGCATCTTCTTCCTGTTTCTCGCCGTGCTCAATGAAATCGTCTGGCGTGGGTCGAACTGGTATTACCTGCCGGATGTTAAAGCCGCGGACAATCTTTGGGTTCTGTTCAAGGTCTGGGGTACGATGCCGATCACCATCCTCTTTACCCTGTCGCAAATGCCGTTGATCATGAAGCACACGGTCAATCCGCCGGCGGAAGCCGAATAATGACGGCGCTTGCGGACGCCAAAAATCGTTATCGGCAACAGAGCTTCTGGTTCATTGCCTGTGCGGTAGTTCTGTTCGTCCAGATCGTCGCGGAATATATGATGGGCCGGGTGCCGATCTGCACCTGCGGCTATGTCAAGCTCTTCGAACCCGCCGTGAAATCCAGCGGCAATTCGCAGCATATCGCCGACTGGTATACGCCGTCGCACCTCATTCACGGCTTCCTGTTCTTCGGGCTGACGCATCTGATCATGCGCCGCAAGCCGCTGTCGATGCGCCTGTTCGTCGCCATGCTGATCGAGTCCGGCTGGGAGCTGCTTGAGAATTCGCCGATCATCATCAATCGCTACCGCACGGCGACGATCTCGCTCGATTATTTCGGTGACAGCATTCTGAATTCGGCGATGGACGCGGTGTTCATGGTCGTCGGCTTCCTGTTCGCGTGGCGCGCGCCGGTCGCGCTGACCATCGTGATCGCCATCTTCTTCGAGCTGCTCACCGGCTGGCTGATCCGCGACAATCTCACGCTGAATATCATCATGCTGGTCTGGCCGGTCGAGGCGATCAAGACCTGGCAGGGCGGGCTTTAACCCGCCGCAGATTTGATGAATTCTACACGCAATTCCCGCCAAAAATCGCCATAAAGTTGCATCTAAATGTCTTGGTGCTGCAATGAATGGCGCAGCAGTCATGATCTTGCGGGGGCTGGATGTCGGGCATTGTCGTTGCAACTTTATTGGCGGTGATCTCGTCGAAGTCATCGGTGGGTTTTTCCGATGGCAGTCAGTTGCTGGCCGATTGCCGCGGCTCACGGCAGTTTGCCAACGGCTATGTGATCGGCTGGTTGGATAAATGGAATCGTGATGAGTACATCGCGCGCCGGGGCATCGCAGAGTCGATCCCCAATGCGCGCGCCATGACCAACTGGGCGTATTTCGGCGGTTCGGTCGGTATAGACGTCTGCATTCCGGCCAATGTCGATACCAAGAAAATCAGCAATATGATTTGCGATTTCCTCATTCAAAACCCGTCGCTTCAGGATGTGCCAGCGGAGGACATCATGAATACGTTCACCGGACTGAATTTCCCCTGCGACAGGAAATAGCTTCCTTCATCGCCGGGTGAGGTAATCCAGACCTGGCAGGACGGGCTTTAACCAATTTCGGATTCGGCGACACGTTCGAGGCGAGCTGGCCTCGTGGCCCCCCGTGGTTCGAGGCCTTGTTTCCTGCTGCCTCTCCTCGACGAGGTGAGGTGTTTATAGCGCAGCCCTTCCCTGAGCTTTCGCTATGGCCGGATAGAGCCCCTCTTTGAGGCTGGTGGCGGTAAACGGGCCGACCTGCTTGTAGAGGATCGTGCCGTCGGGGGCGACGAGGTAGGATTCGGGAATGCCGTAGACGCCCCAGTCGATGGCGGCCGAACCGTTCGGGTCGATGCCGATGGCGCTATAGGGATTGCCGAGTTCGCCGAGGAAACGCAGGGCGTTTTCACCCGTGTCCTTGTAGTTGATGGCGACGATATTCAGTCGTCCGTCCTTGGCAAGGTCTTTCAAGACAGGATGTTCTTCGCGGCAGGGGAGGCACCAGGAGGCGAAGACGTTGACCAGCGTCAGCTTGCCCCGGATAGCGCTGTCGGTCAGTGCGGGTAGATTGGAGCCTTCGAGCGGCGCCAGCGCCAGCGTCGGGGCTTTTGTGCCGATCAGGGCCGAGGGGATCGCGGAAATATCGGTGCCGTGGACTTCCTGGTCGTACATCACCTTGCCGACGGCAAAGGCGATGCAGGCAAAGACGATCAGCGGAATGAGAGCCAGCAGATAGCGGCCGCTGCTACCCGATTTCGCCTTGTTGCCTTCTTCGGTTTCCAGGCTCATTTCGTCTTGCCTTCCGGTGCGCGCTGCGACCGGCGACGGATGCCGGAGGCTTCGAGCGCGGCGATTTCCTTGCGGCGCAGGCGCCCGTCGAACCATGTCCAGGCGATGACGGCGATGATCATGGCGGCGGTAAAGCCATAGGAGCCGTAGACGTAGAAGGGATGTGTCATGCTATTCCTCCCGGGCGGCCATGCGGGCGGCGAGACGGCGTTGCGCGGCAATGCGGCGACGCCAGATCTCGTTGCGGATCGCCATCAGATGCAGCGTGAAGAACAGCAGCGTGAAGGCAAGCGCCATGGTGAAGAGCGGCCATAGGAATTCTGCATCGATGGTCGGGCCACCGAGGCGCATGACGCTTTCGGACTGATGCAGCGTGTTCCACCAGTCGACCGAGAATTTGATGATCGGAATGTTGATGAAACCGACAAGGATCAGCACGGCGCTGACGCGCGCTGCCTTCGACGGATCGTCCATGGCGCGGTTCAGCGCGATCAACCCGAGATACATCAGGAAGAGGATGAAAACCGAAGTGAGGCGGGCATCCCAGACCCAATAGGTGCCCCACATCGGCTTGCCCCAGAGCGAGCCGGTGACGAGGGCAACAAGGGTAAAGGCGGCGCCGAGCGGCGCGGCGGCCTTGGCAGCGACGTCCGCAAGCGGATGGCGCCAGACCAGCGTGCCGATCGCAGACATGCTCATGATCGTATAGCACATCATCGACAGCCAGGCGGCCGGCACATGGATATACATGATGCGGACGGTATCGCCCTGCTGGTAATCGCCTTCGGTCGAGAAGGAGAGATAAAGGCCGATCGCGAAGAGTATGGCTGATATGGCCGCCAGCCAGGGAATAAGACGCGCCGAAAACGCCAGGAACCGGGTCGGGTTGGCGAGGTCGGAAAATCGGCTGATCGCGGGGCTCATATCGCTCATTTCGCCTGTTTAAACCGATATCGTTTATACGGCAATCGATCGCATTGTCTCGGGCCGATCAATCCGTCGTGTGGCGTAAAGCGAGGGCAGCCGCTGTCGGGCCGAGCACGGCGAAGAATAAGGTCAGTGCCATCAGGATCAGGAAGGGCGGCAGGAAGGGTTGAGGACCTTCGACGGCGGCATAGGTGGCGCTGACGCCGAAGATCAGCACGGGAATGGTCAGCGGCAGCACCAGGATCGACACTAGCAGCCCGCCACGCGGCAGGGCGACGGCGACGGCGGCGCCGACCGCGCCGATGAAGGTGATGGCCGGCGAGCCGACAAGCAAAGTCAGGGCCGTCGCGCCGATCGCCATCTCGTTCATATTCATGAAGAGGCCGAGCAACGGCGAGGCGATGACCAGCGGCAGGCCGGTCGCCGTCCAGTGCGCGGCGCATTTGGTGAGCACGGTCAGCACCAGTGGCGTTTCCTGCATCACCAGCAGATCGAGCGAACCGTCATCGCGTTCGGCCTGGAACAGGCGGTCGAGACCGAGCAGGGCTGACAGCAGCGCGCCGATCCAGACGATGGCCGGGCCGATGCGCGACAGCAGCTTGAGGTCGGGGCCGACGCCGAAGGGAATGACGGCGACAACGGTCAGAAAGAAGAGAATGCCGATGAGGGCGCCACCGCCGGCGCGGACCGAGAGTCTTAAGTCACGGAGGAAGAGGGCGGTCATACGGCGATTCCCTTGATTTCATTGTCAGTGGAGACACCAGTTTTGCCCCTCACCCTAGCCCTCTCCCCGCAGGCGGGGAGAGGGGACGACGCAGACTGCCGAACCCCTTCGTCCCGTAAAACGGGGAGAAGGTGGACTCGAGCGGTTACGCGTCGCGAAAAAGGACGGATGAGGGGTCGTGAGGGACGTAAAATCATCCCCACACCCCTTCGCTCACCCCGGCAAACCCCGTCATCCGCATTTCCTGTGTATTCGTAAGCCCCAGCGGCTGATGGGTCGCCGCCAATACGATCCCTCCCGCCTTCTGATGCGACGAGATGAGTTCCGCAAACAGCCGGTCCGCCGCGGCGTCCAGCGCTGCCGTCGGTTCGTCGAGGATCCAGATCGGGCGATAGGCGACCAGGAGTTTCGCAAAGGCGATTCGCCGCTGCTGGCCGGCCGAGAGATAGCCGAAGGGCAGGTGGGTAATGCCGGCAAGGCCGACGGCGTCCGCGGCTTCATCGATATCCAAACCAGAGCCGCCAGCCATGTCACCGAGAAAGATTTTCCAGAAGCCGAGATTTTCGGCCACGGTGAGCTCGGATTTCATCGCATTGCGATGGCCGAGGTAGTGGCTGACCTCGCCCGCCGGCCGGTCCGATTCGCCCTTGGAATCGGTGAAGGCGACGCGGCCTTTTTCCTGTTTGAGGAGGCCTGCGACGACCCGCAGAAGCGTTGATTTTCCCGAGCCGTTGCGGCCGGTCAGAATCAGGGCCTCGCCATTACTCAAGCTAAAGGAAACATTCGCGAAAATCAGGTCTTCGCCCCGCCTTGCGGCCAGGTTTTCAGCGCTTAGATGCATCCGCTCAGGCTTTCCCCGTTTTCGTTGCCGCAGTGCGCAAAAAATTGTCCAAATTTGCGCTCCGCCACTCTGGCAAGTCTTTACGAAATTATCTATAAGACCCGCAACCACGCCAGCGGTCGGCGTGAATTTCATCCTTGCGCCGAACATAAGGTTTTCTGCCTTACGTGCGGACAGCGGAAATGGCCGTACCCGCATCCTGATGTGCATAAAGTGCATAGGCGTTCGCACGACTGTGTTGGCTATCAGAAACGGGGTATCTCGTGTCTAAATCTCTTGACAGTTTCAATTGTCGTTCCACGCTGACCGTGGACGGGAAAGACTATGTCTATTTCAGCCTGCCCAAGGCTGAGGCCAATGGTCTGCCCGGCGTTTCCAAGCTGCCTTACTCCATGAAGGTGCTTCTGGAAAACCTGCTGCGTTTTGAAGACGGGCAGTCGGTCACTAAGGATCATATCGTTGCGGTCGCCGAATGGCTGACCAACAAGGGTACCGTCGAGAACGAAATCGCCTATCGCCCGGCGCGCGTGCTGATGCAGGACTTCACCGGCGTTCCGGCCGTGGTCGATCTTGCGGCCATGCGCGACGCGATGGTCTCCCTCGGCGGCGATCCGGAAAAGATCAACCCGCTCGTCCCCGTCGACCTCGTCATCGACCACTCTGTTATCGTCGACGAATTCGGCACGCCGCAGGCTTTCGCCAAGAACGTCGAGCTGGAATACCAGCGCAATGGCGAGCGTTACCGCTTCCTGAAGTGGGGCCAGCAGGCATTCAAGAACTTCCGCGTCGTTCCTCCCGGCACCGGCATCTGTCACCAGGTCAACCTCGAATATCTCGGCCAGACCGTCTGGACCAAGGAAGAAGACGGCGAAACAATCGCCTATCCCGACACCTGCGTCGGCACCGATTCGCATACGACCATGATCAACGGCCTCGGCGTTCTCGGCTGGGGTGTTGGCGGTATCGAAGCCGAAGCCGCCATGCTCGGCCAGCCCGTCTCCATGCTGCTGCCGGAAGTCATCGGCTTCAAGCTGACCGGCAAGCTCAAGGAAGGCGTCACCGCGACCGACCTCGTGCTGACCGTCGTGCAGATGCTGCGCAAGAAGGGCGTCGTTTCCAAGTTCGTCGAATTCTTCGGCCCCGGCCTCGACAACATGCCGCTCGCCGACCGCGCCACCATCGGCAACATGGGTCCGGAATACGGCGCGACCTGCGGCTTCTTCCCGGTCGACAAGGAAACGTTGAACTATCTCAACATGTCCGGCCGCGCGAAGGATCGTATCGCGCTGGTCGAAGCCTATTCCAAGGCTCAGGGCATGTGGCGCGACAATGACGGTTCCGACCTCGTCTTCACGGACACGCTGGAGCTCGACCTCAACGACGTCGTCCCGTCGATGGCCGGCCCGAAGCGTCCGGAAGGCCGTATCGCGCTGGAAAACATCGCTTCCGGTTTCGCCACTTCGATGGACACCGAATACAAGAAGCCGAGCCAGCTTTCGAACCGCTATGCGGTCGAAGGCACGGATTTCGATCTTGGCCATGGTGACGTTGCGATCGCCGCTATCACCTCCTGCACCAACACCTCCAACCCGTCGGTGCTGATCGCTGCCGGCCTTCTTGCCCGCAACGCCGTTGCCAAGGGCCTGAAGACCAAGCCGTGGGTCAAGACCTCACTGGCACCGGGATCCCAGGTCGTCGGCGAATACCTCGCCAAGTCTGGCCTGCAGGCCGATCTCGACAAGCTCGGCTTCAACCTGGTCGGCTTCGGCTGCACCACCTGCATCGGCAATTCCGGCCCGCTGCCGGCGCCGATCTCGAAGACGATCAACGACAAGGGCTTGATCGTTTCCGGCGTTCTCTCCGGTAACCGCAACTTCGAAGGTCGTATCTCGCCTGACGTCCAGGCGAACTACCTGGCGTCCCCGCCGCTCGTCGTCGCCTACGCGCTCGCCGGCACGGTGCAGCTCGACCTGACGAAGGAGCCGATCGGCGAAGACCAGAACGGCAAGCCGGTCTATCTGAAGGACATCTGGCCGACCTCGCAGGAAGTCCAGGAATTCATCCTGAAATACGTCACCCGTGAGCTGTACGAAACCAAGTATGCCGACGTCTTCAAGGGCGACGCCAACTGGCAGGCCGTGCAGGTTCCTCCGGGCCAGACCTATGCCTGGGACGACGACTCGACTTACGTGCAGAACCCGCCTTACTTCGTTGGCATGGGCAAGACCGGCGCCGGTGTTTCCGACATCAAGGGCGCTCGCGTTCTCGGCCTCTTCGGCGACAAGATCACCACCGACCACATTTCCCCGGCCGGTTCGATCAAGGCTGCCTCGCCGGCCGGTTCCTACCTCATTGGCCATGGTGTCGGCGTTGCCGACTTCAACCAGTACGGTACGCGCCGCGGCAACCATGAAGTCATGATGCGCGGCACCTTCGCCAACATCCGCATCCGCAATCACATGCTCGGCCCGAACGGCAAGGAAGGTGGCTACACCATCCACTATCCGTCCAAGGAAGAGACCTCGATCTACGATGCGGCCATGCAGTACAAGGCCGAGGGCGTTCCGCTCGTCATCTTCGCCGGCGTCGAATACGGCAACGGCTCGTCGCGCGACTGGGCTGCCAAGGGCACGAACCTGCTCGGCGTGCGCGCCGTGATCGCCCAGTCCTTCGAGCGCATCCATCGCTCGAACCTGGTCGGCATGGGCGTCATCCCCTTCGTCTTCGAGGACGGCACCACCTGGGCCAGCCTCGGCCTGAGGGGCGATGAGACCGTGACCATCGAAGGTCTGGAACACATCAAGCCGCGCGAGCGCAAGATCGCCAAGATCACCTATGGCGACGGCACGGTGAAGGACATTCCGATCATCTGCCGCATCGATACGCTGGATGAAGTGACCTACGTCAACAATGGCGGCATCCTGCAGACCGTTCTGCGCGATCTCGCCGCTTAATTGACGTTTAGATCACCTATACACGCCGCCGGAGCATCTCTCCGGCGGCGTCTTGTTTTTCACGCCGATGTGTACGACGCTAATGGCTCCAGGCCTTCGTCTCACCCCTTCGTGACTTTGCGTCATCGTGCTTAGCTATTATCTCTTGTTTCAGATTTATCAGGCTTGATGAGGCCCTACGGACATCCTGAGAAGCGCGACGCGGTTTCGGGTTCCTGCCAGCACAAGGCCTTCAAGGTCTGAGAAAGAGGTACAACGGCATGCGCTTACGGTTTTTGGTTCCACTTCTAGCAGGCATCGCGCTCGCAAGTTCGCTGCATGCGCAGGAGCTTGCCAAAATCAAAGGCGTCGTCGAACTCTTCACGTCTCAGGGCTGCGCCTCCTGTCCGCCGGCCGATGCTGCATTTGAGAAGCTGATCCGCCAGGGCGACGTCGTCGCGCTCGCCTATCACGTCGACTACTGGAATTATCTCGGCTGGAACGACACGATGGCCTCCAAGGACAATACGGCCCGGCAATATGCCTATGCCCGTACGCTCGGCCGCAGTGGGGTTTATACGCCGCAGGCGATCATCAATGGCCGTGATCACCTAAACGGTGCGGATCTAAACGCCATCAACTTCAAGCTCGACGATTTCCAGCGCCAGGGCAAGGGTCTGACGGTTCCCGTCAGTGCCGCCATGAAGGGTGACGAACTGGAGATCAAGATCGGCGCAGGCCAGGGCCGGGCAAATGTGGTCGTCGCCTATTTCGATAGGGAACAGCAGGTTTCGCCGAAGGCCGGCGAGAACAACGGCCAGCAGATCACTTATCTGCACGCGGTTTCGGACATTGAAACAGTCGGCATGTGGGACGGCAAGGCCTTGAATGTCGTGTTGCCCGCCAATGTGTTGGATAAGGCCGGTCGGCGCGGCCTGGCGGTTCTGTTGCAGTCGTCGACGCCATCGGGCGACCCGGCGGCGATCATCGGCGCGACCGTCCTGACGGCCGGGACCGACGGCTGATCTGCATTTTTCCGACGTCAGTCGAAAGGCTCCATTTCGGCTGGCGCCAAAGTTCTGTTTCGGCTTTGCCGAAAGGAGGAGAGTGCCCGGCGAGGGCGCATTCGGGGCTGGGGTTCGGTCGATACGCCCCGGCCGGGCCGTTTGGCGCGGCGGCGCCAAACCGATCCCTATAGTTCCGGTAAATGGGGCTTCGTTTTGACTGAAATGCGGCGCAGCCAAGATGCTTTGCTCGAAGCGCAAGAAATTGTGAGTGCCTCTTGGTCTTGCAATTTGCCGTGGCTGAGGCAAACTGTCATCTTCTTGTCATGACACAACCCCTGGGGGATTGATGACTGATCAGCCGGAATTGCGACACGGCGAAAGCCGTTCCGTCGACACCACTTCTTCCGTCGTCGTTGATCTCAGAGAATATAAACAGAGCAAGGACCCGCTGCCGGTGACTTTCCACCGCAGGGAGCTGGACGCAATTCTGTGGATCTACGGCCGCATGGTCGGCGAGGGTGAATGGCGTGACTACGCCCTCGACCATCTCAGGGAAAAGGCGGTTTTCTCGGTCTTCAAGCGCTCCGGCGAGCTGCCGCTCTTCCGCATCGAGAAAAACCCGAAGCTCGCCGCCAAACAGGGCGCGTTTTCCGTAATCAGTACCAATGGCATGATCCTGAAGCGCGGCCACGACCTGACGCAGGTGCTGAAGGTTTTTGATAAGCAGCTCAAGCTGGTGGAGAAGTGATCTTCGCCTGCTGCGCTATTCGCTGAATAGCGTTCCCGGATAGACTGATGGATCGGGGTCAGTTTCCATACCTTCGCCCAGCGGCTTCTGCATCAGCATCGTGTCCAGCCAGCGGCCGTGCTTGTAGCCGGTACCCTTCAACAGGCCTGTCTCGGTAAAACCGGCGGCGCGGTGAAGGGCGACGGAGGCCGGGTGGGCGCCGCCAATGACGGCGATCATCTGGCGGAAGCCGAGGCTCTGGCAGGTTTCCACCAGATTTGCCAGCAGCGCCTTGCCGATGCCGCGGCCCCGGGCTTCGGGCGCGAGATAGATCGAATCCTCCACCATCCAGCGATAGGCCGGCCGCGTGCGGAATGCGGAGGCATAGGCATAGCCGAGGAAGGCTCCGTCTTCGTCTTCGGCGGCGATATACGGGTAGCCCTTGTCACGGATCGCCTGGAAGCGGCCTGCCATCTCCTCTTCGCCCGGCGGAACGATCTCATAGCTTGCGGTGCCGTTCAAAACGGAGTCGCGGTAGATGGCGGTGATGAAGGGAAGGTCGGCTGAGGTGGCGTTGCGAAGGCGGAAGGACATCTGGGTTTTATTGCCTGATCTGCGATTTCAATGGCGGATAATAAAGCCGTGTCCGAAGCAGCAAGGCAAACAGAAAAGGCGGCCGGAGCCGCCTTTTCGAAGGATCATTCATGTCGCATGAGTTATTTGCGGTTGCCCATGAACTGCAGCAGGAACATGAACAGGTTGATGAAGTCGAGGTAGAGCGTCAGCGCGCCCATGATCGCCTTGCGGCCAGCAACGGCGACGTCGTCGGCTTCATAGTACATTTCCTTGATCCGCTGCGTATCCCAGGCGGTCAGGCCTGCGAAGATCAGCACGCCGATCACCGAGATGGCGAACTGCAGAGCGGACGAATGCAGGAAGATGTTGACGAGCATCGCGATGATCAGGCCGAAGAGACCCATCATCAGGAACGAGCCCATCGCCGAAAGGTTACGCTTCGTCGTGTAGCCGAACAGCGACAGCGCGCCGAAGGAGGCGGCGGTCACGAAGAAGGTCTGCACGACGCTCTGGCCGGTGTAGATGATGAAGATCGACGACAGCGACAGGCCCACCAAAGCGGCATAGACCCAGAAGGTCGTCGTCGCGGCGGCCACGCTCATGCTATTGATCCTGAAGCTCAGGAAGAACACCATCGCCAAGGGAGCGAGGATGACGACCCAACGCAGCGGGCTCAGGTAGATCGCCTGGCCGAAAGCTGTGATCTGCCCGTCAGCGAAGGCGAGCGAAAATGCGAAATAGGCGGCCAAACCCGTGATCGCCAGACCCAGCGCCATCAGGTTATAGACCTTGAGCATGTAAGCTCGAAGGCCCTCATCTATCATCGCACCGGTTTGCGCGCCGCTGGGCGCCCGGTTTTGGTAATTGCGAAAGTCAGCCATGTTTTCCTCTTTCAAGCTCCGATGTGAGTAGCGTGTCGGGCACTTGGTCCCAGGCGCCGCTGCGGAGCTCCAGCATGCCTGCACAGAATATGAGGCTTTCACGCCCCATGCACAAGAGCTAAGCGGCGGCGGCAGGGTTAAATCGGCGTAATATCGGGCTATTTCCCGACGCTCGGTTAATGCCTCGGGCGCCTTGGCGGCGCAGACTTTTTCAGGTTCTTGCGCTCAGAGTTCGCGCAGGACAGGCGCTGCTTTCTGGCCAAGAATGCGCCAAGTGCCCACCAGCCCGATCCCGACCGTCAACAGCAGAGCGATGATGAGGGTCGAGAAGGCGACATCCGGGAGGAAGGTCGACGGCAGGTGCATGATGCGGCTGACGATGTACCAGGCCGCGACGGAACCGGCGAGCAGCGCGAAGACGGCGGTCGCCGCTCCCAGCATCAGATATTCATAGCTGAAGGCGCGGATCAGCATGGCTCGCGTCGCGCCGAGCGTCTTCAGCACGACCGCGTCATGGGTGCGTGCGCGGTTTCCCGCAGCAAGCGCGCCCGCAAGCACCAGCACGGATGCGATCAGCGCCACCGACGCCGCGGCGCGGATCGCGGCGGCAAGCTGGCCGACCAGAGTGTTGACGATATCGAGCGCATCCTTGACGCGGACGCTAGTGATCGTCGGATAGGTATTGGTGACATTCTTCAGGATCGCCGCTTCCTGCGCCGGCGTAGCAGAGGGGTCGGTGAGGGTTGCGAGCCACGCATGCGGCGCGCCCTTGAAGGTGTTCGGTGAAAAGATCATCACGAAATTGATGGACAGCGACTGCCACTGGACCTTGCGGAAACTGGCGATCTTGGCCGTCACGTTGCGGCCGAGCACGTTCACGGTCACGGTGTCACCGAGCCTCAAGCCGAGCGCCTTGCCTTCCTCATCGGAGAACGAGACGAGCGGTTCGCCGCCATAATCCTTGCCCCACCATTGCCCTTCGGTAAGGGCGGCGTTCTCCGGGAGAGTCTCGGCATAGGTGATGCCGCGGTCGCCGCGCAACACCCATTGGCCGGCCGGGGGTACCTTCCTCTTGGTCACGTCCTCGCCATTGAAGGCGACGATGCGGCCGCGCAGCATCGGCACTTCGACGAGCTTGCCCTCGGGCGCCTGCGCCTGCACGACCTTGCGGAAGCCGTCGAGCTCCGAACCCTGGATATCGACGAAGAAGAAGTTCGGCGCCTGCTCGCTCATGCGTCCGGTCAGCTCCTGGCGCATATTGCCGTCGATCAGCGTCAAGGTCACAAGGAGCGCCAGGCCGAGGCCGAGCGAGAGGACCACGGAGGCGGTGAGCGCGCCCGGCCGATGAATATTGCCGATCGCCAGACGGAGTGCCGGCGAATGGACGCGCGGGCTGCGGCGGGCGAGCCACGACAACAGGGTCGCGACGGCGCGCAGCACGACGAAGGCGACGGCGATGGAAACGATGAAGACGACGGCGATGAAGCGGTCATAGGCGGTGTATATCGCAAGTGCCGACAGTGCTGCCATCAGCAGGCCGGCGGCGAGCAGGTAGGGCCAGCTTGGCAGGCGGCGAGCCTCGAAGCCCTGTTCGCGGAAGAGCGCCGTCGCCGGCACTTCGCGGGCATGGCCGAGCGGCAGGATGGCGAAGGCGAGCGTCGTCAGCAGGCCGAAAAGCGCTGCAAGCGTCAGAGGGCCGGGATAAAGCCGCGGCGCGGTCGAAATCGGCAGGAATTCGGCCATGAACTGCGAGGCGAGCAATGGCGCGATGGCACCAAGGATCAGGCCGACGGCTATGCCGGCCAGCGCAAGCAGGGCGATCTGGATCAGGTAGATCATCACGACGACCAATGCCGGTGCGCCAAGGCATTTGAAGGTGGCGATGGTGGTGCGCTTGGAATCGAGGAAAGCGCGCACGGCGTTGGCAACACCGACGCCGCCGACGATGAGCGCGGTAAGGCCGACCAGGGTCAGGAATTGCGAGAAGCGGGTGATGTTGTCGGCGAGCGCGGGTGCTGCCCGGCTGCTCGTTCGGATCGACCAGCCGGCTTGCGGGAAAGCGGTATTGGCGCGGGCGGCGATGTTGTCCAGGCCATTGGCGGGATCGTCCATGCGGATCTTGTAGACCTGTTCGACAAGGCTCCCGGTCGTGATCAGGCCCGAGGCGACCAAAGCGTCACGGCTGGTGAGCAATCGCGGCGCAAAGCCGAAACCTTCGGATACCGAATCCGGCTCGGTCTTCACCGTGCCTGTGATCCGGAGCCTGGCGTTGCCGAGCAGCAGTTCGCTGCCGATTTTGAGGTTCAGCCGTTCCAGCAGCAGGGGAGCGACGACGGCGCCATAGGCCCCGTCCTTGGCAGTGAGCAGCGTTGATAGCGGCTGATCCGGATCGGCCACGAAGGTGCCGTAGAGCGGGTAGGCGCCGTCAACCGCCTTGACCTCGACCAGGGCCTGATCGGAACCGTCGGGCAGTCGGGCCATGGAGCGCAGGCCGGTGGATTGGGAGAGCTGGCCGAGGCTGTTGAGATAGGCGAGTTCGTCCGGCGTCGCCGCGCGATTGTTGAGCTCGAAACGGACGTCGCCGGCAAGCAGCGACTGGCCCTGCGTCGAGATCGCGTCGGTGATCGAGCGCGAGACGGAGTTGACGGCGGCGATTGCGCCGGTGCCGAGGGCGATGCAGGCGAGGAAAATATAGAAACCGCCGAGACCGCCGCGCAATTCGCGCAGCGCCAGACGAAAGGCAAGCGTCAGGCGCGCTCCCGCCGCCATCACGCTATCGCCGCCTGATTGGCCCGCGCGCGGGCGCTGTCACCCTCGATTTCGCCGGAGCGAACGTGGATCTGGCGGGAGCAGCGGGCGGCAAGCGCCGGATCATGGGTGACGAGCAGCAGCGTCGTGCCGCGCTCGGCCTGCTGGGCGAAAAGCAGGTCGGCGATCTGCCGGCCGGTATCGGTATCGAGATTGCCCGTCGGCTCATCGGCGATCAAAAGGGCGGGTGACGGGGCGAGCGCGCGGGCGATCGCCACGCGTTGCTGTTCGCCGCCTGAAAGCTGGCCGGGATAATGGCTCAGCCGCTCGCCGAGGCCGACGGCCTGCAATTCGCGCCGGGCGATGTCGAAGGCGTCGCGAACATTGGCCAGCTCCAGCGGCACGGCGACATTTTCCAGCGCCGTCATATTGGCGATGAGATGGAAGGACTGGAACACGATGCCGATATTGCGACCGCGGAAATCGGCGACGCGGTCTTCGCTCAGGCTATGCAGGGGCGTGTCGCGGATCAGGAGCTCGCCGCTGTCGAGCTTTTCGAGGCCGGCGAGCACCATCAGCAACGTCGACTTGCCGGACCCGGAGGGGCCGACGATGCCGACGGATTCGCCTTCGGCAACGGTGAGGTCGATGCCTTTCAGTACGTGGACGGAGGCGGCGGCGTTGCCGAGCGTCAAATCCGCCTTCTTCAGCTCGATGATGGTTTTTGCCAATGCGAACGCCCTATATACGTCAGAGACCACGGCGGGCGCGATTTGGCCCTCACGGCGAATTTAGGGAATGGATCATGAGTTTTAAAGTTGCCGCGTTTCACTTCGCTGTCATTGTTTTCGGTCTTTTCTTTGGCGCGGCCGGTGCAGCCGATGCACGAACGATCCAACTGGTTGGTCTCGGTGACAGCCTCATGGCCGGCTATCAACTGCCGCCGGGCGATGGATTTCCCGCCAAGCTGGAGGCGGTGCTGAAGGCCAAGGGGCTGGATGTGGTGATTGCCGATGCCGGCGTGTCCGGAGATACCAGCTCCGGCGGCCTGTCGCGCATCGACTGGTCGGTACCGGACGGAACCGACGGCGTGATCCTCGAACTCGGCGCCAACGACGCCTTGCGCGGCATCCCGCCCGAACAGACGGAAAAGAACCTCGACACCATCATCAGCCGGCTGAAGGAGCGCAACATTCCCGTCCTGCTCGCCGGCATGCTGGCGCCACCGAACATGGGTCCGGACTATGCGGCCAAGTTCAACCCGATCTACAAGCGGCTTGCCGACAAGTATCAACTGCCGCTCTATCCATTTTTTCTCGATGGCGTCGCGACGCATGCCGACTTACAATTGAGCGATGGCATGCATCCGAACCCGCAGGGTGTCGATGTGATGGTGCAACGTTTCCAGCCTGCGGTGACGAGTTTCATTGGGACGATTGTCGCACATGCGAAATAGGTGCTTGCACCGGCTGCAATTGCATGATTCCCTGTTGTTATCTGCAAGAGATTCGGGGAGTGCTCGTTATGCCGAGACTTTTTACCGCCCTCGAAATTCCGCGCAACGCGGCGATGAGCCTTTCGTTGTTGCGCGGCGGTCTTCCCGGAGCCCGGTGGATCGACGTTGAAAATTATCACATCACTTTGCGTTTCATCGGCGATGTCGACGGTCGTACCGCCGATGAAATCGTCGAGCGACTGGACCGCATCGACCGGCCGGAATTCCAGCTCCGGTTGGAAGGCATCGGTTCCTTCGGCTCGAAGAAGCCGCATTCGGTCTGGGCCGGCGTCACGCAGACGCCCGATATGTACGCACTGCAGGGCGAAATCGAACGCATCTGCCAGCGCATCGGCCTGCCGCCGGACCCGCGCAAGTTCACACCGCATGTCACGCTCGCGCGGCTGAAGTCGTCGCGGGTCGATGATGTCGTGCACTATCTCTCCGGTCGCGGTAACTTCTACACCGCGCCGTTCACGGTAGGACGCTTCGTGCTGCTGTCATCGCGCGAATCGGTTGGCGGCGGTCCCTATCTCACCGAAGAGGTCTTCCCGCTTCACGAGGCTCGCAGCGCTTTTCCCGCCAAGGGCAACAGCGCGTTGCAGCCAGCCAAGAGCATGGTGTAGGTCGCTTCGAAGTCCTCGTGACCTCCGTAGTAGGGGTCCGGGATGTCTTTGCCGCTGCCAAGCGTGAAGGCGTTGAAGAGGTGCAGCTTGCCGAGCGTATCGGCAGGCGCGATCTTGCGCAAATTCTTCAAATTGTCTTGATCCATTGCCAGGATCAGGTCGAACCGATGAAAATCGGCTGCCTCGATGCGGCGTGCGCGTTGAGCGGAAATATCGACGCCGTGGTCCGACGCGACTTCCATGGAGCGGCGGTCCGGCCTCTCGCCCTGATGCCAGCTGCCGGTGCCGGCCGAATCGACCTCGAACTCGGAGCCTTGCCCGGCTTTGATCGCAAGATGCCGGAAGATGCCTTCGGCAAGGGGTGAACGGCAGATATTGCCGGCGCAAACAAACAGAATTTTGTGACGGTCCATAGTATCGTTCAACCGATAAAGAGGAGTGATATTGCCATGAAATACGAAAAGCTGGAACCGGCGGCAATCGATGAAAACCTGGCCGGCCTTAGCGGTTGGACCCTGGCGGCCGATCGCCTCTCCATGTCGAAGAGCTTCAAATTCCGCAATTTTGTCGAAGCTTTCGGCTTCATGACAGAGGCGGCCTTGGCGGCGGAAAAGTTCAATCATCATCCTGAATGGTTCAACGTCTATTCCCGCGTCGACGTGAAACTGACGACGCATGACGCCGGTGGCTTGACGGAGCATGACATTAAACTCGCCAAGGCGATGGAAAAGGCCGCGGCCCGGCGCGCCGATTGAATCGCAGGGGCCGATCACCATATGTCTGATGCGGCCCGGGAAGGGCTTCCTATAGGGATGAATGGAATGGATGACATCAAGTATGGGGAAATCCTGATGCCTGGTGACGAGGAGACCCAAGATCGGCAGGAGAAGACGGTGCGCAGCAAGTTCTGGCCGACCTTGCGCAAGGCAGCACGGTATATCCCGTTTTCCCGCGATGTCGTCGCGGCTTTCTATTGCGCGCTCGACCCGCAAACGCCGACGCGCGTCCGTGGCATTTTGCTGGCTGCCCTCGGCTATTTCGTCATGCCGGTCGACATCATCCCGGATTTCTTCGCCGTCATCGGCTTTTCGGATGATGTCGCGGTGCTGACGCTCGCCTTCGGCATGATCAAAGGCCACATCCGCCAGGAGCACTATGACGCCGCCGACCGGGCCTTGGCCGACGAGCCCGAGGCCGCAAAAGCGGCTTGATCCGCGTCCGATCGATGGCGACGGGATTCCTGCCGGGTTTCCAGACCTTTATGAGATCTTCCTGATTTTAGAGAGGTCAAACTCTTGCCCGAATCTTTCTGTCTTAAATCGATCCCATAGGATGGTGTTCCGCCATCCGGGTTTTCCAATTCCTCCTGATGCATTTCAGGCCCGGCTCCACATGGGCTGAAACGGCACAGATCAGGGGCAATTACCGCTCCGTTGACGGTTTGGTAACCTAAATAAAGTCAAAATAGGGCAGCTCACGAGCATAGGCGTGCGTTACTTGAAATCGCCTTGAGCTCTGGACCGCAAGAAATCGGCAGGAAACCATGTTTGTAAAAAGCTTCGCAATCGCCCTCTCTCTCGTTCTGGCCGGCACCGGCATCGCATCCGCGCAGACGAAGACCAAGAAGCAGGCAGCAGCGCCCGCACAGGCGCAGGCGGCGGCACCGGTGGCTCCGACGCGCATCCAGCAGTTCGACGCCTGGGGCGCCTATTCCTACCAGTCCGGGGCTGGCAAGGTCTGCTACGTTCTCTCCGTGCCGACAGCCAAGTTGCCGGCTTCCGGTATCGATCACGGCGACAACTTCTTCATCGTTTCCCAGCGTCCGGGTCAGAACATCTCCTATGAACCGCAGGCGATGATGGGCTATCCGCTCAAGGAAAATTCCAAGGTCGACGTCGTCATCGACAACAAGACCTTCGTGATGTTCACCAAGGACAAGGCGGCCTGGGTCGAGAATGCCGCGCAGGAGCCGGCGCTGGTCGCAGCGCTCAAGTCCGGCCATTCGCTGAAGGTCACCGCGACCTCGAAGAAGGGCACCGGCACCTCCTACACCTACTCGCTGAAGGGCGTCAGTGCCGCACTGAAGCAGATCGAAAGCTGCAAATAAGATCGATGATGCCGCGATCACGTCAAAGTGATCGCAGGTTCTGTCGAAACCGAAGCGATGAGGCCGGCCTGATGGCTGGCCTTTTGCTTTTCTTCAAGAGGGATGACGCGGGCTGAAATTAATGCTAAAGGCCGCCCCAACGAGCGGTGTATTCGCAATTTCTTGCCCCGCTACCAGATGAACCTTCTGATCTCAGTGCCTTGCCCGCGCCCGCAGCTTTCCGGCTTTGGGGCATCGCCGATATGAACCATTGGAATGATCCTATGTCCGCGATCGATGTCATGACCCCATCCAAGCTGAAGCCGATGCCCGTCTCGCAGCCGGTCGAGCTTTCGCCGAAGCCGTCGCTGATCGGCCTGACCCGCGAGGAAATGGGTGCGGCGCTCAAGGAAAAGGGCGTCTCCGACAAGCAGATCAAGATGCGCGTTAGCCAGCTCTGGAACTGGATCTATGTGCGCGGCGTCTCCGATTTCGATGCCATGGCGAATGTCTCCAAGGACATGCGCGAAATGCTGAAGACGCATTTCACCATCGCCCGGCCGGAGATCGTCGAAGAGCAGGTTTCCAATGATGGCACCCGCAAATGGCTGTTGCGCTTCCCGCCGCGCGGCGCCGGACGGCCGGTTGAAGTGGAGACCGTCTATATTCCGGAAGAGGGCCGCGGCACGCTCTGCATTTCCAGCCAGGTCGGCTGCTCGCTCACCTGTTCGTTCTGTCACACCGGCACGCAGCGCCTCGTCCGCAACCTGACGGCGGAGGAGATCCTGTCGCAGCTACTCCTGGCGCGCGACCGGCTCGGCGATTTCCCGGATCGCGAAGCGCCGCAAGGGACGATCATGCCCGCCGAAGGCCGCAAGGTCAGCAATATCGTGATGATGGGCATGGGCGAGCCGCTCTACAATTTCGACAGCGTCAAGACGGCGCTGCTGATTGCCTCCGATGGCGATGGCCTGTCGCTCTCCAAGCGCCGCATCACGCTCTCCACCTCCGGCGTCGTGCCGGAAATCTATCGCACCGGCGAGGAGATCGGCGTTATGCTGGCGATCTCGCTGCATGCGGTGCGCGACGATCTGCGCGACATGCTTGTGCCGATCAACAAGAAATATCCGCTGAAGGAATTGATGGACGCCTGCCGCGCCTATCCCGGCCTTTCGAACGCCCGGCGCATCACCTTCGAATATGTGATGCTGAAGGGCGTCAACGACAGCCTCGAGGATGCCAAGGGGCTGATCCAGCTCCTGAAGGGCATTCCGGCCAAGATCAATCTCATCCCCTTCAATCCTTGGCCGGGCACGAACTATCAGTGTTCGGACTGGGAGCAGATCGAGAAGTTTGCCGATTTCATCAATTCGGCCGGCTACGCCTCGCCGATCCGTACGCCGCGCGGCCGCGACATTCTCGCCGCCTGCGGCCAGTTGAAGTCGGAATCGGAGCGTATGCGCAAGACCGAACGGCTGGCCTTCGAGGCCATGATGATCGCCAACCATGGCGAGGATTGAGGTCGATGCTTCTCGGATTGCGCAGGCCGATGCGGCTCCTTTGGGGCTATCTCGGCGCCTGTGTTCTGATGGGCTTCGTGTTGGCTTGCGTCGCCGCCTGGACCATGCCGGGAACGGCCGCCCCTGAGCTCTTCGCCCTCACCGTCATGCTGACCAAGCTCGCGATGATCGTCAGCATCCTGCCATCGCTTGTCGTCATTGCGATTTTCGAATGGCGCGGCATGCGCCGTTGGTACGGTTACGCCATCTACGGCGCCTTGCTGTCAGCGTCGGCATCGGTTGTGATCTCGGGGAGCGTGGAACGGCCGCAAACCCTCAATCTGATCACCATCGTCGTTTGTTTTGCCTTTCTCGGAGCCGTCAGCGCCACCGTCTACTGGTGGATCGCCGGCCGGTTCGCTGGGCGCGGCCCCGCTCTCAGCGAGAATGGGTGAGGAAGATCTTCACTGCGAAGACCGAAAAGACGCTCGCAAAGGCGTAATCGAGGCCGCGCATGACGCCGCGGTTCTTCTGCAGCCAGGTCGACAGGCGGTCGGCGGCAAGCACGACGAGCGCGTTGACCGGCATGCCGATCATGATGAAGAAGAAGCCCAGGAACAGGAGCTTTTGCGTGACCGCCGGATCGCCCGCAGTGACGAACTGCGGCAGGAAGGTCATGAAGAAGATGATGACCTTCGGGTTCAGCAGATTGACCCAGAAGCCGGTGGAGATATTGGCGAGCGGAGTGCCCTTTGCCATATCCACCTTCTTGACCGACAGGCTGGAGCCGAAGCGGATCGCCTGGATCGCCAACCACAGCAGATAGCCGGCGCCACCGGTTTTCAGGATCGTGAAGGCGAGCGGCGAGGCGGTAATCAGTGCCGAAACGCCAAAAGCCACCAGGAATGTATGGACGACGATGCCGAAGCTGGTGCCGAGGACTACGAAAAGCGCTGCCTTCTTGCCCTGCGCCAATGCACGGCTGATCGACAGGGTCATATCGGGGCCGGGGGTTGCCGCAAGCAGCAGGCTGGCCGCCGAAAAAGCCAGAAGGGTCGTCAGGCTGGGTATGAAGTCCATGACATGCTCCGAAAGCCGGAAAAGAGTATCAGCGCTTTCTTATTCGGCTTTCGAGTATTTGCAAATCAATCCTTGTTTTCCAGGAATGCCTTGAATTTGTCGGCGTAGTCAGGATGCCAACGGGACAATGGCGGGCGGTTTTCGATGATATCGCCTGCGGCCCAGAGCATGCGGCGTTCGTCCGTCGACCGAGCAACATCATTGTCCGGGCAGAGGATGTAGAAATCGCCCCGCTCGAGGCTCTCCACCATGAAATCGACCGTCTGCTCCGGCGTCCAGGCTGCTTCAGGCTTTTCCTGGCGGTCGCCCTTGGTCAGGCCGGTAAAGACGAATCCGGGGATCAGGAGATGCGCCGATATCTTGGCGCCTGCGGTGTTGCGCAGCTCGTGCTGCAGCGCCTCGGTGAAGACCTTTACGCCGGCCTTGGAGACGTTATAGGCGGGATTGCCCGGCGGCGTGGTGATGCCCTGCTTCGAACCGGTGTTAATGATCAGGCCGGGCTTTCCATGGGCCAGCATGCCGGGTCCGAAGACGCGCGTGCCGTTGATGACACCCAGGAGATTGACGCCGAGAATGTTGTCCCAACCGGCCTGCGGGCTGAAGATCGAGGTTTCCGGCCCGATGCCGGCATTGTTCATCAGCACATGCACCCGGCCGAAATGCTGCAGGACGGCGCGTTCGAGAGCTTCGAGCTGTTCCTTATGGGCAACGTCGGTCTCGACGGCCATGATCTGGTCCACCCCGGCGATCGCTTCGAGCTCGGCGCGTGCAGCGGCCAGCCGGTCGCGGCCGAGATCGGCGATGGCGACGCTCATGCCGAGCTTTGCGAAATATTTCGCGGCCGCAAAGCCAATACCGGACGCGCCGCCGGTGATGACGGCGACATTGGATTTCTTGAAAATCTGTTGAATATCGGTCACGGACGGACGCCCTCCCAGGCATTGTTTGCTCGCAGCCGAATATGGTATTTTCCGAAACCAAGTCAAACCGGCTGGAGGTCGTGTCCGTGACAAAACATATGTCCGTAGAAATCGACGAGCAGATGGATGCGTTCATCGGCGAACAGATCAGCCACGGCAATTACGATTCGCCGAGCGAAGTCATCGACGCCGCGCTGAAACTGTTGCGTAGTAGGGCGGAAATAGAAGCAATCGCGGCTGCCATCGCGGAGGGGGAGGCATCGGGAGAGCCGGAGGAATTTGATTTCAACGGCTTTATCGAAAGAAAGCGAATGTTGCGCAATCAGCGATGAAGAAATTGATCTTTTCGCCCAAGGCAGCGTCCGATATCGATCAAATCTATGACTACACCGAGGAAAAATGGGGTTACCAGCAAGCGGAGGATTACGTCTTCGCCATGCGCGATCGTTGCCATGCCCTGCTCAACGGCACCGCGCGCGGTCGCAAAGTTGGCGGCATCAGATCGGACTACCTCGCTTTGGCCTACGGCTCGCACTTCATTATCTACAAAGACGGCGTCCAGACACTCACGATCGTCCCCATCCTTCATCGGCGAATGAATATCGGCGCGCACCTGTGACGCTGCTCCCGTACCACTCTGCCGCACTTCCCCTTGCGCCTCGCGATAATCTCGCTAAAAGTGCCGCGATACAGGGTTTGCGGGGCCTTTCCGCAGGCTCGCATTGAAACGGACCTCATCACCATGGCATCACATAAAGACGTGAAGAAAGTCGTTCTCGCCTATTCCGGCGGTCTCGACACCTCGATTATCCTGAAGTGGCTGCAGACGGAGCTTGGCGCAGAAGTCGTCACTTTCACCGCCGATCTCGGTCAGGGCGAAGAGCTGGAGCCGGCGCGCAAGAAGGCTGAGATGCTCGGCATCAAGGAGATCTACATCGAGGATGTGCGCGAAGAATTCGTGCGCGATTTCGTCTTCCCGATGTTCCGTGCCAATGCCGTCTATGAAGGCGTCTACCTGCTCGGCACGTCGATCGCTCGTCCGCTGATCTCCAAGCACCTGATCGATATTGCTCGCAAGACCGGCGCCGATGCGATCGCCCATGGCGCGACCGGCAAGGGCAACGACCAGGTTCGCTTCGAGCTTTCGGCCTACGCGCTGAACCCGGACATCAAGATCATCGCGCCGTGGCGCGACTGGTCGTTCAAGAGCCGCACCGACCTGCTCGAATTCGCCGAGAAGCATCAGATTCCGGTTGCCAAGGACAAGAAGGGCGAGGCGCCGTTCTCGGTCGATGCCAACCTGCTGCACTCCTCGTCCGAGGGCAAGGTTCTGGAAGATCCGTCGCAGGAAGCGCCGGAATATGTGCACATGCGCACGATTTCACCCGAGTCCGCTCCCGACAAGGCAACCGTCATCAAGGTCGGCTTCGAAAAGGGCGATGCCGTCTCGATCAACGGGCAGCGCATGAGCCCGGCGACGCTGCTCGCAACGCTCAACAATTACGGTCGTGACAATGGTATCGGTCGCCTCGACCTCGTCGAGAACCGCTACGTCGGCATGAAGTCGCGTGGCGTCTACGAAACCCCCGGCGGCACCATCCTGCTCGCCGCCCACCGCGCCATCGAATCCATTACGCTCGATCGCGGCGCAGCTCACCTCAAGGACGAGCTGATGCCCCGTTATGCCGAGCTGATCTACTACGGCTTCTGGTTCTCGCCGGAACGCGAAATGCTGCAGGCGCTAATCGACAAGAGCCAGGAGCATGTCGAAGGTGAAGTGACGCTGAAGCTTTACAAGGGCAACGTCATGGTCATCGGCCGCGAAAGCCCGAAGTCGCTCTATTCCGACAAGCTTGTCACGTTCGAAGACGATCAGGGCGCCTACGATCAGAAGGACGCTGCCGGTTTCATCAAGCTCAACGCGCTGCGCCTGCGCACGCTCGCCAAGCGCAATCTGTCGAAGTAATCAGCTTTGCGAATAAATACGAACCCGCTTCCGGTTGACGGAGGCGGGTTTTTCTTGCGCGCGCACAGGGCTGGATTTACTCCACGGGCCTTAATTCGCGCTCCATCTCCGCCGGCAGCTCTGCATTCTGCAGATTGCTGCGGAAGGTCCGGAGCGCATGATGGAGCTCGTCCTGCAGGCAATGATCGACGCCCTGTAGCGCGTCCTGCTCTACCGCGTAGATCTCGCAACCGATCTGCTTCAGCTTGGCGCTGGCCGTTTCCGACAACACGATGCGCTTGGCGCGGCGGTCGAGCGGATCGGGCTGACGCTCGATCAGGCCGCGCGCCTGCAGCTTGTCGAGGAAGGCGCTGACCGTCATCGGCTCCAACCCCATGCGAGTGGCAATATCGAGTTGCCGGCTGCCGTTGACGGCGGCGACCTGGATCAGCGTGCGTGCTTCCCCTGCCGTCAGACCTAGCCCCGCGACCATGATGCGCCGCTCGAAGGCCGCTCGCATTAGTCGGGCGCAATCCGCCACAAGAAAGGCAAGCGAATCCGTATCTATCCTGCTGCTCATAAGCGCTTCCCTACTTACGCTTGTTTTTAGGCCCCGATCAATCTTTATTGATTTCGCCCCCCGAATTCAATGGATTCTTGCCCTTTCAAGGGACTTGTTTAACTTGACCCGGTTAGATGCGTTGCTAATCTGTGCTGATAATCAGCGGGAACTTCCAATATGACGCAATCACTTATCGTCGGCGCCTTCCTGGCGGCGCTGTTCTATGTGCTTATTCCCGGACCGGCTTTCCTGGCTCTCCTCGGCATCGGCGCGGGGCAGGGGCGCAAGGCCGGCGCCTTCTTCATGAGTGGTCATCTCGTCGGGGACATCATTTGGTCGTCGCTCGCCTTGGTTGCAATCGTGGGAGCAAAAACTATCGGCACCGTCGTATTCGATCTGCTCGGATTGCTCTGCGGTTTCTATCTTGCCTGGATCGGCTGGAGTGCCGTCACCGCCAAGCCGAAGAAGGATGGCAAGGCCTTGCTCAATGTCGACCGTCCCTTCCGCCGTGGCCTGATCTTCGGCGTCACCAATCCGAAAGGATATCCCGTGGCGCTGGCAACCTTTACCGCGCTGGTGGCGGGTTCGGCCGGCGCATTGACGTTCAGCGCGCTGCCGCTGCTGCTCACCGTTTCTTTCGTCGGCTTCGTCACCGCCGACCTTATTCTCATCGGCATCATCGGCGCGGGCGCGGTCCGGCGGTTCTACCGCGCTCACGAGCGGCTGATCGTACGCTGCTCCGGCGTGCTGTTTATGGGTTTTGCGGCGCAGGCTTTGTGGCATGCGACGCCCGGCTTGCTCGGCTGGCGTAAGGCCTGACCATCATTCCTCATTATTTGTTCCGCCCTCGCCATACCAATTTGGCGGAGAGGGTCTTATATCGTGCTTCGATCAGACGCCTGCCGAAAGGATGCCTTGCATGTCTTCCCAAACCGCCGTCAACCCAGCGCTCGTCGAATGGACCGGACATCAGGGTCTGCCGCGGTTCGATGCCGTGAAAGACGCCGATTTTGCGCCTGCCTTTGACGCAGCGCTTGCGGCTCATGAGGCGGAAATCGATGCGATCGCTGATAACAGCGAGGCGCCGACCTTTGCCAACACCGTCACTGCGCTCGAAACCGCCGGTGACGAGCTGTCGCGGGTCTCCTCTCCATTCTGGAATCGGGCTGGGGCACATACCAATGAGGTGATCCAGGCCCTGGAGCGAGAGATCGCGCCGAAGATGTCGCGGCATTATTCGAAGATCGGCATGAATGCCGCACTATTTGCCCGCATCGATGCGCTATGGGAAGCGCGTGAGGAGCTTGGCCTGACCGTGGAAGAGACCCGCGTGCTGGAACGGCATTGGAAGGGTTTCGTGAAGTCGGGCGCCAAGCTCGCCAAGCCGGAGCAGGAACGGCTCGCCGCGATCAACGAGAAATTGGCGGGCCTCGGCGCGCAGTTCGGGCAGAATGTGCTTGCCGACGAAAAGGGCTGGGCGCTGATCCTCTCCGAAGAAGCTGACCTCGCTGGTCTTCCCGATTTCCTGAGGGACGCGATGGCCGCGGCGGCGCGCGAGCATGGCGAAGAAGGCAAATTTGCCGTCACTCTGTCGCGCTCGATCATAGAGCCGTTCCTGACATCGTCTGAGCGTCGCGATCTGCGCGAACAGGCTTTCAAGGCATGGGTAGCGCGCGGCGCCAATGGCGGCGAGACTGACAATGGCAAGATCATCAAGGAGACGCTGGCGCTGAGGGCAGAGAAGGCCGAGCTGCTCGGCTATGGCAACTTTGCCGAACTGAAGCTCGACAACACCATGGCGAAAACGCCGGAGGCGGTGAATGAACTTTTAAGGGCGGTCTGGGCGAAGGCGGCGGAGCGCGCTCGCGAGGAAGAGGGCGATATCGCCGCGCTGATCGCGGAGGAGGGCCGCAATCATGAGGTCATGCCCTGGGATTGGCGGCATTATGCCGAGAAGATCCGGACGCGGAAGTTCGATTTTTCCGAGACGGAATTGAAGCCCTATCTGCAGCTCGAAAAGATCATCGCAGCCTGCTTCGATGTCGCCGGCCGCCTTTTCGGCATCCGCGCCGTGGAGCAGAAGGGCGTTCCCGCCTATCATCCTGATGTGCGCGTCTTCGAAATCCGCGATCGCTCCGACAGGCTGGTGGCGCTCTTCCTCGGGGATTATTTCGCCCGCAATTCCAAGCGCTCGGGCGCCTGGATGAGCTCGTTCCAGTCGCAGCACAAACTGCCGCTGAAGAACGGTCATGTCGGCGAACTGCCGATCATCTATAACGTCTGCAATTTCGCCAAGCCGGCCGAAGGCAAGCCGGCGCTGCTGTCGCTCGACGATGCCCGCACGCTGTTTCACGAATTCGGCCATGCTCTGCACGGCATGCTCTCCAACGTCACCTATCCTTCGGTATCCGGCACCGGCGTTTCCCGCGATTTCGTCGAGCTGCCGTCGCAGCTCTACGAACACTGGCTGACCGTGCCGGCCATCCTCAGGGAATATGCCATCCATTACGAGACCGGCGCGCCGATGCCGCAAGCTCTGCTCGACAAGGTTCTGGCCGCCCGCACCTTCAATGCTGGCTTCAACACGGTGGAGTTCACCTCCTCGGCGCTGGTCGATATGGCCTTCCATACCCGCGGCGCCGTCGAGGACCCGATGGTGGTGCAGGCGGAAGTGCTCTCGGAAATCGGCATGCCGAATTCGATCGTCATGCGCCACGCCACGCCTCACTTCCAGCATGTGTTTTCCGGCGATGGCTATTCTGCCGGCTATTATTCCTACATGTGGTCGGAAGTGCTGGACGCCGACGCCTTCGCCGCCTTCGAGGAAACCGGCGATGCCTTCGATCCGGATATGGCCGGGAAACTGAAGGCCAATATCTATTCCGTCGGTGGCTCGATCGATCCGGAAGAGGCCTATAAGGCCTTCCGTGGCAAGCTGCCGAGCCCGGATGCGATGCTACGCAAAAAGGGATTGGCGGCTTGATTCTGGCCTTGGGTATGCAGCAAAAATCGGTCGCGAAAGGTCAACTTTTGCCACCGATTTATGCGGCGGCGTTTGGTTTGGATTGATTTTGTCTGGTCAATCAGGATGCGCGCGAAAGCACAGCTAACAACTCGGCTAGTTGATCGGCCTGGGCGTCATCTAGCTTATCGCCGAGGTGGCGCTGAAGGGCCGATGCATAGACGGCCCACATGCGGCTCTGCATGGCACTTCCTGCCTCGGTGATAACGACCCAGCGGCCTCGGCCGTCCTCGGAAAATATCTCGCGGTGGACAAAACCAGCCTTTTCCATCCGGTCGAGAAGGCGAGACAGATTATGTTGTGCCAGCAGCGTGCGCTCCTCAATCTCATAGGGTCGCAACCTGCCGCCCGTGGCCCGCGCCAGCTCCAGCAGTACGTCATACCAACCAAGCGGTGGCAGGTCTGCCGCCTTCAGATCCTGCTCGATCGCAGCAAGGACGATTTGCTGAGTCCGCATGAGGCGTACCCACGCTCGCGTGATGGCGGGCGAGGGCTTTAGGGATTCGAAATCTGATTTATCCGACATAGATGCAATTACATCTATATTGACCAATTTGGCAAGTGTGGATATAAATGCAGTTACATCTATTTTGGATGGAGATATTTCCGGCCCATTTGCCGGGTCAGGCAATAGGAGATCTGATCATGTCCGACGCAAAGCTGATCCTCGTCAGTCACCATCTTTGCCCCTACGTTCAGCGGGCCGTCATCACGCTTACTGAGAAGGCCGTGCCGTTCGAGCTCCGTTATGTCGATCTGTCGGCAAAGCCCGATTGGTTTCTCGCCATTTCTCCCCTCGGCAAGGTTCCCCTCCTTATCGTGCGGCAGGGCGATGGGGCAGAAACGGTTTTGTTCGAGAGCGCCGTGATCTGCGAATATCTTGAGGAAACCCAATCCGGCGCTCCACTCCATCCGGCCGATCCGCTGGCGCGTGCCCGGCATCGCGGTTGGATCGAGTTCGGCTCCTCCATCCTTTCGGATTTGTGGGGGCTTGAGACTGCCAAAGACGAAGGGATCTATGAGACGAAGCGCAAAGCGCTGATCGACAAGTTCGGTCGTGTCGAGGCTGAATTGGATGATGGACCGTTTTTCGCCGGCCGAGCATTCAGCCTGGTCGATGCGGTCTTCGCACCGATCTTCCGTTACTTTGACGTGTTCGATACCATCACGTCGACCGGCATATTTGATGCATTACCGCGTCTCGTGGCATGGCGCGCAGAATTGGCTTCGCGGCAAAGTGTGCGAGAGGCGGTGATGCAAGACTATCCCGATCGTCTCAAGGTATTCTTGAGGGATCACGAGGCGTGGCTGCTGAAACGCGCCGCCTGAAAGGTTGGAGGAATCCTGACTAAGGCGGCTGCCTACATCAGATATTGGCGACATCGCAGAACGAGGGTTTTTGCCATCAGTTGGCGCAAGGTTGACATATTCGTGACGCGCTGGGGCGAGCTTGCCGTTGCTTTCTTGCCTCCCCCCTTTCGCAAACGCGAAAAAAAGGGTATGAGCGCGCCAAATGTAATTGGCGTGTTCACTTCATACCGCGCCCCAGCCTCAGAGATACAAGATTATGGCACTTCGCAACATCGCGATCATCGCGCACGTTGACCATGGGAAAACCACCCTCGTTGACGAGCTTCTGAAGCAGTCCGGCTCCTTCCGCGAGAACCAGCGCGTTGCCGAACGCGTCATGGATTCCAACGATCTGGAAAAGGAACGCGGCATCACCATTCTCGCTAAGGCGACCTCGGTCGTCTGGAAGGATACCCGCATCAACATCGTCGACACCCCCGGCCACGCCGACTTCGGCGGTGAAGTCGAGCGTATTCTGTCGATGGTGGACGGCGCGATCGTTCTCGTCGATGCTGCCGAAGGCCCGATGCCGCAGACCAAATTCGTCGTCGGCAAGGCGCTGAAGGTCGGTCTTCGCCCGATCGTCGCGATCAACAAGATCGACCGTCCGGATGCCCGTGCCGACGAAGTCATCAACGAAGTCTTCGATCTCTTCGCCAATCTCGACGCCACCGACGAGCAGCTCGACTTCCCGATCCTTTACGGTTCCGGCCGTAACGGCTGGATGAACTATTCGCCGGAAGGCCCGAAGGATGAAGGTCTGGCGCCGCTGCTCGATCTCGTCGTCAAGCACGTTCCGGAGCCGACCGTCGGCGAAGGTCCTTTCCGCATGATCGGCACGATCCTAGAAGCCAACCCCTTCCTCGGCCGCATCATCACCGGCCGCATCCATTCCGGCTCGATCAAGCCGAACCAGGCCGTCAAGGTTCTGGGCGCTGACGGCAACCTGATCGAAACCGGCCGTATCTCGAAGATCCTTGCTTTCCGCGGCATCGAGCGCCAGCCGATCGAAGACGCGCAGGCAGGTGACATCGTCGCCATTGCCGGCCTTTCCAAGGGCACCGTCGCCGACACCTTCTGTGATCCGCAGGTCAATGAGCCGCTGATCGCGCAGCCGATCGACCCGCCGACCGTTACGATGTCCTTCATCGTCAACGACAGCCCCTATGCCGGCACCGAGGGCGACAAGGTCACCTCGCGCGTCATTCGCGATCGCCTGTTCAAGGAAGCCGAAGGCAACGTTGCGCTGAAGATCGAAGAAGCCGAAGGCAAGGACTCGTTCTACGTTTCCGGCCGCGGCGAATTGCAGCTTGCAGTTCTGATCGAAACCATGCGCCGCGAAGGCTTCGAGCTTGCCGTGTCGCGTCCGCGCGTCGTCATGCACAAAGACGAGAGCGGCCAGCTTCTCGAGCCGATCGAAGAAGTCGTCATCGACGTCGATGAAGAGCATTCCGGCATCGTCGTGCAGAAGATGTCGGAGCGCAAGGCCGAGATGGCCGAGCTGCGGCCTTCCGGCGGCAATCGCGTCCGTCTCGTATTCTTCGCACCGACCCGCGGCCTGATTGGCTATCAGTCGGAGCTTCTGACGGACACGCGCGGCACCGCCGTCATGAACCGTCTGTTCCATGACTACCAGCCGTACAAGGGCGAAATCGGCGGCCGCGTCAACGGCGTGCTGCTCGCCAACGAAGCCGGCGAAGCCGTGGCCTATGCCCTGTTCAACCTGGAAGACCGCGGCCCGATGATCATCGACGCCGGCGAGAAGGTCTATGCCGGCATGATCATCGGCATTCACAGCCGCGACAACGACCTCGAAGTCAACGTGCTGAAGGGCAAAAAGCTCACCAACATCCGCGCCGCCGGCAAGGATGAAGCCGTGAAGCTGACGCCGCCGATCCGCATGACGCTCGACCGCGCGCTCTCCTGGATCCAGGACGACGAGCTGGTCGAAGTCACGCCGAAGTCGATCCGCCTGCGTAAAATGTACCTCGATCCGAACGAGCGTAAGCGTTTCGAGAAGGCTCGCTACGCATAATAGCGCGACTTGTACCGCTTCGGACGAATTGACCCCGGCCCCTGTGCCGGGGTTTTATTTTGTGTGTTCGATTTTTGAGCCCTTGTCGCAAAGGTTAAAAATGCGTTAATTTTCAGCAGTCGTCCACAGGTAAAGACTGTGAACAAATCGTCTGTCCGCATGATTTGTGGATGGTTAATTTTCGCTGGCGGGACCAGAGTAGACGTTATGAAGACGTTGTCGATTGATGTTCGTCGGGCAGAACCGCATGATGCCCGAGCCATTTCCGAGGTGCACCGCCAGTCGTGGCAGTACACCTATACGGGCATCATTCCGCATCGCGCGCTCAGCCAGATGATCGAGCGCCGGGGCGAAGCCTGGTGGCGCAAGGCGACCAGCGGGCCGGCAACCCTTCTAGTCCTCGACGTCGCCGGCGAGATCGCCGGTTACGCCACGCTCGGCCTCAACCGCGCCCGCGCGTTGCCTCAGGAAGGCGAGATCTACGAACTCTATCTTCGCCCGGAATATCAGGGCATCGGCCTTGGCCGGCTTCTCTTCGGTGAAGCGCGCCGGCTCCTGAAATCGCTGGGGTGCAAGGGATTGGTCGTCTGGTGCCTCGAGGAAAACGAGAATGCGGACCGCTTCTATCGCGGCCAGGGCGGTGCCGATTTCTGCGAGGGCATCGAGACCTTCGATCGCAAGCAGCTCAAGAAGATCGGCTTCGTCTGGCCCTAAGGCGGCGGCTGCGATCATCCATTAAAATCCCGCATCGTCCCAATGCCTTGTTGCGTTGCGTCATGATTCCGATTATCTGGCTGCAGCAACCATCCTTATTAGGGGAGACGCATGCGCATCGACGCGATTTCCATTGGCAAGAACCCGCCCGAAGACGTCAACGTCATCGTTGAAGTTCCGGTCGGCGGTCATCCGATCAAGTATGAAATGGACAAGGATGCCGGCACGCTGGTTGTCGACCGTTTCCTCTACACGCCGATGACCTATCCGGGCAATTACGGCTTCGTTCCGCACACGCTCTCCGAAGACGGCGACCCGATCGACGTGTTGATCGCCAGCACCCGTCCGCTGGTTCCGGGCTGCGTTATCAACGTGCGCCCGATCGGCGTGCTGATGATGGAAGACAATTCCGGCAAGGACGAAAAGATCATCGCGGTTCCTTCGCCGAAGCTGACGCTGCGCTACGAAAAGGTCCGGGAATATACCGACCTGCCGGAAATTACCGTGAAGCAGATCGAGCATTTCTTCGAGCACTACAAGGATCTGGAGCCCGGCAAGTGGGTGAAGATCTACGGCTGGAAGGGCTCGAAGGAAGCCGGCGAACTCATTCTCGAAGCGATCGAGCGCGCCAAGAAGGCGAAGTGATCAGTTTTTCGCTATAGCGTTCAGCTTGCCTCTCAAATCCTCCGGGTCGCCATCGATCCGGAGGATTTTTTTACGGGCGGTGTCGCCGGAAATGAGGCTGATCGAGGATTTGGGGATGCCGAAGCTCTTGGCGAGAAGCGCGATCAGCGCCTTGTTGGCCTTGCCCTTTTCCGGCACGGCGGAGACCCTCGCCTTGAGATAGGCCTCGCCGTCGGCGCCGGTCTCGAACCCGTCGATTGCATCACGCCCGCCATTGGGCGTGAGCCGGACGGACAGTCTCACATGATCGGCAAAAATCTGCCAGGCTTCGCTCACCGGCCGACGAGCGGGTAAAGCGTGTTCCACATCAGGGAACGGAAGAAGAAGATGATCAGCAGCAGGATGATCGGCGAAATGTCGATGCCGCCGAGATCGGGCAGCACGCGCCGGATCGGACGAAGCGCCGGCTCCGTGACTGCATAGAGGAAACTTCCGACCGAGTTGACGAACTGATTGCTCGAATTGATAACATTGAATGCATAGAGCCATGAAAAAATAGCGCTGGCGATCAGCACCCAAGTATAAAGATTCAAAGCCAGATCAATGGTTTGAAATAAGGCGAGCATGTCCGTCTCCATTTCGCGGTTGACAGACATGTAGACATTGGCGACTTAACGGGCAAGTCCCATGCTTTGAAGCACGCTGAATCATGTTTAACAGGCCGAGGGTTCCTGCGCAGCTCCGGCCGGAAAGCCTCATCTCATGTCGTTGGTTTCCAGCGGAGACCGGTTTGCCGCGTTCAGGCATGTCGCCTACACCTATTTCTTCTTTGCCCGCTTTCTGACGGCGTTTGCCACGCAGGTGGTCAGCGTCTCCGTCGGCTGGCAGATGTATGACCATACCGGCAATCCGATCTATCTCGGCCTGATCGGTCTGGTGCAGTTTCTTCCCTCCCTACTTCTGATCCTAGTGACTGGCACCGTTGCCGACCGCTACAACAGGCGTATGGTGGCGGCCATCTGCATTTTCGTCGGCACGATCTGTGCCGCGGCATTGCTGTTCCTCACCGTTTCCGGCACCTTCGCGCCGCTTCCGGTTTTCCTGATCCTCACCGTCTTCGGTATCGAGCGCGCCTTCATGACGCCGGCAACGCAATCGCTGGCGCCCAATCTCATTCCGCCGGAAGATCTGTCGAACGCGGTGACCTGGAATTCTATGTCCTGGGATGCGGCCGCCATTCTCGGTCCCGTCGCGGGCGGCCTGCTCTACGGTATCGGCCCGAGCGTTTCCTATACCGTCGCCGTCCTGTTCTTCGCAGCCGGTTCGCTGCTGACCTTCCTCATTCCGAAACCGCAGCAACGTGTTGCACATGAATCGAGGAGCTTGAACGAGATCCTCGCCGGTTTCCATTTTATCTGGTCGGAAAAGGTGGTGCTTGGCGCCGTCTCGCTCGATCTCTTTGCGGTGCTGCTCGGCGGCGCCGTGGCGCTGATGCCTGTCTATGCGCGCGATATCCTAACGCTCGGTCCCTGGGGCCTCGGCCTGCTGCGCGCTGCTCCAAGCTTCGGCGCGATTGCCATGGGCCTGTTTCTGGCGACCTATCCCATCCGGCATCGGGCCGGGATTTGCATGTTCATCGGTGTCGCAATGTTTGGAGTGGGAACGCTGGTTTTCGGCGTTTCGCATACGCCGTGGCTATCGATCGCAGCCCTTGCCGTCATGGGGGCCTCCGATCTGATCTCGGTCTATGTCCGCGAAACTCTGATCACGCTCTGGACGCCGGATCATGTGCGCGGCCGCGTCAATGCCGTGAACATGGTCTTTGTCGGCGCGTCGAACGAGCTCGGCGAATTCCGAGCCGGCACCATGGCGCGCTATTTCGGCGCCGTCCCTGCCGTCGTCATCGGCGGCATCGGTACGCTGGCCGTCGCGATCATCTGGGCAACCGGCTTTCCGCAACTACGCAAGATCGACAGTCTGAACGCGCCGGACCGAGAGGGCGAGCCGCAGGTGGCGTGAGCCACAATTTTCTTGTCATGCTGGTAACTCCGCGCGCATGTTGTCGCCATGAGCAACACGACGAGCAACGAACCGATCGAGCCAGACCCATCTGCGCCGCCGGATGTGCCAACCGAGCGCCGGCGTGCGTTTCGGCTTGTCGTGGGCATAGCCAGTCTGCTGGCGCTTTTGGCGGTTTGGCAGGTTTTGACATCGTTCGTTGCCTATACCGACGATGCCTATGTCACCACGAATTTCGTGACGGTTGCGCCGCAGGTGACGGGCGTCATCGTGAGCGTCGATATCGCCAACGACCGGGAGGTACGGCGCGGCGATCTTTTGGCTGTCATCGACAAGCTGCCGTTCCAACTCGTCGTCGATCAACGCAAGGCAGCGGTTCAGGAAGCGGCTGCGAACCACAAGCTTGCCGACGATGAGCGGAAGGCGGCTCAGGATCGGCTGACGGCGGCGACGACTGCATTACAACAGGCCGGCATTGATCAGAAGCAGGTGGCCTTGACTGCCGCCGACGGGGTTTCCGCTCAACAGCGGGCGGCCACGGAACAGGCGGCGGCGCGCGAGGCGGTCGACAAGGCATCCCGGTCTGTCGCCAGCCAGGATGCCGTTGCCGCGCAGGCGCAGGCCGCGCTGGCCTTGGCGGAATGGCAGCTCAGCCAGACCGAGATCCGCGCGCCCGTCGATGGCACGGTCAACAATCTCTCCCTGAGTGTGGGCGATACGGCCTCGGCCGGAAAGGCGCTGGTCGGGATTGTCGATGCGGCGGGCTGGCGCATCGTCGCGAACTACAAGGAGAACTACATCAGGAAGCTTGAGCCCGGCAAAGCAGCATGGGTGTGGCTCGACACGCACCCGTGGCGCCTCTATCGCGCTCGCATCGAGGGTGTCTCGCGCGGCATCAGCAGAGGTCCCGATGAGGATGGGATATTGCCTTATGTCGCTCCCACCACCGATTGGATCAGGCTGAGGCGCCGCTTCCCGGTAACATTCAAGCTGGTCGATCCTCCATCCGACCTGACCCTTTATATGGGATCGGATGCCAGCACGCTGATCTTCCCATGAGGCGGGCTCTTGCAGAGCTCGTCCATGCGATCCGCGGCGAGCTGTCGGAGCTGAGCCTTTCCGGTCCACGCTTGCTGCAAGCCAATATCGCCGCGCTGGCGGTCGGGCTCGCGCTCGTTTTCGCTCTGCTCCTGAGGCTCAACAATCCCTGGTGGGCCGCCATCAGCGCCTTCATATGCGTGCAGGCGAGCCATCCGCAATCGTGGCAGAGGGGCGGGCTGAGGATCGTGGGAACGCTGGTCGGCGCGGTGTTGAGCTTCGCCCTTGTGCCTTGGGCCGTCTATGACCCCGTGGCGACGGTGCTGCTTCTTTTCGCCACCGGCACGCTTGCCATCCTTGGTGCGTTGCTGAGCCCCCATGGCTATGCCTGGCTCCTTGGCGGGATCACGGCGATGATAGTCACGCTCGGCTCGTTGGACGATCCGACGCTGGCGCTTTCCATTGCCTTCTATCGTGCCGTCGAGATCGTGCTCGGCACCGCCACGGCCTTGCTGGTGACATGGCTGCTGGCACCTGCGGAAGGCGAGGTCGTGGCGCCACCGCCCGGCTGGCATAGTCTGCTGGGTGGAAACTGGCATGTATTGTCACATGCCATGCGGACAGGCATGGCGGTTGCCGCCGTGCCGCTGGTCTGGCGGCAGTTGGAATTGCCCAACCTCAGCCAGATGGCGATTTCGATCGGTGCGGTCATGGCTGTCCCCACGCTCACCGGGGTCTCGGAGAAGGACCAGTCGGCGATTGCTCAGCGCATGTTGCAACGGGTGGCCGGATGCATCCTGGGCGGCTGTTTTGGCACGATGGTGCTATTCTTGCCGATCAGCCAGTCCTTCGTGCCCTGGCTTCTGCTGCTGATGGCAGGCACCTGGCTCGCCATGCAGATTCAGAACGGGCCGTACGGCATCGCCGGCGTCGGTTCGCAGGCGGCCATCGCTTTGATCCTGACGCTCGTGCAGGATACCGGCCCCGCGGACAGTCTGCTGCCGGCCATGAATCGCATCGCCGGCATGATGGGAGCCATGGGACTGTTGGTGCTTATCAACCTGTTGCTCGGTCCGCCGATAGGCGCCCAATCCGTGAGGGAAGAAAAGCAGGGGTGACGCTTGGGGGATATGATCGTGAGCCGATCAAGCCGCCATCGCCTGCTTGCCCTCGAAAATGAGATCGAGGAAATCGGACAGCCAGGCTCTGAGCGGGGGGTCAAAGATCATGCGACCCTCCAGATGCTCGCGACCCTGTTGGGCGTTCGGCATGCAAAAGCGATGCTCGCCATGCACGACCCAGCGCTGCATCATGGCGCGGGTGAGTTCCGCGTGGAATTGCAGGCCCCAGGCATTGGCGCCATAGCGATAGGCCTGGTTAGGGTAGGTCTCGCCGGTCGCCAGAAGATCGGCGCCATGCGGCAAGTCGAAACCTTCACGGTGAAAGTGATAGACCATTTGCGGCCAGTGGCGCATCAAAAGCCGGCCCTTTTCCGTCGGCTGCAGCGGATACCAGCCGATTTCGGTCTTGCCGTCGTCGCGGGCCTTCACCTTGGCGCCGAGGTGGCGGGCGAGCATCTGTGCGCCGAGGCAGATGCCGAGATAGGGGCGATTTTCCTTCAGCGGCACGTCGAGCCAGTTGATCTCAGTCTTGACGAAATCGTCGGGATCATTGGCGCTCATCGGCCCGCCGAAGACCACTGCGCCGGCATGCCCCTCCAGTGTTGGCGGCAATCGGTCACCGAGTACCGGCCGGCGGATGTCGAGATCGTAACCCTTGTCCAAGAGCATCTGGCCGACACGGCCGGAGCTGGAGCGTTCCTGGTGCAGGATGATCAATACAGGGCGATGTCCACCGCCCTGCGGCGCCTCAATCATCATCCGCACTTTCCCTTCTGTGACCCGGGGCGCGGGCGGCTGCCTCTTGGCGTTTGACAACGCGGTCACGGTCGGAGATGCCCATGAGGTCGGCAATGCGCCAGATCGCATGATCCTCCATCTCGCTGCGTTCGCCATCGGCATAGACGATGTCCCAGAGGATGCCGAGAAGCTCGAGGCGCTGTTCGCTGTTGAGATGGCGCTTCAGATCGGAGGTGAAGCGATAATAATCGACCGCCTCGCTCTCGGCCTCCTGGCCGGCGGCGATCAGAGCGTCGAGCTGACGGCCATCGAGACCGTATTGGCTCTTCAGCAGCTTGCGAAGCCGCTTCTTCTCGCTTTCCTCGATCTTGCCGTCCGCTTCCATCACCTGGAAACAGAGCGCCGCAACCGCGATACGCGGATCGTCGGGAGCAAAGCCGGATTTAGGGTGTTCCTTGGTCAGATTCTGAAAGAATTCCTGAAAGCGTTCGAACATTCGATTCCATTCTTAGAAGAGCTTCAGCCGTGTCTTGGGTTCCGGTTCAAGCTTGAGATCTTTTACGCCCGGATCGTCCGGCGCGCCGCCGAAGAAGGGCTTTGGTTCCGGCTCCTTCGCCGGCTCGGTTTTGGCGGCGGGTACGGGCGCCGGCTTTTTGGCGATCGGCTCCAATTCTATAACAGAGGTGCCGGCAGCCGGCGAAGCAACTGTTGGTGAAGCGGGTTTTGTCGCAGCAGTTGCGGGCGGAGCGGTCTCGCGCACCGGCGGCAGCGACCTCAGCGCGGCATCGACCGAGACGGTCGTGCCCTCTTCCACCGGCCCTTCGAGTTGGCCGAAGGGTGCCTTCCATTCGAAGGCGTCGAGGCGGCCGGTGATCGGCGACAGCGGCAGCCATTTGTCGGAGACGAAACCATCGGCGAGCCAGGCCGGATCGCGCGGCGCGCGCAATGCCTGCGCCATCCAATGGCGGATGCGCCCCTGGTCTCCGGTCTCGGCCTCTTCTATATCGGCCAGCAGCAGGAAGGCGCCTTCGCGGGCATCGATGCGAGCCGCGGCTTCCGCCTTGGAGCGGGCTTTGGCGAAGTCGCGGGCGTCGAGTGCCGCCTTTGCCGTGATCAGCAGCGCTTCGACATTGTTCGGGCGCGTCGCTTCCAGCCGTTCGGCACGCTTCAGGCGATCGGAGACGGAATCGCCGCTGCGGGCGCGGACATAGGCCCTGCCGATCTCCGGATGCGGCTCCACCTTCCAGACCTGTTCGAGAATGGAAGCGGCCTTGCGCACCTTGTCTTCGCGAAACAACGCCTTGGCGGCTGTCAGCGCGGCCGGCACGAAATCGGGGGACAGCTTCAATGCAGCCAGCGCATCGTCCCGGGCGCCGGACGGATCGCCTTCGAGCTTTTCATTGGCGCGCGCGGTCAGCAATACGGCGCGCTGGCGGTTGGCGGTATCCTTATCGATGACGCGGGCGATCTTCTGCTGGTCGAGAAGCTTGATGGCGTCGTCCCAATGGCCGGCCTGGCTGCGGTATTCCAGCGTCGCCTGCGCTGCCCATGGCAGATAGGGCGCCTGGTCGGCAGCCTTTTCGGCATAGTGCCGCGCCGCCTCGTGCGCGCCAAGCCGTTTGGCTTCGAGATAAAGGCCGCGCAGACCCAGTTCGCGGGTTTCCGGGTCGTTGGCCATCAGCTCGAATTTTTGGCGGGCCTCGTCATGCTTGCCTTCGATTAGCGCGGCCTGTGCTTCCAGCAGGTTGATCAGCGGCTCCTGGTCGGCGCGGATCAGACCGCGGGTGCGCGCCGCCATCTTGCGGGCAAGCAGCGCGTTGCCGGCACCGGCGGCGATCAGCCCCGTGGACAAGGCCTGATAGCCGCGGTCGCGCTTGCGGGCGCGAAAATAGCGGGTGACGGAATGCGGCGAGGTCCAGATGAGGCGGATAAACCACCAGACCACCATGACGACGGCGATCAGCGCAATCAGGATGCCGGCAGCGACGATGAGCTTGGTCTGATAGAGTTCGCCACCCCAGACCAGGGAAAGATCGCCAGGGCGATCCGCAAGCCAGGAAAAGCCATAGCCAAGCAGCAGGACGAGAACGGCGAAAATAAGCAGTCTGATCATTCTCTTCCCCGCCTCAGCTTTGTTTTCCGGTGTCGGCGATCGCCTTCGACAGCGCGTCGCTGACTAGGTCTTCGACCCGGATGCGAGCTTCCAATGATTGCTTGAAGGCGGCGGAGGCCGATTTGGCGGCGTCCGGCAGGCTGTTCCATTCGGTGATCGCTCCGGGCAGATCGCCGTTCTTCACCTTGTCCTCGAAGCGGGCGGTAATGGCCTCGACGCTATCGCCGGTGACGTTGCCGACCGGGCGCACCTGCACCAGGGATTTGGCGCTGCTCAGCAGCCGGTCGCTCCAGCTCTGGTTCGGATCGTCCTGCTGCGTCGAACTGACGATCGCCGTCGCAACATCGGAGACACGGCGAATGAGATCGGCGCGCGAGGGAATGCCCGTCTGGGCGAACGCCTTCAGATCGGCAACCGCAGGGTCATCAGGTGCGACATTGGCGTAGGTATCGAGTTCAGGCTGAAAGGGACCGCCGCGATCGATCGCCGCCTTCAGGGCCGCAGCCGCAATGGCGCGGGCGACAGCGCTTTCCTGGCTCGGCGCGTTCAGCTTCTTTTCAGCGTCATCAAGGCGTTTGCTGACATCGGCGTCGGATGAGGCCTGACTTTGCGTCGCCTGAGCAAGGCTCGCCTTCAATTGATCCACTTCGGCGCTGAGCGCTGCGATCTTCTGGTCCGCATCGCCGCTGCTTGTACCGGATGATCCGCTTGCGCCCGTGTTATTGGCGGCCGCTGTCTCAAGGGCTGCGACGCGGGCTGCAAGGGTGGTGTCCGATGTTGCGGCGGAGTTGGCAGCGAGATTGGACACGGTCTGCTTCAGCCCGTCGATTTCGTCTGTGAGCGCGGCAATATCGGCGGAATGGTCTTTTGCCGGCCGGCCGCCGGGCAGGAGGCCGGCATATTGGATGGCGCCGACGCAGATGAGGGAGATCAGCCCGCCGACGATGCCCGCGGCGATCAGGCCAGACGTTGCCCCTTGCTGCCGCTGGGGCGCAGAAGGTTGCTCGGCATCGGAGCGGGGAGGTTCCGGTTCCCCCGCGGTTGCGGCTTTAGGATCTTCTGCCGCAGGCTCCGCGACCGGTTCGTCGGCCTCTTCCGCCACCGGTTCCTTTTCCATTTCCGGCGGTATTTCCACCTCATTGGCGGACGAACTGCCGGGGTCGCTGTGATTGCGCTCCGTCATCTCCTCGGAAACCGCGGTTCGAGCGGTTTCCTCAGCTTCCAGATCGATCGTGATCGGCTCGTCGTTGGGCTTCGAATGGTTTGGCGGATTTCCCGATACCATGAGGTCCTCTTTTCATGCGCTGCAGCGAAAGTAGACAGACAGATCGATTATGGAAAGAGGTTAGATCAAAATTGCGACCTCACTTCGCTGCCAGAAGCGCCAGAAGGCTGTCTTCGTCCGGCACGGCGGCGATTTCCACAAGTGATTGCAGCGCCGCCGGCACCACCTCGGCAACTGCTCCGCTGAGACAGAGCATTCGCGTTTGAGCGAGGGTGTCAGAGTGCACGCGCAGAAAAGGCAGGGCGAAAAAGCGGCGGGCGGTCTCGCGGGAATAGAAGAGGATCGCATCCGCGGGAGTATCGACAAGGACGCGGGCCAGCGTGCCGATGTCGGGCATGACGTCCTCCATGCGGTAGCATTCGACCGTTCGGAACGCGATCCCGAGCTGCGCCAACCGCGCTTCGAAGCCGGCTGCGCGCGGGGAGCCTGCCAGATAGAGCAGTGGCAAATCTCCGAATTCGGCGCTTTGCTGGCTGATCAGCTCCGCTAGCTGGGCTCCGTTGCCGCCGCCCACGCCCACGGCACTCTTGAAGCCGATCTCCCGGGCAGCCTGCGCGGTCGCGTTGCCGACCGCAAAAAGCGGCCGATGGATAATCGACCGCAATGACGGCTTCACATGTTCCAAGACACGTATGATTTCGGTGCTGGTGACGGCGATGGCACCGCTTGTTTCCTCAAGCCCCTTTAGAGCCGCCTCGGCATCATGCACGGGCTTTGTCAGCGGCAAGAGGATCGCCTCATGCCCCATCTCCGCAAGCCGTCGGGCGGTGCGTTCACCCGAATGTTCCGGACGGGTGACGACGACACGCATCGGATATCAGGTCCAGTCTTCGAAGAAGGTGCTGCCGGCTTCAGTGCGGATCGCCTGGCCGGCATTGGTGCCGAGCGCCTCGGCGTCCCGGCGATGACCTTCGATGGTGGTGGTGTGCACTTGCTGGCCATCGGGCGTCAGGATCATGCCGAAGAACCTGATATGGTCGCCCTCGCAGACGGCATAGCCGGCGATCGGCGTGCGGCAGGAGCCGTCCAGTGCCGCCAGGAAGCCGCGTTCGCAGGAAACGGTGTCAAAGGTCGGTGCGTCGTTGATGGCGGCGAGCAGGTCGTTCGTCCTGTCGTCGCTGACGCGGCTTTCGATACAGATCGCACCTTGCGCTGGCGCCGGCGGGAATTCATCTGGGTCGAGAATGTCAGTGATCACATTCACCTTGCCGAGCCGTTTCAGGCCGGCGAGAGCCAACAATGTCGCGTCCGCTTGGCCTTCCTCCAGCTTGCGCAGACGCGTTTCGACGGCGCCGCGAAAGGTTATGACGTTGATATCTGGGCGCAGGCGCCGGATCAGCGCCTGGCGGCGCAGCGAGGCGGAGCCGACGGTTGCGCCATGCGGCAGGTCGATCAGCTTCGGCGCGGTGCGGCCGATAAAGGAATCGCGGATATCCTCGCGCGGCAGATAGGCCGATAGCGCCAGCCCTTCCGGCAGCTTTGTCGCCATGTCCTTTGCCGAGTGTACGGCAAAGTCGAGCTCGCCTTTGGTCAGTTTCTGTTCCAGCTCTTCCGTGAACAGGCCTTTGCCGCCGATCAGCGCCAGCGAACGGTCGGTAATGCGGTCGCCCTTGGTGCTCAGAACGACGATCTCGAACATCTCCTCCGGCAAGCCATGCGCCGCCATCAGGCGGTCGCGGGCCTCGTGTGCCTGCGCCAGCGCAAGCGGGCTGCCGCGCGTGCCGATCCGGAAAGGTTTTGTTTGCATCCGCTTTGATCCGTTGTTACCGACAGTTCCCGTAACCATATTTCCGCTTCATCGCAATCGACCAACAGGCAACGAACAGCTTCCATGGCGTCCTTTCTTCGCATTCTCGGCATCGAAACAAGCTGCGACGAAACCGCCGCGGCCATTGTCGAGCGCCGGGAAGATGGCACGGCCACGATTGCCTCCGACGTGGTTTTGAGCCAGTTGGACGAGCATAGCGCCTATGGCGGCGTCGTGCCGGAAATTGCCGCGCGGGCCCATGTCGAGGCGCTGGATACGTTGATCGACGAGGCCCTGAAGCGCGCCAATGTGTCGCTGTCCGATGTCGACGCCATCGCGGCCACATCCGGCCCCGGTCTGATCGGCGGCCTGTTGGTCGGGCTAATGACCGGCAAGGCGATTTCGAGGGCGACCGGCAAGCCGCTCTATGCCATCAATCATTTAGAGGGCCATGCATTGACGGCAAGGCTGACGGATGGCCTCACCTTTCCCTATCTCATGCTGCTCGTCTCCGGCGGCCACACGCAACTGATTTTGGTGCGCGGCGTCGGCGAATATGAGCGCTGGGGCACGACCATCGACGATGCGCTGGGCGAAGCCTTCGACAAGACGGCGAAGCTGCTCGGTCTGCCCTATCCCGGCGGCCCGGCGGTCGAAGCGGCGGCGCAGAACGGCAATGCGGACCGATTCGACTTCCCTCGGCCGCTGGTCGGCGAGACGCGGCTGGACTTTTCCTTTTCCGGCCTCAAGACTGCAGTGCGACAGGCGGCGACGGCGATCGCGCCGGTGAACGCGCGGGATATCGCCGATATCTGCGCCTCCTTCCAGAAGGCGATCTCACGCACCTTGAAGGACCGGATCGGGCGTGGCTTGCAGCGCTTCAAAAAGGAGTTTCCAAACAGGGCGGACAAGCCGGCGCTGGTCGTCGCTGGCGGTGTCGCCGCCAATCTCGAGCTGCGCCGCACGCTGCAGGAGCTTTGCGATCTCAACGGTTTCCGCTTCATCGCGCCGCCACTGCACCTCTGCACCGACAATGCGGTGATGATCGCCTGGGCGGGGCTGGAGCGCATGGCGACAGGTGCGGCACCCGACGGCCTCGATGTGCAGCCGCGCTCGCGCTGGCCGCTCGATCAGAAGGCGGAAACTCTCTTGGGGCATGGCAAACGAGGAGCGAAGGCATGAGCGATAGTGAACGCATCGCAGTGGTTGGCGCCGGCGCCTTCGGCACGGCGCTCGCCTCCGTCATCGCCTTGACCGGCAAGAGCCAGGTGACGCTGGTCGGGCGCAAGGCGGCTCTGATGGCCGATCTCAGGGATGATCGTCTGCATGATACGGCTCTGCCGGGCATAGAATTGCCGGATTCGCTGCAATTTTCGGCCGAGCCGGACGCGATTTCGGACGCTGGCATCGTGCTTTTCGCCATGCCGTCGCAGGCGCAGGCGGATGCGGCGCGCCATTACGGGCCTTACCTGGCGGAAGATGCCGTCGTCGTCACCTGCGCCAAGGGCATCGACAAGGTCTCAGGCGATCTCCTGACCGACATGCTGGAGCGGGAATTGCCGCATCACACCATTGCGGTTCTCTCCGGTCCGGGCTTTGCGACCGACATTGCCAAGGGCCTGCCGACGGCTATGGCGATCGCCGCCGGCGATATGGCGGTGGCCGAACGGCTGGCGCAAGCGATTTCAGGGCCGACATTCCGTCTCTATGCCTCCGACGATCGCGTCGGTGTGCAGCTTGGCGGCGCGCTAAAGAATGTATTGGCGATTGCCTGCGGCATTGTCGAAGGGCGCGGCATCGGCGATTCGGCGCGCGCGGCACTGATCAGCCGCGGCCTTGCGGAAATGTCGCGCTTCGTCGTCGCCAAGGGCGGCAAGGCGGAAACGGTGCGCGGTCTCTCCGGCCTCGGCGACCTCGTGCTGACCGCTACCAGCCACCAATCCCGCAATCTGCGTTTCGGCATCGCGCTCGGCCGCGGCGAGGCGGCGGATCCATCGCATGGCGACCTCGTCGAAGGCGCTTATGCCGCCTCGATCGCGGCGCGGCTGGCACTTGAGCTGGGCGTCGACATGCCGATCACCGAAGCGGTCTCGGCCATCATCGATGGCAAGCTCGACATAGCGACCGCCATTGGGCAATTGATGACCCGGCCGATCACGACGGAATGACTTGAACTTGAATGCACCGCGATTACTGGATATATTACCGGTAATATCGCGGAGGCCAGAATGGGCAGTTCACAGAAGCGTGCAATTCAAAATTACCGCTCACGTATCGAGGAGCGCGGCCTGGCTCGTTTCGAAGTGCTGGGCCTTGATAGTGATCGGGCGCTCATTCGTTCTGTGGCGCGGCGTCTGGCGGAAGGAGGGACCGAAGCGGCATATATCCGTAATGTCCTGAACCAGACGCTCTCCGGCGAGCCGCCGAAGAAAGGTGGCGTTTATGCCTGGCTGCGTAGTTCGCCCCTCGTCGGCGCGGATATCGATCTTGAACGAGTTCGTGGCAAAGTGCGCGAGATCGATCTTTGACCCGTTATTTGCTCGATACCAATATTATCAGCAACACGATCAAACCAGAGCCGTCACCTGATCTTGCCAGATGGCTTCAAGCCCAAATAGACGATGATCTCTTCATCGCAGCCTCCACGATCGCCGAGATTCAGCGCGGCATCCTGATCATGCCGGCGGGGCGTATGCGCGATGACCTCGAAACCTGGTTTCTCGGTGCACAAGGACCACTGGCGTATTTCGCCGGACGTATTCTTTCCTTCGATGAGAACGCGGCCTTGGTATGGGCGCAACTCATGGCGGAGGGGCGAGCAGCGGGGCGGCAGCGTGACCCGCTGGATATGTTGATCGCTTCCGTCGCAATCGCGAATGAATGCATCATCGTCACGCACAATGAGGCCGATTTCTGGGGCCTCGATATTATCAATCCGCTTCGCGCAGAAACAAGATGACCTTCGGTGGATGAGACTTTATCCATCACCCCTGATGATCTGCTGATTTCCATAGGAGAATGAAACAATGCTGTTTGCCTTTGTCTGCAAGGACAAGCCCGGTCATTTGAATGTCCGCATGGACACGCGCCCTGCGCATCTCGAGCATTTGAACAAGCTCAATGCCGAGGGTACGCTGAAGATGGCGGGTCCCTTCCTCGATGCCGAAGGCAAGCCGAATGGGAGCCTGGTTGTCGTCAGTGCCGAAACGATCGAGGCGGCGAAGGCGATCGCCGATGCCGATCCCTACACCAAGGCTGGCCTGTTCGAGAGCGTAGAGATCAAGCCGTTCAACTGGGTCTTCAACAATCCGGAGGTATGAACATGGCGCACTGGCTGTATAAATCCGAGCCGTCCTCCTGGTCCTGGGAGGCACAGAAGAAGGCTGGCGAGAAGGGCACGGAATGGACCGGAGTGCGCAACTATCTCGCCCGCAACAACATGCGGGCGATGCAGATCGGCGACAAGGGCTTCTTCTATCATTCCAACGAAGGGCTGGAGATCGTCGGCATTGTCGAGGTCTGCGCGCTGTCGCATCCCGATTCGACCGCCAAGGACGATCCGCGCTGGGATTGCGTGGATATCCGCGCCGTGTGCGACATGCCGAAACCGGTGTCGCTAAAGGATATCAAAGCCAATCCGAAGCTCTCGCAGATGTCGCTCGTCACCTCGATGCGGCTTTCCGTGCAGCCGGTGACCGATGAGGAATATCTCGAAGTCTGCCGCATGGGCGAACTCGACAATCCGCCCGTCTGACCCGTAATTCGAGGACGCTTTGAAGACCGATCCGGAGAGTTTCATCCGTGCGAATACCAGTCTCATGGCGCCGCCGCATGTGCCGGAAATCCGGCTGCATCTGGCAAGCGAAGCCCATGATCTCTGGCTGAAGACGGAGGAAGAACTTGAAGAGATCGGCCTGCCGCCGCCCTTCTGGGCTTTTGCCTGGGCGGGCGGGCAGGGGCTTGCGCGCTATGTGCTCGATCATCCCGACATGGTCGCCGGAAAACGGGTACTGGATTTCGCCAGCGGCTCCGGCCTCGTCGCGATTGCGGCAAAGCTCGCGGGCGCAAGCCATGTGCTCGCCGCCGATATCGATCCCTGGGCGGAAACCGCGGTAAGGCTGAATGCTGCGGAAAACGGCGTTGCGCTCGATTTTACAGGCGACAATCTCATTGACCAAGCTACGGATGCCGACGTCATTCTCGCCGGCGATGTCTTTTATGATCGCGATTTCGCCGATCGGCTGATTCCCTGGTTCCGGCAGCTCGCGGGAGAGGATCGCCTTGTGCTGGTCGGCGATCCGGGGAGGGCCTACCTGCCCAAGGATCGTCTGGAGCTTCAGGCGACCTATCAGGTGCCGGTGACGCGGGCGCTGGAGGATAGCGAGGTCAAGAAGACCACGGTCTGGCGATTTCTAGCCGGCTAACGACCGTCAGGGGCGAATCACACAGACGCCGGCCTCGTAGGAGCAGGCATTGCCGGCACGTTTGACGTTGATGATCTTGGCTCTCGGCTTCAATGCAGCCGGTTCGCCCTGATATTGATCATAGCCGCCGCCATAGCCGACAATATAAGTCCCATCGTCGGCCTGATACATATCGGCCGTGCCCGCATAGGTGCCGATGTCAGCGGCATATTGCCGATCCATGAGGATGATTCTGGTCGGTTGCGGCTGCGTGTAGTGCTGCGGCCAGGAGATTTGTTGCAACCGAACCGGGCCGCGATGATGGAACGGCCGATATCCATGGCGATAGCCGGTCGAAAAGGCGACCTCCGTGGCATAGGCACCGACGCGTCCGGGGTGCAGCGGAAATGGCCCATGATGCTGGAACGGGCGGTACCCATGGCGATAATCGCCTGCGGAGGCCGACATGGACGAAAGGGCGGCGGCTGCCGCTAAGACGAGCGTTGCTGCCTTGAAAAGATGCTGTCCCATAGGTTGCCTCGCTCTCCAAATGCTTAATAAAATATGAAGAACAGAGTGCCGCAAGAGCGACGCCAAGTCTACTCGGTTGGCGGGAAAATCGTGTGGAATGGCCAATCGGAGAATGTCGTTTCTGCGCACTCGCTAAAAGTGTCGGCTGATCCGAATCGATTAAATTCAAGGCAGACAGCAATTGTGCTTGTCGACGTGCCTTTCCGTGATTAATGGTCCAATTGATGCAACGCACACAGGACTTCCCCCAGGCGTGTGTTGCCCCGGAGATATTCCGGGATAGAAGCGTATCGTAACGCCGCGAGGTTCTGATGGCGAACGTCACACAAAACCGGCCCCTGTCGCCGCATCTGCAAGTCTACAAACTTATTCCCACCATGGTCATGTCGATCGTCCACCGCATCACCGGCGGCGCGCTTTATTTCGGCACGCCGCTGGTCGCCTGGTGGCTGATCGCGGCGGCGACCGGCCAGGGCTATTTCGATCTGGTCAACTGGATCATGGGCTCGATCATCGGCCGGCTCGTCCTGCTCGGTTATACCTGGGCGCTGCTGCACCACATGCTCGGCGGTTTCCGCCATTTCGTCTGGGATCTCGGATACGGCTACGACCCCGCTGTCTCGACCAGGATGGCCAAGGCGACGCTCGTCGGCTCGCTCTGTCTTACCGCGCTGGTCTGGATCATCGGCATTATCATCCGGCTGATTTGATTGGCATGACTGTTCTCGAAAGCGCTCGAACGCTTTCGGGATCATGCTTTAAAGGATATTTCTCATGGATATGCGCACTCCCCTGGGCAAAGTCCGCGGTCTCGGTTCCGCTAAGGAAGGCACGGAGCATTTCTGGCGCCAGCGCCTGACCGCCGTCGCCAACGTTCCTCTCATCATTTTCTTCGTCATCTTCCTGATGATCTATGCCGGCGCGCCCTACGCGGAAGTCGTGCACGCGCTGTCGAACCCGATCGTTGCCGTTATTTTCGGCCTGATGGTGATCTCCGGCGTCATCCACATGCGGATAGGCATGCAGGTCATCATCGAGGACTATGTCCATAGCGAGATCAGCAAGATCGTCCTTCTTATGCTCAACACATTCTTCGCGATCATCGTGGCCGGGCTCTGTCTCTTCGCCATTCTGAAGATCGCGTTCGTAGGATAATTACCGATGGCACCGAATTCATCCGCTCAGAATGGGCCCGCTCAGAACGGGAAAGCCTATAAATATGTCGATCACTCCTACGATGTGATCGTTGTCGGCGCCGGCGGCGCTGGCCTGCGCGCCACGCTCGGCATGGCCGAGCAGGGTTTCCGAACCGCCTGCATCACCAAGGTATTCCCGACCCGCTCGCACACGGTCGCAGCCCAGGGCGGTATCGCCGCCTCACTGCAGAACATGACGCCGGATAGCTGGCAGTGGCATCTCTACGACACCGTCAAGGGTTCCGACTGGCTCGGCGACGTCGACGCCATGCAGTATCTCGCCATGGAAGCGCCGAAGGCGGTCTACGAGCTCGAGCACTACGGCGTGCCCTTCTCGCGTAACGAAGAGGGCAAGATCTACCAGCGCCCGTTCGGCGGCCATATGCAGAACTACGGCGAAGGCCCGCCGGTTCAGCGCACCTGCGCCGCTGCCGACCGTACCGGCCACGCTATCCTGCACACGCTTTATGGCCAGTCGCTGCGCAACAACGCTGAATTCTTCATCGAATATTTCGCGCTCGATCTGATCATGTCCGACGATGGCAGCCGCTGCACCGGCGTCGTCGCCTGGTGCCTGGACGATGGAACGATCCATCGCTTCGCCGCCAAGATGGTGGTGCTGGCGACCGGCGGCTACGGCCGCGCCTATTTCTCGGCGACTTCGGCCCATACCTGCACCGGCGACGGCGGCGGCATGGTTGCCCGCGCCGGCTTGCCGCTGCAGGATATGGAATTCGTACAGTTCCATCCGACCGGCATCTATGGTTCCGGCTGTCTGATCACCGAAGGCGCACGCGGCGAAGGCGGGTATCTCGTCAACTCCGAAGGCGAGCGCTTCATGGAGCGCTACGCGCCGTCGGCCAAGGACCTTGCCTCGCGCGACGTCGTTTCGCGCTGCATGACGCTGGAAATCCGCGAAGGCCGCGGCGTCGGCAAGAACAAGGACCACATCTTCCTGCATCTCGACCATCTCGATCCGGCCGTGCTGCATGAGCGCCTGCCGGGTATTTCCGAGAGCGCGCGCATCTTCGCCGGCGTCGATGTCACCCGCGAGCCGATCCCGGTCCTGCCGACCGTTCACTACAATATGGGCGGCATTCCCACGAATTATTGGGGTGAAGTGCTGAATGCCGACAGCAACAATCCGGAGCGTGTTCTGCCGGGCCTGATGGCCGTCGGTGAAGCCGGTTGCGCCTCGGTGCACGGCGCCAATCGCCTCGGCTCCAACTCGCTGATCGACCTTGTGGTCTTCGGCCGCGCCGCCGCCATCCGCGCCGGCCAGGTCATCGACCGCAACAGCCCGGTTCCGCCGGTCAATGTTGCCGCCTGCGACAAGATTATGGAGCGTTTCGACCGCCTGCGCCACGCCAGCGGCTCGACGCCGACGGCGGTGCTGCGCGAAAAGATGCAGCGCGCCATGCAGGAAGACGCCGCCGTGTTCCGCACCCAGGAATCGCTGGAATCCGGCTGCCGCCGCCTTTCGGAGATCTGGAAGGAAATGCCCGATATCAAGGTCACCGACCGTTCGCTGATCTGGAATTCCGACCTTGTCGAGACGCTGGAGCTGCACAACCTGATGGCAAACGCCATCACGACGATCTACGGCGCCGAAGCCCGCAAGGAAAGCCGTGGCTCGCATGCCCGTGAGGACTATACCGAGGGCAAGTTTGCCGGCCGCGACGACGAAAACTGGCGCAAGCATACGCTTGCCTGGGTCAACGAGGCAGGCGACGTGAAGCTCGACTATCGTCCCGTTCACACCGACCTGATCGCCGAAGGCATCGATCCGCACAAGATCGAGCCGAAGGCACGAGTATATTAAGTGTTGTCACTAGACGAAGCTTCGGATGATGACGGAGAGCGAGTCTCGTCAAAACTACGGGCCGCTTTTCCGTTGTCTATGCGAAAGGATTTTGAAGTTCCAGTGAACAGGAGCGCTTATCAAGTTGGCGTTGATAAGCATTATCCGGCTCGTCTCCGTGAGATGATTAGCGCGGCTGTTTTAACATACTCGTTGCAGAATAAATCCGTCGACAACATTTACAGAAAGTATTTCAAAGACAAGCCGTATTCAGAGGATCCTGGAGGTGATGCTCGTCTAGATCGGCTCTATCGTCGGAGCTGCCGAGAGCAAACCACTTGCTTGGATGAGATACTGAAATGGTATCCAAAGTTGCTAACGCGTGAGCCATCTATTGGTGAAGTGATTGGCGATTTAACGTTGATTCGAGTCTTGTATAGCTTTGAACGTGCATTCTCTGAAGCCGATAAAGGTGCGCTGTTTGAAGCGGTAGCGATAGCGCGCATGATTCTTGAGCAAGTCTCCTGGGTTTTTGCTGTGCACGGCCTGGATGACGGCGAGGTGATCAAGAAGACTAAGACGACCAAATCTATAGCGACAACGACGGCTAAATTCCCTCAGGTAGGGCGCTTGTATGGGTGGATGAGTGATCATGCTCACTGGAGCTACGGCGCGCATATGAAAGTAATCGTTGAAGATGATGAGAGCGCGACGAGTGCGCTGCTGGCTTCCTCAGAGTTTAAAGCGATCGCATATGCGATGCTGATCGCGCTGACTTTCTTAGTTTCGGAAATTGTAGCCTCCATACTAGGTAGCTATCTGGCGCTTTCTTCTGCGGAAGAATTTAAAAGTTGGAATGCGACGCGCGGGGCCTTCGATGCAGCCTCGATGATAGACAAAATGTATCATCTATCTGGTGAGGCGCCAGATATTGGATTAATTCTGAACATCGTGAAGGTGGATAGAAAGAATGGTTGAACTCGCTCTCCCCAAGAACTCTCAGATGCGTGAAGGCAAGGTCTGGCCGAAGCCGGCCGGTGCCACGAACACCCGCGAATTCCGTGTCTATCGCTGGAGCCCGGATGACGGCCTGAACCCGAGCATCGACACTTATTACATCGATGTCGACGATTGCGGCCCGATGGTGCTCGACGGTCTGCTCTACATCAAGAACAAGATCGATCCGACGCTGACACTGCGCCGCTCCTGTCGCGAAGGCATTTGCGGCTCGTGCGCGATGAACATCGATGGCACCAATACGCTCGCCTGCACCAAGGGCATGGACGAGATCAAGGGCACGGTGAAAATCTATCCGCTGCCGCATATGCCCGTCGTCAAAGATCTCGTGCCGGATCTGACGAACTTCTACGCCCAGCATCGCTCGATCGAGCCCTGGCTGAAGACGGTGTCGCCGCCGCCGGCGAAGGAGTGGAAGCAGAGCCACGAGGATCGTCTGAAGCTCGACGGCCTTTATGAATGCATCCTCTGCGCCTGCTGCTCGACCTCCTGTCCGAGCTACTGGTGGAACGGCGACCGTTATCTCGGCCCGGCCGTTCTTCTGCAGGCCTATCGCTGGCTGATCGACAGCCGTGACGAAGCAAAGGGCGAGCGTCTTGATAATCTCGAAGATCCGTTCCGCCTCTATCGCTGCCACACGATCATGAACTGCGCCCAGACCTGCCCCAAGGGTCTGAACCCGGCCAAGGCGATCGCCGAAATCAAGAAGATGATGGTCGAGAGGCGGATCTGACCGCCGCCGACCGTTCGTCCCTGTTGCGGCGGGAATAGCCTGACCGCCATGATTACCGCTTCGACCACATCGGGTCGGAGCGGGATCATTCTGTAGGCCGCTCTCGGTGAAGAGGCGGATGCCGCCGCTGCAGCTCACGGAATTTTTATCGGCCTCGCTTGCATGTTGTTCCGATTTCTCCAGCAAACTTCGCTAGAACGCGGACCTGCAGGAACTCGCCGGATGAGGTTTGTCTGGTTAAGCCTTGAAATGACCGGATTCCTGCGGAGCTATGGCCTCCAGCGATTTGTGTCCCGTAGCGACTTGATTAACCAAAGTGAAATACGGTAATTCCAACTTAATTAAGCGCCAGTTTGCAAACCTCGATGGTGGACAATTAGGAGTATGATGATGCAATTGAGATATGCAGCGACGGCTGCGGCGATAGGTCTGTCGCTTGCCGGTTGCCAGCGCACAGCATACAACGACGAATATTCTGCCGCGCCATTGCAGGCTCAACCCGTTCCTTCCGTCCAATCCAGCCAGCTTCCGCCGACCACCGGCGGCGCCTCGCAGTTCCCGGCAGCGCCGACGAATACGCCGAATGCTGCCAATCAGCAGCAACAGCAGGCGATGGCCGCTTCCGCGCAGGACGTGACCAAGGAATCCATGGTCGGTAGCTGGAAGGTCAGCAATGGCGGCGCGAGCTGCGACATGTTCCTGACGCTCACCAATCTCGGCAGCGGTTCGCGCGGCGGCACGCGCGGTTGCGCGGGCGAGTTGACGACGATGGGTTCCTGGGAAGTGTCCGGCAAGCAGGTCATCCTCAAGAATCGTGACGGCAGCCAGATCGGCTCGCTCTACAAGACGGCCGCTTCGCGCTTCGACGGTTCCACGGCATCCGGCCAGCCGCTCAGCCTCAGCCGATAAGCTCTTTTGAAGCGGCTGGGCCGTCCAGCCGCTTCCTCCTTGCACAGGCGGGTATTTCCCCATGCAGCCCATGCCCGACTATTCCATCAGCGTCGTCGAACATCTAAAGACGCTGACGGCTTCCGGATCGCTTCAGGTGGATTCGGCGCAGATGGATGTCGCAAAATCCCTCGATCGCGTGCTTGCCGATCTCAAGCGGAAGCGACCGGCGACCAAATCGAGCGCGCTTGGCTGGATGTTTGCCGCGCGCAAGAGGCCGACGGGGATCGTTCGTGGCCTCTACATCCATGGCAGTGTCGGGCGCGGCAAGACCATGCTGATGGACATGTTCTTCAACATGGCGCCCTGCAGCAAGAAACGTCGGGCACATTTCCATGAGTTCATGGCGGATGTGCACAACCGCATCGCTGCTCACCGGCTGAAGTTCAAGAATGGCGAGACCAAGCAGGCCGATCCGGTACCGCCGGTCGCAGCCGACCTTTATGGTCAGGCGGAGCTGCTTTGCTTCGATGAATTCACCGTGACCGACATTGCCGATGCGATGATCCTGTCGCGGCTGTTTTCCGAATTGTTTTCGCTCGGCTGCGTCTTGGTTGCCACATCGAATGTCGAGCCGGACAATCTCTATCGCGATGGCCTCAATCGCGGCCTGTTCCTGCCTTTCATCGATCTTTTGAAACGCCATGTCGATGTCGTCACGCTGGACTCGCCAACGGATTACCGCATGGAGAAGCTGAATAGCCAGCCGGTCTATCTGACCCCGATCAACGATCGCACCGATATGGCAATGGATGCGTCGTGGGTGCAGGTGCTGCACGGACGCAAGGCACAGCCGTCAGACATTCCGATGAAGGGGCGTTCCATCCATGTGCCGCTCGCCGTCGATCGCGCGGCGCGCTTCTCGTTCGCCGATCTCTGTGAAGCGCCGCTGGGCGCAGCCGATTTCCTGGCCATCGCCAATCGGTTCGACACGATATTTCTCGACCGCGTTCCGAAGCTCGGGCCGGAAAAGCGCAACCAGACCAAGCGCTTCATCATTCTCATCGACACGCTTTACGATCATGCCATCCGGCTTTACGTTTCGGCCGAGGCGATGCCGGAGGAGCTTCTGATCGAAAAACGCGGCACGGAAGGCTTCGAGTTCGACCGCACCGCATCGCGGCTTTTCGAAATGCGCAGCACGGAATATCTTGCCCAGACTCAGGCAAAACGCGCCGCCGAGTAACGTTTTGGTGACAAAATGTCTTACGTTTACGTAAGACATTTTCGATCTAACCGATTGAAATACCTGATCCAAAAATAATCAATTGCCAATTTCGACCTTTGGGTCTATGCGATTGGCGGCAATGGTGGATGCCTTGCAAGGTGTCCCGCCACGGATTTTGATCGCAAAGGATACACCGAAATGGCGCGCAACAAGATCGCACTTATTGGTTCTGGCATGATTGGTGGCACGCTGGCGCATCTCGCCGGCCTGAAAGAACTGGGCGACATCGTCCTGTTCGACATCGCGGACGGCATTCCCCAGGGCAAGGGTCTCGACATCGCCCAGTCTTCTCCTGTCGAAGGCTTCGACGCCAACCTCACCGGCGCCAGCGACTATTCCGCGATCGAAGGCGCTGACGTCTGCATCGTCACCGCCGGCGTTCCCCGCAAGCCGGGCATGAGCCGCGACGATCTTCTCGGCATCAACCTCAAGGTCATGGAACAGGTCGGCGCCGGCATCAAGAAATATGCCCCGGACGCTTTCGTGATCTGCATCACCAATCCGCTTGACGCCATGGTCTGGGCTCTGCAGAAGTTCTCGGGCCTGCCGACCAACAAGGTCGTCGGCATGGCTGGCGTGCTCGACTCGTCGCGCTTCCGCCTCTTCCTCTCCCAGGAATTCAACGTCTCCGTCGAAGACGTCACCGCTTTCGTTCTCGGCGGACACGGCGACTCGATGGTGCCGCTCGCCCGTTACTCCACCGTTGCCGGCATTCCGCTGACCGACCTCGTCACCATGGGCTGGGTCACCAAGGAACGCCTCGAAGAAATCATCCAGCGCACCCGTGACGGCGGCGCCGAGATCGTTGGCCTCCTGAAGACCGGCTCGGCCTACTACGCTCCGGCTGCTTCCGCCATCGCGATGGCCGAATCCTACCTCAAGGACAAGAAGCGCGTCCTGCCTTGCGCTGCCTACCTCTCCGGCCAGTACGGCGTGAAGGACATGTATGTCGGCGTTCCCACCGTCATCGGTGCCGGCGGCATCGAGCGCGTGATCGAGATCGACCTGAACAAGGCCGAAAAAGAAGCCTTCGACAAGTCTGTCGCAGCCGTTGCCGGCCTCTGCGAAGCCTGCGCCGTCATCGCGCCGTCGCTGAAGTAATTTCCGCGTTCCAATAGGGATAAATCCATGAACATTCATGAATATCAGGCCAAGGCTCTGCTGAAGACCTATGGCGCACCCGTCGCGGACGGCGTTGCCATTTTCTCCGCCGATGAAGCCGAAGCCGCCGCAAAGCAGCTTCCGGGCCCGCTTTATGTCGTCAAGAGCCAGATCCATGCCGGCGGTCGCGGTAAGGGCAAGTTCAAGGAACTCGGCCCCGACGCCAAGGGCGGTGTTCGCCTCGCCAAGTCGATCGAGGACGTCGTTGCCAATGCCAAGGAAATGCTCGGCCACACGCTGGTGACCAAGCAGACCGGCCCGGCCGGCAAGCAGGTCAACCGCCTCTACATCGAAGACGGCGCCGATATCGACCGCGAACTGTATCTCTCGATCCTGGTCGACCGCTCGGTCGGCAAGGTTGCCTTCGTCGTTTCGACCGAAGGCGGCATGGACATCGAAACCGTTGCACACGACACGCCGGAAAAGATCATCACCGTCGCCATCGACCCGTCGACCGGCGTTACGGCTGCCAACTCGGCTGCCCTGTCCGACGCGCTGAAGCTCGAAGGCGCTGCCCGTGAAGACGCTGCCAAGCTCTTCCCGATCCTCTACAAGGCCTTCGTCGAAAAGGACATGGCCCTGCTCGAAGTCAACCCGCTGATCGTCATGACCAACGGCAATCTGCGCGTCCTCGACGCCAAGGTATCCTTCGACGGCAATGCGCTGTTCCGCCACGAGGACATCGTTGCGCTTCGCGACACGACCGAAGAGGACGCCAAGGAAATCGAAGCGCACAAGTATGACCTCGCCTATGTCGCCCTCGACGGCAACATCGGCTGCATGGTCAACGGCGCCGGCCTTGCCATGGCGACCATGGACATCATCAAGCTCTACGGCGCAGAGCCGGCGAACTTCCTCGATGTCGGCGGCGGCGCTACCAAGGAAAAGGTCACCGCGGCCTTCAAGATCATCACCGCCGACCCGGCTGTCGAAGGCATCCTCGTCAACATCTTCGGCGGCATCATGAAGTGCGATGTCATCGCCGATGGCGTGCTCGCAGCCGTCAAGGAAGTCGGTCTGAAGGTTCCGCTCGTCGTTCGCCTCGAAGGCACGAATGTCGAGCTCGGCAAAAAGATCATCAACGAATCCGGTCTCAACGTCATCTCCGCTGATGACCTGGACGATGCCGCCCAGAAGATCGTGAAGGCAGTCAAGGGCTGATCGGGATGGCTGCTTCCTTCGCTCCAACGGCTGCTCATCTTCGCCTCGGTGCCTTCGCCGGCATCTGGGAAGGGGAAGAGCATGTCGCGGCCTCGGCCTGGACGAAGGAAGGAAAGGCAACCGCGCAGCTCACGGCCGAGTGTCTGTTCGGCGGATTTTTCGTCGAACAGCGCTACGTGCAGACACGGGACGGCAGCACATCGTTCGAAGCCCGGAACATTCTCGGCTTCGACGCTGCGGATCAGGCCTACAAGCTCTATCAGTTCGATACGGTCGGCTTCGTGCCCGCCGCGCCGGCTTCCGGCGAGTGGATCGACGACAAGCTTGTCCTGACCAAGGTCTCGCCGCGCGGTCAACAACGCACTCTCTTCCAGTTCGAAAATGAAGACTGCTACCGCATGGGCGTCACTTTCTCGCCCGCCGGCAGCGATACATGGCAGGAGGTCGTCAGCGGCATCTATCGTCGCGTCGCCTCCGCGTCTTCCAACCTCTCGTAACAAAGGCCTCGCATGTCTATTCTCATCAACAAAGACACCAAGGTCCTGGTTCAGGGCCTGACCGGCAAGACCGGTACTTTCCACACTGAACAGGCGCTTGCCTATCACGGCACGAAGATGGTCGGCGGTATCCACCCTTCCAAGGGCGGTGAAACCTGGGCCGGCAAGGACGGCGAAAAGCTGCCGATCTTCAAGTCCGTCGCCGAAGGCAAGGAAGCAACCGGCGCCAACGCTTCGGTCATCTACGTGCCGCCGGCTGGCGCTGCGGCCGCGATCCTCGAAGCGATCGAAGCCGAGATCCCGCTGATCGTCTGCATCACGGAAGGCATTCCGGTCGCCGACATGGTCAAGGTCAAGGACCGTCTCATCAAGTCGAAGTCGCGCCTGATCGGGCCGAACTGCCCCGGCGTCCTGACCCCGAACGAATGCAAGATCGGCATCATGCCGGGCTCCATCTTCAAGAAGGGCTCGGTCGGCGTTCTCTCGCGTTCCGGCACGCTGACCTACGAAGCCGTGTTCCAGACCACCAATGAAGGCCTCGGCCAGACGACGGCTGTCGGCATCGGCGGCGACCCGGTCAAGGGCACCGAATTCATCGACGTCCTGGAAATGTTCCTCGCCGACGACGAAACCAAGTCGATCATCATGATCGGCGAAATCGGCGGCTCGGCGGAAGAAGACGCCGCGCAGTTCCTCAAGGACGAAGCCAAGAAGGGCCGCAAGAAGCCGATGGTCGGCTTCATCGCCGGCCGCACGGCACCTCCCGGCCGCACGATGGGCCATGCCGGCGCCGTAATTTCTGGCGGCAAGGGCGGCGCGGAAGACAAGATCGCAGCGATGGAATCGGCAGGCATCCGCGTGTCGCCGTCGCCGGCGCGTCTCGGCAAGACGCTGGTAGAAGTCCTGAAGGGCTGATCCTACCTATTGCAAGACCCGGACGGGAAGCGGCAGTCGCCAGCCCGTCCGGCCTTCGAATTCGTAAAAGCAGATACGTGATCCCAAGGGATCGCGGACGAAATATGGTCGCCGGATTTCCATAAGCCGGCAAAGCAAACAAGTCGGGAGGCGGACGAGAGCGTCCGCATATCACCATGGCAAGGCAAGAAGCCAACGAGCAATTTCAGATCACCTCGTTCCTGGACGGCGCCAACGCTGCTTATATCGAGCAGCTTTATGCGCGCTTCGAGGAAGACCCATCGTCGGTCTCCGACGAATGGCGGTCGTTCTTCAAGGCACTGGAAGACAGTCCTGACGATGTGAAGAAGGCGGCCAAGGGCGCCTCCTGGCAGCGCAAGAACTGGCCGATCCAGGCAAACGGCGAGCTCGTCTCCGCGCTCGACGGCAACTGGGGCATCGTCGAGAAGGCGATCGAGACCAAGGTGAAGGCCAAGGCCGAAGCCGCAGGTAAGCCGACGGACACCGCCGACATTCTGCAGGCGACGCGCGATTCTGTCCGCGCCATCATGATGATCCGCGCCTATCGCATGCGCGGCCACCTGCACGCCAAGCTCGACCCGCTGGGTATCGCCGCTGCGGTCGAAGACTACAAGGAGCTGTCGCCGGAAGCCTATGGCTTCACCGAGGCCGACCTCGACCGCAAGATCTTCATCGATAACGTGCTCGGCCTCGAATATGCGAGCGTGCGCGAGATGATGGAAATCCTCGAGCGCACCTACTGCTCGACGCTCGGCGTCGAATTCATGCATATCTCCAATCCGGAGGAGAAGGCCTGGATTCAGGAACGCATCGAGGGCGTCGACAAGGGCATCGCCTTCAGCGCGGAGCGCAAGAAGGCGATCCTGCAGAAAGTGATCGAATCCGAGGGCTACGAGCAGTTCCTTGACGTCAAGTTCAAGGGCACGAAGCGTTTCGGCCTCGATGGCGGCGAATCGCTCATCCCGGCACTGGAGCAGATTCTGAAGAGCGGCAGCCAGCTCGGCCTCAAGGAAGCCGTGTTCGGCATGGCCCATCGCGGCCGTCTCAACGTGCTTTCCCAGGTCATGGGCAAGCCGCACCGCGCCATCTTCCATGAGTTCAAGGGCGGCTCCTACGCGCCGGACGAGGTCGAAGGCTCGGGCGACGTCAAGTACCATCTCGGCGCCTCTTCGGACCGCGATTTCGACGGCACCAAGGTGCACGTTTCGCTGACAGCCAACCCGTCGCATCTGGAAATCGTCAATCCGGTCGTCATGGGCAAGGTCCGCGCCAAGCAGGATATGAGCGCCACTCTCTGGGACGGCGATATCATTCCGCTCTCCGAACGCGCCAAGGTCGTGCCGTTGCTGATCCACGGCGACGCGGCTTTCGCCGGTCAGGGCGTCGTGGCTGAAATCCTCGGGCTTTCCGGTCTGCGCGGCCACCGCGTCGCCGGCACGATGCACGTCATCATCAACAACCAGATCGGCTTCACCACCAATCCGGCCTTCTCGCGTTCGTCGCCCTATCCGTCCGACGTTGCCAAGATGATCGAAGCGCCGATCTTCCACGTCAACGGCGATGATCCGGAAGCGGTGGTCTATGCGGCGAAGATCGCGACCGAATTCCGCATGAAGTTCCACAAGCCTGTTGTGGTCGACCTGTTCTGCTATCGCCGCTACGGCCACAATGAAGGCGACGAGCCGTCCTTCACGCAGCCGAAGATGTACAAGGTCATTCGCGCCCACAAGACGGTGCTGCAGCTCTATTCCGAGCGGCTGGTTGCCGAAGGCGTGCTGAGCGAAGGCGAAGTCGAGAAGATGAAGGCCGACTGGCGCGCCCATCTCGAACAGGAGTTCGAGGCCGGCCAGTCCTACAAGCCGAACAAGGCCGACTGGCTGGACGGCGAATGGTCGGGCCTGCATACGGCCGACAATGCAGACGAGCAGCGTCGCGGCAAGACTGCGGTGCCGATGAAGACGCTGAAGGATATCGGCCGCAAGCTGTCGGAAATTCCGGCCGGCTTTCATGCGCACCGAACCATCCAGCGCTTCATGGAAAACCGTGCTGGCATGGTCCAGACAGGCGAAGGCATCGACTGGGCAATGGCGGAAGCGCTCGCTTTCGGCTCGCTCGTGGTCGAAGGCCACAAGATCCGTCTGTCCGGTCAGGATTGCGAGCGCGGCACGTTCTCGCAGCGTCATTCGGTTCTCTACGATCAGGAAACCGAAGATCGCTACATCCCGCTCGCCAACCTGTCGCCGACCCAGGCCCGCTACGAAGTCATCAACTCGATGCTGTCGGAAGAGGCGGTTCTCGGCTTCGAATACGGCTATTCGCTGGCCCGTCCGAATGCGCTGACGCTGTGGGAAGCGCAGTTCGGCGACTTCGCCAACGGTGCGCAGGTCGTGTTCGACCAGTTCATCTCGTCGGGCGAACGCAAGTGGCTGCGCATGTCCGGCCTCGTCTGCCTGCTGCCGCATGGCTATGAAGGTCAGGGTCCGGAACACTCTTCGGCCCGCCTGGAACGCTATCTGCAGCTCTGTGCCGAAGACAACATGCAGGTCGCCAACGTCACGACGCCGGCGAACTACTTCCATATCCTGCGTCGCCAGTTGAAGCGTGACTTCCGCAAGCCGCTGATCCTGATGACGCCAAAGTCGCTGCTGCGCCATAAGCGTGCGGTATCGGGCCTAGCGGAGATGGCGGGGGAAACCTCCTTCCATCGCCTGCTCTGGGACGATGCGGAAGTGATCAAGGACGGCCCGATCAAGCTGCAGAAGGACGCCAAGATTCGTCGCGTCGTCATCTGCTCGGGCAAGGTCTATTACGACCTGCTGGAAGAGCGCGAGAAGCGCGGCATCGACGATATCTACCTGCTGCGTATCGAACAGCTCTATCCGTTCCCGGCCAAGGCGCTCATCAACGAGCTCAGCCGCTTCCGCAATGCGGAGATGGTCTGGTGCCAGGAAGAGCCGAAGAACATGGGCGCATGGTCCTTCATCGATCCGTATCTGGAATGGGTGCTTGCCCATATCGACGCCAAGTACCAGCGGGTTCGCTACACCGGCCGTCCGGCCGCCGCCTCGCCGGCGACGGGCCTGATGTCCAAGCATCTGGCGCAGCTCGCTGCATTCCTTGAGGATGCGCTCGGCGGTTAAGGCATGAGCCGGAAAGGGGGTGCGCGATGGCCTATTTTCATCTGAAACTTGTGCCGCCGCGCCCCAGCTTCCCGCATGACGCCACAGGGGAGGAGATGGCCGCCATGCAGAAACACGCCGCTTATTGGCGCGATCATGCAAGTGCCGGAACGGCTGTTATCGTCGGTCCGGTTTTCGCGGCCGATGGTGCTTTCGGCATGGCTGTCCTCGACGTGGAAGACGCCGATGCCGCCAAGGCGCTTGGCGATGCCGATCCCGTCCTTCTCGCCGGGCTCGGTTTCCGCATCGAAATCTCGCCGATGCCCTCGATCATTCTCCGGCCGTCCGTCGCCGGTAATTCTATCTAAGTCATAACGACGAAAAATCAGGATCTGAACAATGGCCACTGAAATCCGCGTTCCTACCCTCGGCGAATCCGTCAGCGAAGCGACCGTCGGTACTTGGTTCAAGAAGGTCGGCGATGCCATCAAGGCTGATGAGCCGCTTCTCGAACTCGAAACCGACAAGGTGACGATCGAAGTCCCTGCGCCTTCGGCCGGCACGCTTTCCGAAATCGTTGCCCAGGCCGGCGAAACCGTAGGCCTCGGCGCGCTGCTCGGCCAGATCTCCGCCGGCAACGGTGCTGCGGTTGCTCCGGCCCAGGCTGCCGCACCGACCGCTGCTGCCGCGCCCGCTCCGGTCGCCGCTGCTCCAGTCGCCGCACCGGCTTCCGCCATGCCGGCGGCTCCGGCCGCCGCCAAGCTGCTCGCCGAAAACAATCTTTCCGCCGATCAGGTCGATGGCAGCGGCAAGCGCGGCCAGGTCCTGAAGGGTGATGTCATCGCCGCCGTCGCCAAGGCTGCCTCGGCGCCTGCCGCCGCACCGGCTGCTCCGGTTGCCGCCCGAGCCCCGACCACCGTCGAAGATGCCGGCCGCGAAGAGCGCGTGAAGATGACGCGCCTGCGCCAGACGATCGCCAAGCGCCTTAAGGATGCGCAGAACACCGCCGCCATGCTCACCACCTATAACGAGGTGGACATGAAGGCCGTCATGGACCTGCGCAACAGGTACAAGGACATCTTCGAGAAGAAGCATGGCGTGAAGCTCGGCTTCATGGGCTTCTTCACCAAGGCAGTCACGCATGCGCTGAAGGAACTCCCGGCCGTCAACGCCGAGATCGACGGCACCGACATCATCTACAAGAACTACTGCCACATCGGCGTTGCCGTCGGCACGGACAAGGGCCTCGTGGTTCCGATCGTGCGTGATGCCGACCAGATGTCGATCGCCGGCATCGAGAAGGAAATCGGCCGCCTCGGCAAGGCAGCCCGTGACGGCCAGCTCTCCATGGCCGACATGCAGGGCGGTACCTTCACCATCTCCAACGGCGGCGTCTACGGCTCGCTGATGTCCTCGCCGATCCTGAATGCGCCGCAGTCGGGCATTCTCGGCATGCACAAGATCCAGGAGCGTCCGGTCGCCATCGGCGGCCAGGTCGTCATCCGCCCGATGATGTATCTGGCGCTCTCCTACGATCACCGCATCGTCGACGGCAAGGAAGCGGTTACCTTCCTCGTGCGCGTCAAGGAAAGCCTGGAAGATCCGGAACGTCTGGTTCTCGATCTCTAAGGGAGCGCTGGCTCATGTCGAAATGGCCCATGCGGACGATGCGCGGACTCTTGTGCGCCGTCGCCGCGTGGATGCCATTTTCCGCCGCCGCGGATGATTTCGACGTTGCCAAGCTCAGCAGCAATCTCGATCTGGCGTCGCTGAGCGACGCCGATCTCGCCGCCCGGTCGATCACTGTCTTTCACATGGGCGATGTCGAATTGACGTCCGGCCGCATCGTCGCCAGCGATCCTCTGGTCGGGCCGGATCGTCCCGCCTTCGTCAGGATCGTTGCGCCGGGCAACTATCCCGTGTCCATCTACAAGGCCTTCGGCCGCGTTGCCGCGGCCGGCCTGCGCTTTGCCGATGGCAAGCCGGCGCGCTGGGAGCTGGCGCTCATTCCCGGCCAGGATATCAAGTCGCTGAAGAACGACGAGTTCTTCGGCTATCCGGTCGATGCCGGTCTTGGCTGCTATATGGATGCGGAAACATACGCCCTGATCCAGGAACGGGAGCAGCAGGTCCGCACCCAGAAGTCCGCCACCGACATCAATTACTACGATGATGTGCTCGCTCCCGAGATCGAGGCGAATGACGACAAATATGTCATGCATCGGCCGGTGACCGGCAAGCGCGGCAATGTCGCGGTGTTCTGGAGCGGATGGGGCGATGGTTTCTACCCGGTGTTCTGGGGCCTCGATGCGAAGGATCGCCCGCTTGTCCTCTTTACGGATTTCGGGGTGACAGAAAATGCAGACGGTCGGCACGAACCAGGGGGAGGGTGATCATGCTGGCGAACCGAGGGATGGCACGACTAGGCCCCGTGCACTGGGCAATGATGGCGTTTGCGGCCATTCCGGTGCCGGCGCTTGCGGATGAATGCGTACAGGAAAAGGCTGTTTATGGCGACATGGACGATGCCTACGAGCTGCGTTTCGAACCGGTCGATTCCGACGCGGCAGCCACCAGCAACAAATTCAAATTCTCTGTGCGGAACACGCCGATCGTGGCGGATGGCGTGGTGATGCGCTCGGATGATCAACTGCGCGCCAACGGCCTGATCATGTTCAACTGCCCGGAAGGCGATGTGACCGGCGCCGATCTCCGCGCCTGCACTGTTTGGCAGGGCATGATCTACGCCTCTGACCTGAAGGGCAATATCGGTGTCTTGCCGGCGGAGGGCGCAGGCGCCGCGGCGCGGCTGTTCCTGCCGGCGCTCGGACCTTCGATCCGTGAATCCTCCATCTGGGGCAAAGGCAAAGCGACCGTCGCCCCCTGGGATGTCCTGACCTTGAAAGGATGCGGCGAATGACTGGCAAATCCCCTGTTCTTCTCGTCACCGGCGGCAGCCGCGGCATCGGGGCGGCAGTGTCGATTGCGGCTGCCCGGCAAGGCTGGGCCGTGGCCGTCAATTACGCTTCGAACAAGGCGGCTGCTGAGGCGGTCGTCACCGCGATTAGGGATGCCGGCGGCGAGGCGATTGCGGTCGCCGGCGATGTCGGCTCGCCCGAGGATATCAGGTCCATTTTCTCCACCGTCGACCAGCATTTCGGTCGGTTGGACGGTCTCGTCAACAATGCCGGCATCGTCGATCGCGTGCAGCGTCTGGACGAGATGACGCCGGAGCGCCTCGACCGGATGTTTCGCATCAACATCACCGGCTCGATGCTGGCCGCCGCGGAAGCCGTTCGCCGCATGTCCACTCGCCATGGCGGCAAGGGCGGCGCGATCGTCAACCTCTCCTCCGTGGCAGCCACCCTTGGTGGCGGTGGGCAATATGTCGATTATGCGGCTTCCAAGGGCGCGATCGATACGTTCACGCTCGGCCTGGCGCGCGAGGTGGCGGCCGAGGGCATAAGGGTCAATGCGGTGCGGCCGGGCATTATCGATACGGAAATCCACGCGGCGGCAGGCCTGCCAGACCGTGCGCGCGAGATCGCTCCGCAACTGCCGATGAAGAGGGCGGGGACCGCGGAAGAGGTGGCGGACGCCATCCTCTACCTGTTGGGAGCCCAGGCATCCTATATAACGGGCGCCGTCCTCGATGTGAGCGGCGGCCGCTGATCGGAAAGGGCAGAAATCATGCAATATGTCTTGGAATTCCTCGGCCTGATGGCGGTGTTTTCGATTTTCATCGTCGCACCGGGCGCTGACTTCGCCGTCATCCTGCGCCAGAGCATCGTGCATGGCCGCCGCGCGGCCGTCATGACCGGCCTCGGCATGGGCTTCTCTCTGCTTTTCCACGTCAGCTATACCATTCTCGGCCTCGGTCTCATCGTCTCGCAATCGCTGATGCTCTTCAGCCTGATCAAATGGGCCGGCGTCCTTTATCTCGTCTATCTCGGCATCAAGTCTTTCCGGGAGCCCGGCTTCAAGGTGAAGGAGATCGAGATCGGCGAGGAGGATCGCAAGCCGGTTTCCATCTGGCGCTGCCTGGCAACGGGTTTCATCACCAATGCGCTCAATCCGAAGCCGGTGCTGTTTTTCCTGTCGCTGTTTTCGACGCTCGTGCATCACGACACGCCGGCGCTCATTCAGTTTTCCTATGGCATAGGCATGGCGACGGCGCTTGTCGCCTGGTTTGCCGGCGTCTCCGTCTTCTTCACCGTCAAGCCGGTCCGCGATCGCTTCATCGCCGGCGGCAAATGGTTCAACCGCATCACTGGAGCGGCACTTGTCGGCTTCGGTATCCGCCTCGCATTGGCGCGGGCGACCGACTAACAGAGATACAAAACAAGGAAATTAAAACCATGTCCTACGATGTGATCATTATCGGAACCGGCCCCGGCGGCTATGTCTGCGCTATCAAGGCGGCGCAGCTCGGCCTCAAGGTGGCAGTCATCGAAAAGCGCGCCACGTTCGGCGGCACCTGCCTCAACATCGGCTGCATCCCGTCCAAGGCGCTGCTGCATGCCTCCGAAATGTTCCATCATGCCGGCCATGGCATGGACGCGCTCGGCGTCGAAGTCGCAGCACCGACGCTCAATCTTTCGAAGATGATGGCGCACAAGGATGCGACGGTGAAGGCGAACACCGACGGCGTCGCTTTCCTCTTCAAGAAGAACAAGATCGATACCTTCCAGGGCACCGGCAAGATCGTCGCTACCGGCAAGGTTTCCGTCACGGCCGAGGATGGCAAGGTGACCGAGATCGAGGGCAAGAACATCGTTATCGCCACCGGCTCCGACGTTGCCGGCATTCCGGGCGTGTCGCTCGAAATCGATGAGAAGGTGATCATTTCGTCCACCGGCGGCATCGCGCTCGACAAGGTGCCGGCCAACATGATCGTCGTCGGCGGCGGTGTCATCGGCCTCGAGCTCGGCTCGGTCTGGTCGCGCCTCGGCGCCAAGGTCACGGTCGTCGAATATCTCGACACCATTCTCGGCGGCATGGACGGCGAAGTCTCCAAGCAGTTCCAGCGCATGCTGGCCAAACAGGGCATCGACTTCCATCTCAGCGCCAAGGTCACCGGCGTCGAAAAGGTCGGCGACGGCGCCAAGGTCACCTTTGAGCCGGTCAAGGGCGGCGACAAGGTGGTGCTCGATGCCGATGTCGTGCTGGTGTCGACCGGCCGCAAGCCCTACACGGCCGGTCTCGGCCTGGAAGAGGCAGGCGTTGCCCTCGATGTCAGGGGCCGCGTCGAAATCGATGGCCATTTCAAGACCAATGTTCCTGGCATCTATGCCATCGGCGACGTGGTGAAGGGCCCGATGCTGGCGCACAAGGCGGAAGACGAGGGCGTGGCGCTTGCCGAAATCCTCGCCGGTCAGGCTGGCCATGTGAATTACGATGTCATTCCGAGCGTGGTCTACACGCAGCCCGAAGTCGCCTCCGTCGGCAAGACCGAGGAAGAGCTGAAGGCCGCGGGCATCGCCTACAAGGTCGGCAAATTCCCCTTCACCGCCAATGGCCGCGCCCGCGCCATGCTGGCGACGGACGGTTTCGTCAAGATCCTGGCGGACAAAGAGACTGACCGCGTTCTCGGCGGCCACATCGTCGGCTTCGGCGCTGGCGAGATGATCCACGAGATTGCCGTGCTGATGGAATTCGGCGGCTCGTCGGAAGATCTCGGCCGCACCTGCCATGCGCATCCGACCATGTCGGAAGCCGTAAAGGAAGCCGCGCTCGCGACCTTCTTCAAGCCGATCCATATGTAAATTATAGAGACGTATCCTTTGATGTGAGCGGCGGCGGTGATGACGGCCGCCGTTTCCTTTTGCGGGTTGTCGTGAGCGAATTGCCGCAGCCGTCGTTTGTATGTCTGGCTATACGTTGGCTGTGCTACTTTGCAGAGAGTGAAACAGCAGACGCCAAAATGCCGGCAAAGCCCGTAATGGTTAAACCAAATATGCCGCATCCCGCATTGCCGGGCGCGGACTGGGCTGATTGTTACGAGCTACAGGTACAGGAATCGGATTTTACGGCAGTCGCTGCCGCGCGCACAATGTTCGGCAAATTTCCTTTTTGGGTGCGGTCACTGCTAAAGCTGCGCGATACGGTCGTCAGCGTCTTCGGCCTGAAATCTACGGGACATCACTCCCTAAATACGTCGGAAACAATCGGCTTCTTTCCGATCGTCAGCAAATCAGAGAACCAAGTTGTTCTCGGCTTCGACGACAAGCACCTTGATTTCCGTGTCGTAATCGATGTGCGGGATGATGGTCGGGGGCGTCGACTCATCGATATAACGACGCTCGTGAAACGGAAAATCTTGCTCGGCCAGATCTATATCGCTGTGATCACGCCGTTCCATCGGTTGATTGTCGAGACAGTGCTGACTGACTTCGGCAAACGAATGGGCGCGCTCAGTTCGCCGCCGTCACCGTAAAACCCTGCTTGCGCAGCAGTTCCACCAGACCCTGATCGCCGACCAGATGCAGTGCGCCGACGGCGATGAAGGCGTTGCCCTTGGCGAGGATCGGCGCGGCGCGTTCGGCCATTACCTTGTTGCGGTCCAAAATGATGCGCTGTTCGAAGGCGGCGGTATCATCGTCGGACAGGTTCTGATCCGGCACGATGTTCTTCAGCATCGGGACGATCGCGCCGATATTGCCGGCGAGATAGAGATCGGTCATGGTTTCGTTGACGTCGTTGATCTTGTCGCCGAGTTCCAGCGTCTGGATCAGCGATTTCACGTGAAGTTCGATCGGCAGATCGCTCATGGCCTTGGCCTGTTCGGCCAGTGTTTCCAGCCCCTTCACCTGTTTGCCGCTAGCGATCGCGTCGCTCGCAAGCTTCTGATCGAGGAATTTCATGCCGGCCGTCTTGCGGCGGACTTCACAGCCGGTCATTTCGAAAGAGCTCGAAATCAACCAAGGTTGCATGTGGGCGACGGTGGCGAGCGACACGCCGCGCTGTTTCAGGCCCGCTTCCAGCTTGGCATTCTCTTCCGGCGACAGATGCTGGCTAATGGTCGAGCCGTCGGTCAGCATCATCAAAGACGGATTGCCGAAGAGAGCTGCCATCGCCTTCTTGTCGTCGAGGATTTCATCGGATTCGACGACGATCGTATCCGCCCCGGCACTTGCTTCGGCTGCGCCCTTCGGCATGGTCACCACGCGCGCGTCGCTGACATGCATGGTGCCGAGCAGCCAGGAGGGTTTTAGGCCGGACTTTTCGATCTTCCAGAAGATGCCCTTGCCATTCGCCACCTTGTCACCCTCGGCGAGGATCGAGGCATATTTGGCGGGGTCGCTCTTTTGCAGTTCAGCCATCAGATCTTTGCCGCCGCAGCTATCGGACGCGGCCTCTTCGGCATGCGCAGGCGCCAGCGACAACAGAGCCACGATCAATGCCGTCATCAGCATCCAGGGAAAGGCCGTCGCCAGCCAGAGGAGAATGTCACCGAATCTCGACGCTGTCAGCCGCGCTGTCTTGATTCCGAGAGCAGACATTATCTCAACCTTCCGAAAGCAGGGGACATGATCGCGACTTTGGCCGGGATCATGCCGAATTAGCTTCTGCTCTATCCGCCTGAAACGCATATTCCCTTAACGCGAGAGGTTAACACTTTCTTACGCCCGCGGGTGAGCCCGGTCATAGACCTCCAGCAGCCGCGATGAATCGACCCCAGTATAGACCTGTGTTGTCGAAAGGCTGGCATGGCCGAGCAATTCCTGGATCGTACGCAGGTCGCCGCCACCTGCGAGCAGATGCGTGGCGAAAGAATGGCGCAGCGCATGGGGCGTCGCCGTGTCCGGCAGCCCGAAGGCGCAGCGCAGCTTCTGCATGCCGCGCTGGATAAGGCCGGCATGCAGCTTGCCGCCGCGCGCGCCGCGAAAGAGCGGGGCATCTGCGTTGAGATGATAGGGGCAGAGCGCACGGTATTTCTCGACCGCTTCGACGACGATGGGCAGCAGCGGCACCAGCCGGGTCTTGTTGCCCTTGCCGGTGATCCGTAGCGCCGTCGCGCCGGGGCGCACGTCTTCCGGCGTCAGATCCAGCGCTTCGGAGATGCGCAGGCCACAGCCATAGAGCAGGGTCAGCACTGCCGTGTCGCGCGCGGCAATCCAAGGCTCGTCATGCATCTGCGCCTCGTCGCTGACGACGGTGATCGCCTGGGTGTCCGACAGCGGCTTCGGCAGTGATTTCGGCTGCTTCGGCGAGCGTACCGCTCCGGCGCCGGCCGCGTTCACCAGGCCTTTCTTTTCAAGATAGCGCAGCAGCGAACGAAGGCCGGCGAGGTTGCGCCCGAGCGAACGCGCACCCGCGCCATCCTTGCGGCGCGCAGCCAGAAAACCGCGGAAGTCGGCGGGGCGTAGCGCATGGATATCCTTGATTGTCGCCGGGCCACCGAGATGGCCGGTCAGAAACGTCAAGAATTGCCGCGTGTCACGCTCGTAGGCATCCAGCGTATGGGCCGAAAGCCGCCGCTCCTGGCCGAGCGTATCCAACCAACGGCTGCGCTCAGCCATCAGCTCGGGATCGGCGATAATCAGCAACTCGTTCAGTGGAAAACCCCTTGAAATTCAAATTCCTTCTGCCACTTTGAAGGAGGGAAGGTTATGGAATCGCTAACATTCCTACTGTGCCGTGTCTCTCCTTTGCGTACGGAAAGATCGCAGTAGTTCTTTTCAACTGCGTATAGGCTGCGCCTTGAATCAAAATCGATTTAAGCGGTTATACGCGAGGCGCTTGTCATGCTTCGATCATATTCGATTGCAATAGAGTACAACCCAACCATCCAGGGCATTTCATGGCACGTCGCGGTTCGATAACTGCATTGGGACAACTTGCAGAAGCAATTGCTTTGGTGTCCCAGGGCCAGCCCGGACATATCGTCGATACGCTGATCGCCGAGCGCGGCCAGAAGATCGTTCGCAACCCACTCTGGCCCTTGATGCGGCCCTTTCTCTACACGCTGCTGCGCTACAACAAGGCGATCGAATTTGCCAACGACATCGCCAAGCTGCCGGGTTTCCAGTGCTTCGAATATATGAGCGATCTGCTGCGGCTCGATATCGGGGTAACCCACGCCGAACGCATCCCGGCTTCCGGCGGCTTCATTCTCGTCAGCAACCATCCGACCGGCATTGCCGACGGCGTCGCCGTCTTCGATCTCCTGAAGACGCGCCGGCCCGATATGATGGTTTTCGCCAATCGCGATGCCGTCCGCGTCAATCCGCGATTCGCCGAGATGATCATCCCGGTCGAATGGCGTGAGGAATATAAGAGCAAACTGAAGACGCGCGAAACGCTGCAGATCACCAATCGCGCCGTTGCCGAGGGCAAGGTTACCGTGCTCTTCCCCTCCGGCCGCATCGCCTATTGGGCAAACGGCAAGCTGAACGAGCGGCCTTGGAAGACATCGGCCGTGGGGCTGGCGCGTAAGTATAATCTGCCGATCCTGCCGGTGCATCTGACAGCGCGCAATTCCGGGCTGTTCTATTGGTTCGCCAAATGGTCGACGGAGCTGCGCGACATGACGGTGTTCCACGAGCTCCTCAACAAGCGCGGCGACCGCTTCGATTTCCTGATCGGCAATCTCATCCCGGTCGAGCATCTGGACGGCGACGTCAACGAAGTGACGAAGGCGCTGGAGAAGCATACGGTGTTCGATCTGGCTGCCGACGGAAATACGACGTTTGCGCCGGTCGGTCCTCCGGCTGCGGTCCAGGATATGGCAGCCGCCGTCGCGGAGCATTCCGTTTGACGGCTGTTGGCAGCTCATTGCTTCGGCATCCTGTGTCAAAAGACAACAGCGGTGAAAGTTTGAAGTGGCTTCGGACAATATGATGCCGAACCACCCCGGGTTTCTTTTTGTCGCCGCTCGGGGCATGGTCTGGCGCGATGACTAAAGATTCGTCCGATCTGTTCGGCGCGCTGTTTGAAGCTGCGCCCGCACACCCGACCATGAGCCGCACGGTCCCGGTTCTGGTGCCGATGCCGGCGCCGAAGCCCTATTCCTATGCGGTTCCGGAAGGCATGGCGGTCGAGCCCGGCTCGGTCGTGCAGGTGCCGCTCGGGCCGAGGCAGGTGATCGGTGTCGTCTGGGATGGCGGCGATGAGGGCGGCGTCGATCCGAAGAAGCTGCGGCCGATCAGCCATGTCTTCGATTGCCCGCCGCTGACCAAGGAGATGCGCGATTTCATCGACTGGGTGGCCGCCTATACGCTGTCGCCGCCGGGGCTGGTGGCGCGCATGGCGCTGCGCGCGCCCGCAGCCTTCGATCCCGAACCGATGGTCGAGGGCCTTCGTTTTGTCGGCGGCGCACCGGAACGGCTGACACCCGCCCGCACCCGGGTCATGGAGACGGCAAAGGACGGCCTCTCGTGGACGCGGAGCGGGCTGGCGCACGCTGCCGGCGTTTCGACTGGAGTCGTCGACGGGCTGATCGCGCAGGGCATTTTCGAAACCATATTCCTGCCGCCGCCGCCCGTCGTCGCCAGGCCCGATCCGGATTTCACCGCCTCGCGGCTCGAAGGCCCGCAGCGCGAAGCGGCCGATGAAATCCTTGCCGAGGTGCGCAAGGGCGAGTTCTCCGTTTCGCTGATCGATGGCGTCACCGGCTCGGGCAAGACCGAGGTCTATTTCGAGGCGATCGCCGAGATGCTGAAGCGCGGCAAGCAGGTGTTGATCCTGCTGCCGGAAATCGCGCTGACGGCGAGTTTCCTCGAGCGCTTTCAGGATCGCTTCGGCGCCAAGCCGGCCGAGTGGCACTCGGACCTGGCGCCGCGCATGCGCGAAAAAGTCTGGCGGCAGGCGGTGACCGGCGAGGTCCGGGTCGTTGCCGGCGCGCGCTCGGCGCTGTTCCTGCCCTTCGAAGACCTTGGCCTGATCATCGTCGACGAAGAGCACGATCCCGCCTACAAGCAGGAGGATCGGGTCTATTACAATGCCCGCGACATGGCGGTCGTGCGCGGCCGGATCGGCGATTTTCCGGTAGTGCTGGTGTCGGCGACCCCTTCGGTCGAGAGCCAGGTCAACGGCCAGAGCGGGCGTTACAGCACCATTCATCTGCCGACCCGCTACGGGGATGCGGCTCTTCCGGACCTGCATCTGATCGACATGCGCCGGCATGCGCCGGAGCGCGGCGGGTTCCTCTCGCCGCTGCTAATTCGGGCGATCGGCAAAACGGTGGAAAAGGGCGAACAGTCGCTGCTGTTCCTCAACAGGCGCGGCTATGCACCGTTGACGCTCTGCCGCGTCTGCGGGCATCGCTTCCAATGTCCGCAATGTTCGAGCTGGCTGGTGGAACACCGTTTCCGTGGACAGATCCAGTGCCATCAATGCGGCTATGCCGAACGGACGCCTGAAGCCTGCCCGGAATGCGGCACGCTCGACCATCTCGTCGCCTGCGGTCCGGGCGTCGAGCGCATTGCCGAGGAGGTCGAGCGGCATTTTCCCGAAGCGCGGACCATCGTGCTCTCCTCCGACATCATGGGCGGCGTCAAGCGGCTGCGGCTGGAGCTGGAGGCCATTGCCAAGGGCGAGGCGGATATCGTCATCGGCACGCAGCTCGTCGCCAAAGGACACAATTTCCCGCTGATGACGCTGGTCGGCATCGTCGACGCCGATCTTGGTCTTGCCAATGGCGATCCGCGTGCAGCCGAGCGGACATTCCAGCTTCTGTCGCAGGTGACCGGCCGCGCCGGGCGAACCGGGCTCAAGAGCCACGGCCTGTTGCAGACCTATCAGCCGCAGCACCCCGTCATGCAGGCGATCGTCTCCGGCGATGCCGGCGCTTTCTATGAGCGCGAGATTTCGGAGCGCGAAAGAGCCATATTGCCGCCCTTCGGCCGGCTCGCCTCGATCATCGTCTCGGCCGATACCCGGCAGGATGCGGAAACTCATGCCCGCGGCCTGCGCAATGCGGCGCCGCAGGTCCAGGGCATATCGGTGCTCGGGCCGGCTGAAGCGCCGCTCGCCCTGGTGCGGGGCCGCCATCGTTTCCGCCTGCTTGTGCACGGCCGGCGCAATTCAGATATGCAGGGGTTCCTTCGCGCTTTGCTGGCACAATCGCCGAAGGAGCGCGGTTCCGTGCAGGTGCAGCTTGACATCGATCCACAGAGTTTCCTGTAGTTTCGCGAAACGGTGCCTTTCCGGCGTCTTCCCCTGTTTCGCCTGTTCATGCCATAAGTCAGCCTCTTGATATGATTGATTTGGTTTAGGTTGATTTGGGGACGACCGATGGAGCTTTATTTTCCGACTGACCTGGGCGAACAGCTTGCCTATTGCTCGGCGGCGTTTACGGCGCTCATCGGGTTCCTCGCGATGTTCGCGCCTGGCTATACCTATCGTTTCCTGAAGTTGCAGGTGCGCGAAGGGCGGCCGGAAGCCTATGCCGAGGGACGTTCGGCCGGCGGCTTCTATCTGGGCTTCGGGCTGGTCGCTATCCTGCTGGCGCAGCCGATGGTCTACCTGGCGCTCGGGGCGTCCTTTGCCGTTGCCGCATTCGGTCGCATCCTCTCGATCATGTCGGATCGGGGAAGCGTTCTCGTGAATTTGTTACTTCTGGTTGTCCAGGCGATTTTGGCGGCTCTACCGCTTCTTTACGGATTGGGCTATATTTGATCGAAAATGATCTCGCTTCGGCTGCAATTGCCCGCGCTATCCCCATGGTTTTGAACTTTTTGCCATCATAAATTCACCCGAATAGCGTATTCGGCTATTACGCGTGTTGCGAGTCTCAATATCCTATGTTAGACGAACCCCGAATTTCGGATGAGGTAGGGGGAAGCCCCTGCTGATTTCTGGGGGAAATCAAAACGAATTCAAGAACATGTGGCTTCCGTCTCCCGGAAGCCGGATTCTTGGGTTGAAATCAGGGAATTTTGTGCCCGTGGCAGACACATCCCAGCATATTTCTGGTGTCGCAGAGCGATATGCCTCGTCATTGTTCGAGCTGGCCCTCGAAGAGGGTGCTGTTCCGGCAGTGACCGCCGATCTCGATCGGTTTCAAGCCATGCTGGATGACAGCGAAGATCTGAAGCGTTTCGTCTCGAGCCCGGTCTTTTCGGCCGAAGAGCAGGTCGGTGCCGTCCAGGCGCTGGCAACGAAGGCGGGCTTCGGCAATTACGTCACCAATTTCCTCAAGGTCGTGGCAGGCAACCGGCGCCTTTTTGCGCTGCCGGGCATGATCAAGGCTTTCCGTATCATCGCCGCGAAGCATCGCGGCGAAGTTTCCGCCGAGGTCACCTCGGCGCATGCGCTGACCCCGGCGCAGGAAGATGAATTGAAGGCGGCGCTGAAGGGCGTCACCGGCAAGGACGTGGCGATTGCCGTCACCGTCGATCCGTCGATTCTTGGTGGCCTGATCGTCAAGGTCGGTTCGCGTCAGATCGATACGTCCCTTCGCACCAAACTCTCCACCCTTAAGCTTGCATTGAAAGAGGTCGGCTGATGGATATCCGCGCCGCGGAAATTTCCGCAATTCTGAAAGATCAGATCAAAAACTTCGGCAAGGAAGCTGAAGTCTCCGAAGTCGGCCAGGTTCTCTCCGTCGGTGACGGTATCGCCCGCGTCTACGGTCTGGACAATGTTCAGGCCGGCGAAATGGTCGAATTCCCCGGCGGCATCCGTGGCATGGCGCTGAACCTCGAATCCGACAACGTCGGCGTGGTTATCTTCGGCTCCGACCGTGACATCAAGGAAGGCGACACCGTCAAGCGCACCGGCGCGATCGTTGACGTTCCGGTTGGTCCGGAGCTTCTCGGCCGCGTTGTCGACGCGCTCGGTAACCCGATCGACGGCAAGGGCCCGATCAATGCGACCCGCCGCGCTCGCGTCGACGTCAAGGCTCCGGGCATCATTCCGCGCAAGTCGGTTCATGAGCCGATGTCGACCGGCCTGAAGGCCATCGACGCTCTGATCCCGGTTGGCCGCGGCCAGCGCGAGCTTGTCATCGGCGACCGCCAGACCGGCAAGACCGCCATCATTCTCGACACGATCCTGAACCAGAAGGCCATCCACGATGCCGGTCCGGACAGCGAAAAGCTGTACTGCGTCTACGTCGCTATCGGCCAGAAGCGTTCGACCGTTGCCCAGTTCGTCAAGGTGCTCGAAGAGCGCGGTGCGCTGAAGTATTCGATCGTCGTCGCCGCAACGGCTTCCGACCCGGCCCCGATGCAGTACCTGGCGCCGTTCGCCGGTTGCGCCATGGGCGAATATTTCCGTGACAACGGCATGCACGCCCTGATCGGCTACGACGACCTGTCGAAGCAGGCTGTTTCCTATCGTCAGATGTCGCTGCTGCTGCGCCGCCCGCCGGGCCGCGAAGCCTATCCGGGCGACGTTTTCTACCTGCATTCGCGCCTTCTCGAGCGCGCCGCCAAGATGAACGACGAACAGGGCGCCGGTTCGCTGACCGCTCTTCCGGTCATCGAAACGCAAGGTAACGACGTTTCGGCGTTCATCCCGACCAACGTGATCTCGATCACCGACGGCCAGATCTTCCTCGAAACCGACCTGTTCTATCAGGGTATCCGCCCGGCCGTTAACGTCGGTCTGTCGGTTTCGCGCGTCGGTTCGTCCGCACAGATCAAGGCGATGAAGCAGGTTGCCGGCTCGATCAAGGGCGAACTCGCCCAGTATCGCGAAATGGCCGCCTTCGCTCAGTTCGGTTCGGACCTCGATGCCGCAACGCAGCGCCTGCTGAACCGCGGCGCCCGCCTGACCGAGCTCCTGAAGCAGCCGCAGTTCTCGCCGCTGAAGACGGAAGAGCAGGTTGCGGTGATCTTCTCCGGCGTCAACGGCTATCTCGATAAGATCGGCGTTGCCCTGGTCGGCAAGTTTGAGCAGGGCCTGCTTTCCTACCTGCGGTCGGAAGGCAAGGACATCCTCGACGCGATCCGCACTGAAAAGGCCATCAGCGATGCGACCAAGAGCAAGCTCATCGCTGCTCTCGACAGCTACGCCAAGTCTTTCGCCTGATCGGACCTCACTTCTAGGACGGATACCGGATGCCTTCACTTAAGGATCTGAAAAACCGGATCGCCTCCGTCAAGGCGACGCAGAAGATCACCAAGGCGATGAAAATGGTCGCCGCGGCGAAGCTTCGGCGCGCCCAGGAGGCGGCCGAGGCCGCACGGCCCTATTCGGAACGCATGAGCGCCGTTCTTGCCAATATCACGGCTGCCGTCAGCGACGCGGACGGTGCGCCGCCGCTGATGACCGGCACCGGCAAGAGCGATGTGCATTTGCTCATCGTCTGCACGGCTGAGCGTGGCCTTTGCGGCGGTTTCAACTCGCAGATCGCACGTTTTGCCCGCGATCACGTCCGCAAGCTGTTGGCCGACGGCAAGACCGTGAAGATCTTCACGGTCGGCAAGAAGGGCTACGACATCCTGCGCCGTGAATACGCATCGCTGATCGTCGAGCGCAAGGAACTGCGCGACGTCAAGCGTATCGGTTTCGACAATGCCGATGCCATCGGCAAGCGCGTCATCGAAATGTTCGAAGGCGGCGAGTTCGACGTCTGCACGCTGTTCTATTCCGAGTTCAAGTCGGTGATCAGCCAGGTGCCGACCGCGTTTCAGCTCGTCCCGGCTTCGGCTCCGACCGTTGTCGAAGAGGATGCCGAGCATAAGGGTGCCGTTTACGAATACGAGCCGGATGCGGCTTCGATCCTCGCGGACCTGATCCCGCGCAACATCTCCGTCCAGATCTTCCGCGCGCTCCTCGAGAACGTCGCCGGCGAGATGGGCGCCAAGATGAGCGCGATGGACAATGCGACGCGCAACGCTGGTGAGATGATCAACAAGCTGACGCTCAATTACAACCGTCAGCGCCAGGCACAGATCACCAAGGAATTGATTGAAATCATTTCGGGCGCGGAAGCGCTCTGAGGTTAGGAAAAGAGGGTAAGAATATGGCTGACGCAGCTACCCCCGCAGGTTCTGTCGGTAAGGTTACGCAGGTTATCGGCGCCGTTGTGGACGTTGCTTTCGAAGGCGAACTCCCGGCGATCCTGAACGCGCTTGAAACCGACAACAATGGCAACCGTCTGGTTCTCGAAGTCGCACAGCACCTCGGGGAAAACGCGGTCCGCACCATCGCCATGGACTCGACCGAAGGTCTGGTTCGCGGCCAGTCCGTCAAGGACACGGGCGCGCCGATCTCGGTTCCGGTCGGACATGAAACGCTTGGCCGTATCATGAACGTTATCGGCGAGCCGGTCGACGAAGCAGGTCCGCTGAATACCCAGAAGAAGCGCGCCATCCACCAGGATGCTCCGTCTTACGTCGAGCAGTCCACGGAAGCGCAGATCCTCGTCACCGGCATCAAGGTCGTCGACCTGCTCGCTCCCTACGCAAAGGGCGGCAAGATCGGCCTGTTTGGCGGCGCTGGCGTTGGCAAGACCGTTCTTATCATGGAACTGATCAACAACGTCGCCAAGGCGCACGGTGGTTACTCGGTGTTCGCAGGCGTGGGTGAACGTACCCGCGAAGGCAACGACCTCTACCACGAAATGATCGAATCTGGCGTCAATAAGCATGGCGGCGGCGAAGGCTCCAAGGCTGCGCTCGTTTACGGCCAGATGAACGAACCGCCGGGCGCTCGTGCTCGCGTCGCTCTGACCGGTCTGACCGTTGCTGAAAACTTCCGCGATGAAGGCCAGGACGTTCTGTTCTTCGTCGACAACATCTTCCGCTTCACCCAGGCTGGTTCGGAAGTGTCGGCTCTGCTCGGCCGTATTCCTTCGGCCGTGGGCTATCAGCCGACGCTCGCCACCGACATGGGCCAGATGCAGGAACGCATCACCACGACGACGACGGGCTCGATCACCTCGGTTCAGGCCATTTACGTTCCGGCCGACGACTTGACCGACCCGGCACCGGCAACCTCGTTCGCCCACTTGGACGCAACGACGGTTCTGTCGCGCTCGATCGCTGAAAAGGGTATCTACCCGGCCGTCGACCCGCTCGACTCCACCTCGCGCATGCTCGACCCGATGGTCGTCGGCGAAGAGCACTATGAAGTCGCTCGTAAGGTTCAGTCGACCCTGCAGCGCTACAAGGCTCTCCAGGACATCATCGCCATCCTCGGCATGGACGAACTGTCGGAAGAAGACAAGCTGGCCGTTGCCCGCGCCCGCAAGATCGAGCGCTTCCTGTCGCAGCCGTTCTTCGTCGCAGAAGTCTTCACCGGTTCGCCGGGTAAGCTCGTCGCTCTCGAAGACACGATCAAGGGCTTCAAGGGCCTAGTCAACGGCGAATACGATCACCTGCCGGAAGCCGCTTTCTACATGGTCGGCTCGATCGAAGAGGCGATGGAAAAAGCCAAGAAGCTGGCTGCCTGATAAGACCAATCGAACGGCGCGCGAGGTTTCGTGCGCCGTTGCCTTGAAATAAAGACAATCGAGAAGAGACCGGTCATGCCTGACAATTTCAATTTCGAACTGGTATCTCCGGAGCGTCTGCTTCTGTCGGAGCAGGTTATCGATGTTGTCATTCCCGCCAGCGAAGGCGAGATGACCGTCATGGCCCATCATGCGCCGACGATGACCATGATCAAGCCGGGCGTCGTCAAGGTGCATGCCGCATCGGGCAAGAAGCAGGATTACGTCGTGTTCGGCGGCTTCGCCGACATCCTGCCGACCGGCTGCACGCTGCTGGCCGAATCCGCAATTCCGGTGGAAGATCTCAACCAGGATGAGCTGACGCGTCGTATCGATATCGCTAGGGCAGAACTCGAAGATGCCGAGCATCACGAGCACAAGTCGCGCCTTGAGCACTACATCATGGAAATGACGCGGCTGCGCGGCGCAATCGGACAAGATTGATCCGGTACCTAGTCTTAGGTTTTGAATGAGAGCGGCCTTTTGGGGCCGCTTTTTTGTTGGGCGGTTCGGTTTGCGTCAGCCCTGATAGCCGCCGAGCAAATGCCGATGCAACTGGCCTGCTTCCGGCGAGAGCGCACGGAAGCGGGGGGCGCCCAGATAATAACCGAAGCCGCTTTCGACCCGGTCGTTGCCGATGGTAATCAGTGCGCCCGAGCGCAGATGTTCCTCGATAAGTCCGAGGCTGCCGAGCGCGATACCCTCGCCACGCAATGCCGCCTCGACCGCCATGATGTAGGTGGAGAAGGATAGCCGCGGTCGGGGCAGTTTGCTCCTCAGTGGGTTGCCGATGCGGCCGAACCATTGGCGGAAGCTGATCCAGTGGGCGTTGAAGCGCTCGTAATCGATGAGATCCAGCCCGGCTATGTCAGCCGATGTCAAAGCCTGCGGCTCCAGGCCGCGGCTGGCGAGATAATCGGGCGAGGCGATCGGAACCAGCACTTCCTTCATCAATAGCGTCAGGTTCCAGCGCGGATGTTCGCCGGTGGAATAGAGAATGACGAGGTCGTTGGTTTCCGATGCAAGTTCCGAAGGCGAGTCCGTCGTCAGCAGGCGGACGGAGATGCCGGGGCTCTCCTTGCCGAAATCCTTGAGCCGCTGCCCGAGCCAGAGATGCGAGACCGAGCCGCTGGCAGCGATCGAAATGATCTCGCCTGTGCCGGCGCGGAAAGGCTCCAGGCTCTCCTCGAGATATTCCAGCGTGGCGCGGACGCGCTGAAACAGCCGTTCGCCTTCCGGCGTCAGCGCCAAGTTCCGGCCGCGCCGGGTAAAGAGCGCGGCGCCCAGATGATCCTCCAGCCCCTTGATACGTCGGCTGACGGCCGCTTGCGTGATGTTCAATTCGCGGCCGGCGCGGGAAAAGTTCATCGCGCGCGCCGCGGCATCGAACACGCGAAAGGATTCCAGCGGTATCTTCTCCAGCATTGTCTCTCCATAACATCAAGTCATCAATATTCCCGATAAATGGCCAGATTTGAAGAGCTGAAATTGTGATGCAGGATTGCGGCATCGAATCTGCTGCGCTTTTCCTGGTGATCCTCGTGTCCTTTTCCATTTCCGCCATTCCAGACATCCACTTTGGCAGCGGCGCGCTGTCCGGCCTTGCCGGTGCCGCCAAATCCTTCGATGGTGTTTCCGCCGCTTTCTTGGTGATCGATGCCTTTCTGGCTCAGTCGGGTCTTGCGAATAAAATCAGAAGCGATCTGACGGAAGCGGGCATCGCCACGCAGGTCTTCTCGGATTTCTCCGGCGAGCCGAAACTCGCGCATATCCGCTCGGCGATAGAAGCGGCGAAGGGCGCGGATCTGGTAATCGGCGTCGGCGGCGGTTCGGCGCTGGATATCGCCAAGATCGTCGCCTGTTGCGCAGCATCGGGCGAAGACCCGATGTTTTATGCACTGGCCGCCAATCCCCTACCGAAGAGCCCGCTGAAGAAGATCATGGTGCCGACGACGGCCGGTACTGGCTCGGAGACCTCGGCCACCAATATTTTTGCAGGCCCCGAGGGCAAGAAGCTCTGGATCTGGGGGCCGGAAACCAAGGCAGATCTCGTCATCCTCGATCCGGCTCTGACGACCACGCTGCCGGCGGGTCTCACCGCCTGGTGCGGCCTCGATGCCTTCATCCATGCTTTCGAGGCGGCGACGAACCGCAACACGCATCGCGGTGCGCAGCTCTACGCCTATCAGGCACTGCGGCTGATCACCGGCGCGCTGGAAACGGCGGTGAAGGAGCCCGGCAATATCGAGGCGCGGGGTGACGTGCTGCTCGGCTCCTGCTTCGCCGGCATCGCCATCGACAATTGCGGCACGGCGATTGCCCACAATATCAGCCACGCGCTGGCCGGCCTTGCGCCGGTCCACCATGGGCTTGCAACCGCCCTCGGCTTTGAAGCGACGCTGCCCTGGCTGGTCGAGGCGGATACGGTTGATCTCAACGCTGCCGCAAGGGCTTGCGGCCTCGAAGGTGCGGCGGCGCTGCCCGCCTTCCTCTCCGATTGGATGGACCGTTGCGGTATTGTCCACGCTTTGCCGGCAGCGTTCATACCTTTCGATACGACCGATCTCGCGCGCGAAATGCGCGCTCCGGAAAACCAGCCGATGCGGCGTTCGACCGTACGCGATGTCACGGATGCCGACATCGACCGCTTCGCCGCCACCGTCATGGCGCTGCCGAAAGGAATTTGAGATGACCAAGAATTATACGCGCGACTATTGGGAAGGCGTTCTATCCGGCCTCAAGCTCGAAGGGCGGCATTTCATCGATGGCGCCTATCGCGCCTCTTCCTCCGGCGCGACCTTCACCCGCGTCCGGCCGATGGATGGCAGACCGGGTGCGGAACTGGCCCGCGGCAACGCGGCCGATATCGATGCGGCCGTGGCTGCGGCACGCGCCGCCTTTGAAAGCGGCGTCTGGCGCAGGAAGGAGCCGCTGGAAAAGAAGCGGATCATGCTGAAATGGGCCGAACTCATCCGCGCCCATGGCGAAGAACTCGCCATGCTGGAAACACTTGATGTCGGCAAGCCGGTCATGGCCTCGCTCACCGTCGATGTGCGCCTCTGCGCCGACGGCATCCAGTTCTACGCCGAGATGATCGACAAGATGTATGACGAGATTGCGCCGACCGGGCCGAATGCCCGCGCTTTGGTGCGCAAGATACCGCTCGGTGTCATCGGGGCGATTACGCCTTGGAACTATCCGATGATCATCGATGCCTGGAAACTCGGCCCGGCCATCGCGGCCGGCAATTCCGTGGTGCTGAAGCCGGCGGAGCAGTCCTCGCTATCCGCCATCCGCCTGGCCGAACTTGCGTTCGAAGCAGGGCTGCCCGCCGGTGTCTTCAACGTCGTCACCGGCTATGGCGAAGAGACCGGCAAGCCGCTGGCGCTGCATATGGATGTCGACATGATCGCCTTCACCGGCTCGACCGAGGTCGGCAAGCTGATCATGGGCTATGCGGCGCAGTCGAACGTCAAGCGCGTGGCGCTGGAACTCGGCGGCAAGTCGCCGTTGGTCGTCTTCGAAGACGCCAATCTCGATGCGGCGGCGAGTGCGGCCGCCTGGGGCTGCTTCTACAATTCCGGCGAAACCTGCCATGCCTCGACGCGGCTGATCGTGCAGCGCTCGGTGCAAGAGAAGCTGATTGCGAAGATCGAGGCGGTGACTCGCTCCGATATCGCTCTCAAGCACCCTCTCGATCCTTCGGCGCAGATCGGCGCGCTGATCGAGGAGGAGCATATGAACAAGGTGCTGTCCATGATCGCCGCCGGCGAGAAGGAAGGCGCGCGCCGCGCCTTCGGCGCCGAGCGTGTCTTGAGCGAGACTGGGGGCTATTATGTTTCGCCCGGCGTCTTCGTCGACATGACAAATAATATGAGCCTGGCGCGGCAGGAAATCTTTGGCCCCGTGCTCGCCGCTATTCCCTTCGATACCGAGGAGGAGGCCCTAAAGATCGCAAATGACACCATCTACGGCCTCGCCGGTGCCGTCTTCACCAAGGACATGGATCGTGCTCAGCGCTTTTCCGAGGCGATCCATGCGGGCACCGTATGGATCAACACCTATGACATGTCGAATTTCGCCACGCCCTTCGGCGGGTTCAAGCAGTCCGGCTTCGGGCGTGATCGCTCGGTGCATGCGATCGATAAATATTGCGACTACAAGACCATCTGGCAGCAGTTCGGCTGAGGTTTGCGGAGAGGCATGGCCATGAGCAAGATCGTTTCCATTGAGATCACCCACCATCGGCTGCCGCTCGATCCGCCGTTCAAGGCGAGCTGGGATGGGCGGCCGCGCCGGCAATTCGATGCGACGATCGTTCGCGTTCGGGATGACGAGGGCCGCGAAGGCATCGGCTCCGGCGATCTGATGAAGGGATTCGAGGGGCACGAGGATCTGTTCATCGGTCAGGACCCGCGGCATCTGGAGCGCCATTACGAGGTCCTGTCGCATATTAATTTTCACTACGGCCGCTGCTGGCCGATGGATCTGGCGCTCTGGGATCTCTCCGGCAAGATCACTGGCGAGCCGGTTTGGCGGATGCTTGGCGGCCGGGCCAGCCGTGTGCGCCTCTACGCTTCCTCCGGCGTGTTGCGAGAGCCGGCTGCAATGGCGGAGCAGGCGGAACGTTATCTCGAAGAAGGCTTTCCGGCGATGAAGGTGCGTTTCTCTTCGTCTGCGGGCGGGCGCGGCAGTTGGCGGGACGATGTGAAGGCCCTGGAGGCGATCCGTGCGCGTGTGGGCACCAGGCTGGAGTTGATGGTCGACTGCAACCAGGGTTGGCGCATGCCGTGGGATACGACATTACCATGGACTTTCAAGGATGCGCTGGCGGTTGCAAAAGAGCTGGAGCGGCTCGGCATCTACTGGATGGAGGAGCCGCTGCACCGCTCGGACCGCAAGGGCATGAAGGAGCTGAAGCAGGCGACCTCCGTGCGCATTGCCGGCGGCGAGATGACGCGGGAGCTGTATGAGATCCGTGACATCATCGAGGAACGCGCCTTCGATGTCATTCAGCCGGATGTGGCGCTGGTCGGCGGTATCACCGGCTGCCGGCGGCTGGTCTACCAGGCGCGCGAGGCGGGTGTCCAATTTACGCCGCACTCATGGACGAATGGTATCGGTGTGCTGGCGAACGCGCATTTGACCGCGGGTGTCGGGGATGCGCCTTGGCTCGAATATCCGTATGACAATCCGGAATGGAGCGAGGCCCGTCGTGACTATCCGATGGCGATGCCGCTCAAGCACGATGAGGGCTGGCTGGATTTGGGGCTATCTCCCGGCCTCGGTGTTGTTCTCGATGAGGAGCGACTGAAAGCCACCCGCATCTGACATGATGCTCGGCCTTGCCGGTCGAGTTTCGTTTCCCACCTTATCTGCCGCCCAATGGGTTCCCTTGGGCGGCTTTTTTGTCGGATGTGGGCATCGTCCGTGTCGCCTGCTCGCGGGTGCGCGCCCAGCGGATGATTGGGCGTTCCAGGCAGAAATAGCTGAAGGTGCCGATCGCGAAAATGATGAGGATTGCGACGAGGCTCGATGTGATCCATCCGCCAAGCACATTGTCGGAGCCGGTGCCGAAGGTCCAGGGGAAGAGCGTCTTCATCAGCGTCAGCACGATATCCTGCCAGATATAGACGCCGAACGAGACGGTGGCGACATAGCGGATGAGACTGAAGTCGACAACTCTTCCCAGAAAGACCGACTGCGGCAGAACGCAGAGCGCGGTAGCCGCCGCCAGGGGAAGCAGCGGGAATTGATAGGGAATGCCAAGCCACGCATAGCCTTCCGCCGGGCCGCCGATGGATTGCGGCAACTGCCATGCGCCCATGACGATCATAAGCGCTCCGATGATATCGTAGATTACCAAGCGGCGGGCAGGAAGGATGGTCTGTATTCCGGCAGCCAGCGCGCCGATCGCGAATATCGCGAAGAAGCCGACGGGGTTGTAGCGCGGCATCCATTCCTTGGCGCCGCCCTCGAAGCCATATTGCCATCCCTTTCCGACGCTGTCTGTCGGGAGATAGCTCACCACCAGCCAATGGCCGACCAGCGCGGCCGCGATAATGCCGATCCAGAGCAACCGGCTGACGAGAACGGAGCGTGATCTCGGCGTTGCATGGAACAGCAGCAGGAAGCCGATCGGCAAAAGGACATAGCAGGTTGTCTCGAAGGGGATCGACCATAGGGGGCCGTCACCCTGCACCGGAAAAAAGGTGCGCCAATGCCATTGGCTCATCAGGAAGAAGCCGGCGACATAGCGGCCGATCAACTCTCCATCGAGTGGAAATCCATAGATGGTGAAACTTAGCACGAAGCCGACCGTGAGCGCGACCCAGAAGCCCGGCAGGATGCGTGCAGCGCGGCGCATGGTGTAGATCTTCAATGACGGTAGCGGCTGGGCTCTATCCAGCGCCAGCCAGAAGGGACGCGAAAGAAGAAAGCCGCTGAGAACGAAGAAGACCGAGACGCCGTGATTGCCGAAGCGCGCCAACATGAAGGTCAAGTCCAAGGTCGGGGGGATCTTGTTGAAATCCATCCGGAGCGCGAGATGGTGGGCGAGCACCATCAGACATGCGACGGCGCGCATGAAATCCGCTCCTCCAAGACGTTTCTCGTTCTCCATCGCAATACCGCCGAAACTGTCTTCCTATTGGGTTAGGTCATCGAGGCGACTTCGGCAAGCGCAGCTTTGCGGCAAGGTAAACTTCTGGGTGTATAACAGACGTCCGGACCTGGGGTACCAGGTCCGGACGTCAAACCGGTCTTTCGCACCTGCCAGAAACGAAAGACCGTGTTCGGATATTGCAGAAGGCGCTCAGGCGGCGACGGAGCGATAGGGGCGCGTTGCGTGAGCCGGTTTCAAGGCCGCGCTCCACCAATGCAGCTTCGCCATCATCCGCACCAGCGATTGACGTGCCTCGATCGGGTTTTCAAGGGAGCCATCTTCGGCGAACCGGCCCCAGGGATTGGCGAAGCTGACGGTGTCGCGCACGGTTACGGCATGCAGCTCGGCAAAGACCAGCCGCAATTGTTCGACGGCACGAAGCCCGCCGGAAATGCCGCCATAGGAAACGAAGGCGACCGGCTTGCCCTGCCATGGCTCATAAACGAGATCGAGCACGAATTTCAGCGAGGCGGTGAAGCTGTGATTGTATTCCGGCGTGACGACGATGAAGGCATCGGCCTTGGAGAGCCGCTCGGCGAGGGCCGCGACGGCCGGATGCTCGCGGTCGTGCTGCGCCGGCAGGTCGAATTCAAGGGGATCGATAATGTCGATGTCGATCAGCGGATAGTTTTCCAGCTCACGGACGACCCAATTGACCACGCGGTCACATAGTCGGCCCTTGCGGGTGCTGCCGTAGAGAATTGCCAGCTTGGTAGGTCCAGTCATGTGTTGCTCCTGCTTTACGCGCTTCGGAGCAGGAGCTATAGAACCTCAAGTAAAGTTGAGGTCAAGGACGTATGATGGAAAAAATCGAATCCGATCAATTTTCCAAATTGCTGACGGTCGGCGAGGTGGCGGCGCGCAGCGGCGTCGCGGTCTCGACGCTGCATTTCTACGAGGCAAAAGGGCTGATCGAGAGCCATCGCAGCCGCGGCAATCAGCGGCGTTACGCCCGCGAGGTCCTGCGCCGGGTGGCGGTCATCAAGGTGGCGCAGCGTGTCGGCATTCCGCTTGCCGAGATTCAAGCGGCACTCGACACGCTGCCGCAAAGCCGGACGCCGACAGGCGCCGATTGGCGGGCGCTCTCGGCACACTGGAAGGATGATCTCGACAAAAGGATCAAGCGGCTGCAGGGCCTGCGGGATCAACTCGACGGCTGCATCGGCTGCGGCTGTCTCTCGATGCAGACCTGCCCCTTGCGCAATCCCTGGGATGTGCTGTCAGAAGAGGGGCCTGGGCCGCGTCTGCTGGATCCCTAGAGTATCCGTGTTTCTTCGAACCACGGAAGTACTCTATCTCTTGTTTTCAAGCAATTCCGGATGCAACACCGTTTCGCACTTTTGCTGGAATTGCTCTGGAGCGCCGTGCCTGCCTAAGCATGAACGCGCGTGCCGGCCATATAATCATCCAGCGCGGCGGCTTCATCCTTCGAGAGATAGAGGCCTTTCTTCGAGCGACGCCAAAGGACGTCGGCGGCGGTATAGGCCCATTCATGCGCCATGAGATAGCGGACTTCCGCTTCATAGAGATCGCTGCCGAAGCTGCGGCCGAGATCGGCCGCGGTCTTCGCCTCTCCAAGGAGCATAGCGGCGCGGGTGCCATATCGGCGCACCAGCCGGCGGGCATGCGGGTCGGCGAGGAAGGGATAACGTGCCTTCAGCTTGGCGACCTCGGCCTCGTAGCCGCGAACCGGAAAATCGCCGCCCGGAAGGGAGCTCTTGGCCGTCCATGGCGTTCCCTTGAGGCCGATGACCTCTCCGATCTTTTCCAGCGCATGTTCGCTAAGGCGGCGATAGGTGGTGAGCTTGCCCCCGAAAACGTTGAGCAACGGCGCCTGTCCCTCGGCGCCTTCGACCTTCAGCACATAATCGCGCGTCGCTTCCTGCGCCTTGGAAGCGCCGTCGTCATAGAGCGGACGTACGGCGGAATAGGACCAGACGATGTCCTCGCGCCGGACCGGCTCCTTGAAATATTCGCTGGCGGCGCTGCAGAGATAGGTGGTTTCCTCGTCGGAAATCTTCACATCCTTCGGATCATCCTTGTAGTCGCGATCCGTCGTGCCGATAAGGGTGAAATCCTGTTCATAGGGGATGGCGAAGATGATGCGGTTATCTGGATTTTGGAAGAAATAGGCGCGAGGATCGTCGAACTTTTTGCGGACGATGATATGGCTGCCCTGCACCAGGCGGACATTGTGCACCTGGTTCTTGCCGAAGGCGTCGGACAGGACATGGTCGACCCAGGGACCGGCGGCATTGATGAGCATGCGCGACTGGAACGTGCGCTTCTCGCCGGTGACGGTGTCCTGTGTTTCAATCGTCCAGGTGACCCCTTCGCGACGAGCGGAAATTACCTTGGTCCGCGGCATGATCGTGGCGCCGCGATCGGCCGCGTCGCGGGCGTTGAGCACGACCATGCGCGCATCGTCCACCCAGCCGTCGGAATATTCGAAAGCCTTGGTAAACAACGCCTTCAGCGGTTTTCCCGCCGGGTCCCTCTTCATGTCCAGCGTCGCGGTCGGCGGCAGCAGCTTGCGGCCACCGAGATGATCATAGAGGAAGAGGCCGAGGCGGATCAACCAGGCCGGGCGGATGCCGCCCTTGTGGTAAGGCAGGACGAAACGCATCGGCCAGATGATGTGCGGCGCCATCGCCCAGAGCACTTCACGCTCCATCAGCGACTCGCGCACCAGGCGGAATTCATAATGTTCGAGGTAGCGCAGGCCGCCGTGGATGAGCTTGGTCGCCCCGGACGATGTGCCGGAGGCGAAATCATTCATTTCCGCAAGCGCCACCTTGTAGCCGCGTCCGGCAGCGTCACGAGCTATGCCGCAGCCGTTGATGCCGCCGCCGATAACGAAAATGTCGTAAATCTGCTCGCTCACCCGCCCCTCCGAAAAGGTCTGCCATTTTGGGAAATGGAAAATTCGAAAATTGATTCATCTAAAACGAAATCAATCCGAATGTCAAACGAACGTTTCGTGACGAAAGCGATGTGAGGATCAATTCTGGCGGCGCGAGGTTTCCAACAGGCGAACGCCGTGTTCCGCCGCGGCGGCGCGGACGGATTCGACGCGACATTCGTCGGTAACGAAAGTATGGACTTGCGAGAGATGGCCGATGCGCACCGGAGCGGTGCGTTCGAACTTGGTGCTGTCGGCCACCAGGATGACATGGCGGGCATTGGCAATGATTGCCTGCGCCACTTTCACTTCGCGGAAATCGAAATCCAAAAGCGCGCCGTCGGCGTCGACAGCCGAAGTCCCGATGATGGCGTAGTCCACCTTGAATTGCCTGATAAAATCGACCGCGGCTTCCCCGACGATGCCGCCATCCGAGCCGCGCACGACGCCGCCCGCGATAACCACTTCGATCGACGGGAAAATACGTAACTTATTGGCAACGTTGATGTTATTGGTGATGACCATCAATTCGTGATGGCCGAGGAGCGCCTCGCCGACTGCTTCCGTGGTGGTGCCGATATTGATGAAAAGAGAGGTGTTGTTGGGGATCAAGCCGGCGGCGGCGCGGCCGATCGCCTGCTTTTCAGGGGCGGCGATGGAGCGGCGCGCTTCGTATTTGACGTTTTCCGTACCGCCGGGAAAGATCGCGCCACCGTGGACGCGCGATAGAACGCGGCCGTCACAGAGATCGTTCAAATCCTTGCGGATGGTTTGTGGCGTTACCGAAAAACGCAGCGCCAGTTCCTCCACCAGCACGCGCCCCTCAGCCTTGGCGATTTCCAGAATCTCCGTCTGGCGTCCGGATAGGAACATTGTCGACGCTCCCTTTCTTTCGTTTTTTCGTCATCATATGATAAAGTGAAAATTCCGCAATTGCCGACGCGCGGATTCTGCACATTGGGGAGGTCATGGTGTTTCATCCGAAGCTATTCGAAAATCGCAATGTCGTCGTCACCGGCGCCGGCCGTGGCATCGGGCTGGAGGTGGCGCGGCAGTTTCTCGATTGCAGTGCGCGCGTTCTCGTCCATGTCGGCCGCGACCCCGGCCGTGAGCTGCCGGATTTTCTGTTGGAGGCCGAACTCGATCGTCGCGCCTTTCTCGTTCCCGCTGATTTCACCAGTGAAAGCGGCACCAGGGACTTTGCTCTCGCCGCCGCTGATGTGTTCGACCGCATCGATGTGCTGGTCAACAATGCCGGTACCATGGTCGGCCGCTTTCCGGCCGGCGAATTGACCGACGAGTGGTATGACCGGATTGTCCAGCTCAACCAGACCTCGGTCGTCGAGGTGACCAGGGCGCTGTTGCCGCTGTTGCGGGCGGCCGGGCAGGCGGCGATCGTCAATACGGTCTCGATCTCGGCTTTGACCGGCGGCAGTCCTGGGTCGGCGATCTATTCCGCCTCCAAGGCTTTCGTTGCCACCTACTCGAAGGCTTTGGCGCGCGAGCTGGCGCCGGACGGGATCCGGGTGAATTGCGTATCGCCGGGAACCATCGCCACCGATTTCCACGAGCGGTATTCGTCGAAGGAAAAACTCGAACAGACCCGCCGGTCGATCCCGTTACAGCGTCTGGGCACAGCGGAGGATTGCGCGCCTGCCTATCTCTTCCTCGCCGCGCCAACGCTCTCGGGCTACATCACCGGCCAAGTGATCGAGATCAACGGAGGACAGCTTATCTGCTGATAATCGGACCTTTTTTGGTGTTCTGCGACCTTTTGAACCAGCTTATGGATTCATAATATTATAAACATATCTCTATGTGAGTTATCACTAGAGGCCATCCTATGTCGCTGTCTCCACCGCCTGGCGGTGCCGCCGAGCATAATGTCGAGGAACTGACGGCGGAGGCCCGGCGGGCGAGCATTTTGTTGAAGGCTCTGTCGCACGAGACGCGGCTGATCATCCTCTTTATGCTGGCCACTGGCGAAAAGACCGTTACGGAGATCGAGGGGTTGCTCGGTCTGCAGCAGGCGGTGGTTTCTCAGCATCTGGCGCGGCTTCGCCTGGAAAAGCTGGTCGATACGCGTCGCGAAGGCCGGCTCATCTATTATGCTGTCGCCAGTTCTGAAATCTGCGCCGCAATCAATTCGCTGCAAAAAATCTTCTGCACGGGCGATTGCTGAAACGTCCTCCTCGGGCTGTCAGGCTTGAGCCGCGACTGCCGACTGGCCTCTGCGTTTATTCGGAAATTTCCGAAGCCTCGTTTTGGCCTTCAATTCATCATCGTATCGTCAACTGCCTGACATGACAGTGTTATGCAAGGCCGCTAATACTCCCTTATAAGATAAAAGGAGGATAGGCCGTGCAGAATAGTGAAATGACGATTTCGGAAGTTCTGCGAGATCCGATGATCCGCCAGATGCTCCGTGCCGATCGCGTATCGTTGAGCGACTTTGCGAAACTTCTGGAAAAAACGGCCCGTGCGAGAAATGCTGCCTCTGCCGAACAGGATGCGATACCGTTTATCCCTCGCGTTTTCATTGAGCGCTCATCGGCTGGTGGCGAGACCGCTCTCTAGGGAATTTTCGGAGGGGCACGATTTCCGACGACGGCAGTAGAAGCTAGTGAATGCAGCCGGATTTGGCGAAAGCCTTTCCGGCTGCATTCTTACTTGCGCCTTCAGAGGCAGAGACGGGGTGTGATTGCTGGAGGAGTGCGGTGAACCGCCCCAATGCCTCACTTCTATTTTCCAATGTTGCGCTGATGCCCTGGCCCGTTTAACTCTCGCATTCAGGAGAGTTAAATGATCGATAAGCTGGAATTCTTCATCGCGCTTGCCAACCAGAAGCATTTCGGCCGTGCTGCGGAGGAATGCGGGGTGACGCAGCCGACATTGTCGGCGGCGATCAGGCAGTTGGAGGATCAGCTCGGCGTCATGCTCGTCAGCCGCGGCTCGCGCTTTCAGGGGCTCACGCCGGAGGGCCAGCGGGTGCTGGAATGGGCGCGACGCATCGTCGGCGATACCAGAACCATGCGCGAGGAAATGCGGGCTGCGCGCAAGGGGCTTGCCGGCCATCTCCGCATCGCCGCCATTCCGACGGCGCTTGCCATGGTGCAGAAGATCACCGCGCCGTTTCAGGAGCGGCATCCCGACGTCACCTTCTCCATTACCTCGCGCAATTCGCTGCAGGTGCTGAGCCTGCTTGAAAACCTCGAGATCGATGCCGGCATCACCTATCTGGAAAACGAGCCGCTCGGCCGCGTCACCAGCGTGCCGCTTTATGCCGAGCGCTATCATCTGATAACGGCCGCCGGCAGCCCGCTGGCCGAGCGCACAAGTGTGACGTGGAAGGAAGTGGGCGATCTTCGGCTTTGTCTATTGACGGCCGATATGCAGAACCGCCGGATCATCAACCGGCATCTCGGCGAAGCCGGCGCGACCGCCCGGCCGACGCTGGAATCCAATTCGATGATCGTGCTGTTTTCCCATGTCCAGACCGGACGCTGGGCGAGCATCATGCCGAAGAATATCGCCGATTCCTTCGGCTTTCCGGCCGATATTCATAAGATCCCCATCACGGAGCCGGAGGCGGAGCATCTCGTCGGCCTGGTGGCCACCCATCGCGAACCGTTTACGCCGCTTGTCTCCGCTTTGCTGCACGAGGCACGATTGCTGGCCGAAGGCAATAAGAGTCGATAGGAGTTTTCTATCGACTGACGGGATTACCTTATTGATCCCCCGCCTCTTCCTTGCGATTTTTGTTTGGTGAGCACGCGTCGACGCCTGTTTACGGAGGAAAGCCTGGGAGGGCTGCATATGAATTTGCATCTTGGTTCGGGCGAGATCGCGGCCCGCGCCGGCGTTATCATCGACAGCATGAAGTCGATGGAAGGTCCGCTCCTGCCGATCCTGCACGGGATCCAGGAGGAATTCGGTTATGTGCCGCAGGATACGCTTCCGTTGATCGCCAAGGCCCTGAACCTATCGCGCGCCGAAGTGCATGGCGTGATGACCTTCTACCATGATTATCGCGATCATCCCGCTGGCCGTCATGTCCTGAAGCTCTGTCGTGCCGAAGCCTGTCAGTCGATGGGCGGCGATGCGCTGGCCGAGCACGTCAAGCGGCTGCTTGGTATCGATTTTCACCAGACGACGCTGGATGGCAGCGTGACGCTGGAGCCGGTCTACTGTCTCGGCCTCTGCGCCTGCGCGCCGTCGGCGATGCTGGACGGCGAGCTGCACGGCCGCCTGGACGATGAGGCCGTCGAAGACCTCGTGAAGGAGGCGCGCCGATGACGGTGAAGATTTACATTCCCCGCGATGCTGCCGCTCTTTCCCTCGGTGCCGAAAAGGTGGCGAAGGCGGTCGCGCAGGAGATCGCCAGCCGGGGTCTTGATGCGCAGATTGTGCGCAACGGCTCGCGCGGCATGTTCTGGCTGGAGCCGCTGGTCGAGGTTGAAGTCGACGGCAAGCGTATCGGTTATGGGCCGGTGAAGGCCAAGGACGTGGCTGATATTTTCGATGCCGGGCTGATCACCGGCGGCGCTCATCCGCTCTGTCTTGGGGAGGTCGAAAACCTCCCATTCCTCAAGGAACAGACCCGTCTCACTTTCGCCCGTTGCGGCATCACAGATCCTCTTTCACTGGAAGACTATGAAGCCCATGGCGGTCTGAAGGGGGTGCGTCGCGCCGTCGACATGGCGGCAGGCGATATCGTCAAGGAGGTCACCGATTCCGGCCTGCGCGGTCGCGGTGGTGCAGGTTTCCCGACCGGTATCAAATGGAAGACGGTGCTCGACGCGCCGGGCGACCGCAAATACATCGTCTGCAATGCCGACGAGGGCGACAGCGGCACCTTCGCCGACCGTATGATCATGGAAGGCGATCCCTTCGTGCTGATCGAGGGCATGGCGATCGCCGGCCTAGCGACCGGCGCGACCAAGGGTTTCGTCTACACGCGCTCGGAATATCCGCATGCGATTGCCGTCATGACCGAGGCGGTCGAGATCGCCAGAGCTGCCGGCATTCTCGGTGCCTCGGTGCTTGGCTCCGGCAAGGCTTTCGATATGGAGATCCGCAGCGGCGCCGGCGCCTATGTTTGTGGCGAGGAAACGTCGCTGCTCAACAGCCTGGAAGGCAAGCGCGGCGTTGTGCGCGCCAAGCCCCCGCTGCCGGCGCATAAGGGCCTGTTCGACTGTCCGACCGTCATCAACAATGTCATTTCGCTCGCCTCCGTCCCGGTCATCATGGACAAGGGGGCTGCCTTCTACCGCGATTTCGGCATGGGCCGTTCGCGCGGCACGATTCCTCTCCAGATCGCCGGCAACGTCAAACATGCTGGCCTCTATGAGACGGCCTTCGGCCTATCGCTTGGCGATATCGTCGACAGGATCGGCGGCGGCACGAGGTCTGGCAGGCCGGTGAAGGCGGTGCAGGTCGGCGGGCCGCTGGGGGCTTATTTCCCTCGCAAGCTCTTCGATACGCCCTTCGACTATGAAGCCTTTGCGGCCAAGGACGGGCTGATCGGCCATGCCGGCATCGTCGTCTTCGACGATACGGCCGACATGTTGAAGCAGGCGCGTTTCGCCATGGAATTCTGCGCGGTGGAAAGCTGCGGCAAGTGCACGCCCTGCCGTATCGGCTCGATCCGCGGCGTCGAGACGGCAGACAAGATCGCACGCGGCATCGAGCCGGAACAGAACCGGGCGCTGCTTGCCGATCTCTGCAACACGATGAAATTCGGCTCGCTTTGCGCACTCGGCGGGTTCACGCCCTATCCGGTCATGAGCGCGATGACGCATTTTCCGGAGGATTTCTCTCCGGTTCCCCTGATTGAAGCGGCGGAGTAAGACCAGATGTCCCTTGTTTCCGAAATTGATTACGGTACTCCAGCCTCCCGCTCCGAAAGCATGGTGTCCTTGACCATCGACGGGCAGCAAATCACCGTGCCGGAAGGTACCTCGGTCATGCGCGCGTCGAGAGAAGCCGGGATCATGGTGCCGAAGCTGTGCGCCACCGACATGATCGATGCCTTCGGCTCCTGCCGCCTCTGTCTGGTCGAGATCGAGGGAAGGGCAGGCACGCCGGCTTCCTGCACGACGCCGGTGGCGCCGGGCATGGTGGTGCACACACAGACCGGACGATTGAAGGATATTCGCCGTGGCGTGATGGAGCTTTATATCTCCGACCATCCGCTCGACTGCCTGACCTGCGCCGCCAATGGCGATTGCGAATTGCAGGATATGGCGGGCGCTGTCGGTCTGCGCGACGTGCGCTATGGCTACGACGGCGACAATCACGTCAAGGCACGCAACAACGGCGACATCAATCAGAAATGGATGCCTAAGGACGAGTCCAATCCCTATTTCACCTATGATCCGTCGAAATGCATCGTCTGCTCCCGTTGCGTGAATGCCTGTGAGGAGGTGCAGGGCACCTTCGCGCTGACTATCGAGGGCCGCGGTTTTGGCTCGCGCGTCTCGGCGGGCATGCATGAGCATTTCATCGATTCGGAATGCGTTTCCTGCGGCGCCTGCGTGCAGGCTTGCCCGACCGCGACTCTGACCGAGAAATCGGTGATATCGATCGGCCAGCCGGAACACTCCGTCGTCACCACCTGCGCCTATTGCGGCGTCGGCTGCTCGTTCAAGGCGGAAATGCGCGGCGAGGAACTGGTGCGCATGGTGCCCTGGAAGGACGGCCAAGCCAATCGCGGCCATTCCTGCGTCAAGGGCCGCTTCGCCTACGGCTATTCGACTCACAAGGACCGCATCCTCAATCCGATGGTCCGCGAGAAGATCAGCGATCCCTGGCGGGAAGTCACCTGGGATGAGGCCTTTGCCCACATCGCCACGGAGTTCAAGCGCCTGCAATATCAATACGGCCGCGACTCCATCGGTGGCATCACCTCGTCGCGCTGCACCAATGAGGAGACCTACCTCGTGCAGAAGCTGGTGCGCGCCGGCTTCGGCAACAACAACGTCGATACTTGCGCCCGCGTCTGCCATTCGCCAACCGGCTACGGCCTCGGCCAGACCTTCGGCACTTCGGCCGGCACGCAGGATTTCGACAGCGTCGAACATTCCGATGTCGTCGTCGTCATCGGCGCCAATCCGACGGACGGCCATCCGGTCTTCGGTTCGCGGCTGAAGAAGCGGCTGCGCCAGGGCGCCAAGCTTATCGTCATCGATCCCCGCCGCATCGATCTGGTGCGCACGCCGCATGTCGAGGCGAGCTATCACCTGCCGCTGAAGCCGGGCACCAACGTCGCCATGCTGACGGCGCTCGCCCATGTCATCGTCACCGAAGGCTTGTTCGACGAGAAGTTCATCCGCGAACGCTGCGACTGGTCCGAATTCGAGGATTGGGCTGCCTTCGTCGCCGAGCCGCAGCATAGCCCGGAGGAGACGGAAAAGTTCACCGGCGTTCCCGCCGATCTCGTGCGTGGCGCGGCCCGCCTCTATGCCAAGGGCGGCAATGGCGCGATCTATTACGGCCTTGGCGTCACTGAGCACAGCCAGGGCTCGACGACCGTTATGGCGATCGCCAATCTCGCCATGGCGACGGGCAATATCGGCCGTCCGGGCGTCGGCGTGAACCCGTTGCGCGGCCAGAACAATGTGCAGGGCTCCTGCGACATGGGGTCCTTCCCGCATGAGCTGCCGGGCTATCGCCACATCTCCGACGATGCGACGCGTGACATCTTCGAAAAGCTCTGGGGCGTAAAGCTCAACAACGAGCCCGGTCTGCGCATCCCCAACATGCTCGATGCCGCCGTCGATGGCACCTTCAAAGGCATCTACATCCAAGGTGAGGATATTCTGCAGTCCGATCCGGACACCAAGCATGTCGCCGCCGGCCTTGCCGCCATGGAATGCGTCGTCGTTCACGACCTCTTCCTGAATGAGACGGCCAACTACGCCCACGTCTTCCTGCCGGGCTCGACCTTCCTCGAAAAGGACGGCACCTTCACCAATGCCGAGCGTCGCATCAATCGCGTGCGCAAAGTCATGACCCCACGCAACGGCTATGGGGATTGGGAAGTGACGCAGAAGATGGCGCAGGCCATGGGCCTTGCCTGGAACTATACGCATCCGTCCGAGATCATGGACGAGATCGCCGCGACGACGCCGAGCTTCGCGCTTGTCTCCTATGACTATCTGGAAAAGATGGGCTCGGTGCAGTGGCCATGCAACGAGAAGACGCCTCTTGGCTCGCCGATCATGCATGTCGATGGTTTCGTGCGCGGCAAGGGCAAGTTCATCCGCACGGAATATGTCGCGACCGACGAACGCACCGGCCCGCGCTTTCCGCTGCTGCTCACCACCGGGCGTATCCTCAGCCAGTACAATGTCGGCGCACAAACGCGGCGGACGGACAATGTTGTCTGGCATGCGGAGGACCGGTTGGAGATCCATCCGCACGATGCCGAACAGCGCGGCATCCGCGACGGCGATTGGGTCAAGCTCGCCAGCCGCTCGGGCGACACGACGCTGCGCGCGCTGATCACCGATCGCGTGGCCCCCGGCGTCGTCTACACGACCTTCCATCATCCGGACACGCAGGCGAATGTCATCACAACCGACTATTCCGACTGGGCGACCAATTGTCCGGAATACAAGGTGACGGCGGTGCAGGTCTCGCCCTCCAACGGCCCGTCGCAATGGCAGATCGACTATGACGAACAAGCGCGGCAATCGCGCCGGATTGCTGGGAAGCTGGAGGCAGCGGAGTGATATCCGATGGATTGACCCCTTCTCCCCGTCGGGGAGAAGGAAGGGTCGCCACATGACCCGTTTCACCCCCACCACGACCGTCCCCGAAACTGCCCGCCGCAATGGCCTGGTACGCTCGGGTACGCGCACCGTGCCGGAAGAAGTTCCGATTGCCTTTTCCTATGGCGGCACGTCGCATGCGGTGATGATGGGTACGCCTGCCGATATCGAGGATTTTGCGGTCGGCTTCAGCCTGACCGAGGGCATCATTACCAATGTCGATCAGATAGCCGCGATCGAGCCGATAGAGGACGAGCGGGGGATCGATATGCAGATCACTCTGGTCGATGACGCGGCCGATGCGCTGCGCGTCCGGCGGCGGCATATGGCCGGGCCGGTCGGCTGTGGGCTCTGTGGCATCGAATCGATCGAGCAGGCGGTGCGCGAGGTGCCGGATGTTTCGAAGGTCGCTCTGACAATCTCGTATGGGGATATCGTCAAAGCGGTCGCTCTTTTGAGCGACGCGCAGGTGTTGAACCATGAGACCCGCGCCGTGCATGGGGCGGGCTTTTATATTCCGGCCGAGGGATTGATCGCCGTGCGTGAAGATGTCGGGCGCCATAATGCGTTGGACAAGCTCTGCGGCGCCCTCATCCGTTCCGGCCATAGGGGGCCTGAGGGCGTCGTTGCCGTCACCAGCCGCTTGTCGGTCGAGATGGTGCAGAAGGCTGCGATACTGGGCAGCTCCGTCCTCATTGCCATTTCCGCGCCGACCGCACTCGCCATCCGCACCGCCGAAGAAGCCGGCATGACGCTGGTAGCACTGGTGCGCGGCGACGATTTCGAGATTTTCACCCATCCGCAGCGCATTACCCCAGGGAGCATCGCCGATGTCGCCTGACGAAACACCCCACGGCAAAACGTCAGCCAAGCTCGTCTATATGGCGAACCAGATCGCTACTTTCTTCAAAACGCAGCCAGCCAACGAGGCGGCACAGGGCGTTGCGACGCATATCAATAAATTCTGGGATCCGCGGATGCGGCGGCAGTTTTTCGAAATAATTGATAATGGAAATAGCGGATTGGATCCCCTGGTGCTGGAGGCAGCCCCATTGATCCATAGGCCGGAGCCAGTCAAGCAAGACTGATCCAGTCAAATATTAGATATTCTTAATAAGAAGGGAGGATGGCGGAATCTGCCTGTTAATACAATTTAAAGTAGAATACTTGAGAAGTTCCAGTCTCTGAATCAAGGAGGAGTTGTTCATGACGACTGCGGAAACAGATATTTCAAGAGAACAGATAACATCAGGTTTGCTCGATCGGGAGCGCATTATCGCCAAACCCGGTTTCAATCGATGGCTGGTGCCGCCAGCAGCTCTGGCGATCCATCTTTGCATTGGCATGGCTTATGGTTTCAGCGTCTTCTGGCTGCCATTGTCGAAAGCACTCGGCATTTCGACGCCGCCGGCCGAATGCGCTGGCCTCAATCTTCTTTCCGCCCTCGTCACCACGAGCTGCGATTGGCGCGTCAGCGATCTCGGCTGGATCTATACCTTGTTTTTCGTATTGCTGGGCTCTTCCGCTGCCATTTGGGGCGGCTGGCTGGAGCGGGTCGGGCCGCGCAAGGCGGGCGTCGTCTCCGCTTGCTGCTGGTGCGGCGGCATTCTGGTTGCCGCGATCGGCGTCGTCTTCCATCAGCTTTGGCTGATGTGGATCGGCGCCGGCGTCATCGGCGGCGTCGGTCTCGGTCTCGGTTATATCTCGCCGGTATCGACGCTTATCAAATGGTTTCCCGATCGGCGCGGCATGGCGACGGGCATGGCTATCATGGGCTTCGGGGGAGGAGCGATGATCGGCGCGCCGCTCGCCAACCTGCTGATGACCAGCTTCCGCAGCGACGGTTCAGCCGGAGTCTGGCAGACATTCGTCGTCATGGCGGCGATCTACTTCGTCTTCATGATGGGCGGCGCCTTCGGCTACCGCCTGCCGCCGGCCGGCTGGCGCCCGGATGGATGGACGCCGCCCGCCGCCAAGAGCACGATGATCACGACCAAGCACGTGCATCTGCGCGACGCCCATAAGACCAAGCAGTTCTGGCTGATCTGGGCTGTGCTATGCCTCAACGTCTCGGCTGGCATCGGCGTCATCGGCATGGCTTCGCCGATGCTACAGGAAATCTTCGGTGGTGCGCTGATCGGTCTGCCGGATGTGACGTTCGCCGCTCTGAGCAAAGACCAGGTGGCCGCCGTCGCTGCGATCGCCGCGGGCTTTGCCGGTCTCCTGTCGCTCTTCAATATTGGCGGTCGCTTCTTCTGGGCATCCTTGTCCGATAGAATCGGGCGCAAGAACACCTATTATTGCTTCTTCGTTATCGGGATTGCGCTCTATGTCCTTGCACCGTGGGCAGCGGGCATTCACAGCAAGGTGCTGTTCGTAGGTGCCCTTTGCATCATCCTGTCGATGTATGGCGGCGGCTTCGCCACGGTTCCCGCCTATCTCGCTGATATCTTCGGCACGCAGTTCGTCGGTGCGATCCATGGCCGGTTGCTCACCGCCTGGGCGACGGCCGGCATCATCGGTCCGGTGGTGGTCAACTATATCCGCGAGGCGCAGAAGGCTGCCGGCGTCGAAGGCGCGCAGCTTTACAGCTTCACCATGTATATCCTCGCCGGCATGTTGGCGTTGGGTCTGATCGCCAACTCGCTGGTGAAGCCGCTTTCGGACAAATGGTTCATGTCGGATGGCGAGGTTGCTGCCTTGCAGGCGAGAACCGCCGCCGCGAACGCCGGCCCCACCGGTTCCTTCGGCATCGGCACAGGCGGCCTCGACGCCAGGGCGCTGATCGCCTGGGCGATCGTCGGCATCCCGTTGCTCTGGGGCGTCTGGGTGACGATCAAGAGCACATACGCGCTGTTTGGCTGAACCCCGGCACGGCGACTATATGCAGAAGCCGTCCCGGAAAACCGGGGCGGCTCTATTCATAGAGAATGGTATGAAGAACGAGCGTTTAGGCGGCGAGTTCTTCCGTTTCGTTTTCCTTGAACATCTTGGCGAGGTTCAGGAAGCAGATCATGCCGCTTTCGGTGGCGATGATGCCTTCGCAAAAGGCGCGATCGAAAGAAGCGGTGACTTCGGGGACCGGCTGGACTTGGCTCGAGGAGATCGTCAGGATGTCGGAAACGCGGTCGACCAGCATGCCGATGACCATGTTGTGGACTTCGGCGACGACGATGGCGCTGCGCTCGTTTGCGACCGTGCTCTTCATGCCGAGCTTGTAGGCGAGGTCGATGATCGGAATGACCGAGCCGCGCAGGTTCATGACGCCGATGACATCGGCCGGCGCATGCGGGATCGGCGTCGACGGCGCCCAGCCGCGGATTTCGCGGATCGTGGTGGTCTTGACGCAGAACTCCTGATCATGAAGCCGGAAGGCAATGATCTCCAAGGTGTCGCCGCTGAAGCTGGTGGAATTGATCGTGGCCATGAACATTCTTCCCATTCAAGTATGGCGTCAAAACTGACGCGTTATCATGAGAATAACGCAAGAATGTTGCTCAAACCTAAACCTGCCGAAGAGATTTCGGCAGGATATACTTTAGGTACTTCTCAAGATCTCGCCTATCGGGCCAGGACCTTGTCGATCTGTTCCAGTGCCCAATCGACCTGATCGCGGGTGATGACCAGGGGCGGCGCAAGGCGGATCGTGTGGTCGTGCGTGTCCTTGGCGAGCAGGCCGAGATCCTTGAGCTGGTAGCAATATTGCCGCGCGCCGCCGGCTTCCGGCACCAGCTCCACCGCCATCATAAGGCCACGGCCGCGGACGTCCTTGACGATATTCGAGCGGATCGAGCGCAGCCCCTCGAGGAAATAATCGCCCATAACAGCGGCGTTCTCGATCATGCCCTCCTCGGTCAGGACGCGCAGTGCGGCGCGAGCGACGGCGCAGGCCAGCGGATTGCCGCCGAAGGTGGAACCATGCTGGCCGGGCTTCAGGACGCCGAGCACTTCTGAATTGGAAAGCACGGCGGAAACGGGATAGAAGCCACCCGACAGAGCCTTGCCGATCAGCGTCACGTCGGCCTCGATGCCCTCATGCTCCTCGGCGAGCAGCTTACCCGTGCGGCCGAGGCCGGTCTGGATCTCATCGAGGATGAGGGTAACGTTGTTGACGGTGCAGAGTTCGCGCACGCGGGTGAAATAGCCGGGCGCGGGAATGATGACACCGGCCTCGCCCTGGATCGGCTCGATCAGCGCTGCGACGGTGTTTTTGTTGATCGCGGCGGCAAAGGCCTCGGCGTCGCCGAAGGGAACAGTGCGGAAGCCCGGCGTATAGGGGCCGAAGCCGGTGCGGGCATCCGGATCGGTCGAGAAGCTGATGATGCTGAGCGTCCGGCCGTGGAAATTGTTGGAGCAGACGATAATCTCGGCCTGGTTTTCCGGAACGCCCTTCACCTCATAGCCCCATTTGCGCACCGCCTTGATCGCGGTTTCGACGGCTTCGGCGCCGGAGTTCATCGGCAGGATCTTGTGCGAGCCGGTCAGCGCCGCCAGCTCCTCGTAGAGATAGGCGAGCTGGTCGTTGCGGAAGGCGCGGGAGGTGAGCGTCAGCTTGCCGGACTGCTCGATCATCGCCTCGCGGATTTTCGGATGGCAATGCCCCTGGTTGACCGCGGAATATGCTGACAGGCAATCGAGGTAGCGCTTGCCGTCGGTGTCCCAGACATAGACACCTTCGCCGCGGGTCAGCACGACATCGAGCGGCTTGTAATTATGGGCGCCGAGGCGCTGTTCAGTGGCGATAAGATCGGTTGATGCGCTCATGGTAAGTTCCCCCCGAGAATTATGCTGCCCGTGTCGGGCGATCGAAAATGCGTCGTCCGAAGAGGCTCGCCGCCATCTCCACCAGGACGCGGGCGCTCTTGCCGCGATCGTCGAGGAAGGGATTGAGCTCGACCAGATCCAGCGACGAGACGAGGCCGCTGTCGGACAGCATTTCCATGATGAGATGGGCTTCGCGGAAAGTCGCGCCGCCCGGCACGGTCGTCCCGACACCCGGCGCGATATCCGGATCGAGGAAATCGACATCGAAGCTGACATGCAGCAGGCCATTGGCGGCGCTGATGGTGTCGAGCACCTGGCGCATGATGGCTGCCACGCCCTGCTCGTCCAACGAGCGCATATCGAAGACGTTGACGCCATGCTCGCGGATTTCCTGGCGCTCGTGCGGGTCGACGGAGCGTATGCCGACCTGGAATACCTTCTTCGGATCGACCAGCGGGCGGGAGGCCGGCAGGATATCGGCAATCTCCGCTTCGCCGCAGAAGAAGGCGACTGGCATGCCGTGAATATTGCCCGATGGAGATGTGGCCGGCGAATTGAAGTCTGAATGCGCGTCGAGCCAGAGCACGAACAGCGGCCGGCCAACCTCAGCCGCATGGCGCGCCATGCCGGAGACGCTGCCCATGGAAAGGCTGTGATCGCCACCGAGGATCAGCGGGAAGCCGCCCGATGAGGCAACTTCGTAAACCTTGGCTTCCAGAGCGCGGGTGAAGGCGCCAACGGTCTTCAGATTATGCGCTTTCGGATGGTCCGGCAGGTCGGCGGCGGGGGCCGGATGCAGGTCGCCGCTGTCGGTGACGCGATGGTCGAGTTCGGTCAGCATCGTCTCGATGCCGGCGATGCGCAGGGCCGTCGGGCCCATGCCGGCGCCGCGGCGGCCGGAGCCTTCCTCGAGCGGAACGCCGATCAGCGTGATGGATGTGGGTTCTACGTTCATCGGCGGTCCTCCGTTCAGCGCATAAGCCCGAAAAGTGCAGAGTGGCTTTCGGGAAGGCCTATGCGTTATCCAAGATACAGGTTGGCTGTCGGTGTCGATTATCAGCGACGGAGATGACAGCAAAAAGATGGAAAATTGTCAAAAATCGAGTAGTCTTCGACAGATTGATAAATGCCATTTAGCAGAATGATAAGTCCATGGATGATCTCGATCGTGACCTCCTGAGTGCGTTGCGCCACAACGCCCGCACCTCCGTCTCGTCGCTTGCGGCAGCGACCGGCGCCTCACGCGCCACGGTGACGGCGCGCATCGAACGGCTGGTCGACAATGGCACCATCACCGCCTTTACCATCAGAACCGGCCACGAGGCCCGCTCCGCCGGGGTGCGCGCCATCGTGATGATTGAGGTGCTCGGCAAATTGGCGGATAAGGTCGCCGATCAGCTTCGCGGCCTGCCGCAGGTGAGGGCGCTGCACAGCACCAACGGAAAATGGGATTTCATCGCCGAGCTGGAGGATCGCGATCTCGCTTCCTTCGACGAAACGCTGCGCAGGATTCGCTTGATCAACGGTATCAACACGACGGAGTCCAATATCCTGCTGAAGACGAGCAAGATGGGATTTTAAACATTCTTTCCAAGGAGGCACCACCCGCCCTCGCCCTTTGAGGCTCCAGCCCCCTTCGACAAGCCCAGGAGGCTTGCGGGTGAGGACTGATCTCTTGCGTGCTCCAAAACTCTCTCAACCTCACCCTGAGGTGCTTTGACGTTTAAGCGTCAGCGAAAGCGGCAAGGCCTTGAAGGGCGAGGTGGCCACGCATTGGCTTGAGCAGAAAGTCGTGTGCGCTCCTTAATACTCATGCTCATAAACGATCCCGGCTTCGCCTGCCCCATCCGAGCCGGCTGCGCCCCGTAGCTTAACACCGCGTCCGACGTCGAGATTGATGATCGCCTTGGTGTTGTTGGAGGCGCCCTGCTGCAGCTCGATATAGGTGCGCTTGTTCAGATATTTGCCGGCGCCAACCTGGGCCTGGCCCTTTGAGTCCGTCGTGATGTCGAGATCGTCGACGCCGAGATGGCTGCGCAGCCCCTCGAACAAGGAGGTGGAACGGCCGCCGGCGAGCTGGCTCGCGGCATCGGCGAGCTGGGCGATCTGCAGGGCTGAAAGCTTGGACATCGACTGGCCGAAGATCAGTTGCGCCAGCACCTCGTCCTGCGGCAGGGCAGGCGACGAGGAAAAGCTGATCTTCGGGTCGGTGGCCAAACCCGTGACGTCGACGGTGATGGTTGTGGAATTCACGGTCGATGTGGCTTCCATGTCGAGGGCAGGCGTCAGGTCGCCACCGAAGGTGATCTTGCTGCTGTTGGTGAAATCCAGACGGCGGCTGAGGATAGTCAGGCGTCCGCGCCGCATGGTGAAGCCGCCGGAGACGATCGGATTGGCGGCCGTGCCGCGAACTGTGATATTGCCGCCGAGTTCCGCGTCGATGCCGCGGCCGCGGACGAAAATCTGCGCGGGCGCGTCAAGCTGCAGGTCGATACCGAGGGTGGTGGATTTATCGCGCGGGCCTTGCGGCTTTTGGTCCTTGAACTGGGCGCTGACGGCGGCCGGTGCGTTCCTGTGTTTGATATTGATCTCGGAGAGCGAGGCCGGCAGCTTTTCCGGCACGGTGATCGATGCCTTGTTGAGCCGCAGACTTCCGGTGAGCGCTGGTGCGGTCAGCAAAGGCCCCTTGATGTTGAGGGTGCCGTTGATGGTTGCGGTCACCAGCGTGCCGTCGACATAGGTGGCATCGTTGAATTTCAACTGAATGTCGGCGGGAAAGCCGCCGTCGGGCGCAATACCGACTGTGCCGCTTGCCGATACGCTGCCGCCGCTGGCGAGATTGCCGTTGAGCCGCGAGATCACCGCCTGCCTGCCGTCGAGCGTGACGGTGACGGCGAGGCCGTTGAGGGTGAGATTGCGACGGACATCGACGAGTTTGGAGCCGTCGGTGGTGATCGTGCCTGTGATGGCAGGTGCGGCGGTCGTGCCGGCGATCCGGATGTCGATCTTCGCCGTGCCAGTCATGCTGAGGCCCTGCGCGGCAAGCTGCCCGGCCACCGCGTCGAAGGGCAGGGTGCCGGAGAATCTCATCCCCAGGGCCTTGCTGCCGGCAATGGCGACGGTGCCGCCGCCGTTGAGCGCCAGGCCATTCTGGCCGGTAAGGTTCGTGTCGATGGTGACGGTATTGTTGGCGAACTGGCCGTTCGCCTTGATGCCGAGCGGGCCGAGGCCGGCCGATTTCGTCTGGCTGGTCGCCGCACCGGACCAATTGGTCTGAAAGGCGACGACGGGTGCGGCCGGCTTGCCGGTCACCGTCACCTTGCCGGAGATCGCACCTTCGGCGGCAAGCGTCGGGGCGAAGACATTGGCGAGGCTGGCGGGCAGGTTGGCGATCTCAGCAGTGATATTCAGCGCTTGTCCAGCCGTGCCGTTGACCGTCACCGAACCGCCGCCGGTCTGGATGGTGAGGCCGCTCAGCGATGCCGTGCCGTCTTTGACGACGATCTTGGTCGGCGATGCCAGCTTGACCGGAATGGTGCGCGGCGCGCCGGCGAAATTATCGAGGCTGACGACCGTCTGGCCACCGCCGGTTTCGACATTGCCATTGGCTGTCAGCGGCGCGTTGTCGTAGTTCGATTTGAGATCGAAAACCGTGCGGTTGCCCTGCTGCGTGAAGGTCAGCCCGAGATTGGCAATACGGTTGGCGCCGGAGGCGATGGCGTCGGCGCGGATGCTGCCATTGGCGGAAAAAGCCTTGAGGTCGTCGACGGTCAGCGCGATGGCCGGCTTGTCGATCGAGAGATCGTCGCGGCGAATGCCGCTGCCGTTGGCGTTGACCTTCAGGCCGATCTTGCCATTGGCGTTGGAGAGATCGATCGAACCCTTGAGATCGCCGTCGGCCTTCTGCCCCGCGAGGGCTGCAAGCAGGCTGAGGTCAGGCAGATCGAAGTTCAACGCGCCTGACGGTTCGAAACTTGGCGAAAGATCCAGCTTGCCCTGCAGCTTGTTGGCGCCGACTTCGACGGCGAGCTTCGGAATGCTGGTGCGGCCGTTCTGCGAGGTCGCATCGGCGGTAATGCTGATCGGTTTGCCCTCGATTGCGCCGCTTGCCTGTATGCTCGCTTGCGGCGCATTCGGATCGGCGGTTCCGGTCAGCGCCACATCGAGCGTGTCCAGCAGGCGACCGGCCAGCTTGACGTTGACCGCTTTCAGCGTCGCATCGATGCCGAGCGCGGTCAGCGGCCCCTTGGCTTTGAGGCCAATATCCGCCTGTCCTTCGGCATTGGGGACGAGCTTGGAGAGATCGAGCAGTTTGCCGGTGATATCCGATGTCAGCGCCTGGCCATCGAGCGCGGCACTGCCGCTGATTTCGGCAACATTCGATTTCAGGGCCAGATTGGAGAGGTTCATTTTCGTCGGCACGGTGCCGGCGACCTGGCCCTCCAGCGAGATCGTCCCCTCGAACTTGTCGGACACACCGTCCGGCAGTACGGCGGGCAGCGCAAAGATCTTGAAGTTGCCGGTGAGCGACTTCGATGACAGCGTATATTTGCCGTTGATTGTGCCGCCGATGCTGGCGCTTTCCAGCGTCGTGTTGTTGAAGCCGATCATGTCGGGCGAGAGTTGCAAGGGCGCCGTCAGCGCGACCGGCGCGCGGATAAGGCGGTTGAGGTCGGGGCTGATGAAGGCCGTCTGGCCGATCACGAGGCGAAGCTGCAGCGGGCCGGAGCCGTTGGTCAGGTTGAAGGCGTCGCTCTTGGCGCTAAGATTCACCTGACCGATCTGGCCCTGCGGCGTGCTGACCCTTTCGAGCGAGGCCTTGGCATCGATCTTCACGGACGGCGCAGCGCCCGTCAGCGCGACATCGACACGCGAAATCATCGCCCGCACTTCGCCGTCTTCCATCGGCCAGCGGAAATCCACAGGCCCCGATGTGCCGAGCAGGTTGGCGTTGAGGCTGTTATTGCCTGAGGGATCGAGCGTGCCGGAAGCGGCGATGACGACGCTGCCGGTGGCGAGATTGCCGGTCTGGATATCGATCTTGCCCTTGCCGTCGAAGGTCGCCGCAAGGTCGATCGTCGTCTGGCCGGCAAAGAGGGGCCGGAAGGTCGGCGGCAGCAATGAATCGACGTCGCCGCCGCCCTTTACGTCGATACGGTGCAGCCCTTCGGCGGAAAGGGCATGATGGCCATTGATCGATACCGTCGGCTTGCCGTCGAGTGCTGCCTGCAGCTTGCCGGTCCAGTTCGATAACGGGCCTTCGCCGGAAAGATTGATATTGATCGCCGGGCCGCCCGGCAGATGCAGCATCCCGGCCAGCATTCCGTCACGCGGTTCGGCGATTTCGGCCTTCAGGTTCAGGCGGTTTTCAGCCGGTGCAAAAGCGATATCGGCGGAGAGCTTGGCGTCCGGAACGTCCTGGCGATTGGCATCGAGGATGAGGTCGACGCTGCTGCTGTTCGCCTTGACGCTGCCGTTGGCGGCAAGCGCGAAATCCTGGCCGGCAACGGCCTGCCCGATGCGAAGATTCGGCAATGCGATGGCGCCGATATCGACGGCGATGGGCAGCGAGAAGCCTTTGCCTTCGTTCGCCGCTGCCTGCTGTTCTGTCGCCGGTTTTGCGGTTGACACCGGCAGGCGTTGAAAATCGACGGCGTCGGCGGCAACGCGGTCGGCATGGAAAGTGCCCGTCAGCAGCGAGACCGGCGACCAGTCGATGGCGAGATTCTGCACCTTCGCGAACGTGCCCTTGGTGTCGGCAACCGCAATCGAGCCGACGCGGAGGTTGCCGGTCAGGAGACCCGACGGCGCGGCGATCGTGATGGTCTGGTCCGGTGTCGAGACGAGCTTCGCCACCTGATTGACGGCATAGTCGGTCGCGGCGGGTACAAAGCCGACAATGAGCACGGCGGCGATCGCAAGCACGAGAATTGCCACGAACGCATAGGCGATGAGGCGCACCAATCTCCCGACAATTCGAATCAACATGCTCATGAGAGCGACAGTAACCTCAATTTTTGTAACCGCGTGCTGAACCGTCTGCGATCGTACGGCGTGTCAGAAGGCTTGACCGATGCCGGCATAGATGCCGTATGCCGTACCATTCTCATATTTCCTGAGCGGGACGGCGACGTCGAGCCTGATGGGACCGAAGGGTGTAGCGTAGCGCACACCGACGCCCGCGCCAATGCGAACATCGGAAAAGTCAGGAAAAGTGCTGTCGGTGACGCTGCCCATATCGACGAAAGGCACGATGCCGATCGTATCGGTGATCTTGATGCGGGCTTCAAGAGAGGCGGTGGCATAGGAGCGGCCGCCGAGCGCATCGCCATTGGAATTATAAGGCGTGATTTCCTGGTAGGCGTAGCCGCGTACCGAGCCGCCGCCGCCGGCATAGAAGCGCCGAGTCGCCGGAATGTCCTCTATACTGTTGGAGCCGATCAGCGAGCCGAGAGAAAGCTTGCCGGCGAAGACGACATTATCGTTGGCGCCGACGCCCTGATAGCCGGAAATCGAGCCTTCGAAGGAGCTAAACACTCCGCCGCCTATTGCTTCATAGCTCGGCTTGGCGCTGACAGAGGCGCGGTAGCCCGCAGTCGGGTCCAGCTTGTTGTCGCGCGTGTCCCTGACATATTCGAGCGGGATCGCCAGCGTCAGATAGTTTTGATCGCCATAGGCGTCGGTGCTGTCCTGCTCATAGCTAATTTCGCCGCCGCCGGAGACGGTATCCTGATCGGAGAGCTCGTAGGCAAGGCTCCCGCTCGCGGTGATGGTATCGGCATCATAGGCATCCGGATGCAGGCTTTGCATCTTCAGGCCGGCGGTAAAGGTTGCCGAGGGATAGAAGGTCGCTGGCCGGACATAGGTAATGCCGGCGCTATAGTCGAGCTGTCCGACATCAGTGGTTTCGCCGATACGGGAGACCGATCCTTCGATGCGCAGCGAATCCGCCCGGCCGGTCAGGTTGCGATGACCCCAATAGCCCTGCACGCCGAAACCATCGATGGTGGAATATTGCGCGCCGACGCCGAAATAGCGCTGCTTGCCTTCAGCCACTTCGATGGTCATGGGAATGCTGCCGTCCGGGGCAAGCTTGTCGGCCTCGCGGATGGTGACGCTCGAAAAGACTCCGAGCTTACGCAGGCGGTCGGAAGCTTTCTTCAGCTCATCCGGCGAATAGGGCTTGCCCTCGTTGATGCGGGCATAGCGCTTGATGAAATCCGGGTCGACCGATTTCTGGCCGCTGACGCCGACATTGCCGATGGGCGCCATGGGCCCGCTTTCGACGCTGAGCGCCACGTCGACCCTGTTGGTCTCGTGATCGGCGACGACATCGCGCTTGATCAGCTTGGCGAGCGGATGGCCTTGGTTCTTGAAGTCTGCGACGATCTTGTCGCCGGCTTTCAGGATCGTCAGCGAGCCGGCGTCACCGCCCGGAACAAGCCCATAGCCGGCAGGGTCGAGATTGCGGGCATCGCCGAGCAGCTTGATCTTGCCTAGCGTGAAGACCGGGCCTGGATCGACGCTGATGGTGACTGCGACGGGCTTCGAACGGCCAAAGGTGGGATTCGGCGACAGCGCATCGATATCGGTGCCGTTGACTGTGATGGTGACCACGCCGCCATAGCGCGCTTTTTCATAGAGGGTGGCGATCAGCCGGTCGCGATCATCGCGCGCCTTGATGACGACGCCGAGGTCGCCGGAGACGGGCTTTTTCTTGTCCGAAACCAGCATGGAGCTGTCGGTCAAGGCCTCCTTGAGATCCTTGTCGAGATTGTCCGTCTTGAAATCGACGGTGTAATGAACGGGATCGGAAACCTGGTCTGTCGTATCGTCTTCGCCCCAGAGCGTCATGCCGAACAGTTTGAAAGCAAACGCGTTTCCGGCATGGAGTGGGCCGAGCGCAATCGTTGCCGCAACCGCCATTACGGTGCCTGCTCGCCGATACGCAATACTCTTCCTCGGACCAGTTCTTTTATGCATACGCCGCTTTACGGTTATATAAGAACTTTCTCAGTTTGGCGTTTCCCCCGGGTTAACGCGCGGGCCACCATAGAGGCAAAACCGTCCCGCGTGTACCTTTTTAGACTCAAAAACCTGCAAAAGACCGCGGCGGAAATGAAAAATCCCGGATTTTCGTCCGGGACTTAGGGCTATTTCAGCGCTCTTTAGGGAGCAAATGGCGGTCGTCGCTCCCATGGTCATTGCTTCGATCCAGCGTTGAAATTGGCGTCATTTCCCTTGGGGCGACACCAGTTTTGCACCTCTTACAGATGAAAAGACGAGGAGCCGGAATCAAAAAGTCCCGGACCTCAGGCCCGGGACTTCGGTATCTCAAATCCGTATTGGATCAGTAACCGCCGCCATCATAGTAGCTGCGACGATAGCCGCCACGCGGGCAATCGTCGATGTAACGGCGGCCATAGCGGTCACGGTAGTAGCACTGGCCCGGCTGTTCGGCGACGCTGCCGATCACTGCACCCGAAACACCGCCAATCGCGGCGCCGACGGCTGCACCACGGACATTGCCGGTAACGGCGCCGCCGATGATGGCGCCAGATGCCGCGCCGATGCCGGCGCCTTGTTCAGTCGGGGTGCAGCTTGCGATAGACAAGCCGACCAATGCGAGCATAAGAGCTTTCTTCATATATTCTCTCCAACGTTAGTTAAGCCGGTACCCCCGGCCAACGCCGTCCCAATTTTTTCAGCTCCACCACGATGGGCTGTCCTTGCAGTCCCTGCAGCTACGAAGAAATATCGTGCAAAATATGTTTGTCCATTGGGCAGTTGCGGTTTTTTTGGTGCTAAACTCGATAGATCAACATTTGGCAAAGAAAAGGAACTAGACGGAGAGAAAAATCCACCGTCTTTCTAAAGTAGAGGTTGATTGCACTACAAAAAAGTCAAATGATGACTGTTGCCTCTGGAGGAGAGGCGAGGAGGAAAATATGTCAAAAGTGACTTTGACGGTGAACGGCCGGACGGTCGGCGGCGAGTGCGAGGATCGCATGCTGCTCGTCCATTTCATCAGAGAAAAGCTTGGCCTGACAGGAACGCATGTCGGCTGCGACACCACACAATGCGGCGCCTGCGTCATTCACATGGATGGCAAATCGATCAAGAGCTGCTCGATCCTGGCCGTGCAGGCATCCGGCTCCGATATTACAACCATCGAGGGTCTGGCTGCCAATGGCGAACTGCATCCCGTTCAAGCCGCCTTCAAGGAGCATCACGGCCTGCAATGTGGCTTCTGCACCCCCGGCATGGTGATGACAGCCGTCGACATGATCAATCGCCATGGCGGCGCGCTGGACGAAAAGACTGTGCGGGCCGAACTTGACGGCAATATCTGTCGCTGCACCGGCTACCACAATATCGTCAAGGCGGTCCTTGCCGCCAATGCTGAGATGCATGCCGCCAAACAGGCGGCCGAATAAAATTTCACCGAGATTGTCTGGCGAACGCCAACGACCGTTATCTTGGCGGATTGCCGACCCCGGAACCCCAATGGGAGGATGTCATGGGCGTTGAAGGCATTGGCGCGCGCGTCGCGCGCAAGGAAGACAAACGATTTCTGACGGGTAAGGGGCGCTATACCGACGATATGGTGGCGCCGGGCATGAAATATGCCTATTTCGTCCGCAGCCCGCATGCGCATGCGAAGATCACCGGCATCGATGCCTCGGCCGCATTGGCCATGCCGGGCGTGATTGGCGTGCTGGATGGTAAGCAATTGCTGGCCGATGGCATCGGCAACCTCATCTGCGGCTGGATGATTCATTCCAAGGACGGCTCGCCGATGAAGATGGGCGCCTGGCGGCCGCTGGCTGTCGAGACGGTGCGCTATGTTGGCGATGCCGTGGCGATCGTCGTTGCCGATTCGCTTGGCGAGGCTCGCGATGCCGCCGAAGCCGTCGTCGTGGATTATGAAGAGCTTCCTGCCGTGATCGAGGCGGTCGAGGCGCTGAAGCCCGGCGCGCCGCAGCTCCATCCGGAAGCGGTCGATAATTTGATCTTCGACTGGGAGCTCGGCGATGCCGCGGCGACCGACAAGGCAATCGCCGAGGCGGCCCATGTCACGGAACTTGAAATCCACAACAACCGGCTCTCGCCGAATGCCATGGAGCCGCGCGCGACCCTCGGCATCTATGATGCCGGCGACGATCATTATACGTGCTACACCACCAGCCAGAACCCGCATGTGGCCCGGCTGGTCATGAGCGCTTTCTACAATGTCGCCCCGGAAAACAAGCTGCGCGTCATTGCGCCTGATGTCGGCGGCGGTTTCGGCTCCAAGATCTACATTTACCCCGAGGAGATCGTCTGTCTCTGGGCGTCGAAGAAGACCGGCGTGCCGGTCAAATGGACGGCAGACCGTACCGAGGCATTCCTAACCGATGCTCATGGCCGCGACCATGTCTCGAAGGTGAAGATGGCTTTCGACGCGCAAAACCGCGTTGTCGGACTGAAGGTCGACACGATCGCCAATCTCGGCGCTTATATGTCGCTCTTCTCTTCGGCGGTGCCGACCTATCTCTACGCGACGCTGCTTTCGGGCCAATATGAAATCCCGGCGATCCACGCCAATGTCCGCACTGTCTATACCAATACGGTGCCGGTCGATGCTTATCGCGGTGCCGGGCGTCCGGAGGCAACCTATCTGCTGGAACGTACCATGGAAACGGCGGCGCGCGAGCTCGGCGTTTCACCGGCGGAACTCAGGCGAACCAACTTCATCCGCTCCTTCCCCCATCAGACGCCGGTGATCATGAATTATGACGCTGGTGACTATGAGGCCTCTCTCAACGCCGCCATGCAGCAGGCCGATTGGGACGGTTTCCCGGCCCGCAGGGCGGCCGCGGAGGCGCGCGGACTGAAGCGCGGTATCGGCATGAGCTGCTATATCGAGGCCTGCGGTATCGCGCCATCACAGGCGGTGGGGTCGCTCGGCGCCGGCGTCGGCCTGTGGGAATCGGCCGAGGTTCGGGTCAATGCGGTCGGCACCGTCGAGGTGCTCACCGGTTCGCATAGCCATGGCCAGGGTCATGAGACGACCTTCGCTCAGCTCGTCGCAGACCGTTTCGGCGTGCCGATCGATAGCGTGTCGATTGTTCATGGTGACACCGACAAGGTGCAGATGGGCATGGGCACCTATGGCTCACGTTCCGGCGCGGTCGGCATGTCCGCCGTGGTGAAGGCGCTCGACAAGGTGGAGGCCAAGGCGAAGAAGATCGCCGCGCATCTGATGGAAGCCGACGAGAGCGATATCGTCATCGAAAACGGCGAAGTCAAAGTCGCCGGTACCGACAAGTCGCTGCCCTGGTTCCAGGTGGCGCTGGCCGCCTATACGGCGCATAACCTGCCCGCCGGCATGGAGCCGGGCTTGAAGGAAACCGCCTTCTACGATCCGGCCAACTTCACCTTCCCGGCCGGCTGCTACATCTGCGAAGTCGAGGTCGATCCGGAAACCGGCAAGACCGACATTATCCAGTTCGTCGCCGCTGACGACTTCGGCAATATCATCAATCCGATGATCGTCGAGGGACAGGTGCATGGCGGCATCGCCCAGGGGGTCGGGCAGGCGATGCTGGAAGGCGTGCATTACGATGCCAGCGGCCAGTTGCTGACGGCGAGCTTCATGGACTACGCCATGCCGCGCGCCGACGACTTGCCGTCCTTCAACCTGTCGCACCAAAACACTCCTTGCCCGAACAATCCGCTGGGGATCAAAGGCTGCGGCGAGGCGGGCGCCATCGGCTCTCCGCCGGCGCTGATCAACGCCATTACCGATGCGATCGGCAATAATGCCCTGACAATGCCCGCCACGCCGCTCAAGGTGTGGGAAGCGGCGCAGGCCGTGGCCTGAGACAAGGGGAGGAGAAAACCATGTACGCAACCAACTATCACCGCGCCTCCTCGGTCGACGAAGCCGTCAAGCTTCTGTCCGATACGTCGGAGGGAAAATATGTCTCCGGCGGCATGACACTGATTGCCACCATGAAGCAGCGTCTGGCCTCGCCGAGCGATCTCGTCGATCTCAGGCATATTCCGGCGCTGAAGGGCATCCGCGTCGACGGCCGCAGGGTAACGATCGGGGCTGCGACGACGCATGCGGAGGTCGCCTCCTCGGCGGCGATCCGCGCCGTCTGTCCGGCGCTCTGCGATCTTGCCGGCATGATTGGCGATCCGCATGTCCGCCATATGGGCACGATCGGCGGCTCGGTCGCCAACAACGACCCGGCGGCGGATTATCCTTCGGCCATGCTGGGCTTGGGCGCCACCATCGTTACTGACAGGCGTCAGATCGCTGCCGACGATTTCTTCACCGGCCTGTTCGAGACGGCGCTGGAAGAGGGCGAGCTGATCACCGCCATAACCTTCGAGGCACCGGAAAAGGCCGGCTACGCCAAGTTTCCCAATCCGGCCTCGCGCTACGCCATGACCGGCGTGTTCGTCACCAAGGGAACGGGAGGTGTGCGGGTCGCAGTCACCGGCGCGGGTGCCGATGGGGTCTTCCGTCATGACGGGATGGAGCAGGCGCTTGCGGCGAACTGGTCGCCGGATGCGCTCGCCAACGTGGCGATCGATTCGTCGGCGCTGCTCTCCGATCTGCATGCCACGGCAGAATATCGCGCCAATTTGATCAAGGTCATGGCCAAGCGCGCCGCGGCGGCGGCATAAAGCCTCGTGAAAACTGCCGGAAGGGCGGCTTAGCTGCCTTTCCGGCTTCGAGGTTCCAGAAAGGTTCGATTGTCAATTCTCGGTGATTGACAATTGTTGTCTGGAATTGTTCAAAATTAAGGGCCATTTGCCGCAGCGAGTGCGAAAGCGATGCGGAGGGGTTGACGTGCAGACCGGCAATCATGAAAACGGTCGCATGGTTCTGGAGCAGATGATGGATTTCGAAGCATTTTTCAAAGGTGAACTGGACGGTCTACACAAGGAAGGCCGCTATCGCGTGTTCGCCGATCTGGAGCGTCAGCGCGGCAGCTTTCCGCGCGCGACCTGGCATACGCCCGAAGGCTCCAAGGACGTAACCGTCTGGTGCTCGAACGACTATCTCGGCATGGGCCAGCATCCCAAGGTGATCGAAGCCATGAAAGAGGCCATCGATCACTGTGGCGCGGGTGCGGGAGGCACCCGGAATATTTCTGGCACCAACCACTACCATGTTCTCCTGGAGCAGGAACTCGCCGATCTGCACGGCAAGGAAGCGGCGCTGATCTTCACCTCCGGCTATATTTCCAACTGGGCGACGCTCGGCACGCTCGGCGCGAAGATTCCTGGCCTGATCATCTTCTCCGACGCGCTGAACCACGCTTCGATGATCGAAGGTATCCGCTACGCCAAGTGCGACAAGGTCATCTGGAAGCATAACGACCTGCATGATCTCGAAGCCAAGCTGAAGGCCGCCGATCCGAAGGCGCCGAAGCTGATCGCTTTCGAGAGCGTCTATTCGATGGATGGCGATATCGCTCCGATCAAGGAGATCTGCGATCTCGCCGACAAATACGGCGCCATGACCTATCTCGACGAAGTGCATGCTGTCGGCATGTACGGCCCACGCGGCGGCGGCATTGCCGAACGCGAAGGCCTGATGGACCGGCTGACGGTGATCGAGGGCACGCTCGGCAAGGCCTTCGGCGTCATGGGCGGCTATATCGCCGCCTCGACCGCACTTTGCGATTTCATCCGGTCCTTCGCGTCCGGCTTCATCTTTACGACATCATTGCCGCCGGCATTGGCGGCAGGCGCAGTCGCCTCGATCCGACACCTGAAGGTCAGCCAGTTCGAACGCGCCCGCCATCAGGATCGGGTTCGCCGGCTGCGCGCGCAGCTCGATGCCTCAGGTATTCCGCACATGCCGAATCCGAGCCATGTCGTGCCGGTTTTGGTCGGCGATGCCGCCAAGTGCAAGTGGATCTCGGATCTGCTGCTTGATATGGGCGTCTACGTCCAGCCGATCAATTATCCGACCGTGCCGAAGAAGACCGAACGGCTGCGCATCACGCCGACGCCGCTGCATTCCGACGCCGATATCGACCATCTCGTCGGCGCGCTGCATGCACTCTGGTCGCGCTGTGCGCTGGCAAGGGCTGTCGCGTAAGAGGTGACTTTCTCACCATGCCGCGCCGGGATTGACGGGCGCGGCTTTCGGCACAATTGAAGCGGTTCTCATTGCGGAAATGTCGGCGTGCGGCCCATTTCCGCGATGATCTTTTATACTGCAGAGGTCAGCTGCGGCTTCCCAGGGCCAGGCGGCATGCAAGGCCGGCAAAGACTGTCGCCAGCAGATATTGCGGCAGCTTCGGAATATGCTTGATCGCCGAGAGTCGACCTCGGATGTGGCTGCTGAGCGCTATGACGGAACCGTTTACTAGGAAGCCGATCCCATTCAGGATGGTAGCCAGTAGAGCCATCTGGATGACCATCGAGCCGTTCGGATCAACGAATTGCGGGAACAGGGCAAGCACGAACAAGGCCATCTTCGGGTTTAGAATATTGGTCGCGAGACCCTCGATGAAGATGCGCCGGCCCGAAAGCCGTTTGAGTCCGGCCGAGGGCGCGAAGGCAGGGCCCTGCGAACGTAGGGTCTTGAAGGCCAGATAGAGCAGATAGGCGCAGCCCGCCCAGCGCACGATCTCATAGGCAATTGGCACGTTCAGGAAAAGCCGTGATAGGCCAAGTGCTGCGGCCAGGGCGTGGCAATAGGTGCCGAGCGCAATACCCGCATAGGTCAGGAAGCCGGCGGATCGGCCCTGGCTGACGCTCCGCGAAGCAATAAGAAGCATGTCTGGGCCGGGCGTGGCGGTTAGCACCAGCGCCGCAGCGGCGAATACAATGAGCGTTGAGAGATCCGGCATCTTGATTCCTTTGAAAGTAAGGCCGGAATTCCTCTCTAGCATCATTATCAGGAATGGCAATAACCAGAACCAATAGGTAAGTTTATGCCTACATGTTGGCGCTTTCGTGGGCCGATGACGGCCCTATCGAAAAGCATCGTCGCCCAAGAGGCTACATCGATCAGGAGGTTTGCCAGGCTTGCAACTGCGTGAGGGTTGCGGTTGCTCCGCCGCAGGCGATCATCAGCACGCGCTCGAAGCGTGCCAACTGATCGGCATGGGCGTAGGCGACGGCCAATGCGGCGCCGCAAGCCGGCTCCACGAGGACGCGATGATCGTCGAGGAAGCGCATGCATGCGTCGACGGCGACTAGGTCATTGACAACAACACAATCGACCGGCCTGTTCCGAGTAATCTCAAAGGCGCGTTCGGCGACCTTGCGAGCGCCAAGCGATGTCGCGATGCTGGTGATGGCCGGCAATTCCACCGGTTTTCCGGCTTTCACTGCGGCTGCGAGCGAGGCGGCACCTTCCGTTTCGGCGGCGATGATCGGAACATGCTGAAGACCGTTACGATCAAGTCCTTCCGAAATGCCGGCCAGCAGCCCGCCACCGCCGACCGAAAGAACGACGGCGTCGAACGGCACGCCGGCTCTGACGACCTCGTCGATCAACGTTGCATGGCCTGTCCAGACGAGCGGATCATCGAAGGGGTGGATGAACGCCGTTCCCGCGTCGACCGCCTGCAGCGCGTGTTCGTTTGCCTCCTGCCAGGATGCCCCGTTCACGAAAACCTCGGCGCCCTCCTGGCGGATCAACGATTTTGCCCGTTCGGTCGTTGTTTCCGGAACGAAGACCGATACGGGGATCGAAAGGCGACGACCGGCATAGGCCACCGCAATGCCGGCATTGCCGCCGGAGGAGGATACGAAGCGCCGCTTTCCGTTTCTGGCATGATGTTCGCAGGCGGCCCCTATGCCGCGGATCTTGAAGGAGCCGGGCGGCTGGAGCGCATCCATTTTCAGCCAGATGGAGCATCCGGAAACCTGGCTGAGCGGTCGGGATTCGAGGAGCGGAGTTTCGAGGTGAAGTGCCATGGAGTGATCTCTCCGCAAAAGCGTTGTTGGCGAGGATGTTAGGCTGCCTTGTCGCGCTGGGCAACAAGCGCGCTGGCGCGGCCGCGTGCCTCATCATCGGCGGCAAAGACTGCATCCATCGTTTCGGCGCTGCCAATCCCGATCATTTGGTCCATGACCGCTTCGGCAATATCGGCCATTTCGAGGAAGCCGATGCGTTCGTCCACGAAGGCTTGGAAGGCAATCTCTTCGGCGGCATTCATGACGGCGCCCTGCAGCCCACCGCGTTCCAGCGCGGTGCGGGCAAGGCGCAGTGCGGGGAAACGAACCTCGTCCGGCGCTTCGAAATCCAGCCGGGCCAGTTTTGCAAAATCCAGCCGGTCGACATCGAGCTTCGGCCGGGACGGATAGGTCAGCGCATAGCCGATCGCCGTGCGCATGTCCGGACAGCCGAGCTGCGCCAGCACCGAGCCATCGGTATAGCCGACCATCGAATGGACGATGGATTGTGGGTGGACGATAACCTCGATCTGATCCGGGCCGACATTGAACAGATGTTTGGCCTCGATCATCTCCAGCGCCTTGTTGAACATCGAAGCGCTGCCGATGGAGATCTTCAGGCCCATGGACCAGTTCGGATGCGCGCGCGCGGTCGCTGCCGTGACATTGGCCATCTCTTCGCGCGACCATGTGCGGAAGGGGCCGCCCGAGGCGGTCAGGATGATGCGCTCGACCGCATGCTGCTGGTCGTCCTCCAGCGCCTGGAAAATCGCGCTGTGCTCGCTATCCACCGGGATCAGCCGTCCGCCGCCTTCGCTGACGGCACGGACGAAGAGTTCGCCGGCTGAAACCAGACATTCCTTATTGGCAAGCGCGATATCGGCGCCCCGGTGCGCAGCCGCAAGCGTCGGCGCAAGGCCCGCCGTGCCGACAATCGCCGCCATCACCCAGTCGGAGGGAATGGAGGCGGCCTCAATGAGAGCATTCCGGCCGGCCGCCGCGGCGATGCCGGTGCCGGCAAGCGCGTCCTTCAGCGCCTGATACCGGTCTTCATTGGCCGTGACGGCGAGAGCGGCGCCACAGGCTTTCGCCTGGCTCGCCAAGAGATCGATATTGTCGTGCCCGGTGATCGCGGCGATCTCGAACGCCTCGCGCCCGCCCAATTGGGCGATGACGTCGAGCGTGTTTTGCCCGATCGAGCCGGTCGAACCCAATATCGTCAGGCGGCGCGGCGCCTTGCTCCCGGTTGTCATTCCAAGTGTCCGAATATTGCTGTAATCGCCCATGGCTCTACAGGGGATCGCGGGAGGCGGCAAGTCCGCAGCTCTATCGGCGCCCTCCCTCTGGTCCCTTCCTGCTGGAGTTTCCAGGTTTTGCGGCAATTTTCGGGCCGCTAATGAACCAATACGCTGATACCGCGTTCCCCATCCGGCAGAGGCGCAGGAGAAGGGCAACAATGGTTTTTAAAGCGGCTACGTTTCACGGCGTAAGGCCTGAAATAGAAAGCGAAAACGCTAAACGCTCGGCACTGGAATCCACCGTCGCCGATGCGCTCGCCGTCGCCGGCGGCCTCGACGCCTCCGACGTCACAGTAACCGCCGTCGGCCAGGAAATCCGTTTGGACGGAACGGCGGCAACACCGCAGGAAATCGAGCGGGCGACTGTGGTGGCCGAGGCCGTGCCGGGGGTGAGGCTGGTAAGGAACAGGATTTTGGTGGGGTGAGGGTCAGGGCGCCACCTTCCGACAACAGGGTTGGGGGACGTGCTGCTGCCTATCCTGGGTTGGCGGCGAACTCAGCAAGCTCTTTCGGTGATCGAATGTGGATGATCCGTGCGTGCCCGCGGTGAGCTTCGATTGCGGCAAGCAGTTTTGGACGCATTTCCCGATGCAGCCACCACATCATTTTGAAGAGACGAATAGTAACCGGAAACATCGGGCATCCGTCAGGTCCATCCGGGCGGCCAAGGAATAGAGACTTCACCTGGCGCTTGGTGGCCCACCAGTAATGAATCCATATCGGGTGATCCACGAAAACAATCGTATCAGCCACATCCATCCGACGTTCAACGGATTCCCACGACCCGTAGCCATCAATCAGCCACCGCCCTTGCGAAAGCCAGGTTTCATGCGACGCTGCAAATTCCGACTTGGGCGTCTGGATCCAATTCGGCTTCCACTGAATCTTGTCGATTGCGAAATAAGGCAATGCGTGCGCAGTGCTTAATGCTCTGCACATCGTCGACTTTCCGCCACCTGCATTGCCGATCACCATCACGCGCGTCATGTTTGTAACCCTACAGGGCATCGAGGCAAAGGCTGCTGTGGTCGTTTCAGCAGCGAGGCCGCAGGTTCGAGATTAGGCTTATTTGAGCCCAGCAGCCTTGCGTAGCGCATGCGTCATATCACTTCGCCAATCCTTTCCCTTGGACTGGAATCGCTCAAGGACATCCGGATCTATTCGCAGGGTGACGGCGACTTTCGGTGCATCCACTTTTGGCCGCCCCCTGGCGCGCTTAATGCTACCCATCAGATCCGGAAAGGCTTCTGCGAAGGGTTTCGCCTGAGCAAGTTGCTCATCCGTTGCTTCCGGAGCATCTGGATCGGACGCGATCATCTTTTGAATTTCGGCTTCTTCTCTCTCATTCAGAGGGCGCCGTGAAGAGAACTTCGTCACCATAAGAGCTTCCTTTTCTTGCGGCTTGCAGGGCGCATCGAAATGACCGAGATGGCTTCTGAGCCAAGCGGCTTGAATACGACGGCTGCAACGATCTGTCCGTCCAGTTCACCGATGGCCATGGAGCGGCCATCATTCGCGGGGACGACGACAGAACCTGCGAAGAATTCAATATCGAGATCGGCAAAGTCCAGGCCGTGCTTGGCGAGGTTTGTTTCGCGCTTCAGTTCGTCCAGATGATCTCCATATAATTTTCGTACACGGAAATTCAATAGGCAGCAAGAATATTCGTACACGGAAAATGGAATGGTGATGCATCCGGTGATGCACTCATAGGCCGCTCCAAGCTAGCCAGCGGCCTCGATCTTCTCGATTGCTCAGCAACCAATTCCTTCACGCTCAGATTGTCCTTCCATGGTAAGGTCCGCATAGATGAATCATTGGGGATAATGCGAATGGAGTTGGGGCAGATATTTAGCATCGGCGCTTCAGTTCTGGCCCTAGCAATGTCGGCGACAACGCTCTGGCTGACCTTGCTTCGAAAGGGCGAGATCAAAATGACTAAGCCAACGGTTATTTTCTTTGGTCCTGACGGCGGCACGGGTGAGGAAAAGGGGATTTCTAAAGTCTTCCTACGGACCTTGCTCTTCTCAAGTGCTCACCGTGGTCATGTCGTCGAAAACGCCTATGCTCGCCTTCGCCGTGGTGAGACACAACAGAATTTCAGCATTTGGGTCTATGGCGAAGACCGGCTTGCAAGAGGTTCTGGCCTATATGTAGGCGCCGAAGGCGTCGCCACAAATCATCATTTTCTTACCCCGTCGGACGTGAGAAATTTCGATTTTGCAGCGGGCGATTATACGTTGGAAATCTTCGCTAAGATTGTCGGCGAAAAGAGGGTGCGGCGCCTAACAGAAATCAATTTGACAATCACGCAAGCTGAAGCTGAACAACTGCGCCAGCCTGGAAACGGGATCTACTTCGATTGGGGGCCGGACGCGGGACGCTACCAGTCTCACGTTGATAGTCGCCCCAAGAAGCCGGTGAACCCGCCTTTGCTGCTTCAGGCGCTCCACGACGGCGCCCGCGAAATCCCTGAGCGTTCTCCTGCAGATCGATGACAATCATACGTCACGCCGAGCGCTGTAGGTCTTTCCGCATTGTTTCGATTAGACCGTGAAAAGCCGCATCCCTTTCATCTCGCGGTCCGTCGTTGGTATCGAGGATAGCTTGTGCGAAGCGCGAAACTTCCGACGAGCCGAATAGCTGGCAGCGGGTCTGCCATAGGGCATATTCCTTGGAGTTTTCGTTCGAATGTTGGATGGCCGCTTTGTGTAACGCACCGAGAAGGCCGATGTAGGCCTCACGCTTTTCTTGATAAAGGCGGTCTTTCGTCACGGCACGCCTGGAATTGAAGTGGTCAATCACGGTCTTCAGAAGCGATCCCAGGCCGAGACCTCCGACAAGTGGCACTACCCATTCCATAGAAGCTGTCTCCCAGAGCCAAAACCGCATGGTTTGATCGTCTTATCAAATCAGAAGGCACAACTCTAATTCCTTTATTGCCATCTGACTTACGCTCAATACGGGTTACACTGCGTCGACATGAATCAAACCTCCGCTAACGGAAATCTCAGTGGAATTGGGAGAGGTCCTCTCGGCTTGGGGATCAGAGGAAATGGCAAAGTCCGAGATCGAAAACATACTTGAGTGGAAAAGGTGGGAGCGAGCGATCTTCAGCGGGGGATTTTTGCGATTCAGTTTTGCCGTGTCGAAGATAATGCCGATTTGCGCCAAAGGTCGCGCCGCGCCACGGCATGGAGAGAACCGGAATCTCTAGGTCACGGATGAGATTCATTGAAACCAATGGTGATCCCGACGCGATTCGAACGCGTGACCCTCAGATTAGGAATCTGATGCTCTATCCTGCTGAGCTACGGGACCACTGACATTGATCCATACAAAAGCAAGGGCCCGAAGCCAAGCCCTTTTACGTCCTGGAGACAATCTGCTTTTGCGGGGCCGTGCGCCGTGGTCAGGCGCACGGAAAGAGGGTGGCGTCTCAGGCGTTGAGGCGCTGTTCGGCGAGGCGGACCCAATAGGAGATGCCGTGGGCGATGGCTTCGTCGTTGAAGTCGTAGGCCGGGTTGTGCAGGCCGGCGGTGTCGCCGTTGCCGACGAAGATGAAGGCGCCGGGGCGGGCGTTCAGCATGTAGGAGAAATCCTCGCCGCCCATCATGGGATCGATGTTGGGGATGACATTAGCAGTACCGGCGATGTCGCGTGCGGCGGCAATCGCGTGCTCGGTCTCGTCGGCGTGGTTGACGGTGACCGGATAGTTGCGGTGGAACTGGATCTCCGCTTCGGCATCGTGGCTGGCGGCAATGCCGCTGACGATCTGCCGGAAGCGCTGCTCGGCAAGGTCGCGGATCTCCGCGTCGAGCGTGCGCACGGTGCCGACGAAGCTTGCGTCGTTCGGAATGACGTTATAGGCGTTGCCGGCATTGAACTTGGTGACGGAGACGACCACCGATTTCAGCGGATCGGCGCTGCGCGAGGCGATGAGCTGCAGGTTGGTGATGATCTGCGCGCCGATGGCGATGGGGTCGATCGTCTTGTGCGGCATGGCGGCGTGGCCGCCGCGGCCCTTGATCGTGACCGTGAATTCGTCGGTCGCCGCCATGATCGCGCCCTTGCGGATGGCGAACTGGCCGACCGGCAGCCCCGGCAGATTGTGCATGCCGTAGACTTCCTCGATCCGGAAGCGCTCCATCATGCCGTCCTTGACCATGGCGTCGCCGCCGGCGCCGCCTTCTTCGGCCGGCTGGAAGATCACGGCGATGTTGCCGTTGAAATTGCGGGTCTCGGCGAGATATTTCGCGGCGCCCAGCAGCATGGCGGTGTGGCCGTCATGGCCGCAGGCATGCATCTTGCCGGGTGTCTCGGAAGCCCAGGGCTTGCCGGTGATTTCGGTGAGCGGCAGGGCATCCATGTCGGCGCGCAGGCCGACGGTGCGGCCTTCGCCCTTGCCGCGGATCAGGCCGACGACGCCGGTGCGGCCGATGCCGGTGACGACCTCGTCGACGCCGAATGCCTTGAGCTTTTCGGCGACGAAGGCGGCGGTGTTTTCCACCGCATACATCAGCTCAGGCCTCGTATGGATATAGCGGCGCCATTCCGTCACTTCGTCCTGGAGTTCGGCGGCTCTGTTCAAAATCGGCATGCTGATTTTTCCTGCTGCTCAATATCGGATTCGGTTTAGCAATTTCATCCGGCGCACAACCCTCAATATCACATCGCACTTTTTGATGCCGTGCGCGTGATCACAAGGCTGTGATCCGTTGGCAATAAAGTCGTCAATCGCCTTTGCCTTCTCTTAGCCATATAGGTTAAATAGGGGGAGCTTTCGAGAAAATTCCGGACTTCTGAAGGATAGACCGTGCTGACGAAGCAGAATCGTTTGTATGCCGCCCTGCGGCTGGTTCCCATGGCCGCAGCCGTATCCATGCTTTTCCTGTCGACCGCGCATGTGGCCGAGGCAAATCCGCATATTCTCGTCGATGTCAGCACCGGCCGCGTGCTCGATCATGAAGACGCCTTCAGAAAGTGGTATCCGGCCTCGCTGACCAAGCTGATGACGGTCTATGTCACCTTCCGCGCCCTCCAGTCCGGCCAGGTCACGCTCGATACGCCCGTCGTCATGTCCAAGCTTTCCTCCTCGCAGCCGCCGGCGAAGATGTATTTCAAGCCGGGGCAGAAGCTGACGCTCGACAACGCCCTGAAGATGATGCTGATCAAATCCGCCAATGACCTTGCCATGGCGATCGCCGAGACGGTTGGCGGTTCCGAGCCGGGCTTTGTCGCGCGCATGAATGCGGAAGCCGCCCGCCTCGGGATGCGTGACACGCATTTCATCAATCCCAACGGCTTGCCGGGCAAGGGTCAGTACACCACGGCGCGCGATCTTGCCGTTGTCAGCGTGGCGCTGCGCCGCGAGTTCCCGCAATATGCCGGCTATTTCTCGCTGGAAGGCTTCACCAACGGCGTCAAGCAGGTGCAGAACATCAACATGCTCATCGGCCGCTTCGACGGCGCAGACGGCATGAAGACCGGTTTCATCTGCGCTTCCGGCTTCAACCAGATCGCCTCGGCCACTCGCAACGGCCGCACCCTGGTCTCCGTCGTTCTCGGAACGGACAGCCTTGCCGCACGCGCCGACGATTCCGCCAATTTCCTGGAAAAGGGTTTCGAGAACCAGTTCTCCGGGCGGGACACCTTGGCAAGCCTGCAGCCCTATGGAACCGGCCAGGACGAGGTTGCCGACGTCACTGCCGACATCTGCAGCGCCAAGGGCGCACAACACCGCAGCGAAACCCGTGATCCCACCGGCCGCACAAAGGTACAGTCGCCCTACATCCATGAAATGGATCACGAGCCGAATTTCGTCTATGCCGGCCTGATCGGCGGTCAGGACGTCGCGACCGCGAGCAAAGGCGACAAGGACGATGTGACGGCAAAGGGCGACAAGGCCGTGAAGGGCGACAAGATTGCCGCCACGGGCGATGTCACCGGCATACCCATTCCCATGCCGCGCCCCACTTACTGATCGGACCTGAACCATGAGCGTTCCGCAGGAGAGGGTGCCGGTTTCGATCCTGACCGGTTTTCTCGGGGCCGGTAAATCGACATTGCTGAACCGCATCCTCAAGGATCCGGAGATGCGGGACGCCGCTGTCATCATCAATGAATTCGGCGATGTCGGCATCGACCACCTGCTGGTCGAAAGCTCCGGCGATTCCATCATCGAGCTCTCCGATGGCTGCCTCTGCTGCACGGTGCGCGGCGAGCTGGTGGATACGCTCGCTAATCTGATGGACGCCATGCAGACCGGCCGCATCCGGCCGCTGAAGCGCGTCGTCGTCGAAACGACCGGCCTTGCCGATCCGGCGCCGGTGATGCAGTCGATCATGGGCAATCCGATCATCGCCGCCAATTTCGACCTGGATGGCGTGATCACCATCGTCGATGCGGTCAATGGGTTGCAGACGCTCGACAATCACGAAGAGGCGCGCAAGCAGGTGGCAGTCGCCGACCGGCTGATCGTCTCCAAGACCGGTTTGGAAGGCGCCGTTTCCGTCGACATGCTGGAGAGCCGGTTGCGGGCGCTCAATCCGCGGGCGCAAATCTTGAACGCCGACAGCAACGAGGCGGGCCATGCCGCCATTCTCGTCAACGGCCTTTACGATCCGGCGTCCAAGATCGCCGATGTCGGCCGCTGGCTGCGAGACGAGCTCGAGGCTGATGATGACCATGATCACCATCATCACGACCATGGGGACGATCACCACCATCATCACGAGGGGCACGGCCATCATCGCCATGGCCACCATCATCATGGCCATCGGCATCAGCACGATCATGATGTGAACCGTCACGACGAGTCGATCCGCTCTTTCTCGATCGTCGAGAGCCAACCGATTGACCCGATCGCGCTGGAAATGTTCATCGACCTCCTGCGTTCCGCGCATGGCGAAAAGCTGCTGCGGATGAAAGCCATCGTTGCCATGTCCGACAGGCCGGAACGTCCGGTCGTACTGCATGGCGTGCAGAATATTTTCCATCCGCCGGTGCGCCTGCCCGCCTGGCCCAATCCCGACGACCGGCGCACGCGCATGGTGATCATCACCAAGGATCTGCCCGAGGATTTCGTGAAGGGCTTGTTCGATGCGTTCCTGAGCAAGCCGCGTGTCGACACGCCGGATCGCGCCGCACTTCAGGACAATCCGCTCGCCGTGCCGGGGATGCGGTTCTGAGGCGCCTTTACCTTCTCCCCGACGGGGAGAAGGTAGCGCGTCAGCGCGGTTGAGGGGGCGTTGCACCGTAAGGAGAATTGCCTTTCGCTTACCGCTCAAGGCCCGCGTCGCGGATCCCCTCATCCGCCCTTCGGGCACCTTCTCCCCGTTGGGGAGAAGGTAGAGCAAAGATGCGCTCCAGGTGAAAATCGCTATCCCTTGCGGATCACGAAGCGATGGCCGCGTTCGGTTTTTTCGCTTGTGAGCAAGGTATGGCCCTGCTCGTTGCAGAGATGGGGAATGTCGATGACGGCAAGCGGGTCCGTCGTCTCCACCGTCAAAACCGCGCCGCTCGGCATGCCGCGCAGGCGTTTTTCCGTTTTGATCGCCGGATACGGGCATTTCAGCCCGCGCAGATCGTAAACCTCGTCGGTCAGGCTATTCACTCTTGGCCCAGAACTTCCAGAAGGGCGGCTTCTTGGCCGGCTCGGTCTGGGCTGTTTCGACGGGCGGGGGTGCATAGGCGAGCGGATTGACCATGGGGTTTGCCATCGGGATCGGCACGTTCGCCGGGACGGCCGTGGCGACCACGGGGCCGCCGGCCGGAGCCGCCGGCTGCGTGGCAAGGCCGTTGCCGGCCATGCGGATGCTTGCGGTCGTCGGATTGGCGACGGTGGTGCCACGGGCGACCTGCTGCGCCGACTGGTTGGACATCATCGTCTCCAGATCGGCCACTTTCATCATCTTGCCGGCCGCAAGTGCGGTGCCGGTCGGTGCATAGGCGAGATCGTGGCCCTTGCGCTGCTTGGCGACGACAGCCTTGCGTTCGGCTTCGGTCGGGTCGTACCAGGCCATGCCGTCGTATTTCTTCAGAGCGGCGCTGTAGTCGGCGTCATACTGCTTGTCGTGGCTCAGCAGCGCGGTCTGCAGGGCCGGCGGGGTGGTCATGACGGGGCATTTGCCGCCGGCGTTGAAGGGGCCGGCGGCCTGCTGGTTGAAGACGTATTTCTTCTCGCAGACCTCAACTTCCGGCGGACGCTTCGTCACTTCGAAATTGTCGTAGCCGACCTTCAGCATCTTCCAGAATTCGATATTGGGGCTGAGGCGATGCTTGACCATGTTTTCCGCGGTCATGCGGAAGGGGAAGGCCTCGAGTTGGATCGCCTTCTGGCCGCCTTTGAACGCGTCGCGCGCGAAGGCATAGATTTCCAGCACCTGCTGGTCGGTCATCGAATAGCAGCCCGATGACGAGCAGGCGCCATGGATCATCAGATTGGCGCCGCTGCGTCCATTGGCCGCGTCATAACGGTTCGGAAAACCGGTGTTGATGGCGAGATAATATTTGGAATTCGGATTGAGGTTGGCCGGCGTCAGCATGTAGAAGCCTTCCGGCGCTTGCCGGTCGCCTTCCTTCACCTTCGGGCCAAGACGGCCAGACCAGGCGCAGATCTTGTAATCGGCGATGACCTCGAAGCGATTGCTCTGGTTCGCCTTGAGGATCTCCATCACGCCTTCTTCCTTGAAGATGCGGATCATGATCGGCGAATTGCGGTCCATGCCCTTTTTCGTCATGTCGGCAAGGATGTGGCTCGGAAGCGGCTGCTCGACCTTGTTTTTCACCGTCGACAGATCGACCGACGCGGATTCCAGCGTGTCGTTACAGCCGGCGAGAGCCAGCGCCATCAGGGAAACATAGGCGAGGTGACGGAAGCGCATTCTGACTTAGCCCATAGACACGAAGAGCGGCTGCACGATCTGTTTCGCCGCCCCCAATCGAAACATGAAACAGAATCATAGACGGCTTATACTTGACAATTCCTTACCAGCCTATGACGCGCCCGCGGCATGGCCGCAAGCTTTTCTTTGTCATAAGCGTTTCGATAACAAGAATGTGGCCAAGATTTGGCCTCATTCCCGTTTTGAGAGATCACGAGTCTCTAACTGAAGTTAGAGATTGCGACCCATATTGAGGAATTTCTGGCGGCGGTCGCTGCGCAATTGTTCGCCCGAACGGCTGGAAAGTTCGCCGAGCGCGTTGGAAATCATGTCGCCCGTCGCCGCAATCACGGTCTGCGGATCGCGATGCGCGCCGCCGAGCGGTTCGGGGATAATGCCATCGATGATGCCGAGCCCCCTCAGATCCTCGGCCGTGATTTTCATATTGGTGGCTGCTTCCTTGGCACGGGTGGAATCGCGCCAGAGGATCGAGGCGGCACCTTCGGGTGAAATCACGCTGTAGATCGAATGTTCGAGCATATAGACGCGGTTGCCGGTGGCAATCGCGATTGCGCCGCCCGACCCGCCTTCGCCGATGACGACCGAGATGATCGGCACCTTGACGCCCAGGCACATTTCCGTGGAGCGGGCAATTGCTTCCGCCTGGCCGCGCTCTTCGGCGCCGACGCCGGGATAGGCGCCGGCCGTGTCGACCAGGGTAACAACCGGCAATCCGAAGCGATCGGCCATTTCCAGGATGCGGATCGCCTTGCGGTAGCCCTCGGGACGGGCGCTGCCGAAATTGTGCTTCAGGCGCGTCTTGGTGTCATTGCCCTTTTCCTGGCCGATGATGGCGATCGGCTGGCCGCGGAAACGGGCAAAGCCCGCTTGGATGGCGGCATCCTCGGAAAACTTGCGGTCGCCGGCGAGCGGCGTGAATTCCGTAAACAGCGCGCCGGCATAATCGACGAAATGCGGGCGCTGCGGATGACGGGCGACCTGCGTCTTCTGCCAGGCATTGAGCTTCGAATAGATATCGGCCATGGCTTCGCGGACGCGAATTTCGAGCCGGCCGACTTCGTCGGACGTATCGATGCTCTCGTCTTCGCTTGCCAGTTTCTTCAGCTCGTGAATCTTGCCTTCGAGATCCGAGATGGGTTTTTCGAAGTCGAGATAATTGTGCATGAGGTGCGTTTCCGATCCTTTTGCCCGTGACGAGAGACGGCACGTATAGCCTGTGTGCCGGTCCTATTCCCGTTTTTTGGCCTGTTTGGCAAGGGGGTGATGCGTTTGCACCAGTTGGTGAAGCCGTTCTTCCAGCACATGTGTGTAGATTTGTGTGGTCGAAATGTCGGAATGGCCAAGAAGTTCCTGCACCACGCGGAGGTCCGCGCCATTGGCGAGCAAGTGGCTGGCAAAGGCATGGCGCATGACATGCGGTGAGATCAAAGAGGGCGTCAGCCCGGCGCGAATGGCAAGATCCTTCAAATCCCGCGCAAAGACCTGGCGCGGCAGATAGCCCTGCTTGGAGGCCGCGGGAAAGAGCCATGGACTTTCCGGGGCGGGCTGCTTGGCCTTTGCCACCTCCAGCGCCTGTCGGCGGCCATAGGTCTTCAGCGCAGCGATCGCCGATTGCGACAGCGGCACCAGCCGCTCCTTGTTGCCCTTGCCGCGGATCATCAGGAAGCGCCCTTCCTGGTGCAGGACTTTCGCCGGCAGGGAAACGAGTTCGCTGACGCGCATGCCGGTGGCATAGAGCAGCTCCAGCAGAACCAGCATGCGCAGATGCTGCAATTGATCGGGACCTTCGACGGCAGCTTCGTGTTCGGCCTGGGCGAGAAGGCGCGTCACCTCGTCGACACCCATGGTCTTCGGCAGGGCGCGGCCTTTCTTCGGCGCGTCGAGAATGCCGGTGGGATCATCGGTGCGCAGACCCTCGGCATAGAGAAATTTATAGAACTGGCGCATGGCCGACAGGCGGCGGGCCTGCGACGAAGGCTTGAAGCCCTGGCGGGAAAGACCGGAGAGATAGGCGCCGAGATCGTTCGATGCCGCTTCCGTCAGGCGGACGTTGCGCTCGGACAAAAAGGAATGGAGATCGTCGAGGTCGCGCTCGTAGGACTGCAGCGTGTTGACCGCCGCGCCGCGTTCGGCGCTCATCATTTCGAGGAAGGCTTCCATATGGACGCGGCCCAGGTCCTTCACGGCAAACTCCGCGCTCACGGCTTCACCGAACCGGTCGCCGGCGGGTTGACGCGCTCAGACGGTATGCGGATCGTCACATCACGCGGCTGCGGATCGACGAAGAGCACAAGGGCCCACATTGCTCCATAGACCGATCCGGCGATCACCGCACAGATGACAAGGAAGCGAAACAGGGTCGGCATTCAGAAACTCTCCTCGTCCCAATCATTGGTCCGACGCTATACTGTAATCATATCCGACAAGCGTTAGCCGAAGGATATTGCAGACATGTTTATGTTGCGGCGTCTTGACGCTACAGGCGCATTTGACGATACCGTTTCCAAACAAATTGTGAATGGGCCGATGAGTGAACAAGTACTGACCCTTGCAGAAAGCCTTAGAGACAGAGCGCGTGCCGTATTGGGTACGCGCAATCTTGTCCTCGTCGGGTTGATGGGGGCCGGAAAATCCTCGGTCGGCCGGCTGGTCGCGCATCAGCTCGGCATTCCCTTCGTCGATACGGATATCGAGATCGAGCGCGTGTCGCGCATGACGATCGCCGAGCTGTTCGAGGCCTACGGCGAAGACGAATTCCGGGCGCTGGAGACGCGGGTGATCAAGCGGCTGCTTAAGGGCGGCCCTCGCGTCGTTTCCACCGGCGGCGGCGCCTTCATCAACGACCGCACGCGCCGGCACGTCAAACGCAGCGGCCTGTCGGTCTGGCTGAAAGCCGATCTCGACGTGCTCTGGGAGCGGGTCAACAAGCGCGATACGCGACCGCTGCTTAAAACCGAAAATCCGAAGCAGACCCTCGAAAAGCTGATGAATGCGCGCTATCCGATCTATGCGGAAGCCGATCTCACGGTTTTGTCCCGCGATGTGGGCAAGGAAGTTATGGTCAAGGAAGTCCTTGCTGCCATCGTCGAGGGGAAAGAAGAAAGCAAGACACCATGAATGCGATCCCATCGGCATCGGCCGAGCGTCTCGTCCGCGTGCCCCTCGGCGAGCGCGCCTATGACATTCTGATCGGCCCTGGCCTGATTGCGCGCGCCGGCAAGGAAATCGCAGCAAGGCTGAAGGGCCGCAGAGCGGCTGTCATTACGGACGAAAATGTCGCGCCGCTCTATCTCGATGCCCTGATTGCGAGCCTTCAAGAAGCCGGTATTCAGCCGTCGAAGCTGGTGCTGCCGGCCGGCGAGAAGACCAAGAGCTTCGAGCATCTGATGGCCGTCTGCGATGCCGTGCTGACCGCCCGTGTCGAGCGCAACGATGCCGTCATCGCGCTTGGTGGCGGCGTGATCGGCGATCTCGCCGGCTTTGCTGCCGGCATCGTGCGCCGCGGCGTCCGGTTCGTGCAGGTGCCGACATCGCTGCTGTCGCAGGTGGATTCTTCTGTCGGCGGCAAGACCGGCATCAATACCCACCACGGCAAGAACCTTGTCGGCGTCTTCCATCAGCCCGATCTCGTGCTCGCCGATACCGACGTGCTGAATACGCTCAGCGAACGCGAATTCCGCGCCGGCTATGCCGAGGTTGCCAAATACGGCCTGATCGACAAGCCGGATTTCTTCGCCTGGCTGGAAGCCAACTGGAAAGAGGTGTTCTCCGGCGGCGAGGCGCGCATCGAGGCGATTGCTGCGAGCTGCCAGGCAAAATCCGACGTCGTCGTTGCCGACGAGCGCGAAAACGGTCCGCGGGCGCTGCTCAATCTCGGCCACACCTTTGGCCATGCCTTGGAGGCGGCCACCGCCTATGACAGCCGGCGGCTGGTGCATGGCGAGGGTGTTTCGATCGGCATGGTGCTGGCGCACGAGTTTTCTTCGCGCCTCAATCTGGCGAGCCCCGACGACGCGAACCGAGTCGAGACGCACCTGAAGGCGGTCGGCCTGCCGACGCGGATGGGCGACATTCCGGGCGAGCTGCCGCCGGCCGAGGTACTGATGGACGCGATAGCCCAGGACAAGAAGGTCAAGAGCGGCAAGCTAACCTTCATCCTGACCCGCGGCATCGGGCAATCCTTCGTCGCCGATGACGTTCCTTCCTCCGAAGTTCTCAGTTTCCTAAGGGAAAAACATCCGCAATGACGGTCGAAAGCACCCTGGCTGTTCTGTGGGAATATTGGCCCGAGATCATCTCGATCATCGCGCTGGTGCTGCTTTCGGCCTTTTTCGCCGGCTCGGAGACGGCGCTGACGGCGGCTTCGCGTAGCCGCATCCACACGTTGGAAGCCAACGGTGACAGCCGCGCCGGCATCGTGCGGCTGCTGATCGAGCGTCGCGACCGGTTGATCGGCGCGCTGCTGATCGGCAACAATCTCGCCAACATTCTGTCGTCGTCGCTTGCGACCAGCTTGTTCCTCGGCCTGTTCGGCAACTCCGGTGTGGCGATCGCCACTGCCGCCATGACAGTCATCCTTGTCATTTTCGCCGAGGTTCTGCCGAAGAGCTGGGCCATTGCGACGCCGGACCGCTTCGCGCTGAATGTCGCCGGTGCGATACGTCTCTTCGTCATCGTCGTCGGGCCGGTGTCGAGCGTCGTCAACGCCATCGTGCGTCAGATACTGAGCATCTTCGGTGTCAATCTCTCCAGGGAAGTGTCGATGCTGTCGGCGTATGACGAATTGCGCGGCGCCGTCGATCTGCTGCATCGCGAAGGTTCGGTGGTCAAGGCGGACCGCGACCGGCTGGGCGGTGTGCTCGATCTCGGCGAGCTGGAGCTTTCCGACATCATGGTCCATCGCACGGCAATGCGCGCCATCAATGCCGACGATCCGCCGGAAGTCGTGGTGAGGGCTATTCTCGACAGCCCCTATACGCGCATGCCGCTCTGGCGCGGTACGATCGACAACATCATCGGCGTCGTGCATGCCAAGGATCTGTTGAGGGCGCTGGCGGAGCGGAATGTCGAGCCAGAAAACCTCGATATCGTCAAGATCGCCCAGAAGCCCTGGTTCGTGCCCGACAGCACCAATCTCGAAGATCAGCTCAATGCCTTCCTGCGCCGCAAGCAGCATTTCGCCGTCGTCGTCGACGAATATGGCGAAGTGCAGGGCATCGTCACCCTGGAGGATATTCTGGAGGAGATCGTCGGCGATATTGCCGACGAGCACGATCTCGATATTCAGGGCGTGCGGCAGGAGGCCGATGGTTCGATCGTCGTCGATGGCGTCGTGCCGATTCGCGATCTGAACCGCGCCCTCGATTGGGATCTGCCGGACGAGGAGGCAACGACGATCGCCGGCCTCGTCATTCACGAATCAATGACCATTCCGGAAGAGCGCCAGGCGTTCACCTTCTACGGCAAGCGCTTCATCGTCATGAAGCGGGAGAAGAACCGCATCACCAAGATCAGGATCAGGCCAGCGGAAACGGAAGAGGGGAAGCCGGAGTAGCTGGTTACCACCGCACCGCTTCGCCCGGTGCTGCCGGCTCCACGGCCAGGGCATGGAGGCCGGCATCGAGTTCCGGCTTCAAAAGCTCGGTTATTGCCCTATGGCGGGCAAGGCGTGTCATGCCGGCGAACTTGGCGGAGACGATGCGAACCCTTATATGAGTTTCGCCCGTTCCGGTCATATCGGGCTGATGGCCGGCATGCATATGGCTTTCGTTGATGACAGCGAGACGCTCGGGCGCGAAGGCGTCGTTGAGCTTTTTCTCAATGCGGGATTGAAGCGTCGTTTCCATATTCCCGCCGTCACCTCGTTCGCGAAAAAGGTTTCACAAAGCCTGCAACATTCCCATTTGTCAATTCTTGTTGTGGGGTGGCTGAGGCCCCATAATTAGGGCGCCATGAGACTCGATTCAAAATATTTCGATCGCATTCGAACCCGCCGCAAGCGCGAGCCGGAGGCCGAACAGGCTCCGCCGACGTGCCAATGGGACGGCTGCGACAAAAAGGGTACGCATCGTGCGCCGGTCGGGCGCAATGCGGAAGGGCAGTTCTTTTTGTTCTGCTTCGAGCACGTCAAAGATTACAACAAGGGCTACAATTATTTCTCCGGCCTCTCGGACGGTGAGATCGCGCGTTACCAGAAGGAAGCCATCACCGGTCATCGCCCGACCTGGACCGTCGGCGTCAATAAGTCGGCCCGCAACAGCCCGCTGCAATCCGACATCCGCTCCGGTTCCTATTCCCGCGTTCGCGATCCCTTCGGTTTCGTCAAGGACGGGCAGGGGCAGGGACGCGGTCCGCGCTTCCCCCAGGAGCGCAAGTTGAAGACGCTCGAGGCGAAAGCCTTCGACACGATGGGGCTGGGTGCCAATGCCACCAGCGCCGAGATCAAGAGCCGTTACAAGGAACTGGTGAAAAAGCACCATCCGGACGCCAACGGCGGCGATCGCGGCTCGGAGGAACGGTTTCGCGCGGTCATTCAGGCCTATCAATTGTTGAAGCAGAACGGTTTTTGTTAATTCCTGTCCTTGCTCTCCGTCTTCAATCAGGTATGGTCCAAATCGGCTGAGGCCGCAGGCGACTGCGGCAAGGTGCGCTTTTGGCTGGCTGCACCTCGGTCAACTTTCCGGGCGCGGCGTTTCTTGTCCGGGACTCAGTTCCAGAATGCTCGTAAGCGATCATTTCATCGCGCCGAGGTTTCGCTTCAGTCCCGGAGAAGTATCGCCGATGTCCCGACCGGACGGATGCGGACAATAAGCTGCGGCGTCACGGATGAAAAAAGCTGAGATTGATATGGCTGGGTGACAGTCGCCCGCCTTGGAGACATGATGAGCAAGATTGACCTTGATATTTCCGAGCTTCCCGACACGACCGTTTCGGTCCGTGAAGTCTTTGGAATCGATTCCGATATCCGCGTTCCGGCGTACAGCAAGGGCGATGCCTATGTGCCCGACCTCGACACCGACTATCTGTTCGATCGCGAGACGACGCTCGCCATCCTCGCCGGCTTTGCCCATAACCGCCGCGTGATGATCTCCGGCTATCACGGCACCGGCAAGTCCTCGCATATCGAGCAGGTCGCAGCCCGCCTTAACTGGCCATGCGTGCGTATCAACCTCGACAGCCATGTCAGCCGTATCGACCTCGTCGGCAAGGATGCCATCGTCGTCAAGGACGGCCTGCAGGTCACCGAATTCAAGGACGGCATTCTGCCCTGGGCCTATCAGCACAATGTCGCGCTCGTCTTCGACGAATACGATGCCGGCCGCCCGGATGTCATGTTCGTCATCCAGCGCGTGCTGGAATCGTCCGGCCGCCTGACGCTGCTCGACCAGAGCCGTGTTATCCGTCCTCACCCGGCCTTCCGCCTGTTTGCGACCGCCAACACCATCGGTCTCGGCGATACGACGGGCCTCTATCACGGCACGCAGCAGATCAACCAGGCGCAGATGGACCGCTGGTCGATCGTGACGACGCTGAACTACCTGCCGCACAACAACGAAGTCGATATCGTGCTGGCGAAGGTAAAGTCTTTCCGCACGGAGAAAGGCCGCGATACCGTGTCCAAGATGGTGCGCGTCGCCGATTTGACCCGCGCGGCCTTCATGAACGGCGATCTTTCCACCGTCATGAGCCCGCGTACGGTCATCACCTGGGCGGAAAATGCGGAAATCTTCGGCGATGTCGCCTTTGCCTTCCGTGTGACCTTCCTCAACAAGTGCGATGAGCTGGAGCGGCCGCTGGTCGCCGAGCAATATCAGCGCGCTTTCGGCGTCGAGCTGAAGGAAAGCGCCGCCAACATCGTGCTCGAAGCCTAAGAGAAGAGCCAGCAAGTCATGGCAGGTCGCGGAGACAATTCCAAAGCGAAGCCGGGCGCTCCGGTGGACATGGAGCCGTTGCGTCGGGCGATTACCGGCTGCGTGCGCTCGATCGCCGGCGATGCCGAGGTCGAAGTGGCCTTCGCCAACGAACGCCCGGGGATGACGGGCGAGCGCATTCGCCTGCCGGAGCTTTCGAAGCGGCCGACGGCGCATGAGCTGGCGGTGACGCGCGGCCTTGGCGATTCCATGGCGCTGAGGCTTGCCTGCCACGACGCCCGCGTCCACGCCACCATGGCGCCGCAGGGCGCCGAGGCGCGCTCCATCTTCGATGCCGTCGAACAGGCCCGCGTGGAATCGATCGGGGCATTGCGCATGAGCGGCATGGCGGCCAACCTCAATTCGATGAATTCGGAGAAATACGCCAAGGCGAATTTCTCCGGTATCGAGCGGCAGGAAGACGCGCCGATCGGCGAGGCCATGGCGATGATCGTGCGCGAGAAGCTGACCGGTCAGCGGCCGCCGGAAAGCGCCGGCAAGGTGCTCGACCTCTGGCGTCCTTTTATCGAGGACAAGACCGGCGGCGAACTCGACAATCTGCTTTCTGCCATCAACGACCAGCAGAGCTTCGCCCGCGTCGTCCGCAATATGCTCACGGCCATGGACATGGCCGAGGAATACGGCGACGAGGACATGGAGCCGGATTCCGATGAGGAGTCTGCCGAGGAGGACAAGCCGAGCGGCGAAGATCAGGATGATCAGGACGTCGAGAGCGACGACGGTTCCGACTCCGCGCCTGCCGAGGACAGCGAAGCTTCCGATGAGCAGATGGACGACGGCGAGATGGATGGCGCCGAAATCTCCGACGACGACATGAGCGAAGAGGGCGAAGAGGATTCGGAAACGCCGGGAGAGACCCGCCGTCCGAATACGCCCTTCGCCGACTTCAACGAAAAGGTCGACTACCACGTCTTCACCGAGGAGTTCGACGAGACGACCACGGCGCAGGAACTCTGCGACACGGTGGAGCTCGAGCGCCTGCGTGCCTTCCTCGACAAGCAGCTCGCGCATCTTCAGGGCGCCGTAGGGCGGCTTGCGAACCGCCTGCAGCGCCGGCTGATGGCGCAGCAGAACCGCGCCTGGGATTTCGACCTGGAAGAGGGGTATCTCGATCCGGCGCGCCTGACGCGCCTGATCATCGATCCGATGCAGGCGCTCTCCTTCAAGATGGAGCGCGACACGCAATTCCGCGATACGGTCGTGACTCTGCTGATCGACAATTCCGGTTCCATGCGCGGCCGGCCGATTACCGTCGCCGCGACCTGCGCTGATATTCTGGCGCGCACGCTGGAACGCTGTGGTGTCAAGGTCGAAATCCTCGGCTTTACCACCAAGGCCTGGAAGGGCGGACAGGCACGCGAGAAATGGCTCGCCGGCGGCAAGCCGCAGACGCCCGGCCGGCTCAACGATCTCCGCCACATCATCTACAAATCGGCCGACGAGCCCTACCGACGGGCGAGAACCAATCTCGGCCTGATGATGCGCGAAGGCCTGCTCAAGGAAAATATCGACGGCGAGGCGCTGATCTGGGCCCATAACCGCCTGCTCGGCCGCCGCGAGCAGCGCCGCATCCTGATGATGATCTCGGACGGCGCGCCGGTCGATGATTCGACGCTGTCGGTTAATCCGGGCAACTATCTGGAGCGGCACCTGCGCGCCGTGATCGAGCAGATCGAGACGCGGTCGCCCGTGGAGCTGCTGGCAATCGGCATTGGCCATGATGTCACTCGCTATTATCGCCGCGCCGTGACGATCGTCGATGCCGACGAGTTGGCTGGCGCCATGACCGAACAGCTCGCATCGCTGTTTGAGGATCAGGCCAGCCTGCCGCGTATGCGTCGCGCAAGCTGAACAGCCTATAGTCCAACCTGTATCGGCCTTCCGGCCGGTGCTTCCGCCGATTTTCCGCCTAGAGCTGTTCATCGCTTCACGGAATCGCTGAACTGCTCCATCTCTTTGTTTTAACGCAATTCCGGACGGAAAACCGCTACGCACTTTTCCTGGAATTGCTCTAGTTGCAAGGCCCCGTGAGAGCCCATGAAACGCCTTTGCCGCGCGACCATGCTTGTGATGCTGCTCGCCGGCTGCGGCTCTATGGATACGTCGGAAGGTGGGCCGGCGGAAATACACGCGACGGCGATAACGGCATTCAAGCCCGGTTCCGAACAGACACGGTTCGGTGCGCTCGAATTTCTCGGCGGTCTTGAACTCAGCTCCGGCAACGCACTTCTCGGCGCCCTCTCCGCCATCCGCTTCCGTCCTGATCAGCGTCATTTCGTTTCGGTCCTGGATACCGGTCATTGGCTGACGGGGGCCATCGAGCGCGATGAGGACGGCAGGCTGAGGCGCATTGTCGATGCCCACATCATGCCGATGATCGATCGCTTCGGCGAGACGGATGCCGGCAAAGGCGCGATGGATGCGGAAGGGCTGGCGCTGCGGGGAAACCATGTGCTCGTCAGCTATGAGCAGAATCATCGCGTCGACACCTATCCCGATCCTGGTTTCGAGACTTCTCCGCCCGACGGCAGCGTTCCGATCCTAATTCCGAAGAAACTATTGCGCGGCAACCGCAGCCTGGAAGCCCTGATGACTGCACCGCAATCGAGCCCGCTTGCGGGAGCAGCGGTGATCGTCGCGGAGCGCAGCCTGGACGATCAGGGGAACATGCTGGCGGCGATTCTGGACGGACCGTTGAAGGGCCGCTTTACCGTGCGCCATTACGACGATTTCGACGCCAGCGACGGTGTTTTCCTACCCGACGGCGATCTACTGCTGCTGGAGCGGCGCTTCGATCTGGCGCACGGTATCGGCGTACGTATCCGCCGCATCGCGGGCGGCGATATCAAGCCGGGCGCGGTCGTCGACGGCAACGTCATCTTCCAGGCAGGGTCCAATCTGCAGATCGACAATATGGAAGGACTGGACGCCTTCCGCGCCGCCGATGGCGCGATCCACCTGATCATGGTCTCCGACGACAATCATTCGATCCTGCAGCGAAGCCTGATGCTGGAATTCCGGCTGAGGGATGAGAAGCTGGTCAGCCAGAAATGAGAAAGCCCGCGACTTGCGGGCTTTCATGAAATCGCATGGGTAGCTGTTTACGCGGCGCGGACCGGCTGCGTCGGCTTCAACACGTTCATCAGCGCGCCATAGGGCAGCAGCATGACCAAGCCGACGGTCATCTTCACCGAGAAATCGCCGATCGCCCAGGAAATCCAGCGCGGCGCCGAGGTCGAGAAAGTGCCGAGAATTGGCGCCCAGTCGATTGCGAAGGGATCGTTGGGGCCGAAGAAGACGAAGAAGGGCGCGAAGGCGAAGGAGAAGAACATCACCGTGTCCAGCATCGAGCCGATCAGCGAACCGAACAGCGGCGCGCGCCACCAGGCCATACGGCGCAGGCGGTTGAAGACCGAGATATCGAGAAGCTGGCCAGCGAGATAGGCTGAGCCGGAGGCGATCGCGATACGCGGCTGTGCGGTGAAGAAAGATAGCGTAACGCCGACGACGAAGCCGGCGAAGACCACCTTGCGCGCGGCCTTCGGCCCGAACTGGCGGTTGGTCAGGTCGGTGATCAGGAAGGCGACGGGATAGGTGAAAGCGCCCCAGGTCAGGATGTCGGCGAGATTGATACCGGCGAGCTCAGCCTGCAGCGGATACTGCACGAGGATGTTGGAGGCGACGACGACGAGCGTCATCAGCAGAACGTAGACAAGCGTATAGCGTGACGTCAGCATTTTTTTATCCTGGGTGATGCCACCAGTTCGAGGAACAAACCGGGCATGGAAAAAGGCTTGTCCGGAGGTTATCCGTGCAAGCCTTTCAGCCCGTATTATTTCTAGAAGCGCGGAAGCTTAGGCTGCTACGGCAGCAGCTTCAGCGGTCTTCTTGACGATCTGGCGACGCAGCAGGCGGGCGCGCATGCTGAGCTCGTTTTCGCTTGCCTTGATCAGGAAAGCGTCGAGACCGCCGCGATGCTCGACCGAGCGGAGTGCTGCAGCGGAAACGCGCAGACGATAACGCTGGCCAAGAACGTCAGAAATCAGCGTGACCTGGCAGAGGTTCGGCAGGAACCGACGCTTGGTCTTGTTGTTGGCGTGGCTGACATTGTTGCCCACGAGGACGGCCTTGCCGGTCAATTCGCACATGCGGGACATAGTACACCTACTTTTGTTTTTCTTGGCCATCGGATAGTCATCCCGGGCAAAACCCGGCGCGCAATCCAACAGGCCATAATTGGAAAGTTGCGGTTCTATAGTCAGAGCGACCGGCTACGTCAAGCCAAACCTTGAGCTTTCCCGCAATTCCGTCAAAAAGCTGCTGTTTTCTGATTGTCGCAGCAAGGGCATAAAGCGCCTATATATGCTGTCTGCTCTTTGTTGAAGGCTTTGGTCATGGTTCATTTTGGAAGGTGGCTTTTTGTTTCGGCCCTGCTGGCGTCGATGCCCTTGGCGGCATCGGCCGAGGAACTGCGGCATGAAACACAGTATCGCGTGTCGCTCGCCGGTTTTCCGATCGCGAGGGCGGATTTCAAGACCGAGGTCAAGGATAAGCAGTTTACCATCCGGGGCGATATTACGTCGGCGGGCCTTGCCGATCTCGTCACGTCGATCGATGCGAAAACCGATGTGACCGGCACGGTCGGCGATAACAAGCTGCAGGCGACGCATTACACTCTCTATTACAAGAGCGGAAAGAAGGAACGCACCTATGATGTCGCCTATACCGATGGCAATGTGACGTCGAATACGATCACGCCGGAGCCGAAGCGGCCGCAAAGCTGGATTCCGCTCAGCAACGGAGATCTGCACTCGGTACTCGATCCGATTTCCGGCATGATCTTTCCAGCGACCGCCAATCTCAACCTCTGCAATCAGACCTTGCCTGTCTTCGACGGCGAGATGCGCATGGATCTGAAACTGTCGCCGAAGGGATCGCACCCGTTTTCGACGGATGGTTTCAAGGGCAAGACGATTGCCTGTGGCGTACGCTTCACGCCGAAGAGCGGCTATAAGGGAACGCGCAAGGATTATCTCTATCTCGCCAAGAGCGACGGCATGGAGATCTGGTTTGCCAAGGCTGATGCCATGAATGTATATGCGCCTGTCTACGTCCGTATCCCGACGCAATACGGGACGGTGACGATTACTGCCGTGAAATACGGTAGCTAGACGGGCTTTCGATTCGGAAAGAGCCCGCGGCGACAGACTGGGGGCCGACTTGAAGTTTCGCGCAACATTGACGGGATTTGCGGCCATCGTGATGTGGTCGTTTCTGGCCTTGCTGACGGTGGCATCGGGTAAGATGCCGCCGTTTCAATTGCTCGCCATCTGTTTCGCCATCGGCAGCATCCCCGGCATCGTTGTTCTCGCCTTGAGGCCGGAGCGCCTGCAGTTGCTGCGCCAGCCGGCCAAGGTCTGGATCACCGGCATCGCCGGGCTGTTCGGCTATCATTTCCTCTATTTCACCGCGCTGCGCCATGCGCCGGCGGTCGAGGCGGGGCTGATCGCCTATCTCTGGCCGTTGCTGATCGTGGTCGGCTCGGCGCTCCTGCCGGGCGAGCGGCTGCGCTGGTACCATATCGTCGGCGCGCTGATGGGTCTTGCTGGCACGGTGCTGATCGTCGGCCGCAACGGGTTTCACTTCGAGGGTGCCCATGCCATCGGCTACGGTGCGGCATTTCTCTGCGCCTTCACCTGGTCCGGCTATTCGTTGATCACCCGCCGGTTCGAGGCGGTATCGACCGATGTCGTCACTATCTTCTGTCTGGTGACATCAGCCCTTTCCCTCGTCTGCCATCTTGGCCTGGAGGATACGATCTGGCCGGAAGCGGCGTCGCAATGGATTGCGGTATTCGGGCTCGGGCTTTTTCCGGTAGGCGCTGCCTTCTATGCCTGGGATTACGGCGTCAAAAACGGCGATATCCAGATTCTCGGCGCGGCGAGCTATGCTGCACCGCTGCTCTCGACGCTGATCCTCACTTTGTTCGGCTTTGCCGAACCTAGCTGGAGCATCGCGCTTGCCTGCATTCTGGTCACCGGCGGGGCGGTGCTGGCAGCGCACAGGATGATCCTGCGCCGGGACAATACCGGCCCGGCACAGGCGGAAGCGGCGCAATAGCTCCGCTCCGGTCGTTGCCGCCTATTCCTTGAAGACTTTTTGCAGGAATGCGATCAGCGACGGCCGCCAGACATCCATCTCATGCCCGAGGTCCGGGTATTCTTGATAGTCGTGTTTGATTTTCTTCTCTTCGAGCATCGCCTTCAGGCCGGCGACGTCCTTGCCGACGACCTGGTCCTTGCTTCCAACCGTCACCGTGAAGTTGCGTAGCTTGTTGACCTTGTCAGGGCCGCTCAAAGCTGCGTCAACGGCCTTGTTCGACACGGTGGTCGTGCTCACCCCGCTGAAGGTCGCGACCCAGCCGAAGGTGCCGAGATGCGAGAGGCCGGAAACGAGCGCCTGGTATCCGCCCTGCGACAGGCCGGCGACCGCACGTCCGTCAGCATCGCTGCGCACCTGGTAATGGTTTTTCATATAGGGGATGAGATCCTCGATGAGTTCTCGATCCGCTGCTTCGGCATTTGCCGGATAGAAGTTTTTCCGGCGTTCGGCGGCGGGGAAATTCTCCGCAACCGCATCCGGCACGTCGGTTTCCGTGTCCGGAATGACGACGATCATCGGCTCGATCTTCTTTTCCGCCAGCAGATTGTCGAGAATCTGGGGTGCCCGTCCCTGCGCAATCCAGGATGCGGCCGTGTCGCCGAAGCCGTGATAGAGATAGAGCACGGGTAGTGGCTTCGTCGGATTGCTATAGCCGGGCGGTGTGTAGACATACATCTGGCGCTCCGAATCGAGCGCTTTGGAATGTAGTGTCACCAATCGCAGGTCGCCGTGCGGAACATTGCGAATATCGAGGATGCTGCCGGGCACGAGGATGAGGCTGGTATTCACCTGCCGCTGCGGCTTGGGCGAATTTGTGCCGGGATCGATGCTGCGAAAGCCGTCGACGTTGAAATAGTATTCATAGAGGTTGGGCTTCGTCGGCTCGGTCTTGGCAGCCCATATGCCGTCATCGCCGCGTTGCAGCGCGATCGGATTGTGCGAGCCGAGAACGACGGTGACGGCTTTTGCCGAAGGAGCGTAGAGGCGGAAGGTGATCGATCCGTCTTTGCCGACGGAGGTGACGAATTCCTTCAGCGGACGTTCCGCCGGCGGTGCGGCGGGAGCGTCAAGGGCAGCGGCGGGAAGGCTCATGACACAGCCCGCCAGAACAAACACGGGGAACAACAAGCGCACGAAAAAATCTCCTCCACATCAACCAATTTCTCTCTCCCCGTGTAAAGCTGCGGCAGTGCGAAGGTTTTTCAAGGCGGCTGTCCGCAAAGCAGCCACCTTGGGTCGTACGTGATATCAAAGAACGGGAAAAGTTCAGTCTGATGAAGGCTTCCAGCCGGGAGCGGCCATTTCGAAGCTGGAAAATTCGAAGCCCGGCGCGACCGTGCAGCCGACGAGGGTGAAATCGCCGAGAGTTTCGGCCGCCTGCCACCAATCGGCGGGGATGATCGCCTGCGGACGCTCGCCTTTTGCGAGGTCGACGCCGAGGACGATCGTCTCGCTCGTTTTGCCGTCGGCGGAGCGATACAGCGCAAGCGGTGCGCCGGCATAGTAGTGCCAGACCTCCGCGGCGTCGCGCACCCGATGCCAATGCGAGCGTTCGCCCGCCTGTAGCAGATAGTAGATCGCGGTCGAATGGCCGCGGTTGCCGCCATGCTCGTCGCGGAACGTCTGTACATACCAGCCGCCTTCCGGATGCGGCTGCATGGAAAGTGCCTCGATGATCTCTTCCGGCCGCATCAGAAATTGTCCTTGCGCTTGCGGATTTCGGCAAAGACTTCCTCGTTGCTGCGGCTTTCCATCAGCAGATTCCTGCGGATCGATGGATCGGCGGCGCGCAGGAAGGGATTGGTTTCTTTCTCCAGCGCGAGCGTCGTCGGAATGGTGAATTTGCCTTCGGCCCTCAGCGCCTCGATATCGGCGGCGCGCGCCTTCAGCCTTTCATTGTCGGGATCGATGGTAACGGCAAAGCGGGCGTTGGACAGCGTATATTCATGGCCGAAATAGATTGCCGTTTCGTCCGGCAATACGGCGAGCTTCTGGAGGGATGCCCACATATCCGCCGCCGGCCGCTCGAACAGCCGGCCGCAGCCGAGCGCAAAGAGCGTGTCGGCGGCAAAAAGCAGCTTGTCATCCTCGAAGTGGTAACAGACATGACCAGCCGTATGGCCCGGTGTCTCGATGACGTTGACGGTATGATCGCCGAACTCGAAGGTGTCACCGTCGCTGACGGCGCGGTCGAGGCCGGGAATGGCGACTGCTTCATTGATCGGGCCGATGATTTCGCAGCCGAATTGCTCCTTCAGCGCCAGATTGCCCTCGACATGATCGGTGTGGTGATGGGTGGTGAGGATGTGGGTGATCGTCCAGCCCCGACGCTTGGCGGCCGCCAGGATAGGCTCTGCTTCAGGCGCGTCGATCGACGCCGTGTAGCCGCTTTCTGGATCATGGACGAGCACGCCGAAATTGTCTGAGCGGCAGATAAATACCTCTAATTCCAAGGGTTTCATGGTCGAAATAGTCCTTATCGATGCGCTTGAATCGGAATGTAGGCGGTTCGGCCTTGAAGTCCAACGGGTGGCTGATAACATTTGTGGCGATGCACGCCGATATCGTCGATCTCCGCCAATTCTATCATTCCGAGCTTGGGCGCTTGGCCGAGCAGTCTATCGCCATGGCGCTTTCCTCGATCTGGTCGCGGCTGCCGGAAGAACGGCTTGTCGGCCTTGGCTATGCCGTTCCCTATCTCGATCGTTTCCGCGCCGACACCGAACGCACTTTCGCCTTCATGCCGGCCGGGCAGGGCGCCGTGAACTGGCCGGTGGATTCGGTTTCGGCGACAGCATTGATCTTCGACGAGGAATTGCCACTGCCGGACAGTTCCATCGACCGGGTTCTGATGGTGCATTCGCTGGAATTCGCCGAAAGCCCGCGCGAGACGCTGAAGGAGCTTTGGCGCGTGCTGGCGCCTGGCGGCCGGCTCGTCATCGTCGTGCCGAACCGCACGGGCGTATGGGCGCGCATGGAGCATACACCCTTCGGCTCCGGTCGGCCCTATTCGCGAGGGCAGCTTACTTCACTGCTGCGAGAGACCAACTTTACGCCGGGTGCGACCGCCGAGGCGCTGTTCTTTCCGCCCTCGAAGCTGCGCACCGTCCTGCGGCTCAGACGCGCCTTCGAACGGATCGGGCGTACGCTCTGGCCGGCTTTTTCCGGCGTCATCATCGTCGAGGCGCAGAAGCGGCTTTACCAGGGCCTGCCGGTCGCCGTCCGCGCCTCGCGCCGCGTCTTCGTGCCGGTGCTGGCGCCGCGCGGCATACCGACGACGCGCGACGGTGCATGAGCAGGCTTGCCAACTGGCAAACACTCGACAAATTCGTCAATCCGCATTAATGCCACGAGATGTCTAAAGCCGGAATTTTCCGGCCCTTCCCAAGGTCGATCCCATGAGCATGGAAATGAGCAAGCCCGTCCCGCGCCCCGGCATTCTCGATATCGCCGCCTATGTGCCGGGCAAGGAGCATGCGCCGGGCGTGGCGCGGGTGTTCAAGCTCTCCTCGAACGAGACGCCGTTCGGTGCAAGCCCCAAGGCCATCGAAGCCTTCCGCGCAGCCGGCGAGCATTTGGAACGCTACCCGGACGGGCAGGCCACGGAGTTGCGTCAGGCGATCGCCGACATTCACGGCCTGAACACCGCCAATATCCTCTGCGGCAACGGTTCCGATGAGCTGCTCGGCCTGCTCTGCCATGTCTATCTCAGCGCCGGAGATGAAGGCATCATCACCGAGCACGGCTTCCTGATCTACAAGATCCAGATCCTGGCCGCAGGCGCAACGCCGGTGACGGTCAAGGAGAAGGATCGTACTGTCGATGTCGACGCGATTCTTGCCGCTGTAACCGACAAGACCAAGATCGTCTTCATCGCCAATCCGGCCAACCCGACGGGCACTTATGTGCCGGTCAGCGAAATCCGCCGTCTGCAGGCGGGCTTGCCGAAGCATGTTATCCTCGTGCTTGACGCTGCCTATGCCGAATATGTCCGCCGCAACGATTATGAAGCCGGCCTCGAGCTTGTCTCCTCTAATCCCAATGTCGTCATGACCCGTACCTTCTCGAAGATCTACGGGCTTGCGGCGCTGCGCGTCGGCTGGCTGTATGGGCCGGCCGATGTGGTGGATGCGCTGAACCGTGTGCGTGGCCCGTTCAACATGAATGCGGCAGCCATTGCCGCCGGTGCGGCCGCCATCCGCGACCAGGCCTTCACCCAGAAGGCCGTGGCGCACAATACGCTGTGGATCGAGAAAGTGACGAAGGCCTTCGAATCGATCGGCCTCGAGGTGACGCCGTCGGTCGCCAACTTCGTGCTTGTTCACTTCCCCGATATCGAGGGCAAGCGTGCTGCCGATGCCGACGAGTTCCTGACCAGCCGCGGCTATATCCTGCGTGCGGTGCGTGCCTACGGCTTCCCGAATTCGCTGCGCATGAGCATCGGCACGGAAGAGGCTAATCTGGGCGTCATCGATGCCCTGACCGAATTCATGGGGCGCAAGGCATGAGCAGCATGCAGTTCGACCGTATCGCGCTGATCGGCATCGGCCTGATCGGCTCGTCGATCGCCTATGACATCAAGCGGCTCGGCCTCGCCAAGGAAGTAGTGATCTCGACGCGAAGCGCCGAGACGCTGAAGCGTGCCGAAGAACTCGAACTCGGCGACCGCTATACGCAATCGTCGGCCGAAGCCGTTGGGGATGCCGATCTCGTCATCGTCTCCGTGCCGGTCGGCGCATCGGGAAGCGTTGCGGCGGAAATCTCCGCGCATCTGAAGCCCGGCGCCATCGTCACCGACGTCGGCTCGACCAAGGCGTCCGTCATCGCGCAGATGCAGCCGCATATGCCGAGCAATGTGCATTTCATTCCCGGCCACCCCATTGCGGGCACGGAGAAGTCCGGGCCTGACGCCGGGTTTGCCGGGCTGTTCGAAGGGCGCTGGTGCATCTTCACGCCGATCCCCGGCACCGACGAGGCCGCCGTCAAAAGGCTTCGCCATTTCTGGGAAGCGCTCGGCTCGCGCGTCGATGAGATGGATGCCACCCATCACGACAAGGTGCTGGCGATCGTTTCGCATCTGCCGCATCTCATCGCCTATAACATCGTCGGCACGGCTGATGATCTGGAGACGGTGACGGAATCGGAAGTGATCAAATATTCCGCCTCCGGCTTCCGCGATTTCACCCGTCTCGCCGCGTCCGACCCGACAATGTGGCGCGACGTCTGCCTGCACAATCGCGATGCCATTCTGGAAATGCTGGCGCGTTTCTCGGAAGATCTTGCCTATCTGCAGCGGGCAATCCGCTGGGGAGAGGGCGACAAGATTTTCGATCTCTTCACCCGCACACGCGCCATCCGCCGCTCGATCGTCGAGGCTGGCCAGGACGTCGACGCCCCGGATTTCGGGCGTCACGCGCTGGATGTGAAGAAGTAGGTATCGACATAACCTTCGCCCCGCTGAGGCGCAGGTGGTGATTCTCAGATCGGCGGGATCTTGCCGAGCGGAATGAAGCCGCTGAGCGAGAGGCGGCCGCGATCGGCGGTGAGATCGACGGAGACCTTGTCACCGCCGGCCGCGAGCGACTTCAGAAGCTTGGTGGCGGTGTCGATCATGTTTTTGGCGGCTGGGATCGTTGCTTTCAGGCTGTCGCCCCATGGTCCGATCTGATTGATCTCCAGTTTGAACTGACCGGACAGAAAGCCCTGATCGTCGAAATTGAAGGGGCCGGAAAGGGTCATGACGCGGCCGTCGCCGATATCGATCACCACCTTGCGAAGAACGCCTGCAGCACCATAAAGGCCGTGTCCGTCGCTGCCGTCGAGCAAGCCTGCCTTGCCGGTCAAGGTGATATCGGCGCTTGTCGATGCCGTCGGCAGCGTCTGCGGAAAATCCTTGATGACGGCATTGGCATTTTCGATGCCGATCGCCAGTTCCAGGTCGTCGCCGTTCTGGCGCGCGTGCATTTCGGTGTGCGCGGCGGTCACGTCGGCGCTCTGGCCGGTGAACGAGGAGACGATGCCAGCCTTTAGCCCATCGATGACGGTCTCGCTCTGCGCCACGCCACGGCCCTTGGCGATGAGATTCGATTGCAGATCCGTCCATTCGGCCGACACCGTCAAACCCTGCGCGGTGCGGATCTCGGCCGGCGATCTCAGGCTCCAGCCGACATGGTTCGGCTGATAGACCGGCGCCGAGGCATGGAGGTTGTCGAAGGAGGCGGAAACGCCCTTCACATGATCGTCGACGGTCACCTTGGCGCAGGAGAGGCCGATGGAGAAGGGAAAGCCGCTGAAGGCCATGTCGCTGCATTCGCCCGAAATGCCTGCGTCTTTCTGCTCGCCGAGCGCCTTCAGCACGGTCGTCTTCACCATCGTGGTCGCATAAAACCAACCGCCGGTATAAAGCCCGGCAAGGATCACGATCAGCCCCAGCCCGATGAGCCACATGCGTTTGCCTCTGCCGGATGCTACGCTCTGGCTTGACGCTGCCATGTTGTTCTCCAATGGTTGAACCTATGTGTTCACAATGATTTGGCGTTGGATATGGACGAATTTTGGGTATTTGGCTACGGATCACTCATGTGGAATCCGGGGTTTAGCTATGTTGAAAAAGCAGAGGCCTTGATTTTCGGCTACCGCCGCTCCCTTTGCGTCCATTCCTGGGTCCATCGCGGCACGGAGGCAAGTCCGGGCCTGGTGCTCGGCCTCGATCACGGCGGCTCCTGCCGCGGCATGGCATTCAGCATAGCAGCCGCCGAGCGGGACGAAGTGCTGAGCTATCTACGCGAGCGGGAGTTGGTCACCAACGTCTATCTGGAAAGGACGCTGCCCATTCGTCTCGCGGATGGCCGAAGGGTAGCTGCCGTCGCCTATATTGTCGACCGTAATCATCAGCAATATGCCGGCACGCTCGACGCCATAGAGGCGGCCCATATTGTCGATTCCGCCGTCGGACAGTCCGGACCGAACGATGCCTATGTCTTCAATACGCTGACGCATCTGCGCGAGATGGGCATTCGCGACCAATGGCTGGAGCAGGTGGCGGGCGAGATCGAGCGGATGCGGGAGGCGTCTTAAACCGCGGTCGCCATCTTCGCTTTTGCGATCTCGGCCAGGCGCCGCGCGGCCGTCGGCGGGACCGGCAGATGCGGATTGTTGGCGATGGTTTCGACCAGCAATTCGTCGCTTGCCTTTTCCGTCTCCTCAAGCAATCGCGCGAAGAAGGCGTCCGGATCCAGGCCCGGCGGGATCGGCGGCAGGATGCGCACCTTGAAATGGCCGGGATACTTGCGGAAGGTGCGGCGCGGCCAGAACAGGCCGGGATGCATGGCCACGGCGACGACGGGAATGTCGAGATCACGATACATGCGGGCGATGCCGTACTTATAGACCGGCTCGGCCCCCGGCGGACGGCGAGTGCCCTCGGGATAGATGATCAACTGGCGGCCGGTAGAAAGCTCTTCCCGCGTGCGCTTCAGCACGTCGAACATCACCTTGCCGCGGGCGCTGCGGTCGACCGGGATCATGCGCTGTTTCTTCGCATACCAGCCGAACAGCGGAATCCACATCAGCTCGCGCTTCAGAATGTAGACCGGATCATCGAGATAGGGCAGCAGTGCGAAGGTATCCCAGAAGGATTGATGCTTCGGGGCGAAGATGTAGCTGCCGGCGGGAATATTCTCCAAGCCCTCGATCTCGAAGGTGGTGCCGACGATCTTCTCCATCAGCCAGACGCTGGATTTCGCCCAGGCCTTGGGGATCGCGTAGCCGGCCTTGCGCGGCATCAGGAAATAGATCGGTGAAAGCACGATCATGCGAATGATCAGGTTGGCATAGAAGGTCGTATTGAACAGGATCGAACGCAAGGTGATCATCAAAGGCTTTCCCAACACGCCGGCTTTCGCCAGCATCTGAAGCTTTGCCTACACGATTACGCTGTCAATAAAAAGTCGGTCCATGTGTCGCCAAGTATCTTAGTCCGGATCATCGTCCGTCTCCCGCGAGCGCAGGCCGAGCGGGCGTCCGAGACCCGTGAGATTGCGGGCGCCGGCGAGAAGAACCTTGGCATATTCGGAGAGCATGGTGCGCAGCGCATTGGGGTCGGTGAACCAGTTCTTGGTCTTGAGATCGGAATTGACCACCGGATAGGGAATGAAATCCGTGGCCGGATCGACATATTTCAGCTCGGCCAGGCTGCGCGGCATGTGATAGTTGTTCGTCACCACCAGTATGCTCTTGTAGCCTCTGGCATGGATCCATTTCGCGGCTTCGCGGGCATTGCCGATGGTGTCGAGGGCGTCATAACCGACATCGACACAGCAATTGAAGAGACTGACGGGGCTTTGGGTCAGCCTGCGGATTTGCGACGGCGTCGTGGTCGGATGGACGCCGGAAATCAACAACCTGTTGCCGGCGCCGGTGCGCAGCAGTTCCACGGCCTGGCCTATGCGCTGATAGCCGCCAGTCAGCACGACAATGGCATCCGCCTTCGGTTCCGGCGGCGGCTTCAGCGTGGTGATCGAATCGGCGAAATGCAGGAAGCCGCCGAAGACAACGGCGACAAGGATGATGAAGCCGAAGCCGCCCCAGCGCAAAAACCTTCGGAAGAGGCTGCGCCGCACAGGCCGGTCGCTGCGGGATTGCTCTCGCAACGTCTGCGAACTCACGGTCTTGCGAGTCGTCAGGTCCATGCTCATGATTCGCTATTATGCGCCAATTGCGGCAAGGAACAGACCATTAGATCGAAAAAAATCATCGCCCTAGCGTCAATTTTGCACAGTTTCGGTTCTTCCGGGGTCGGAGCGGATCAAATCGATCTCGTAAATGGTGCGCATGACGGTGAAGCGCGCCGTGACCGTGGTGAGCAGGGCAATGATGATCATGGTGGCGAGGATGCCGAGATAGCCGAGCGCGCCGACCGAGAATGTGCCGAACAGGGCGGTTGCCTGGTCGGTCTGCGGCGTCGCGATCGTGCGGCTTTGCAGAAAGCCGGCGCTGGCGAAAAACAGGGCGGCGAGCGCGCTGCCAGCAGCCGAACCCTTCAGGCTGATCTTCAGGAAATGCTTCTGGAATTCGGTGGCAACAAAGGTGCTCTCGGCGCCGACGAAGTGGAGCACCTCGACGATGTGGCGATTGCTCGAGAGCGCGCCGCGCGTGGCAAACACCACGGTCAGCACCATGGCGGTGAAAACCAGGAGCAGGACGCCGGTGCCGATCAAAACGGTAGTGTGCGCCATGGAGACGAGCCGATCGACCCAGGTGCGGTGATCATCCAGCGTCGCCTGCGGAATCTGATCCTTGAGGAGGTTGCGCATCGCCTCGAAATCGGGGGGATGCGTTTCGTCGATGGTGATGATCACCAGGCGCGGGACGGGCAGCTCCTTGAGGTCGAGGCCGGCGCCGAGCCAGGGTTCGAGCAGGCGAGCGGTCGCCGCCTCGTCGACGATCTGGCCGGACTTGGTGCCGACGAAACCGAGCGCGATGTCGCGGGCGCTGGCGAGCGCCTTGTCCATGTCGAGATTGTCGTCCGGCTTGATCTGGATGGTGATCTCGCGGGAAATCTGGCTCTCCCAGCTTGCCGCCGTCGAGCGCACCATGCTGACGGCGCCGAGCGTCAGGCAGGCAAGGAAAGCCATGATGGCGATAACGACGATCAGCGCGTTGCCCTGGATATTGGAGGACGGCACGATCGGTCCGGTCGGGCGCACGCGCATTTCCGGCCGCCTTCTCTCCGGCGGAGATGCGGCGGGTCTTTCCTGGTTGTTGGCAGCCCCGGCATTCGAGGCTTTCCTGCGGGGAGCGGGCTCAGTCATAGATATCGAGATGCCCTCCCGATAAAATCATGCGCCGGGCTTCGATCTGATCCATGAGGGTGAGGTCGTGCGTGGCAATGACGACCGCCGTGCCGAGGCGATTGAGTTCGAGGAACAGGTTCAGCAGCCGCCGTGCCATGGGTGGATCGACATTGCCGGTCGGTTCGTCGGCGAGCAGAATCTCGGGGCGGTCGATCAGGGCGCGGGCAATGGCGGCGCGCTGCTTCTCGCCGCCCGACAGCACCGGCGGCAACACATTGATGCGTTCGCCGAGGCCGACCCATTTCAACAGTTCCAATACGTCGGTGCGATAGGAACTTTCCTCCTTGCCGCGCACGCGCAGCGGCAGGGCGACGTTTTCGTATGTCGTGAGATGCTCCAGCAGCCGGAAATCCTGAAAGACGATGCCGACGCGGCGGCGCAGGAGCGGCAGCTCGTTGCGCGGGATCGAGGAAATCTCACGGTCGAACATGCGGATCAGTCCGCGGGTCGGCTGCAGCGACATGAAGAGAAGCCGAAGCAACGTCGTCTTGCCGGCGCCGGAAGGTCCCGTCAGGAACTGGAACGATTTTCGCGGAATGTCGAAGGTCAGGTCACGGAGGATTTCCGGACCCATACCATAGCGCAAACCGACGTTCTCAAAATGAATCAACGGGCAGTCCACTCTTCCGCAGTGTTCAATCAGGCGACTTGTTAACCAAGGGCGTTAACAGCCGGTAAATTTTGCTGGAAAGGCGCCCGATTCATGGCGATCTTTGCGAAGCATTAACTATTAAAATTTACGACTGGGCAGGATTCGTTTCAATGCCCAGAATTCAGGTGGGCGTTGAAACCATGTGGATCACCGGAAAGGGAGATCGTCATGGGCACTTTTCGCCACCGCCAACAACAGGCGGGATTGATCTATGACCTGCTGCCGCCCGAACGCGCATTGGGTTCGGGACTATCGCGCCGCTTCGGGCCGAAGCCGGATGTCGTCGACGCCGAGTTCGTGACGGTCATTCCCAGCCGCATCAGAACCGCCTCGGGCAGCAACGCTCGCGACGGGGCTTTCCGCCCCAGCCAATCGCCGCGGCCGGCTCCCAAGGGAGCTTTCCTGCATGCGCTCACGGGCCTGCGCCTTGCCGAAGGCTGGCTGCAGCAAGCCTCGCGGCGCAGCTTCGTGGCGCTCATCGTTGCTCTGGCCATCCTGGTCTTCGGGCTTGCCGGCGGCTTCTCGGGATTGTCGGGTACGCCGGCACAGGCCACCTCGGAGCCGCTACAGTTTTCCCATGTGACGCTGACGCCGCGCGACGAGAACGGCATGCGGGTGCTCACCGTCAACGGTATCATCGAGAACGAGACCGGCGCCACGCTCTCGGTGCCGCCTGTCCGCGCCGATATCTTCTCCGGCGGTCAATTGCTGACAAGCGTGGTGGTGAACCCGCCGGTAAACCGTATCGGGCCGCATGAGAGCCGCGGATTTTCCACGCGATTGCAGCATCCCGGTGGAAAAATGCCGGATGTTCGCCTCTCCTTCATGCCTTAGGGGGTGTGTCGGCCCTCAGGTTTGTGCTACGGGCTAGAGCTTGATCGGCGGACAAGCGCCGAAAATAGCCATGGAGCATACCAACCAATGCCTGTCGTACGCGGGAAGAATATCGAGCCGCTTTTCACCGCCGAGCAGATCGCCGAGCGCAATCGCGCCATGGCGAAGGAAATCGCCAGCGGACCGACGAAGGATCTCCTCGTCATCGCCATTCTCAAAGGCTCGTTCATCTTTGCCGCCGATCTGCTGCGTGCGCTGCATGAGACGGGACTGGCGCCGGAAGTCGAGTTCATCACGCTCTCAAGCTACGGTGCAGGCACGGTCTCCCAGGGCGTACGCATCGTCAAGGACATCGACAGCGATGTCAGGGATCGCGATGTGCTGCTGATCGACGACATTCTGGAATCCGGCCGCACGCTGCGATTCGCCAAGGAATTGCTCTATGAGCGCGGCGCCCGCCACGTCACGCTTGCCGTGCTGCTCGACAAGAGCGTGAAGCGCCAGGAAGAGCTGGAGGCCGATTATGTCGGCTTCGAATGCCCCGATTATTTCGTCGTCGGCTACGGCATGGACGTTGCCTATGCCTTCCGCGAGTTGCCCTTTGTTGGCGTGGTAACCGGGGACGCCTGACGTATCGGGAGCCAAGTATGGCTGCCGTTTTGGGACAATCCAACGCTCATACAAGCTGTCCCAATATGCTCCAGCGATGACGACTCATTAACCACGGAGCCGCATCGCACCGCCGTCGTTTACCGATCGCAAACGGAATTCTGGTGATTTCGGTCGCGGAACATGACGGACCACGGAGCATAGACCATGGCAAAAATTCTGATCACCGAAGACGAAGATTCTCTTCGCACCTTTGTCGCGCGCGCCCTGCGCTTGGACGGACACGAGACCGAAGAGGCGGCCGATGGCGCCGAAGGTCTGGAAAAGCTGAAGCAGGGGGCTTACGACCTGCTACTCTCCGATATTCGCATGCCGGTGATGGACGGTATCGAACTGGCGCATCAGGCTGCCTCGACCTGCCCTGGCATGAAAATCCTCTTAATGACCGGCTATGCCGAGCAGCGCGAACGCGCCGACGACCTCATGGAAAAGATCGTCGACGTCGTCGCCAAGCCTTTCGCTTTGCCGGATATCCGCAAGGCCGTTGCCCGCGCGCTGGCGGCTTAAGCAGTTATGTCAGACAATGACCTTCGCCCGTGGCGGCGAAGGTGGCGTCAGCTCTTCTCTTACTGGCCAAGATCGAGCAGGCGCTCCAGATAGCGCCGTTCTTCCGAAAATGACGGGTTGTTGCTCAACCGCTCGCGGATCGCATCGAGGATTTCGCGGGCGCGTTGCGGATCGATGATGTTCGGTATCTTGTTTTCGTTTGCATCATCAAAGAAGTTGCCATCGTTGCGTTGACGGCCGAGAGGATCGCGGCCGTTCTGATTACCTTGGCCAACTTGTCCCTGCTGCTGACCTTGGCCCTGACCCTGCTGTTGCTGCATCTGCGCCATAAGCTGGTTCATCATATCGCGCGTGCCCTTGCGTAGGGCGTCCAGCGCGCGGCCCTGGCCCTGTACGGCGGCTTCGCCATTGCCCTGGGAGAGGTCGCCGGAGGCGCCCTTCATTTCCTGTTGAGCCTTGCCGTAATTCTGGTTCGGCTTCATGCCCATGGAGCCGAGGTCCTTTTGCAGTTCGCCGAGCTGCTTGCCGAGTTCATCCTGCTGCTTGCGCAATTGCTTCAGCGCATCACGCAGTTGATCGGCAGTCATATTATCAGTCTGATTGTCGCCCTGCTGTTTCTGACCCTTCTGCTGGCCTTGCTGTTCCTGGCCCTGCTGCCGATCCTGCTGCCCCTGATCCCGCTGCCCCATATCCGGCTGTGTCGGATCGGTCAGATCCGGCATGGGCTGGTTCAGCGCATCGTCACCATCTTCGTTGGGATCGCCGCGCTGCATGCGGTCGCGCATGGCCTGGTCGAGCTTGAAGGTCTGCTCCATCAGCTTCTGCTGGTCGCGCAGGATGCGGCCGAGCTTGTCCATCTGCTGGCGCATCTTGTCGTTGGCTTCGTTCTGCTGCTGGTTCTGACCGCGTTGCGGCCGTCCGGCCTGGAGGCTGTTCATCATCTGCTGCAGTTCGGACAGCATCTGCTGCGCCGCCTGGCGGTTGCCGGAACGGGCCAGATTTTCGATCTGATCCATCATCCGCTGCAGGTCCTGCTGGCGCAGGATATTGGCCGACTTCTGGTTTGGCTGCGCCGGCATGTTCTTCATGCGCTCGGCGAGCTCCTTCATATAGTCGTTCATTGCCTTGCGCAGTTCGTCCATCAGCTTCTTGATTTCGGCATCGGACGCATTGCGCTGCAGGGCCTCGGAGAGCTTCTGCTGCGCGTCGCGCAGCGCCTTTTCCGCATCGGTCAACTGTGCGTCTTCCATGCCGAGCGCGATCTGCCACAGATAGTCGGCAGTATCCTTCAGCGCGATATCGCCCCGAGCGAGTTTCATACGGGTCAGTGCCGATTCGAGCAGCAGGTAGTTGCCGAGATCCGGGATCGTCTCATTCGGCCGGATCGTCAGCGACCGATTGAGTTCAATCGCCTCCGGCATTTTGCGGGTGTCCAGCGCGAAAACCTGGCGTTCCTCGGCAACGGCGGCAGCGAGCGGCTCGGTGAAATTGCGCGAGGGCAGGGTCATTTCATAGGGTGCGCTGCGGCCGGTCTGGCCCGCGCCGTCGCGGGCGACGAGGGTAATGCGCACCTGCCTGCCGGCAAGCGGGGCCTGCGTCAGGTCGTGGCTCGCCAGCCCTTTGCCGTTACGGCGATCCCGGCGCGAAATCTCCAGCTTGTATTCCGGCAGGCCGTAAAGCGGCGTGGCTTTGGGATCGGTCTCCACAGGCACGATTTCGGCATGGGCCTCCTCGATGCCGTAGTCGTCCTTGACTTTGAAGCCCATTTCGAGCGCGCCGTTGGGGTTGCCGTGCGGAATACCGTCGAAGGCGATTTCCGGCGGCTTGTCGGTGACCACTTTGAAGGACCAGGATTTGCCGTTGACGGTGAGCTTGCCGCCTTTTTCGAGCTTCAGCACATGGGTGCGGGCGACCATGGCATCGGCGCCAGCCGGGGTGGCGGCGTTATTGGACACCGGTTGTATGGCCGGAGGGGTGGCGGCATTGCCGTTCATCGGCGGCTGCTTGCTCGCATCCGCCGCCTGCTCGGGGATTTCGGCGCCAGTGTCGCTGCCGGCAGCCTGAAACAACACCTTCTCGTCCGTCGAAGCGCCGGTGACGCGCACAGTAAGCTCGGAGAATTGCGGTATGTTGACGCTGTCGCCCGTGTTGGCAGCACTGCCCGTCAGGTAGACGGGGGCTTCCCCGGTATAGTAGGGCGGCGTTACCCAGGCATCGACGCGCAGGTCCGGATTGATCGACGTCTCGGCCGGAGCAGTGAAGGCATCGCTGAGCGCGCCGCCGCTGTTGGACATGGAGAAGCTGAAAGCAGTGACCAGCAGCAGGGCCGGAATGGTGCGGAGCGCGAAGCGGTCGTAACGGGCGATGTCAGGACGCGGCAGGCCGGCGTCCAGAGCCGCAATCCGCGCTGCCATGCGCTCCTGATGCTCCCGCCACAACGCCCGGGCAAAGGGTGTATCAAAAGCCGGCTCGTCCTCCTGTACGGTGACAGGCTGGTGGGCAAGGCCGTTGCGCTCCTCCAGCATCCGATCGGCTTCGGCGACCGTCGGCCAGCGCAGGCGGCGGAAGGGGAAAACGGAGACGGCAAAGGCGAGCGCGAAAACGGCAAGCAGGACGAGGCGCAGAGCATCCGGCGCGATGCGGAAAATGCCGAACCAGGCAGCCGAGAGGAAAAGAGCCAGGATCGAAAGCGGCACCAGCAGCAGGGGCAGGATCTGTTCCGAGATCAGTACCACCCGAGCAAAGAGACGCTTGACCGCAACCAGCCGCGCCAGCGCCGGACGGGTGGCGAGAGCGCCCTTCTTGAGGTTGCTGGGGCTGGTCATCGGTCCGGTTTTCTCCCCGCTCTGACGTTGATGGCTATCTCTCCCATGGAGACGGCGGGGCGTCGCATACGCCCGCAGTTACGGCGTCCGGCGAGACGCCTTTCACAGGAAGATAACATTCTTTGTGGCGAAGACGAGGGCAAGCGGCGGTAAAGGCCGCTTTTTCATCGGATTTCGCCGAAACGTGATTAAGCTGCTTGGTTGGGCGCGGCGCATGAATTCCATCCGAAAATCGCTTCGGATTTTCGAATTATGCGTCGAGCCAGGGCGGGATGGAATCGAGGCCAATCAGCTCTTCATAGGTCTTGCGTGGGCGAATGACGTGGAAACCGCCGCCCTTGACCAACACTTCCGGCACCAGAAGCCGGCTGTTATAGGTGCCGGCCTGGACCGCGCCGTAAGCGCCGCCGGAGCTGATGGCGAGCAGATCGCCGGGCTTCGGCATCGCCATTTCACGATCGAGAGCCAGGTAGTCGCCGGTCTCGCAGACAGGGCCGACAACATCGGCCTTGATGCGCGGGGCGTTGGCGGCGGTGATCTCGACGGCGCGGATTTCGTGATAGGCCTCGTAGAGCGTCGGGCGGATCAGGTCATTCATCGCGCCATCGACGATAACGAAGGTCTTGTTGCCGCCGTCCTTCACGTAGATCACCTCGGTCACCAGGATGCCGGCATTGCCGACGATCAGGCGGCCGGGCTCGGTGACGATCTTGCAGTTCAGACCGCTCAATTGGTTCTTGACGATGTGGGCATAGGCTTCCGGCACCGGCGGCGGGTTGTTGTCGTCGCGGTAAGGAATGCCGAGGCCGCCGCCGATATCGACATGATGAATATCATGGCCATCGCCACGCAGCGTCTCGACGAGATCACGCAGCAGCTTGAAGGCGTCTTCGAAAGGCTGCAGCTCGGTGATCTGGCTGCCGATATGCATGTCGATGCCGGTGACCTTGATGCCCGGCAGGCTGGCGGCACGGCCATAGACGGCGCGGGCACGTTCCCAGGAAATGCCGAACTTGTTTTCCTTCTTGCCGGTCGAAATCTTCGCATGCGTGCGAGCATCGACGTCCGGATTGATGCGGAAGGAGACGGGGGCGACCTTGCCGGCGCGGACGGCGCGCTGGTTCAGCACTTCCAGTTCCGGCTCGGATTCGACGTTGAAGCAGTAGATGCCGGCTTCAAGCGCCACGTCCATCTCCTCAGCGGTCTTGCCGACGCCGGAGAACATGATGCGGCTTGCCGGAATACCGGCCGCCAAGGCGCGATGCAATTCGCCGACGGAGACGACGTCGACGCCGGCGCCGAGCCGGCCGAGCGTCTTCAGCACCGCCTGGTTGGAATTGGCCTTCATAGCGTAGCAGACCATCGCGTCGACATCGCCGAATGCTTCGGAGAAGACGCGGTAGTGACGCTCGAGCGTCGCCGTCGAATAGACGTAGAAAGGCGTGCCGACAGCCTTGGCGATCTCGGGAACGGGAACGTCCTCGGCGTAGAGAATGCCGTCGCGATACTGAAAATGGTTCACGGTCGATGCCTGTTTAGAGGAGGGGATCGAGGAGGAACTTCTTGTCCTCGGTGCCCGGCTGTTTCGTCGGCTTGTTGACGTCGCCGCCCTTGGTCGCCGCTGCACTTGGCGGATCGAGATCGCCTTTGCGGCCACATCCGACGACGGCAAGGCCGATGACCGAAAGCACGACGGTCAGGCGGATGATATGCGGCATGTTGATCTGCATCGAAATCCTCTTGGGCGGCAAACGCGGAAAGCAGTCCTTCATAGCGAAGTTTCCGGGGCTTGTGCACCCTGATTGTTTGGTTGTGGTTTCGGCGATTTTCTCAGTTGCGGGCGCGCCAGAAGGCGATCTGCTTGCGCACTTCCGACGGCGCCGTGCCACCATAGCTTTTGCGGCTTGCGACCGAGGCCTCTACGGTCAGAACGTCGAAGATCTTGGCCGTGATGTCAGGGTGGATCGCCTGCAGCTCTTCGAGCGACAGTTCGGCGAGATCGCAGGACTTGCTTTCGGCGAGGGCGACGGCGCGACCGGTGACATGGTGGGCGTCACGGAAGGGCAGGCCCGCTTCGCGCACCAGCCAGTCGGCGAGGTCGGTCGCGGTCGAATAGCCGGAGCCGGCGGCGGCCTTCATGCGAGCGGTATTGATCGTCATATCGCGCACCATGCCGGTCATGGCGGCGACGGCCAGCTCCAGGCTTTCGGCGGCGTCGAAGACCTGTTCCTTGTCTTCCTGCATGTCCTTGGAATAGGCGAGCGGCAGACCCTTCATGATCGTCAGCAGCGCGACCAGCGAGCCGTTGATGCGGCCGGTCTTGGCGCGCACCAGCTCGGCGGCATCCGGGTTCTTCTTCTGCGGCATGATGGAAGAGCCGGTCGAGAAGGCATCCGAGAGGCGCACGAAGCCGAACTGAGGCGTCGACCAGATGACGATTTCCTCGGCGAGCCGCGACAAGTGCATGCCGGCGATGGCGGCGATCGACAGGAACTCGATGGCGAAATCGCGGTCGGAGACAGTGTCGATCGAATTGCGGGTCGGCTCGCGGAAACCGAGCGCCTTGGCCGTCATGTGACGATCAATCGGAAAGCCCGTGCCGGCAAGCGCCGCGGCCCCGATCGGCGACTCGTCCATGTGCTCGATAGCGTGGCGCACGCGCGAACGGTCGCGGCCGAACATTTCGACATAGGCCATGCAATGATGGCCGAAGGTGACCGGCTGCGCCGTCTGCAGATGGGTGAAGCCGGGCATGACGGTTTCAGCGTGCTCTTCGGCGCGGTCGAGGAAGGCTGATATCAGGTCGGTCAGCGCCTGCTCGCATTTCTGCAGCTCTTCTTTCACCCAGAGGCGGAAATCGAGCGCCACCTGGTCGTTGCGCGAGCGGGCGGTGTGCAGGCGTCCGGCAGCCGGTCCGATCAGGGTCGCGAGCCGCGCTTCGACATTCATGTGAATGTCTTCGAGGCGGCGGGAAAATTCGAAATTGCCGGCTTCGATCTCTGACAAAATCGTGTTCAGCCCGTGAACGATCTTGTCTTTATCCTCGGTTGAAATGATGCCCTGATGGGCGAGCATGCCGGCATGGGCGATGGAGCCGCGGATATCCTGCGCAAACAGCTTCTTGTCGAAACCGATCGATGCATTTATCTCCTCCATGATTGCCGCGGGGCCGGAGGCGAAACGTCCGCCCCACATCTGGTTGGAGGATTTGGTGTCCTTGCCGTCAGCCATGAGATGCCTACCTGGAGAATGTAATGACAGCAAAGAAGCCGTTCGGTCTGCCGTCCGTGAAACTCGTTCTGCTTGCCGCCGTCGCCGGGGTCGTCGCCGGTGCGGCAGCGGTATACGTGAAGGAGATGGGGTATGGCAATGGCGTCCTTGAAATGGCCTCATCCGGACAATGCGAAACGGCGAAGGATCGCGCCGCGGCTTTGACACCCTTTGCCAAGGGTCAGGTCGCCGCCATGGCCGCGCCGCAGACGCCGATCTCGCTGCAGGACGTAGCCTTCAAGGGTCCGGACGGTCAGTCGCTCTCGGTGGGCAATTTCTCCGGCAAGACCCTGCTGCTTAATGTCTGGGCGACGTGGTGCGTGCCCTGCCGCGAGGAGATGCCGGCATTGAACGCGCTGGAGAAGAGCGTGGGCAGCGACAAGTTCGAGGTCGTGGCCGTCAATATCGACACGGGTGACGACGAAAAGCCGAAGGCGTTCCGCAACGATTACGGCATAGACAAGCTCGGCTATTATCGCGACAACACCATGGGCGTCTTCAATGCGTTGAAAAAGCAAGGTCTCGCCTTCGGCCTGCCGGTAACCCTGCTGATCGACGGCAAGGGCTGTCTCATCTCGGCCATGAATGGCCCGGCGGCCTGGGACAGTGACGACGCGAAGAATTTGGTGAAGGCTGCGGTCGCGTTGTGAGGCCGTTTGCGTGAAACCCGAGATTTGGAACTGAGCGAATACGGGGTCATCCTCGGGCAAGGCTGAGATGAGAGGCTGGAATAATCGCCCAGCCGATTCTCTGTTTGAAAATCGATCCCGATGACCCAATCTCCAGCCTACGCCCTGTCCGATGCATCAACGCTGCCCTCCATCCTAGTCCAGGCTGCGACCTTGATGGATGCCGGTCGTTATGAGGATGCAATCAATGTGTTCCTATCGGCTGGCGAGCTTGTCAGCCGTGAACCGATCGCGTGCAACACGCTGGGTTTTTTGCTGCTGAAAGTCGATAGGCCCCAGGATGCCATCTTGTGGTTCGAAACAGCACTCAGCCTCAAACCCGATTATGTGCATGCGATGTCCGGCCTTGGCATAGCATGTCAGGACGCCGGCGATTTTGCACGGGCGCTGTCGTGTTACGAGCGAGTGGTTGCCGCGCAGCCGGGCGATGCGGTCTCCTGGTATCATCAGGGAGTCGTGCTTCAGGAGCTGGGCCGATCGATCGAAGCGCTTTCAAGTCTCGAGCGGGCAATCTCCCTCAAGGGCGACTACGGTTTGGCTCTTTCCAAGCGCAGCCAGGTTCTCGAGTCGCTGCGCAATGTGCCGGACGCCATACAAGAAGCTTTGCGCAACTGCCATCAGTCGCCAGAGGACCCGACATCATGGGCACGGCTTGGAGATCTTCTTCAGAAATCCGGCGATTTCGATCGGGCAATAGCAGCCTATGACAAAGGATTGGCGCGTTTCCCCGAGGACTTTCGCTGCCTTTGCAACAAGGCGCAGGCGCTGGAGGCGACCGGACGCTGGCGTGAGGGCCTGGCCACGGCTCAACGGGCGCTGCGTGTCGATCCGACCGATCGCGAAGCGCTGATGCTTTGCGGAAAGTTTGAGCTCAAGCTCGGAAATCCGGCGGCTGCGCATATTTGTTTTCTGGCGGTCGCCGAGATGGGCGTGGTCCGCAACTATCCGGCGGCGAAGAAGCCTGCAAAGTTTCGCGTGCTCCTGCTCTTCTCACCCGAATCTGGCAATACGCCTTATGAGGATCTGATCAGAGACAGTTGCTTCGACACGGAAGTGATCTTCGTCTTGCGTGGTTATCGCAATGACCCGCGGGTCCGCAGCGATAAAGTAGATGTCGTCGTCAATCTCGTTTCGGAAACCGACTTTGGGCTTGATGTGATGGCATCGGCCATCGATGTCGCCGATTCCCTGCAGCGGCCGGTCGTCAATCACCCGCGGCTGATGCTGGCGACGGATCGCGAATCCATCTCGCGGCGTCTGAGTGCCGTCGCGAACGCGGTCATGCCGGCGACGCTTCGTATCGAGGCCAAAGACCTGCGGCGCCGGGTGCGCGACGGCGATACCGGCGCCTTTCCAATAATCGTGCGCCATACGGGCAAACATGGCGGCGATATGATGGAACTGGTGGAGGATGCCGATGCCCTGCTGGGCTTTGCCGAGGCGGCCGGAGAGCAGACCCTCTATCTGACGGATTTCGTCAACTACAGTTCACCCGACGGGCTTTTCCGCAAGTACCGCTTCGTCTTCGTGGGAGATGAGATACTTCCTTATCACCTGGCCATCGGCGATGGCTGGAAGGTGCATCATGTCTCGACGCGCATGGCCGACGTCGAATGGATGCGCAAGGAGGAAGAGGCCTTTCTCAACGACCCCGGCAGCGTCTTCGGGCCAGAGGGCATGGTCGCCCTCGATGCCATCCGCCGCCAGATCGGCCTTGATTATTTTGGTATCGACTGTTCACTCGATTCAGAGGGCAGGGTAGTAATTTTCGAGGTCAACGCGTCGATGCTGATTCACCTTCACAATGAGCGCTTTGAGTATAAGACGCCGCATGTGAAGAGAATCAAACAAGCGTTTGAGCTGCTTCTGGAGCGGCGAGCGCGCGAGTACCGCGCATCGGTTTCCGCAGCCGGCGCGCTATCGAATAATCTCTGAGTCAGTTACCGGCTCACCACCCGCCCTCGTGGTTCGAGACGGCCCTGCGGGCCTCCTCACCATGAGGACTGATCATCTTCACCCGACATAGCCTACTCCGACCTCATTCTGAGGTGCGCAGACCAAAGGCCGAAGCCTCGAAGGATTAAGGTCGGCCCCCAGGCTGCCGAAAAGATCAGCGCGTCGGAACGGGCGTCTCGCCGCGGTAATCATAGAAGCCGCGGCCGGATTTGCGGCCGAGCCAGCCGGCTTCTACATATTTCACCAGCAGCGGGCAGGGGCGATATTTCGAATCCGCCAGGCCGTCATGCAGCACCTGCATGATCGACAGGCAGGTGTCGAGGCCGATGAAATCGGCGAGCTGCAGCGGTCCCATCGGATGGTTGGCGCCGAGCCGCATGGCGGTGTCGATGGCATCGACGGTGCCGACGCCCTCGTAAAGCGTATAGATCGCCTCGTTGATCATCGGCAGCAGGATGCGGTTGACGATGAAGGCCGGAAAGTCTTCGGCCACGGTGATCGTCTTTTCCAGCGAGGTGACGAATTCCTTTGCGGCGGAGAAGGTCGATTCCTCGGTAGCTATGCCGCGCACCAGCTCGACCAACTTCATCACCGGCACGGGGTTCATGAAGTGAATGCCCATGAAGCGCTCCGGCCGATCGGTCGCCGAAGCGAGCCGGGTGATCGACAGCGATGATGTGTTGGTGGCGAGGATCGCTTCGGGCTTCAGGATCGGACAGACCTGCGCGTAGATCTTGCGCTTCACGGTCTCGTCCTCGGTTGCTGCCTCGATGGCGAGATCGACCTGGGCGAGGTCGTTGAGATCGGAGGAACCGGTGATGCGCGACAGCGCCGCCTTGCGGTCCTCGTCGCTCATCTTGCCGGAGGCGACGTGGCGGGCGAGGTTGCCGTTGATGGTGGCAAGGCCGCTCTCGATGCGATCCTGCGACAGATCGTAGATGTGAACCTTGTAGCCGGCCATGGCGGATACATGGGCGATACCGCAGCCCATTTGGCCCGCGCCGATAATACCGATCGTCTTCAGCGAACTCATTGCCCAACTCCCCGGCGGCGCGTTCTTGGTGGCGCGCCATGCTCTTCATCATAAATTTGCCGGACTATTCCTAGCCCGGCAAGATTGATAGCTCTATAAAGGACAATTTTCCAGTCTTTCGCAACTGCGAAAAGACCGATCGGCGCGATCACAGCGCCTTTTCGAGTTCCGGCAGGGCCTCGAAGAGATCGGCGACGAGGCCATAGTCGGCAATCTGGAAGATCGGGGCCTCTTCGTCCTTGTTGATGGCGACGATGACCTTACTATCCTTCATGCCGGCGAGATGCTGGATGGCACCGGAGATGCCGCAGGCGATATAGAGCTGTGGTGCCACCACCTTGCCGGTCTGGCCGACCTGCCAGTCGTTCGGCGCATAGCCGGCATCGACGGCGGCGCGGGATGCGCCGACGGCAGCCCCAAGCTTGTCGGCGACGGGAAGGATGACTTCCTTGAACTTTTCTGCCGAACCGAGCGCCCGGCCACCGGAGATGATGATCTTTGCAGACGTCAGTTCCGGACGGTCCGAGGTCGACAATGCATCGGCGACGAAGCTGGACAGGCCGGGATTGGCGACCGCCGGGATTGCTTCGATGCTGGCCGAACCACCGTCTGCGGCAGAGGCGAAGGAAGCGGTGCGCACGGTGATCACGCGTCTGGCATCAGTCGACTGCACCGTCTGAATGGCATTGCCGGCATAGATCGGCCGCTTGAAGGTATCGGCGGAGACGACTTCGATGATTTCCGAGACCTGGGCGACATCGAGCAAAGCGGCAACCCGCGGCAGCACATTCTTGCCGACCGAGGTGGCCGCCGTCAGGATGGTGTCATAGCTGCCAGCCAGGGACACGATGAGGGCTGCGAGCGGTTCGGCGAGATTGTTGGCGAGGCTGGCATCGTCGGCAACCAGCACCTTGGAGACGCCGGCAAGCTTGGCTGCCTGTTCGGCCGCAGTGTTGGCGCCCGCGCCGGCGACGAGGATGTGCACGTCGCTTCCCGTTCCCTGGGCAATCTGTGTCGCCGCCGTCAGCGCCTTGGCGGTCTGGTCGGAAAGGTGGTTGCTGTCATGATCAGCCAGAAGAAGAATGGCCATGGGTCTTATCCTTTACATTTGCTGAGTCCATGCTCTTGACCGAAAACCGGTACCCACTTTTCGGGAGCATGAACGGCCTCAGAGCACGCCGGCTTCGGTCTTGAGTTTTTCGACGAGCTCGGCCACCGACTTGACCTTGACGCCCGCCTTGCGGCCCGACGGTTCCTCGGTCTTCAGCACCTTCAGGCGCGGCTCGGTGGAGACGCCGAAGTCGGCCGGGCTCTTCTTGTCGAGCGGCTTCTTCTTTGCCTTCATGATGTTCGGCAGCGAGGCATAACGCGGCTCGTTGAGGCGCAGGTCCGTCGTGACCACCGCCGGCAGCTTGACCTCGATCGTCTGCAGGCCGCCATCCACTTCGCGGGTGACCTTGGCGCTTCCCTCACCGATCTCGATCTTCGAGGCGAAGGTTGCCTGCGCCGAGCCCAAGAGGGCCGCCAGCATCTGGCCGGTCTGGTTCGAGTCATCATCGATCGCCTGCTTGCCGACGATGATCAGGCCGGGCTGTTCGGCCGCGGCGACCCCTTTCAGGATCTTCGCCACTGCCAGCGGCTCGACCTGATCGTCGGTCTCGACCAGCACCGCACGATCGGCCCCCATGGCGAGCGCCGTCCGCAGCGTCTCCTCGGCCTTGGCCGGGCCAATCGATACCACCACCACCTCTTCGGCCTTGCCGGCTTCCTTCAGCCGCAGCGCTTCCTCGACCGAGATCTCGTCGAACGGGTTCATCGACATCTTCACATTCGCAAGCTCGACACCCGTGCCATCCGCCTTCACACGGATCTTCACGTTGTAATCAACCACCCGCTTCACCGGGACGAGAATCTTCATGGAAACCTTCCTTCAACACTGCGCTCAAGAACATGGCCTGTTCAGCGCCGCTCCGTTTGTCGAATGGCGACATGGATACGCGTTTTTCCCCCAATTTCAACGCTTCCATGCCGCAGAATGGCAAATTGCCTGAGGGACATAAATGACGTTTACGTCAACGTCAATATCGTTGAATGCTGTTAAAATAATTTGAGTCACTATCGATTCTTCCCCGGAACCCACAGCACATCGGCGCGCCCCTGATCATTTGCATGGCGGGCAGCGACGAACAGGAAATCCGAGAGGCGGTTGATGTATTTCAAAGCCGCGGGGCTAACGCGTTCGCCTTCGCTGCGTGAAAGCGCCACCGTCAGCCGCTCGGCGCGCCGCGCGACCGTGCGGGCAAGGTGGATATGCGCGGAAGCGGGGCTGCCGGCAGGCAGAATGAAGGAACTCAGCGGTTGGAGACCGGCGTTGAGCGCATCTATATCCTGTTCGATGCGCTGGACCTGGCCGTCAATGATACGCAGCGGCTCGTAAGAGAGCGGTTCGTCCGTTTCGGGCGTCGAGAGATCGGCGCCGAGGTCGAACAGATCGTTCTGGATGCGCATCAGCATGGCGTCGAGTTCAGGCATATCGGCGGTGTGCAGCCTGGCAACGCCGATGATGGAGTTGGTTTCGTCGATCGTGCCGTAGGCCTCGACGCGCAAATCATGCTTCAGCCGGCGGGGACCGGCAACGAGGCCGGTCGTGCCGTCATCGCCGGTCTTGGTGTAGATCTTGTTGAGCTTGACCATTGTGATCCCACCGTTAGGTCGGACGGCCGCCGCCGGTCAGCCACAGCGTCAGCATGATCAGGATGACCGCGATCGCCTGCAGCAGCACGCGAAGCTGCATCAACCGGTTGGAGAGATTCGGATTGTCGCCCTTCATCATATTGAGCAGGCCGCGAATGAGGACGATTGCGACCAGGCCCATGACGATGATGGCGGCGATATAGGTAATGGTAGACATTGCTTCGGGCCTTCGTCTTTCAATCCAACCGGCGCATCAGACGATAGAAAAGGTTAGCCGGCAACAGCCTTTTCAGAAGAACGCCCTGTTTTGCAGGCGTGGTCACAAGATAATGCGGGCGGGGATTTTTGGCGTTCAATGCGGATTTTAACACGTCATAGACCGCTTCGGGTCCCAATTTGTGCCGGTTGACCGGGCCTGTGCCATTCAGCCGCGCCAATTGCCGCTGGTATTCGACCGCATGAGCCGAATGTTCGAGATCGATATGCTCCTTGATCTTGGCGAGCGCATTGGCGGTAAAGCGCGTGGCGATCGGGCCGGGCTCGATCAGGCTGACATGGATGCCACTGCCCTGCAGCTCCATCCTGAGCGTGATCGTCAAGCCCTCCAGCGCGAATTTCGAGGCTGTGTAGGCGCCGCGGAAACGATAGGGGATCAGGCCGAGAATGGAGGAGACATTGACGATGCGGCCGTGGCCCCGCCTGCGCATCAGCGGGATTACCTGCCGCGTCAGCTCGTGCCAGCCGAAGAAATTCGTCTCGAATTGTTCGCGAAGCACATCCGTGGAAAGGTCCTCGACCGCGCCCGGCTGGCCATAGGCGCCGTTGTTGAACAAAGCGTCGATGCGGTCGCCGGTCCGTTCGCGCACGGTTGCGGCCAGAGCCGAGATCGTTTCCGGCTGGGTATAATCCATCAGCAGCGTTTCGATCCCCTCGGCCTCGAGTGAGGCGCGGTCCGCCTCCTTGCGCACGGTCGCGAAAACCCGCCAGCCGTCGGCCTTCAGCGCCCGGGCGCAGAAAGCGCCGATGCCGGAAGAGCAACCCGTGACGATGATGGTGCGTTGATCTGCCATGGAATGATTCCTGTACAAACGCGGAGACGTTTCCCATATTCAAGGACCCGACACAATCGACAACCGGCGGACGAGAACCGGGCTCAAGCGGAGATGGAATGCCGACATTCGTTCGTACGCTCTATAGGGTCGTCTACGACGCGGTGTTCCATTTCGTCGAGGATGACGGTTTCGCGATGGCAAGCCATGTGGCGCTTTCGACGCTGCTGGCCGTTTTTCCGTTTCTGATCTTCGGCACGGCGCTTGCGAGCTTCCTCGGCGCCAGCCAGTTTTCTTCGACGGCGGTGCATCTGATTTTCGATACCTGGCCGGAGGCGATCGCCAAGCCGGTGGCGGATCAGGTGGTGCAGGTTCTGACTATTCCGCGCGGCGGGCTGCTGACAATCTCCGTGCTGGCGGCGGCCTATTTCGCTTCCAACGGCGTCGAGGCATTGCGCATCTCGCTCAACCGGGCCTATCGCGTGCCGGAAAACCGGCCCTGGTATTTCAACCGTCTCGCAAGCCTCGGCTATGTGCTGATGGCGGTTTTGATCTTTGCCATGCTCAGCATCATGCTGGTCGCCGTGCCGCTGGTGCTGAACTATACGCGCGAGTGGGTGCCGCGGCTTGCCGATATCCTGGATGTGGTCTTCAGTTGGCGCATCTACGGCACCGTCTTCCTGTTGCTCGCCGGACTGCTGATCCTGCATCTGTGGCTGGCGGCGGGGCGGCGGCGGCTGTTCGATGTCATCCCCGGCGTGTTCCTGACCTTGCTCTTCTGGTCGCTCGGCGCGCTAATCTTCGCCTATTACCTTGCGACTTTCGCCAACTACACGGCCACCTATGCCGGTCTGGCCTCGGTGATGATTGTGCTCGTCTTCCTCTACATGCTCGCGGTGATCTTCATCCTCGGCGCGGAGTTCAATGCGGCGCTGATGAAGTTCAAGGTGCGGCGCATGCTCTTCGGCAAGGGAGCGGGTGCCCCCGAAGCGATTAGACAAGAGGCAGACAAACAATCAGAGGCCGATGCGGCGACGAAGCTCCGCCGATGACCAGCCCTGCCGGCGCCATTCGGCAATGCCGGTATCGCCCTGGCTCTTGGAGAGCTTCTTGCCGTCTTCGCCAAGAACCAGCCGATGGTGATGGTAGAGCGGCTGCGGCAGATCGAGCAGAGCCTGCAGCAGGCGGTGGACCGAGGTGGCGTGAAAAAGGTCGAGACCGCGCACGACATGGGTGACGCCCTGCGCGGCATCGTCGACGACCACGGACAAGTGATAGCTCGACGGCGCATCGGAGCGCGACAGCACGACGTCGCCCCAGGCGCCGGGATCGGCGGGGATTTCGCCCGTCTCGCCATCGCCGTTTTCATGCCAATGAAGCGGCGCCCCGACGGCGGCGATGGCTTTTTCCATGTCGAGCCGCCAGGCGTGCTTAAGGCCGGCGTCGAGCAGGCGCTTTCTCTCTGTGTCGCTGCGCAGGCGGTCGTCGGGGGGATAGAGCGGCGTGCCGTCCGGATCGCGTGGCCATGGGTCTCCCCGAGCTTCACCGGCTGCAACCCGTGCCTTCACCTCGCCGCGCGTCTGAAAGGCGGGATAGACGAGGCCGCGGGCGATGAGCGACTGCAGGGCGGTCTGGTAGGCCGGAAAATGCAGGGATTGCCGGCGCACCGGTTCTTCCCAGGTGAGGCCGAGCCAGGCGAGATCGGCAAATATGCCCGCTTCGAATTCGGGTGTGCAACGGGCCTGATCTATGTCTTCGATGCGCAGCAGGAAACGGCCGCCGACCTCTCTCGCCATGTCGTGATTGAGGATCGCCGACAGCGCATGGCCGAGATGCAGCGGGCCATTCGGGCTCGGCGCGAAACGGAATATCGGCTTTTGACGGGGAATCGCGATCATGCTTTCTTCTGCCACGAATTTTAATCCCGGACTACGAGAAGCCATGCACATCATCCGCGCTGAAGACGATATCAGGCAGGGGCTGGCGGCGCTGGTCGAGCTCGATCCGCGCCTGCGGCAGATTGTCTCCGAGGCGGGACCCGTGCCGCTGCGCCTGCGCGAGCCGGGCTTCGAGGGACTTGCCCATATCATCGTGTCGCAGGTCGTGTCGCGGGCGAGCGCCGATGCGATCTGGGGGAAGATGATCGCTGGGATGGGTCGGGTGACCGCCGAGGGCTATGTCGGCCTGGCGCTGGAGGCATGGCGAACCTTCGGCCTCTCGCGAATCAAGCACGAGACGCTTCACCGCGTTGCCGAAGCAGTTGCTGGCGGCAGCCTCGATCTTCATTCGCTGAGTGCCGAAAGCCCGGAAAAGGCGCTTTCCGAGCTTACTGCCATCAAGGGAATTGGTCCCTGGACGGCGGAGGTCTATCTGATGTTCTGCTGTGGTCACACAGATGTGTTTCCGGTCGGCGACGTTGCCTTGCAGGCAGCCGTCGGCATGGCGTTTGGGCATGATGTCAGGCCCCTGCCCAAGGCTTTGGCCCGGGAAGCGGCGGTCTGGATGCCCTGGCGCTCGGTCGCGGCCCGGCTCTTCTGGGCCTATTACGCCGTCAAAACCCGCCGCGACGCGCTGCCCATCGATTGATCGACTGCCCTCATAGATTGGCCGCTATGCACTGAATTTATTGGACTTCACAATCCTGTAACAACCGGCCTAATATACAGATACAGATGCCGAATCGATCAGGAGGGTTCCTTGACGATTGCAGTCTCACCGCAGTCCTTGCCAGCGCTCGTGCTGAACGCTGACTATCGGCCGCTGAGTTATTACCCCTTGTCGCTCTGGTCCTGGCAGGACGCGATCAAGGCGGTTTTCCTTGACCGTGTAAACATCATCGCTGAATACGATCAGTCGGTATCGTCGCCCAGCTTCTCGATGCGGCTGCCAAGCGTCGTCTGCCTCAAGACCTACGTCCAGCCCTCCCGCAACCCTGCTTTCACCCGGTTCAACGTCTTCCTGCGCGACCGGTTCGAATGCCAATATTGCGGCGCTCATGACGATCTGACCTTCGACCACGTCATCCCGCGCGCCCATGGCGGCGAAACGACCTGGGAAAACGTGGTGGCCGCGTGCTCGCCCTGCAACCTGCGCAAGGGCAGCAAGCTGCCGAAGCAGGCGGGCATGTTCCCGGCGCAGAAGCCTTATCAGCCGACCGTGCAGGACCTGCACAATAACGGCCGCCTGTTCCCGCCGAACTATCTGCACGATAGCTGGCTCGACTATCTCTACTGGGATACGGAACTGCAGCCGTAAAATTGATTGCCTGGGAAGCTCGGGCGAGTTCCGCTTTGCCGCGCTTATATGCACGGCACGTAGCTGCGGCAGCCGTTCGCTCGCCTGACAGATCTCAGTTCAATCAACCGGCCTTCTTCACGCCCATAAACGCGATCGCCGCCAGAATGACGCTGGCGATTACATTCCACCCGGCCATCGACAAGCCGAGGACGCGGAGTGCGGCTTCGGTGCAGGACGGACCTTTGATGGTGCTGAGTTCGTTCAGCAGGTCGCCGGCGTTCTGCGTCATGCTGCTGGCGGATGTAGAGCAGGTCGTCGGGCCGGCCCAGAAGTGCCATTCGACGCCGGCGTGATAGACGCCGATGCCACCGCCGACCACCATCATGATGCCGGCAATGGCCAGCAGCGCGCGGGTGATCCAGGAGGGCAGGCCGAGGGCTGCCGTCAGAGCGGCAGCGATCGCGACGGGAATGCCATAATAATAGGGCTGGCGCTGCTCAAGGCAGAGCGCGCAGGGAATATAGCCGCCGATATATTGGAAGCCGAGCGCCGAGCCGATGACGATGATCATGCCGATGGCAAGCAGCGCGGAATAGGTGAGGCCGGCGCGAGAAGTCAAAGTCTTAGACATGCAAGGGCTCCGTGCTCAGTGCGCCAGGACATAATGGAAGAGAATGTAGAGAAGAATGAGGACGGCGGCCGCCGCCATGGTGATCTGGCCGAGACGCTTCTCGATGAAATGCCGGATCGATTCGCCATAGCGGCGGAGCAGAAAGGCCAGGAAGAAGAAGCGGGCGCCACGGGCGACGATGGCCGAGATGATGAACAGGCCGAGATCGATATGGGCGACGCCGGAAAGGATGGTCACCACCTTGATCGGCGGCAGATGCGCCAGCCCCGAGGTGACGAGCAGCAGAACGACCCATCCGTAGGTGACGCCGGCGCTCATCTGGTTGAAGGCGTCGAGCTTGCCGTAGAAGATCAGGATCGGCTTGGCGATGGTCTCGAAGGCGTAATAACCGAACGCCCAGCCCGCAATGCCGCCGAGCACGGAGGCAACCGTCGCCGTCAGCGCATAGCGCCAGGCGCGTTCGGGCTTGGCAAGCGACATCGGCAGGAACAGGACGTCGGCGGGCACGAGGAAGATCGAGCTTTCAACGAAGGCGATAATGGCCAACCAAACTTCCGCCGATTTGCGACGGGCGAGCGACATGGTCCAGTCGTAAAGTCTACGAAGCATTCTGCCCCCTTTTGCTGCGTTGCACACCTTTAGGGGGGAGGATTATGGCTGTAAATGGTCGGGGGATGACGGAAGTGGAACAAAATCAAAAATTTTCGTGATGGTTGGATTTCGAAGGGTGCCGAATTTATTGCTGAGATGAGGGCACTCCATCTTAAAGATGGTTTAGTTTTCTCCCTATATGTCAGTCTCCACAACGTATGGTGGTTGGCGGCTTAGGAGGGCGAACGTGCCAAAGTGTAATAGATGCGGGCAAGACGTTTTCATCGCTTCGCGTGATGGATACTGTGGAGACTGTGAAGGTATTGTCAGGAAGCAGGAGAGGGAGCAGAGGCTTCAAGGTATAATATTGACGACATCTGTAGACGTGCCGAATAGAGATATCGAGAATATTCTTGGAATAGTTGCCTCTGAGGCCGCTATAGGTCAAAATTTTCTCAAAGATATTGGCAATAGTATTAGAGATATTGTGGGTGGGCGAAGCGGCAACGTACAGAATACACTTAAGCAAGCCCGGAACTCTTGTTTGGCCGAACTAAGACAGGAAGCGCTTGAACTCGGAGCCGATGCGGTCATTGCTGTGGATCTGGATTACAACGAGGCATCCACAGGAAGCGGTGGGGGCATTTTATTTGTGACAGCTAGCGGAACGGCAGTAAAACTCAAAAGCTAATTTGTCGCTTTCGTTAGTAGCCCGGGCTTAGAGTCACATTATCAAAATCTTTAGGTTTCGAGAGTGGTGCCCCATGCCGGAGTCGAACCAGCACTTCTTTCGAAACTCGATTTTGAGTCGAGCGCGTCTACCAATTCCGCCAATGGGGCAACGGATCCTGACGAGGCGGGTGTCTAACATGTGATTGGCCGGACGCGCAAGACGGGTTGCGAAGGAATGCGTCTTGTTTTCCGGGACTTGTCATTCGACCCATGGCGGCCCATGGCGGCAGCGGACGCCATGGGCCGTTTGTCTTTCAAGGGGCTGGCCTCAGTGCGCCATTGCCGGGGCCTTGTCCGTCGAGGTGGAGCGGCTGATCGTCAGCGCCAGGATTGCGGCGAGCACGCAGAAGGCGCCGGCGATGAAGAAGGCGGGCAGGTAGGTGCTGAGTTCGGTGCGCGACAGGCCGGCGCCATAGGCCGCTGTGGCGGCGCCGAGCTGGTGGGCGGCGAAGACCCAGCCGAAGACGAGGCCGGCTTTTTCGCGGCCGAAGCGGTCGGCGGCGATCTTGACGGTCGGCGGCACGGTGGCGATCCAATCGAGGCCGTAGAAGACGGCGAAGATCGACAGGCCGTAGAAGGTGAAATTGCTGAAGGGCAGATAGACGAGCGACAGGCCGCGCAGCCCGTAGTACCAGAAGAGCAGCCAGCGATTGTCGAAACGGTCGGAGAGCCAGCCGGAGCCGATCGTGCCGAAGAAATCGAAGATGCCCATGACGGCGAGCACGCTGGCGGCGGCCACCGGCACGATGCCGAAATCGCCGCAGAGCGTCACGAAATGCGTCTGGATCAGGCCGTTGGTCGAAAGGCCGCAGATGAAGAAGGTGGCGGCGAGGATCCAGAAGGTGGAGCTGGTGGACACTTCCTTCAGGATGAGGAGGGGCGAGGCCAGGGCTGCCTTGAGGTTCTTGGTGGCGGGCGGCGTCGGCGAGACGTGGATTTCACCGACGAGCGGCAGATTGACGTCGGCCGGCCGGTCTCGCATCAGCAGCAGCACGACCAGGGCTGCGACGACGATCATGCCGCAGACGAAGAGCACGGTGGTGCGCCAGCCATAGCGTTCCGTCAGCTCCGCCATCAGCGGCAGGAAAACGAGCTGGCCGGTGGCCGAGCTTGCCGAGAGCATGCCGACGACGAGGCCGCGATGCTTGGTGAACCAGCGCGTCGACACCGTGGCGGCGAGCACCATGGCGGTCAGCCCGGTGCCGAAGCCGATGATGATGCCCCAGCAGAGCAGCAACTGCCAGACCTGCGTCATAAACAGCGAGCCGATGAAGCCGACGCAGATGGTGATCAGCGCGAAGACGATGACCTTGCGGACACCGAAATGATTCATGAAGGCGGCGGCGAAGGGACCCATGAGGCCGAAGAGCACGAGGCGAACGGCAAGCGCGGAGGAGATGGACGAGGTGCTCCAGCCGAACTCGTCTTCCAGCGGCTTGATGAGCACGCCGGGCGCGCCCATGGCGCCGGCGGTGACGAGCATGGTGAGGAAGGTGGCGCCGACGACGACCCATCCATAGTGAATGTTGCGCCGGGCAAGCGTCGAAGCAAGGACTGTGGAGACCATGAGGAGCGTTCCGATAAAGTTGCGTGTCTTGCCATCAGGATCGGGAGGGCTGCAAAGGCGCTCGATCGCGGACGGCCAAGGGTGCCGTAGCCACGTTTAGCGCCCTGCCGTTCTCCCGGCTTGAACGTTTGTGTAAAGGCATTTAGATGATTGCGATCATATTTGTTGCGTATTGATGATGGTCGTCATATAAATTGTCAATACAGAATTATTGATGCTCTGATGGAGTTTTTTGATGAGAGTGAGCCGGGAGAAATTCGCGGAGAATCGCGAGAAGATCCTTGCCGTCGCAGGGGAGCTTTTCCGCGAGAAGGGTTTTGACGGCATCGGCGTCGCCGACATCATGAAGGCGGCCGGGCTGACGCATGGCGGCTTTTACGGCCATTTCGAATCGAAGGACGAGCTGGCTTGCGAAGCCAGCAAGGCGCTGGTGGCGCGTGCGCAGGAGCGTTGGCAAGGGGTGGTCGAGGGGGCGTCGGAGGCGCCGCGCGACGCATTGCTCGCGCATTATCTCTCGCATCGCAATGTCGTTGAGCATGGCACCGGCTGCGTCTTCGCGGCCCTGACGCAGGAGGTCAGCCGCTATGGTCCCGAAATGCAGTCCACCTTCACCAACGGCCTGATGGGAATGGCGGCAATCCTCGAAGAGATCACGCCCGGAGGAACGCAGGAGGAGCGGCGGCGCAAGGCGCTTGCCGATCTCTCCACCATGGTCGGCGCGGTCATCCTCGCCCGCGCCATGGATACGCCTGCGCTTTCCGAGGAGCTTCTGGCCGCAACCCGGCAGGAGCTCGCTTCGCGCTGAGGCGGCTGCTTCGATCAGCCACGGAAGGCGAGCAGGCCCTGGGATTCGACGATCTCCGTGATCTTGCCGTCGGGAGCCACTTCCAGCAGCTCGGCGCGCAACGCCGCCTCGAAATCGGCAAGCTTGTCGCCAAGCGCCTGCGGCGAGGTGGACGACATCGAGAAGACGCGGCCGACAATATCGTCGATATCCCTCTGATATTGGTTGACGATGCCGATGCGCTCGAGGTTGCGAAAGGGCGAGGCAAGCAGCATGGCCTCATGCGGCGCCCAGGCCTTGCCCTTGCGCAATAGACGCTCTTGATGGCGCTCCGGCGCAAAAGTTTCCGTCAGCTTGTCGACAATGCTGCGCCAATCCGGGGTCGCCAGCACCTGTCGATCGTGGAACAGCACGACCGCGCCACCGGGCTCGATCAGCCTGTCGAGGGCAGCGAGTGTCGCTGGGCGATCCATCCAATGGAAGGAGCGGCCCATGACGCAGAGATGCAGCTTGCCGATATCCGGCCCGAGATCATAGGACGAACCCTGACGCACGGTGATCTCGACGCCGGCGCTGCTGGCGCCCTCTTCGGCGGCGGCGAGCATTTCCGGTTCCGGGTCCATGGCAGTCACGGTCGCGCCCTCTAGCCGCGCAAAGGCGATGCCGAGCTGGCCGGGGCCGCAGCCGAGGTCCAGCACATGATCGCCAGCCTTCAGGCCGCTGCGCTCGGCGACGCGGGCGATAAGCGTATCCGGATAGGGGATGCGATAGCGCAGGTAATAGGCCGCGGTGGACTGGAAGCGCCGCGCGTTGAAAGGGACTGTGATCATGGATTGTCATCCTCGGGGCTAAGGAACCTTGACCTGTTAAGCCTCAACTGCGACCGACTAGTGAAGTAACTTTTGCGCGATTTCCCGCAGGCTCGAAAGCTTCGGCATTGTCTGCGACGCAACGCCACAGCGAAGGGCGGAACAAGGGTGCCGACTGCCGCCCAAACTACCCTTGGCGGCCAGAGCGGCGCTCGCAAATTGCCGCCTACGATTTTACCGCGAGTTTTACAGTAACGTACTTACACATTCGCGATCTTTGTGCCTCGATCGAGCTTCCGCGGTGCATCTCAGCACCGCGCGATATTGGTTCAACGTTCGACGGGAGACACATAACATGGCTTACGACGACCGCGAGAAATCATCATCCATCGACCTCAACAGCATCACGCGACGCAATCTGCTGATCGGATCGACAGCGCTTGCCGCCGGTGCAGCCACGGTGGCGAACATGGTCGGTTCCACAACGGCCAACGCCCAGACGACGACGCCCTCAAACAACCAGACGGCAGCATCATCCGACACGAAGCCGAACATCCTGGTGATCTTTGGCGATGATATCGGTGTTCCGCAGATCAGTGCCTATACCATGGGGCTTATGGGCTACCGCACGCCGAATATCGATCGGATCGCTGCCGAAGGGGCGATTTTTACGGATTCCTACGGTCAACAGAGTTGCACCGCCGGACGGGCATCGTTCATTCTTGGCCAGGAACCTTTCCGCACCGGCCTGCTGACAATCGGCATGCCCGGCGATCCGCATGGCATTCAGGATTGGATGCCGACCATTGCCGATGTCTTGAAAACCCAGGGCTACGCGACGGGTCAGTTTGGCAAGAACCATCTCGGCGACCATGACGAACATTTGCCGACCAATCACGGTTTCGACGAGTTTTTCGGAAACCTTTATCACCTCAATGCCGAGGAAGAACCCGAGGGTTACTTCTATCCGAAGGATCCGGAGTTTCGGAAGAGATTCGGCCCGCGCGGTGTCATTCACTCAAAGGCCGACGGCAAGATCGAAGACACAGGTCCGCTCACGATAAAACGCATGGAAACAATCGACGCAGAGTTCCTTTCCGCAGCAAAGGATTTCATCGATCGCCAGCATAAGGCCAATACACCCTTCTTCGTCTGGTTCAACTCGACCCGGATGCATGTTTTCACCCACCTCAAGAAGGAATCGCTGGGTAAGACCGGCAAAGGTATCCATGCGGATGGCATGGTCGAGCATGACGGCATGGTCGGCGAACTGCTCAAGCAGCTCGACGATCTCGGCATCGCCGACAATACCATCGTGCTCTACACGACCGATAACGGCGCAGAGATCGCTCTATGGCCGGATGGTGCCATGACCTCGTTCCACGGCGAGAAGGGCACGACATGGGAAGGCGGTTTCCGCATTCCGATGATGGTGCGCTGGCCAGGCGTCGTGAAGCCTGGGACGCAGATCAACGACATCGTCACGCTGATGGACTGGATGCCGACTTTGACCGCGGCAGCGGGCGTTCCCGATATCAAGGAAAAGATGAAGACCGGATTCTCCGCTGGGGCGAAGAACTTCAAGGTTCATCTCGACGGCTACGATCTGACGTCCCTCCTGAAAGGCGAGTCGGAAAAAACGCCGAGGGATACGGTCTACTATTTCGACCAGGGCGGAAATCTCAACGCCATCAGGTGGAATGATTGGAAGCTGAGTTTTGCGGTGGCGCACGGGAATATTGCAACCGGCGTGCGCGAGACGCCGGCCTGGGCCCTGATCGCCAATCTGCGGATGGATCCCTACGAACGAGGGCTAGAGGAAGGAGGCGGGGCGATCGAATTTCTGGCGCGAAACATCTGGCTGCTCGTGCCGATCCAGGGGAAGATCAAGGAGTTCTTCGCCGATTTCGATCAGTTCCCCTCTCAATCCGGCAGTTCGCTCAATGCGGGAGAGATCAACTATGCAATGTTGCGCCAGCAGGCGGCTATGAAACGGCTCAGTGAACTGGAAAGCTTGATGCCGCAATAAAGCTGGCTGTCATTCCCAGTCCCGCCATTGGGTCAGGCGTGCAGTCATGGAACGCGCGCCTGACCCATTCGGGATGCTTATTTAAATCCCGCAACCGCATGCGGGATATAGGGCGATTCCAGTGCTTCGATCTCCTCCGGCGTCAGCTTGACCGACAGTGCAGCGACGGCGTCGGCGATATGGCCTGGCTTGGAGGCGCCGATGATCGGGGCGGTGACGGCGCTCTTCTGCAGGATCCAGGCGGTGGCGACCTGGGCGCGGGCGATGCCCCGGGCCTTGGCGACGGCACCGACGGCTTCGACGACCTTACGATCGGCCTCGATCGCCTGTGTGTAGAGCGTCTTGCCGAATTCGTCGCTTTGCGTGCGCGCTGTCGCCTCGTCCCAGTCGCGGGTGAGACGGCCGCGGGCAAGCGGGCTCCAGGGAATGACCGCGATCTTCTGATCTTCGCAGAAGGGCAGCATTTCGCGCTCTTCCTCGCGATAGAGCAGGTTCACGTGGTTCTGCATGCTGACGAATTCGGTCCAGCCGTTGAGGCGCGAAGTGTAGAGCGCCTTGGCGAATTGCCAGGAATACATGGAGGAGGCGCCGATATAGCGGGCCTTGCCGGCCTTGACGATATCGTGCAGCGCTTCCAGTGTTTCCTCGATCGGCGTCGTATAGTCCCAGCGGTGGATCTGGTAGAGATCGACATAGTCAGTACCGAGGCGGCGCAGGCTGTTGTCGATCTCATCGAAAATCGCCTTGCGCGACAGGCCGGCGCCATTCGGGCCGGGACGCATGCGGTTGAATACCTTCGTTGCCAGAACGATATCCTCGCGGCGCGCAAAATCCTTGATGGCGCGGCCGACGATCTCCTCCGACGAGCCGTTGGAATAGGTGTTCGCCGTGTCGAGGAAGTTGATGCCGGCCTCGATCGCCTGCTTGAGCAGCGGGCGGCTGTCCTCTTCCTTCAGCGACCAGGCATGCGTGCCCTTGCCGGGATCGCCATAGGTCATGCAGCCCAGACAGATGCGGGACACTTCAAGGCCGGTTTTGCCAAGCTTTATGAAATCCATCGATAGTCTCCATCCTGTTTTGGATATTCGATAGGTTCCGCTCATGGGAGTGCAAGCGGATGAGCATCAAAACGCAGACTAGCAGAGCGAGTGGTCGCCGATTAATTCAATAATTTGCGATTGATTTAGAAGTCACGGGAAGACTCGATCCTAGCCCAGGCTGGGGATTGTCATATCCTGTCAATTCAAATGCATTTACTGGTTGTGTAACGATGGCGGTCCGATCAGTTCGAGGCTTCCCATGCGCTTTTCCGCTTCTTCCGAGACCGCCGTCCGCTTGCCGTCATTATCATTGGTCTACTTCTGGGACCTGCCGTTGTCATGGCCTATCTCGGCAGGGGGCGTATAGCGATATCCTATCTGCTTTTGACCAATCTTGTTGGTGCTCTGGCGGTGCTTGCCATGCCTCAGCTTGCATTGGTTACGGTTGCCGGTTTGGTAGCGGTTCCCTTTAATTTGATCGGCTGCATTCATGGCTATTGGCTGATGCGACGAGGAGCTGTTGCCTGGCAGCATCGCTGGTTCTCGCGTTGGTATAATATAGCCTTGCTTTTCTGGCTTTTACCCCTCGTCGTTGCGTTCACCATTCGCACATTCATTATCCAACCGTTTTCGATCCCCTCCGGCTCGATGATGCCTACGCTGATGCCCGGCAGCTATGCTTTCGTGACGAAGTTTAATTATGGCTACGGTCGCTACTCCTTCTCGTTTCGGCCCAATTGGGTGCCGCCGAAATTGTTCGGGTCCAAGCCGCAGCGCGGAGATGTTGTCATGCTGGTGCCTCCCACAACGCCAAATGTGGACTACGCGAAGCGTGTCATCGGGTTACCCGGTGACCGCGTCCAGATGAAAAACGGCATTGTTTTCATCAATGGACAGTCCGTACCGCGCGATGCCGAAGGTACTATCGTGTCACACTATAGTTTAGACCCTGGCGAATTCCCCGTTTTCGGCGAAGTATTGGACAATGGGGTTCGCTACCAGACCTTGGACGAATTGCCAAACTCGCGAGGCGACAACACGCGCGAGTACTCGGTGCCCGAGGGTTACTACTTCGTCTTGGGTGACAATCGCGACAATTCCAATGATAGCCGTTTCGATGTCGGCTTTGTGCCGGAGGCGAATATATACGGTAAGTTCTGGCTAGTGTTTCGCCCCGAAGGAGGATGGTCCTTCGTGCACTAGATACTTGCGGCCAGAGAGGGCGAGTAGCCGCAACTTAAATGTTTCCTTGAATCCCGGGGGCGACAGGTGTTAGCTGCACCGCAGCATTTTTCCTGGATTTTTAGTATGAAACTGCCCCCGCGCGACACTTATGAAGTCCTTTATCGCGATTTTCTCTGGGAGATTCCGGCGAAATTCAACATCGGACGCGCGGTCTGCGACGATTGGGCCGAGCGGGAGCCGGACCGGGTCTGCCTTGAGCATTTCAGCCCGGACGGAAATCATCTGGCGATGACCTATGGTGCGCTGCGGGATCGTTCCGCCGCTTTTGCCAATGCGTTGACGGCGCTCGGCGTGCGGCCGGGCGATCGGGTGGCGCTGCTTTTGCCGCAGAGTTTCGAGACCGTCATCGCGCATGTCGCTATCTACAAGATGGGAGCGATTGCCCTGCCGCTGGCGCTGCTGTTCGGCGCTGAGGCATTGGAATACCGGCTGGCGATTTCGGGCACCTCGGCGATCGTTACCAATCAGTTCGGTCTTTCACGGCTGCGGCCGATCCGGGATCGCCTGCCGGATCTCGCGCATGTGATCAGCATCGATGGCGGCGAGGAGGGTGTCGCCGGTTTTGCCGAGCTGGTCGCCGCCCATCCGCCGCTTTTCGAAGTGGCCGATACCGGGCCGGACGATCCGGCGCTGATGATTTTCACCTCGGGTACCACCGGGCCGCCGAAGGGGGCGCTGCACGGCCATCGCGTTTTGCCGGGGCATATTCCCGGCATGCAGTTCGCCCATGAAGGTTTTCCACAGGCGGGCGACAAGCTCTGGACGCCGTCGGATTGGGCCTGGGCGGGCGGGCTGCTGAACGCGCTGCTGCCGAGCCTGATGCTCGGCGTGCCCGTCGTCTCCTCGCCTGCGCAGAAGTTCGACGCGCATATGGCTTTCCGCATCATGGCCGAGATGGGCGTGCGCAATGCCTTCATTCCGCCGACGGCACTGCGGCTGCTGAAATCGGTCAGCAATCCCCGGGCGCTTTATGATCTCAAGCTGCGCACCATCGGCTCGGCCGGCGAGGCGCTCGGGCGGGAGACCTATGAATGGGCGCGGTCCGCCCTCGGGGTCACCGTCAACGAATTCTTCGGCCAGACCGAGTGCAATTTCGTTCTGTCCTCCAGCGCTGCCTTCGGCGTGAGCCGTGGCGGGTCGACCGGTAAGCCGGTGCCCGGCCATCGCGTAGCGATCGTCGATGCGGATGGCAGGGAGATGCCGGTCGGCGAGAGCGGGCAGATCGCCATTCGACGGCCCGATCCGGTGATGTTTCTCGGCTATTGGCAGGACGAAAAGGCGACGGAGGCGAAATTCGCCGGCGACTGGCTGCTGACCGGCGATCTCGGCCGGCAGAATGCGGATGGCTATATTTCCTTTATCGGCCGCGATGACGATGTCATCACCTCCTCGGGCTATCGCATCGGCCCGAGCGAAATCGAGGACTGTCTCGGCGGTCATCTGGCCGTGCAACTCGCCGCCGCCGTCGGCAAGCCGGATGCGGTGCGCACGGAGATCGTCAAGGCCTATGTGGTTCTTGTGCCCGGCTTCGAGCCGAGCGAGGCGCTGGCGGCTGAAATCCGCGATTGGGTGAAAACGCGGCTTTCCATGCATGAATATCCACGCGAGATCGAGTTTGTCGACGCCCTGCCGCTGACGACATCGGGCAAGGTCATCCGCAGATTGCTGCGCGACCGCGCGGTGGCCGAGACTCTGGACTCGAAAGAATAGAGCGCCGCGCTACGGAGACTATAAGGGCTCTAGCGCTTCGTCAGCGACAATATCTTCTCGCGCAGCAGTTTCGCCATGTTGCGGGTGCTGCGGTACATATGCAGTTGCGCTGCCACCTGCCGGACGTCGCGGTCGCCGTTCTGCGTCAGGCCGATGATCAGCGTGCCCATGTCTTCGCGCTCCTGCCAGAAGCGGCTCATGATCGGATGATCCGGCACGGCGCAGGAATCGGAGCGGACAATATTGGCGTCGTCGAGATGCCATTCGGTCAGCTCGCCCATCAGCAATTTGCCAGGCGAATAGCGGGCGTAATCCTCGTTATAGGCGGTCTTCCAGGTATAGGCCTCGCCGCCCATTATCAGCACGATCATCGAGGCGATTGCCCGGCCGTTGAGGTCGATGGTGTGTATGCGCACGGCGTCAACGGCAGCGAGATTGGAGATGGCTTCGCGGGCGAAGGCAGCATGGTGACGGTCCGTGACCAAGGCGCTGCGCTTCTTGCCCTTCCAGCCGCTCGCTTCCAAGGCCAGAAATTCTTCCATGCGCACATGAATGTCGCGAGGCTGGCGGGCAACGCTATAGACGACATCGCCCTGATTTTCCAAAAGGCGCCATTGGCGGCGCATTTCGCGCAGATGCGAGTTCGAGATCGTTCGCTTCAGATAGGCGAGCGCATCCTCGCTGCTGTCAAGCATTGGCCGCTGATAGGGATTGGCGACGGTGAGGGGCAGGTTGCGGCCGATGGCGACTGCCTTTGCCATCTGGGCGAAACGGCCGTTCAATCGGATATCCGGCAGCACCAGCGTGGTCGGCAGGTGCAGTTCGCGCCGGGTCAGCGCCTCGAAGAGATTGTCGAGCGTCTCGCCGGCCTCTTCGGCGTCCACCAGCGGCGTGCCGAGCGGACCGAAGGAATTCGACCAGACGCGGATGATCGAAGGACCGATCGCAAAACCCGGCTTGTCGACGGTAAAGGGCATCAAGAGGCGCATGCGGCTGCGGGAGCCGTTGTCGTCACGCATCAGGGCGAGGCGGATCTGCCGGTCCTCCAGGCGCGGCATGGCAGGCGCCAGGAAGCGACCGGAGAAGAAGACATTCGGCTCCATAGCGCGATTGGAGAGAAAGTCCAGTTCGTCCTGCAGCTCGTAGCCGAGCTTGCCTGGATAAAGGCTGAGATCGCGGCCAGGCCGGCCGACCTCGACGCGCGCCTCGGCCTTGGGTGGATCGAAATGCAGCGCTGCGAGCGTGTGCGTCAGAGCGTTCACTTGGCTGTCGGTGCTTTCGGTAAAAGGAGGGCGCGCCATGGTCAGAGTGCCCCCCTCGTTGCTGTCGTCGTCGGCCGACGGACAAGGGCGAAGAGCACGATGCCGAACGCGCGGCGGACGGCGATATGCAGCAACGCGGCCTCGATCGTCATGGCGCTTGCCGCAGCAATGGCCGCGCCTTCGATGCCGAAATACGGAATGAGCGCGACGTTGAGGCCGATATTGGCGATCAGCGCAGCGGCATAGAGATAGACGCAGAGCATTTGCCGATCCGCCATCAGCAGCAGCACCTCGGCCGGGCCGACGAGCGCCTTGGCGAGAACGCCGGCAAGCAGGATAGCGATGACCACCTGGCCTTCGGTAAAGGACGCGCCAAAGAGCGAGAGCAAAAATTGCCCGGCCGCGAATACGCCAAGACCGACGGCAAGGGCCGGGAAGAAGGTCCAGCGCGCGGCCTCCGTGGCGAAGGCTGCGAGTTTTGCCGGGTCGTTTTCGGCAATGATGGCGGCAAAACGCGGGCCGATGGCGGCTTTGACGGCGAAATAGACGAAATGCACCAGCGCCATGATCTTGGCAGCGGCGAAATAGACGGCGACCTCGGCGGGGTCGAGGAAAATGCCGACTACGACGACATCGGAATTGGTCAGGAGATAGCCGACACCCTCAACCAGAAAGACCGGAAAAGCGACGGCAAGCCAGGTGTGGAATTCGACCTTTTTCGGACCGTCGGGATAGTGGCGGCGCAGCCGGAAGGTGACGGCGAGATATTGGCAGCAGACGGTGACGAAAGCGGCGGCAAGGGCAGCCGCCATCGCCGTCACTGCACTATGGGCCGCGCCGGAAAGGATGGGGGCCAACATGAACAGCAGGATCAGCGTCGGGCGGATGAGGAAGGTCGGGCTCAGCGCCATGACCGGCCAGTGGTTGGCGCGCGCCGTTCCGTCCAGCACATCGCCAAGCGCGATCATCGGCACGGCGATCAGTCCGAGAAAGATCGGCATGACGTAATAGTTTTCGACCAAGCCGCTGAAGGCATAGAGCGCCGCCATGCCGATCAGCGCCAAGCCGCCGGCAACCCCCAAGACGAAACGGCGCGCCGTGGCGGTCACACCGCGAATGGCATCGTGATCGCCGCTCGCATCATATTGCGGCAGGAAGCGGATGATGGCGGTCGGGAAACCGAGGCAGGCGAGATTGCCAAACAGGATCATCAGCACCCAGACGAAGACGAAGACGCCATATTCGAAGCGGCCCATCATCCGGGCCAGAGCAATCTGTGAAACGAAGGCAAGGCCGGCGCCGGCGATGCGGATGGCGAAAGCGACCAGCGCCATGCGCTGCGAGACGGCCTTTTCGTCCTTACCGGTGAAGAGGGAGGCGAGTTTGCGCAGATATGGCGACAGCACGGTCCGCAGCCCGGACGGCAGCATTTTTTCTGCTGTTTGAAACACCGCCATGATCGATACGCAATACTTAAAACATCAACTAACCTAGCGATAGTTTTCGCAGAGGGGGGTTAAAAATCGGTTCCCCGCGTAAACGAAAAATGGCCAGTGGCAGGGACGGCTGATCAACAAAAATGCCGCCCGAAGGCGGCATCTTGTGGATCGATAGGAAGGAATGCGAAGCCTTGGAGCCGCGTCATCGTGCGACTGTCTGAGGCGCGCCCTTATCCGATACGAGTTGGCCGCCCTTGGCCCAGTGTTCGCGAGAAATCTCGCTGATCAACACGTCCACGCTATCCGTCGGGCAGGCAAGCGTCTCAGCGGTAACCTGAGTGACCTTGCGGACGAAATCGCGCTTTTGTTCGAGGGTTCGACCTGGATGCATTTCGAGGTGAATTGTTGGCATTGGAAAGCTCCTGTTTCGCTGCCCTCTCGAATTGAGATGGCTGAGGCAAAGGAACTATGGCCGCTAGCTTCGCCCGGATAAACATGCTCTACGTTCATTCATTTAGAACCGGCAGGTTTATAATATGGACAAATTATCCGCCATGACGATGTTTGTGCGGGTGGTCGAACACGGCAGCTTTAGCGCCGCCGCCGACGCTGCCGGAGTGACCCCCACCATGGCGGGCAAGCAGGTGCGGGCCATAGAGGAGCGCCTGGGAGCCCGCCTACTGCATCGAACCACCCGCCGCCAGCAGCTAACCGAAATCGGCCGTCTCTATTACGAACGCTGCAAGCAGGTGTTGGCCGATGTGCAACTGGCTGACGCAAGCGCGAGCGAGCTGCAGGCCGAGCCTCGTGGCCTCCTGCGCATCGTCTCTCCCGTCACATTCGGAAGTCATCGCCTGATGCCGGCACTTTCCGATTATCTCGCCATGTATCCGGCAGTGAGCGTGGACGTCGTGCTGGACAATGGGGTGCCGGACCTGTCGCGAGAAGGGTGCGAACTCGGAATTCGGATCGGCGAGGTCGCCGAGGCTGATCTGGTGGCGCGCCCTCTGCAGCCCTATCGAAGAATAATGGCTGCATCTGCCGCCTATCTGGAGCGGCGGGGGAGGCCGATGCACCCCAGGGATCTATCCTCGCATGACTGCCTCGGCCTCTCCTATTGGCGCCGGCGCGACCAATGGTATTTGTTCGGTCCGGATGGCGAATGGCGGCCGGATGTGAGAGGACGATTATCCGCCGACAATGGCGATGCGCTGCGAGTCGCGGCCTTGAATGGCGCGGGTATCGTCCTGCAGCCGGAAGTCATGCTCGCCGATGATCTTGCTAGAGGTCGCCTTGTGCAGGTTCTGCCCGAATGGACGCCCATCGCTTCGCCGATGTACATGCTCTATGCGCTGGACCGTCGGCCCACCGCGAAACTGCGCAGCATGATCGATTTCCTGCTGAAACGCTTTGGCGCATCTGCAAAATAGCGATCTCTGCGCATCAGGCAAAAATCGCGCATAAAAAATGCCGCCCGAAGGCGGCATTTTGATCATTGCCGAGAGATTGCGAAATCTCAAACCACTTCGCTGCTCTCGAACGCCCCGTGGCAATGCTTGTATTTCTTGCCGGAACCGCAGGGGCAGGTTTCGTTGCGGCCGACGCGGCCCCAGGTTGCCGGATTTTGCGGATCGCGGTTTTCCGGGGCGACGACGTTTTCGTTGACGAGGCTGAGCGGCGCGAATTCGTCTTCGCCGGTCGTGGCATCGATATGGCGCGCCTGCATAGGCAGCGTCTGCGGCTCGGCCGGCTGCTGCACCAGTTCGACGCGCGACAACTGACCGGTGACGGCCTGGCGCAGGTTGTTCAGAAGCGACTGGAAGAGTTCGAAGGCCTCGGCCTTGTATTCCTGCAGCGGATCGCGCTGGGCATAACCGCGGAAGCCAATGACGGAGCGCAGATGGTCGAGGTTGACGATGTGCTCGCGCCAGAGATTGTCCAGCGTCTGCAGCACAATGGAGCGCTCGACATAGGTCATGATTTCCGGACCGAAGCGCTCGGCCTTTTCCGCAGCGGCCTTGTCGGCGGCTTCCGTCAGACGGGCGCGGATATCGTCTTCGCCGATACCTTCTTCCTTGACCCAGTCATGCACCGGCATGTCCATGTCGAAGAAGTTGGCGACGCCGGCCTTCAGGCCGTCGGCATCCCACTGCTCGGCATAGGCGCGCTCGGGGATGTGCTTGGAAACCAGATCTTCGATGACCTCGTGGCGCATATCGCCGACGGTTTCGGAAAGATCCGTTGCATCCATGAGCTCGACACGCTGTTCGAAGATGACCTTGCGCTGATCGTTCAGCACGTCGTCGTACTTCAGAACGTTCTTGCGGATATCGAAGTTGCGGGCTTCGACCTTCTTCTGGGCGCGTTCGAGGGCCTTGTTGATCCAGGGATGGACGATCGCTTCGCCTTCCTTGAGGCCGAGCTTCTGCAGCATGCCGTCCATGCGGTCGGAGCCGAAGATACGCATCAGGTCGTCCTGAAGCGACAGGTAGAATTTCGAACGGCCGGGGTCGCCCTGACGGCCGGAACGACCGCGCAACTGATTGTCGATGCGGCGGCTTTCATGGCGTTCGGTGGCGATGACGTAGAGACCGCCGGCGGTCAAAGCCTGCTGCTTGAGCTCCTTGATCTCTTCGGCGATCTTGGCGACAGCCGCATCGCGCTCCGGACCGGGCTCCATCTCGTCCAAATCGCGTTCGACGCGCATTTCGAGGTTGCCGCCGAGCTGAATGTCGGTACCGCGGCCAGCCATGTTGGTAGCGATCGTCACGGCGCCGGGAACGCCGGCCTGCGCGACGATATAAGCTTCCTGCTCATGGTAGCGGGCGTTCAGAACCTGGAAGTTGCTGAAGCCCTGCTTGCGCATGCGGTCGGCAAGAAGCTCGGACTTTTCGATCGAGGTGGTACCGACGAGCACCGGCTGGCCGCGCTTGTGGGCGTCCAAAATCTCGGTGATGATCGCCTTATACTTCTCGTCGTGCGTACGATAGACCTCGTCGTCCTCGTCGAGACGCTGGATCGGCAGGTTGGTCGGCACTTCGACTACGTCGAGGCCATAGATGTTGCCGAATTCTTCCGCTTCCGTCGATGCCGTGCCGGTCATGCCGGCGAGCTTGCCGTACATGCGGAAATAATTCTGGAAGGTGATCTGCGCCAAGGTCTGGTTTTCCGGCTGGATCTGTACCCGTTCCTTGGCTTCCAATGCCTGGTGCTGGCCGTCCGAATAGCGGCGGCCCGGCATCATGCGGCCGGTGAATTCGTCGATGATGACGACTTCGCCGTTGCGGACGATATAGTCCTTGTCGCGCTGGAAGAGCTTGTGGGCCTTGAGCGCGTTGTTGACGTGGTGGACGATCGCGACGTTTTCGACGTCGTAGAGCGATTCAGCCTTCAGCAAGCCGGCGTCACGCAGCATGTTTTCCAGCTTTTCGGTGCCGTCTTCGGAGAAGTTGGCCGAGCGCTGCTTTTCGTCGATCTCGTAATCGTCCTTCGACAGGCGCGGAATGAAGGCGTCGATCGTCGTATAGAGATCGGAGCGGTCGTCGAGCGGGCCGGAAATGATGAGCGGCGTGCGCGCCTCATCGACGAGGATCGAGTCCACTTCGTCGACGATCGCGAAATTATGACCGCGCTGCACCATCTGGCCACGATCGTATTTCATATTGTCGCGCAGATAGTCGAAGCCGAGTTCGTTGTTGGTGCCGTAGGTAATGTCGCAGGCATAAGCGTCACGGCGCTCCTCATCCGACAGGCCGTGAATGATGACGCCAGTGGTCAGGCCGAGAAAGCCATAGATGCGGCCCATATTGCCGCTGTCGCGCTGTGCCAGGTAGTCGTTGACGGTGACGACATGAACGCCCTTGCCGGCAAGCGCATTCAAGTAGACAGGCAGGGTCGCGACCAGCGTCTTGCCTTCGCCCGTCTTCATCTCGGCGATCGCATTCGAATGCAGGATCATGCCGCCGATGAGCTGTACGTCAAAAGGTCGCATACCGAGAACGCGCCGCGAAGCCTCGCGCACGACGGCAAATGCGGGTACGAGAAGGTCGTCCAGCGTCTTGCCGTCGGCAAGCTGCTGGCGGAACTCTACCGTCTTGGCGGCCAAAGCTTCGTCAGACAAGGCGCGCATCTTTTCTTCGAGCGCGTTGATCGCAACGACATTCGGCTGGAATGACTTAACGCGGCGGTCGTTGGACGAGCCAAACAACTTGCGGGCAATTCCACCTATGCTGACCATATGACTGGTCCTTTCTGAGATTTCATCCTGTCGTTTTCTGCTTCATCCGTCCCTGAAAAAATCGGGAGTATAGCACAAAACGCCCGGAAACTGTTCTGGACGCGAGGTTGCGTGACAGATAAGAGGGGGGTCGATTGATGTCAACGGGAATTGGCCGATACAGAAAGGCCACATTCTCCTGCTGAAGGCTTTTCCTACCGGATTCATTACTGTGAGCCGGTCAAGACCACCGAAAGGTTATTTTATGCTGAGTTACAACAAACTTGCTGCGGTTGCCTTTGCAACAATCGTTACCTTCCAGGCGCCGGTCTTTGCGGCGGATGCCAAGGACCCAGTTGTCGCCAAGGTCGGCGATGTTGAAATCCATCAATCCGAGCTTGATCTGGCGATCGCCAATCTCGACCCGCAGCTTGGCCAGCTTCCCGACGAGCAGAAGAAGGTCGCGGCACTTTCGGCTTCGATCGATGTCAAGCTGCTCGCCAAGGACGCGGCTGCCGAAAAACTCGACCAGACGCCGGACTTCCAGTCGCACATGGCCTATCTGCGCGATCGCGAGCTGCACAACGCCTATTTTAAGGCCCATGTCGCCGACGCGATCAAGGACGATGAGGTCAAGGCTCGCTACGACAAGGAAGTCGCCGCCCTGCCGAAGCAGGAAGAGGTCCACGCACGCCACATCCTGGTGAAGACCGAAGATGAAGCCAAGGCAATCATCAAGGAACTCGACGCCGGCAAGGATTTTGCCGAACTTGCCAAGGAAAAGTCGACCGACCCGAACAAGGCCGACGGCGGCGATCTCGGCTATTTCGCCCGTGGCCGCATGGTCAAGGAATTCGAAGACGCAGCCTTCGCGCTGCCGGTCGGCACCTACACCAAGACCCCGGTGAAGTCCGATTTCGGCTGGCACGTCATCAAGGTCGAAGACAAGCGCGTCGCTCCGCCGCCGCCGTTCGACCAAGTGAAGGATCAGGTTCGTCAGCTCGTCATGCGCGACAAGTATCTTGAGCTCCTGAACAAGGCCAAGCAGGAATCGAAGGTCGTCATCAATGACCCGGCGCTGAGCAAGGCCTATGATGATGCGCAGAAGCAGCAGGACCAGGCGCCGGCAGACGACGCAGTCGCCCCTGACGCTCAGCCGCAGCAGTAAGTCGCAGCAGTCAAATCATCAAGGCCCGGTTTTTCCGGGCCTTTCACTGGAGCCGGATGATTTTAGGTCGTATCGACCCAAAATCTGAATCCGCTCCAGAATCAAACATGATGTCATCCGAAAACCGCCTACTTTTCGGCATCATGCTCGTTCAGGTGGTCTCATGTCCGGTTCCGTCTCTCCGCTCGCTCCCAAATCCTTCGTGTCCATGCCGGCCTTGCGTGGCGTGCGCATGACCACGGCATCCGCCGGTATCAAATACAAGAACCGGACAGACGTCCTTCTCATGGTTTTCGACAAGCCGGCTGCCGTCGCGGGTGTCTTCACCCGCTCTAAGTGCCCTTCGGCCCCCGTCGATTTCTGCCGCTCGAACCTGCCGCACGGCAGCGCCCGCGCCGTCGTCGTCAATTCCGGCAATGCCAATGCTTTCACCGGCCTCAAGGGTCGTCAGGCGACCGAACTCACCGCCAAGTCGGCGGCCGCTGCCGTCGGTTGCGGCGAAAACGAAGTTTACCTTGCCTCGACGGGCGTGATCGGCGAGCCGTTGGACGCGACCAAATTTGCCGGCGTGCTCGACACCATGGCGAAGGATGCGACCAGCGATTTCTGGTTCGAGGCCGCAAAAGCGATCATGACGACGGATACCTATCCGAAGGTCGCAACCCGCAGTGCCGAGATCGGCGGCGTCAAGGTCACCATCAACGGTATCGCCAAGGGTGCCGGCATGATCGCGCCCGACATGGCGACGATGCTCTCCTTCGTCGTCACCGACGCCGATATTTCCTCCGCCGCGCTGCAGACGCTGCTTTCCGAAGGTGTTGATCCGAGCTTCAATTCGATGACGGTGGACAGCGACACCTCGACATCGGACACGCTGATGCTGTTCGCCACCGGTGCTGCCGCCGCTGACGGCCAAGCACGGATCGAGCGCGCCGACGATCCCAAGCTTGCCGCTTTCCGCACGGCACTGAACGAGCTTTTGAAGGATCTCGCCATCCAGGTCGTTCGCGACGGTGAAGGCGCCACCAAGATGCTCGAGATCACCGTGACCGGCGCCGAGAATGACGCCGCCGCCAAGCGCATTGCGCTCTCGATTGCCAATTCGCCGCTGGTCAAGACCGCGGCTGCCGGCGAGGACGCCAATTGGGGCCGTGTCGTCATGGCCGTCGGCAAGGCCGGCGAATTGGCCGACCGCGACAGGCTCGCCATCTGGTTTGGCGATGTCCGTGTTGCCGTCAATGGCGAACGCGATGCCTCCTATTCCGAGGAAGCAGCCTCCAACGTGATGAAGCAGCAGGATATTCCTGTGAAAGTCGACCTTGGGCTTGGCAATGGCCGGGCGACGGTCTGGACCTGCGACCTCACCAAGGAATATGTTGCCATCAATGGCGACTACCGGAGCTGATATCCTTCCCATGCATGCGCAGTCCACGATGAACAAGCTGCCTTTGGTGCGCAGGCTCGAAGCCGTTGGCTTCCGGGCATGGCCTGCCTCGTCCGTGCAGTATGATGGCAGTTGGCAGGTGCGGTTGACGGCGGGCCATCCGTCGAAGCGGCTGAACTGCGTCGTGCCGCTCGATCCCTCCGACTGCCGCGATCTGGACATCCGGCTGACGAAGGCGCAGCGCAAGTTCGAAGCCTATGGCCGGCCGATGGTGGTGCGCGAGACGCCGCTCGCCTCGCCGATGCTGATCGAGCTGTTGCTGCGCCAGGGCTGGACGCGGTTCGAAGAAACCATTGTCATGACCGCCGATCTCATCGATCTCGAACTGCCGGATACGCTGGATCATCTGCCGAGCCATGATGTCGGCCGCTATGTCGACGCGAGCCTTTTGGTGGATAAAGCCGATCTCGCTCTCAAGCCTGCCTTGGCCGAGGTGGTCAGCGGGATCAAGCCGCCGTCGGGCCTTTTCGTCATCGAGAATGACGAGGCCGGACCGGTGGCGACGACGCTTTGCGTGCAGGATAACGACCTCGCCGGCATCATGTCGGTGTCGGTGGCGGCCGAGCACCGGCGCAAGGGATTGGCGATCGAGATCCTGACGTCGGCGCTTCGTTGGGCGCGCATGCGCAGCGCCCGGACTGCCTGGCTTCAGGTCGGCGCCTCCAACGAACCGGCGCTGGCGCTTTATGCCCGATTTGGTTTCCGCGAGGCCTATCGCTACTGCTACTGGCGCTCTCCGGGGGAAGCATGAGCGAGGCGGGCCGCAAGATCATTCTCGTCGCTGCCTGCGCGCTGATCGACACCGACGGCCGCATTCTTCTGGCGCAGCGGCCGGAGGGAAAATCGCTCGCAGGCCTTTGGGAGTTCCCCGGCGGCAAGGTCGAGGCAGGCGAGACGCCCGAAGAGACGCTCGTGCGTGAACTCGAGGAAGAGCTCGGCATCCAGACGAAGATCGCCTGCCTGGCGCCGCTGACCTTTGCCAGCCATACCTACGAAACCTTCCATCTGCTGATGCCTCTTTATATCTGCCGGCGCTATGAGGGCATTGCGAATGGCCGCGAGGGCCAGGCGATCAAATGGGTGCGGCCACAGGCGCTGCGCGACTACCCGATGCCGCCGGCCGACGAGCCATTGATCCCGTTCCTGCAGGATCTTCTCTAAAGCCTTCCTGAGCGATGGCGCGCTCTGGCGCCTCTGCCTATAAACCTGTCTCAGTGTATTCCGGCGACTGCAAATCGCGTGTGAAGAGCTTTGTGAGCTAGGGTAGCGAAAGCCCTCGCATGGGCACGCTAAAGGCGGGTATGGGGGAAGCCGTGGCGGATCTCATCCCATAACGGGATCGTTACCGCAGTTGCTGTTTGCAAAATCACAACCAACCAAACGTGGTTAATTGAAATTAATTTCGCGATATCAATTAGTTGGTTCCCGTCAAGCCTTGCCCTGCGACTCAACGCATATCTAATTTACATGTGGATATTAAGGGATCGTTTATGACCTTCTGGCATTGAATGATCTCAATCAAGCGGTTGGTGTGTGCGTTAAAGAAGGCTTGACATTATGGACGACGATTTCTGGAAAGCTGTTCAGGAAAAAGAACAGTCCTATTCCTCGTCGCGCAAGACGGGCGCGTTGAATATCGCCTTGCTGTTCGGAACGGCGGCGGTCGCGCTTTCGCTTATCCTGACGCCGATGCTTTCCGACAAATCCAAGTCTAGCGTGCTCGCCAGTGCGCCCGATTTCGACAATATTACTACCGGCTCCATCCCGCAGACGGAAAATGGCAAGCGTTACACGATCCGTCGCAGCGTGCTGCAGCAGGAGCCCGGTTCAGTCTGCATCGTTCAAGGCTATGGCGCCGACAGCGGTTGCTGACATTATACTGGTAAAGCCTATTGGGTGCATGAAGGCGCCGGATACGCTCGTTTTCAGATGTTGGGAGTTTGAAGCGTATGCGTTCCGTACGGCGTTTTTTTCGTGACAAGACCGGTGCCACGGTCATCGAATATGGCCTGATCGTCGCGCTGATGTCGGTGGCGATCATCAGCGGCGTCGGCGCTTTCGGCGGCAGCCTGTCGACGATGTTCAATTACATCTCCAACACGGTCACTAATTCGCCGGCTAATTGACGGGGTCGCCTGGGTAAGCGAACCGGCTCTCATCCGATCACTGTTTCAGTTTGTGCTCCTCGACCCTTAGCGCGTCGGCAAGCCGTGCCTTGGCTGAGCCGGGCTGCAGCGGTTTCTGCTGGCTTTCATGCGGCGTCCAGCCGGATGCGTAGATGATCGAGAAGGTCGCCCGTATTCTCCCGTCGGGATCGGAATAGCGTTCGGCATAAAGTTCGGCGGCGCGCAGGAAGAAGGCGCGCGTCAGCGGCTTGCGGCTGCGGTCGGCCAGCGGATTGGTCATGCCCATGGCACGCAAATCGCGCATCAGCGCAAAGAGATTGTCGTAGCGCACTGTATAGGTTTCGGCGTCGATCACAGGCAGGGTAAACCCTGCGCGCTGCAGCAGCCCACCGACATCGCGAACCTCGGCAAAGGGAATGACGCGTGGGCTGGCGCCGCCGGTCAGCTCGATCTCGGTCGCGAGCAGCACGTCGCGCAGTTCCCGCAATGTGCCGAAGCCTGGGATCGCGGCCAGAAACAGGCCGTCGGCCTTCAGCGCGCGGCGGATTTGGATGAAGACGCCCGGCGTATCGTTGGTGATATGCAGGCTGAGCGGCGATAGCACGAGGTTTACCGAGTCCGCCTCCAGCGGCACTTCCTCCAATGGTGCTTGGATCAGCTCTTCGCCATGGGCAGCAAAGCCCGTCTCGCTTTCGATGCGCCTGATATGGCCGATCTTGCCGGTCGCCAAGGCTTCACGCGCGGCAATCCCGGTTGCGCCGTGCAGTTCGACCGCCTCGTTGAAATGCCGTTCGATGACGGCAAGCCGTTCCGCCAGTTCGCGGGCGGCGATCTCCAGCAGGAAAGCCGCCTTCTGGTCCCCCTGGGCAAGCGCGCGACGCCTGCGGGCGGCGAGCAACGATTGGTCGAACACGATTTCCATGGCGATTTCCTGCGATCACTATTTCATTTGATGGAGCCTGGCGGCCACGCGTGTTTTCCTTCGCAAAGGCGTCAGGAAAAAGCTAGTGTCAACCATATGGGGATGATGGGACGCGAAATCACGGTATCGATGTTGCGGGCCGGCTTGATGAAGCCGTGGTCGGCGCTGGCCGATCTCGTCTATCCGCCGGCTTGCGCCGGCTGTGGCGTTTCGACGGGCGCACATCGTAGCCTTTGCCCCGCCTGCTGGTCCGGCATCCGCTTCATCGAGCGGCCCTATTGCGAAGTGCTGGGCAGTCCGTTTTCCCATGATCTCGGTACGGGAATCCTGAGCGCCGAGGCGATCGCAGATCCGCCGGTGTTCGATCGGTTGCGCTCGGCCGCCATTCACGACGGGGTGGTTCGCGATCTTGTGCTCGGATTGAAATATCGCGACCGCACCGATCTGGCGCCGATGATGGCCGGTTGGATGCTGCGCGCCAGCGACGGCACGGTCGCCGCCTGTGATGCCATCATTGCGGTGCCGCTGCATCGGGCACGGCTCTTCTCGCGCAAATATAATCAGGCGGCGGAACTTGCCCGCCACTTGGCGCGGCTTTCCGGCAAGCCGCTCCTTGCCGCGACGCTGTTGCGCATCAAGCGGACGACCCAGCAAGTCGGCCTCGGGGCGAGGGCGCGCCAGGACAATGTGCGTGGCGCTTTCGCCATCCCCGACGGCCGTGCCGGCGATGTCTTCGGTCGTCGCATCGTGCTGATCGATGACGTCTATACGACCGGCGCAACGGTTGCGGCGGCGACGAAAGTGCTGAAAAAAGCCGGTGCGGCTGACGTTACGGTTTTGACCTTTGCAAGGGCTGTCGGTGATCTTATATGACAGTAAACCTGTCTTTTTTCTGGAGTGAAGCATGGCATCCGTTGTCATCTATACGCGTGAATTCTGCGGCTATTGCGCCCGGGCAAAATCGCTGCTCGACTCCAAGGGCGTCGATTATGTCGAGCACAATGCCACCTATTCGCCCGAGCTGCGCCAGGAGATGATTTCGAAGGCCAAGGGTCGGTCGACCTTTCCGCAGATCTTCATCAATGGCGAGCATGTCGGCGGATGCGACGATATTCATGCGCTCGACCGGGCCGGCAAGCTCGATCCGCTGCTCGCTGCCTGAACCAAGTCAAACGGGAGAAAATGATGACCTTCAAAGCCGCCGCCATTCAGATGTGCTCCGGTGTCGATCCGGTGAGGAACGCCGCCGACATGGCGCGGCTGGTCCGCGAGGCAGCGGCAAAAGGCGCCGTCTATGTGCAGACGCCGGAAATGACCGGGGCGGTGCAGAAGGATCGGCCGGGCCTGCGGGCGGTGCTGCGTGACGAAGCCAATGATATTATCGTCAAGACGGCCGCGGAGCTGGCCCAGGAGCTTGGCATCTACGTGCATGTCGGCTCGACCGCGATCGCGCTCGATGATGGCAAGATCGCCAATCGCGGCTTTCTCTTCGGCCCCGATGGCAAGCTGCTCAGCCGTTACGACAAGATCCACATGTTCGACGTCGATCTCGACAATGGCGAGAGCTGGCGCGAAAGCGCGGTCTATCGTCCCGGCTCCGAGGCGCGCATCGTGTCGCTGCCCTTTGCCGAGCTCGGTTTCTCCATCTGCTACGACGTGCGCTTCCCGCAGCTCTTCCGCGCCCAGGCCGTTGCAGGCGCCGAAGTGATGACGGTGCCGGCCGCCTTCACCAGACAGACAGGCGAGGCGCATTGGGAAATCCTGCTTAGGGCGCGCGCTATCGAAAACGGCATGTTCGTCATTGCCGCCGCCCAGGCGGGATTGCATGAGGATGGCCGCGAGACCTTTGGTCACTCGATGATCATCGACCCCTGGGGCAAGATACTGGCATCGGCTGGAGGCACGGGCGAGGCAGTTGTCATCGCCGAGATCGACGTCGCCGCTGTCAAATCCGCCCACGACAAAATCCCCAATCTTAAGAATGCGCGCGAATTCTCGCTGGAGAAGATCGCGACGCCGGCGGCTGGAGGCGTCGCTGCTTGATCCGTTATTCGCTGAGATGTGACAGTGCCCATGAGTTCGAGGGCTGGTTTTCGGAAAGCGCCGACTTCGACCGGCAGGTTGCAAGCGGTTTCCTGACCTGCCCCGTCTGCAATTCAGGTGCGATCTCCAAACTTCTGATGGCGCCGTCGGTTTCCACCGCGCGCAAGAAGGAGGAGCTGCAGACGCTTGCCATGGACACTGCGCGCAAGGAAGCCTTGAACAAACTCAAGGAGGCCGTCGACGCCATCAAGGCGAATGCCGAGGACGTCGGCACGAAGTTCCCGGAAGAGGCCCGCAAGATCCACTACGGCGAGGCGGATGCGAGGGGCATCATCGGCAAGGCGACGCCGGACGAGGCGCAGTCGCTGGTCGAAGAGGGCATCGAGATCGCCGCTATCCCGGTATTGCCGGACGATATCAACTGATGCCGCAGCACGGCAAACATCTCGCAATGTATAATTTCGGGCTGCATGTCGCGCCCTATAACAGCCCCGCGGTCGAAGGATTTCGCCTGCGGGAAGCGGCAAACTTTGAGGCTGCCGCCCGCGCCCATGGCTTTATCGGCCGCTCCGGTTACGATGGCGACCCGGGACCGGCATGCTGGGGCAGGCAGGTTTTCCCACGCTTCATCGAAGGCAGTGGCTTTGCGACAGCCCCGTCTTCCCTGTCTCTTTGGACCGATATCGAATCCCTGATGGCTTTCAGCTATAACGGCGTCCACGCCGATGCGCTGAAGCATGCGCGGTACTGGAACGTGAAACAAGATTGGCCGCCGCTGGTTCTATGGTGGGTGGATGCCGATGTCGTTCCGGAATGGAAGGATGGCGTCGAGCGGCTGGAGCGGCTTCACGACGAAGGGCCGAGTGCGGCCGCCTTTTCGTTCAAGCAGCCCTTTGTTGCTGACGGTCGGCCGGCGGCGATCGACCGCGGCAGGGTAAAGGAGATCGCGGCGAAAAATGCTGAGCGCCAGGGTGATTTGCTGGCGTATGTCCTGGCGCTGAAAGCCTAACGCAAAACTCCCAGCTTCCGGCGAGAAGACGATTTCACCCCGCCCGCTTCGCTAGCAGCATATAGTTCACATCCATGTCCTTCGACAGGTTCCATCGGTCCTGCAGCGGCGAATAGAAGACGCCGGTGCGGGCGATGATGTCGAGTCCGTTTGCGGCGAGCGGTTTTTCGATCTCTTCGGGGCGGACAAGCTTCTCATATTGATGCGTGCCGCGCGGCAGCCAGCGCAGGAGGTTTTCGGCGGCGAAGATGGCGAGCGCCGCCGCCTTCATGGTCCGGTTGATGGTGGCGACGAACATCAGGCCGCCGGGGCGCACCATCTTGGCGCAGGTCGAAAGGAAAAACTCGACATCGGCAACATGCTCGACCACTTCCATGTTCAGCACGATATCGAAGGTCTCTCCGGCTTCGGCCAGTTGTTCGGCGGTGACGGCGCGATAGTCGACGGGAACGCCGGAGGCTTTCGCATGTGTTGAGGCGATGCCGATGTTCTTTTCGGAAGGGTCGGCGCCGACGACCGAGGCGCCCATGCGTGCCACGGGCTCCGACAGCAATCCGCCGCCGCAGCCGATATCGAGCACGCGCAGGCCCTCCAGCGGCCGAGCGCTCTTCGGGTCGCGGCCGAAATTCTCGCAGGCATGGTCGCGGATATAGACGAGCCGCACCGGATTGAACTTGTGCAGCGGCTTGAACTTGCCAGTCGGGCTCCACCATTCCGCCGCCATTGCGGAAAAGCGATCCACTTCGCTCTGGTCGATCGTGCTTTTCGCCGCTTCGGTCATGGTCTCGCTCCTTGGTCTACGCTGCGTCACCTGCCTGCACAATTATGCAGGTGACACCCTGGTAGATGTGAAGTCGGACGATCGGAAGCCGATGTCAAGGGTCGGACTGTCTCAGCGGCTATGGGCTGCTATCGTCAGCGCGCCGGAACGAGCATGCGGCGCAGCGTTCCATCTTTCAGCAGAAACTGATGGTAGAGGGCGCCGGCGGCATGCAGGCCGATGAGGATGATGAATGCGGGCTTGCCCAGGCCATGAATATCGCCAAAGGGATCGGAGAAATAATAGGCCAGCAGGCCGGTCAGGGGAACGAGCAGCAGAAGCGCGTAGAATAGCCAATGCGCCGCAGCGGCAAGCTTTACCAACAGTGTGGAGGCGCCGGCAGGCTTGGGCGTTCCGAATGCGACGCGCAAGACAAGGCGCAGAAGAACGAGCAATAGAACTGTGATTCCCACCCAATAATGCGCCGTACCCATCGACACGTCCGCCGACGAAACTTTGGCACCCGTTGCCTGCGCGTCGACCACCGTGGTCATGCTCTCTCCAAACAGGAGCTGAAACAGAACCAATGCGGCAATGATCCAATGCAATGAGATTTGAATAGTGGAATAGCCAAGGGCACGATTTGAAGTCATGAGGGTTGCTCTCTGAAGTTAACGTGCGCGGACTATCCTTTTCCTGTCTGACATGGGCCTGAAGCAGGCATTGCCAGGTTCAATTTTTCATTGTGCCCGGTTTTTGCGACGCTTCACGCCGTTCAAGACGTCAGCCAGCAAAGCAAGGACAAGTGCTACCGCACCACAAAGGAAGATGATGCTGTAATCTTCGCCGGTATGGATGAAGAGATAGGAATAGCCATAGCCGCCGAGCGCCTGGCAAAGAGCGAAAGCCGTCGTTGCTCGGCTCCAGGCTGCGCGTTGGGCGACATGGCTGTGCGGCAGGATTTCGTGGATGCGACCGAGCACCAAGGGTACGATGCCTGGCGTAAAGACGCCGAGCAGCACCGTGGCAAAGCCGACCAGCCAGGGATTGCCGGATGCCGCCAAAATGGCATCGCCGACCGCCTGAAGCAGCAGAGCGCCGCGATAGGCGGAGGCGAAGCCGATGCGGTCGGCAGCATAGCCGGTCAATACCGGACCGGTAATGGCGGCAACGCCATAGAGCACCCAGCAGGCCGCGCCGATATCGGCGCCGCGGCCGAGACCGCGGGCGATATAATCGACCAGCAGCACCATGACGGGCACGAGGCCGAGGGCATTGGCGGCATATTGGCCATAGAGGATGCGCAGCGACCATTTAGTCTTTGCGGCGGGATGATGGTGGGTTGCCGCGTGTGCAGCCGGTAGCGGCGGATTGGTCGCCGGCCAGCCGAACCAACTGACGACGGTCAGGATGAGCGACAGGACCCCAAGACCGATCCAGGTTTCGCGAAGACCGAGACGCAGCAATGCGGGCACCAGGGTACCCGAGGCGGCGATGCCGAGACCGAGGCCGAGGAAAATCATGCCGCTGACAAAGCCGCGGCGGGCGACCGGGATGTGCGGCAGGATGCTGGTCGCGACCAACACCATGATGGCGCCGCCGGCAAGACCGGAGAGGAAACGCCAGGCAAAGAACCAGGTGACGGAAACTGGGAAGGCGCAGGCGAAAAAGGCGGCGGTCGCGGCGACCATCAGCAGCCGTAGCGCCAGACGATTACCAAGGCCGGCAGCTAATGGCCGCCCGAGCAACGCACCGGCGAGGTATCCGGCAAAATTGGCAGCGCCGAGCGTCACCGTATCGCCAGCCGAAAACCAGTGCGCGCTAATGAGCGGCGGGATGAGCGGCGTATAGGCGAAGCGGGCGAGACCGATGGCGACGAGGCTGCCGCAGAGGCCGGCGATGGTGGCATACCAGGCGCCTGCGGTAAGGGACGCTGGCTCGGTAGTGGAAAGAGACTGGCTCAAATGACGTAAGGGGGCGGACATGGCGCAAAAGCTTCCCTGTTCGGAGCGGGCTTTGCCGCCTCCGGTTTCGATGTTTCCTAAAGAGAGGGGTTATGGAGGAGGCTTATCCATCCGGATTGCTTCCAGGCAGCGGCCAGGGCAAGGTCAGCATGGCCATTGCCGGCCGCAGGATGCCGTCCAGCAGTTCGCGCTCGGGACGGACGCGGACAAGGGCGCGCAAACCGAACTGTACGGAGAGCAGCAGTTTGGCGACGTCCTCCGGTGGCAGGTTTGCGGGAATTTCACCGTTTTTCTGGGCGGCGATGATTGAACGAAGAAAAAAGGCTTCGATCTCGGCCGTCTCGTCGGCAACGACACGCCGCATTTCCGGATCGTCGGAACGCGCCTCCAGGGTCGTGTTGACCAGCATGCAGCCGCGATGTTCGGTATCGGCAAGGGAACGCTCGACCACTTCCTGGAAGTAGCCGACAATGCTAAAGCCCGGCGAATAGGCTGCCTCCATCCGTGCGATGCGGGCATGCAGGTTCCGGTCGAGATAGTGCTTCAGTGCCCTCAGATAGAGGCCGCGCTTGTCACCAAAAGCATTGTAGAGGCTCGCATGCGTCAACCCCATGCGGTCGGTCAGATCGCGAGTCGAGGTTGCCTCGTAACCCTTCGACCAGAATATTTCGCCGGCTGCTTCCAGAACGTTATCCTCATCAAATTGCCGGGGTCTTGCCATGGGAGTTCTCGCAATCTGCTCGCAGTCGAATAATTCTGGAGCGTTTGCTCCATAACGAGATATAGAGCATACGCTCTAAAATGACAAGTGGATCAGTCATCCTGCATTACCGAGGAGGGTGCGCTCCTCAACAGGCTCTGGTCGAGCCTGAAGGTGAACTATTAAGTGCGAAGGCTTGAAAGCCGACTGGTCGGCACTATTGCACCCGCCCGCCAAACTCGTTAAGAGACGCCCCCATTGAGATCAGGCTTTTCCGGCTAATGGACCGGAAGGGCGATTTTGCATGCCGGGCCTACACCATTTCGACCGCCCGGCGCTGGTACTGGTAGAGGCACATGGCACGTATCGTGATGAAATTCGGCGGGACATCCGTCGCGGATCTGGACCGTATCAAGAATGTCGCCCGCCATGTAAAACGCGAGGTCGATGCGGGCCACGAGGTCGCAGTCGTCGTTTCCGCCATGTCCGGCAAGACCAACGAACTGGTCGGCTGGGTGCAGAATACGCCCAAGGTCGCCGGTGCCGACCACTCGATCTATGATGCTCGCGAATATGATGCTGTCGTCGCTTCCGGCGAGCAGGTGACCTCCGGACTGCTAGCGATCGCGCTGCAGGCGATGGGCATCAATGCCCGCTCCTGGCAGGGCTGGCAGATCCCGATCCGCACCGACAACGCCCATGGCGCGGCGCGCATTCTCGAAATCGATGGCGGCGAAATGGTCCGCCGCATGCAAGAGGGCCAGGTGGCCGTCGTCGCCGGCTTCCAGGGTCTGGGGCCCGACAATCGGGTTTCGACGCTCGGTCGCGGCGGTTCCGATACATCGGCGGTGGCGATCGCCGCGGCCGTGAAGGCTGATCGCTGCGATATCTATACCGATGTCGATGGCGTCTACACGACCGACCCGCGCATCGAGCCGAAGGCGCGGCGTCTGAAGAAGATCGCCTTCGAAGAAATGCTGGAAATGGCCTCGCTCGGCGCCAAGGTGCTGCAGGTGCGCTCTGTCGAACTGGCCATGGTCTTTAAGGTTCGCACCTTCGTGCGCTCCTCTTTTGAAGATCCCGATGCTCCGGGCATGGGCGATCTGCTCAACCCGCCCGGAACGCTGATTTGTGACGAGGAAGAAATCGTGGAACAGGAAGTAGTCACCGGCATTGCCTATGCCAAGGATGAAGCCCAGATCTCGCTGCGCCGTCTTGCCGACCGGCCGGGCGTCTCCGCTGCGATCTTCGGGCCGTTGGCCGAAAGCCACATCAACGTCGACATGATCGTCCAGAACATCTCCGAGGACGGTTCCAAGACCGATATGACCTTCACGGTTCCTTCGGGCGATGTCGAAAAGGCGCTGCGCGTTCTCGGCGAAAACAAGGACAAGATCGGCTACGACGTTATCCAAAACGAATCAGGTCTCGTCAAAGTCTCGGTCATCGGCATTGGCATGCGTTCGCACGCTGGCGTTGCTGCGACCGCTTTCCGGGCACTTGCCGAAAAAGGCATCAACATCAAGGCCATTACGACGTCGGAAATCAAGATTTCCATCCTAATCGACGGTCCTTATGCAGAACTGGCAGTCAGGACTTTGCATTCCTGCTACGGTCTGGATAAGAGTTGATTCAGGACTGCTGACGACGGACCGCAACGGAGGCGAGTTTCGGCCGGCCCTGACGTGGGCAAGTCTGGCAATATCTTGATTCAGGAGCTAGAGACGCAATGAGAGACCTATCCGGCGGTCCACGCGTTCTGCTCAAGCGGCTGCGCGAACTCATGGCGGAGCCGCTGGAGCCGCAAGAGCGTCTTGACCGGATCGTCCGCCAGATCGCCAGCAACATGGTCGCGGAAGTCTGCTCGGTCTACGTGTTGCGCGCCGATGGTGTGCTCGAGCTTTACGCCACCGAAGGTCTGAAAAAAGAAGCCGTCCATCTGTCGCAACTGAAGATGGGCCAAGGTCTCGTCGGCACGATCGCCGCTTCCGCTCAACCGCTCAATCTTTCCGACGCGCAGTCGCATCCCGCCTTCCGCTACCTGCCGGAAACCGGTGAAGAGGTCTACCACTCCTTCCTCGGCGTGCCGATCCTGCGCACGGGCCGCTCGCTCGGCGTTCTCGTCGTCCAGAACAAGGCGAGCCGCAACTATCGCGAGGAAGAGCTCGAAGCGCTCGAAACGACGGCGATGGTACTGGCGGAAATGATCGCCACCGGCGAGCTGAAGAAGATCACCAAGCCGGGCCTCGAACTCGATCTCACCCGCTCCGTCACCATCGACGGCGACAGCTATAATGAAGGCATCGGCCTCGGCTATGTCGTGCTGCACGAGCCACGCATCGTCGTTACCAATCTCCTGAACGAGGATACCGAGAAAGAAATCCGCCGTCTCGCGGATGCGCTTGGCTCCCTGCGCATCTCGATTGACGACATGCTGTCGCGCCGTGACGTTTCGATGGAAGGCGAGCATCGCGAGGTGCTGGAAACCTACCGCATGTTTGCCCACGACCAGGGCTGGGTGCGCAAGCTGGAAGAGGCCGTCCGCAACGGCCTGACCGCGGAAGCCGCGGTCGAGAAGGTGCAGAGCGATACCAAGGCGCGGATGATGCGCCTGACCGATCCTTATCTGCGCGAGCGCATGCATGACTTCGAGGATCTGGCGAACCGGCTGCTCAGGCAGTTGATCGGCTATTCCGGCCGCACCGCCGCCGAGGGTTTCCCGAACGATGCGATCATCTTTGCGCGCGCCATGGGTGCCGCCGAGCTGCTTGACTATCCCCGCGCCAATATTCGCGGTCTGGTGCTGGAAGAGGGCGCCGTCACCAGCCATGTCGTCATCGTCGCCCGCGCCATGGGCATCCCGGTCGTCGGCCAAGCGGCGGGGGTGGTGGCGCTTGCCGAAAACGGCGATCCCGTCATCATCGACGGCGATGGCGGCCATGTGCACCTGCGGCCGATGGCCGATCATCAGCGCTCCTACGAGGAAAAGGTGCGCTTCCGCGCCCGCCGGCAGGAACAGTTCCGGGCGCTCCGTTCCGTCGAACCGGTCACCAAGGACGGGCAGCGCATTTCGCTTCTGATGAATGCCGGTCTGCTGGTCGACCTGCCGCAGCTTGCCGAATCCGGCGCGGAAGGCATCGGCCTCTTCCGTACCGAATTGCAGTTCATGATCGCGTCGACCATGCCGAAAGCGGAGGAGCAGGAAGCTTTCTACCGCAATGTCATGAAGCAGGCGGGTGGCCACGTCGTTACCTTCAGGACGCTCGATATCGGCGGCGACAAGGTCGTGCCCTATTTCCGCGCCCATGAGGAAGAGAATCCGGCGCTCGGCTGGCGCGCCATTCGCCTGTCGCTCGATCGGCCCGGCCTGCTGCGCACGCAGTTGCGCGCTATGCTGAAGGCGGCCGCTGATAGCGAGTTGAAGATGATGGTGCCAATGGTCACGGAAGTTTCCGAGATCGAAGCGGTGCGCGAGCTCGTGCAGAAGGAAGTGCAGCATCTGTCGCGCTTCGGCCATAGCCTGCCGCGGAAGCTGCAGTTCGGTGCGATGCTGGAAGTGCCGGCGCTGTTGTGGCAGTTGGACGAGCTGATGGCGGCGGTCGACTTCGTCTCGGTCGGCTCCAACGATCTCTTCCAGTTCTCGATGGCGGTCGATCGCGGCAATGCGCGCGTCGCGGACCGTTTCGATCCGCTTGGACGCCCATTCCTGCGCATCTTGCGGGACATCGTGCGTGCCGGCGAGCGCAACAAGACGCCGGTGACGCTTTGCGGCGAACTTGCCGGCAAGACAATTTCGGCCATGGCGCTGCTGGGCGTCGGTTTCCGCTCGGTGTCGATGTCGCCGGCATCCATCGGTCCGGTCAAGGCGATGCTGCTGGGTCTCGACCTCCAGGCATTGACCGAGGTGATGGAAGAGGCGCTGAACGACACGCGTCCGACAACCTCTATGCGCGATATTCTTGCCCGCTTCGCCGAGAGCCACAATATTCCATTGTAGAACAGAACGAATAAGAAGAATCGGAGCGTGGGGTGGCGAATCTTCCCATTGAAAAAATGCGCGAATTGGAGCGCCGTTTCGGCGAGATCGAAGCGCGTATGTCGGCGGGGCCGTCAGCGGACGTCTATGTGAAGCTTGCTTCCGAATATTCCGAATTGCAGCCGGTCGTCACCAAGATCCGCGACTACGAGAAGGCGATCGCCGAGGCTTCGGATCTCGAAACCATGCTTGCCGACAAGTCGGTCGACCGCGAGATGCGGGATCTTGCCGAGATGGAACTGCCGGAGGTCAAGGAGCGGATCGAGACGCTGGAGAAAGACATCCAGATCCTGCTGCTGCCGAAGGATGCCGCCGATGAGAAGAGCGCGATCCTGGAAATTCGCGCCGGCACTGGCGGTTCCGAAGCAGCCCTTTTCGCCGGCGATCTTTTCCGGATGTACGAGCGCTTCGCGGCGAACAATGGCTGGAAGGTCGAAATCCTCTCGGCCAGCGAAGGCGAGGCAGGCGGCTACAAGGAAATCATCGCCACGATTAGCGGCAAGGGCGTATTCTCGCGGCTGAAATTCGAATCCGGTGTGCATCGCGTGCAGCGTGTTCCGGAAACCGAGGCGGGCGGTCGCATCCATACATCGGCGGCAACCGTGGCCGTGCTGCCTGAGGCCGAGGAAATCGATATTGAAATCCGTCCCGAGGATATCCGCATCGATACCATGCGCTCCTCCGGTGCCGGCGGCCAGCACGTCAACACAACGGACTCGGCGGTACGCATCACCCATCTTCCCTCCGGGATCGTGGTGACAAGTTCGGAAAAATCGCAGCATCAAAACCGCGCCAAGGCGATGCAGGTGCTGCGGTCGCGCCTCTTCGACATGGAGCGCCAGCGCGCCGACAGTGAAAGGTCCGCCGACCGCAAGAGCCAGGTCGGTTCCGGTGACCGCTCCGAGCGCATCCGCACCTATAATTTCCCGCAGGGCCGCGTCACTGACCACCGCATCAACCTGACACTCTATAAGCTCGATCGCATGATGGAGGGCGAGATCGACGAGGTGGTCGACGCGCTTCTGGCGGATTATCAGGCGAGCCAGCTCGCCCAGCTCGGCGAACAGGCATGACGAGCGGGCAGGGGCCGACCATCGCTGAGCTTTTCCAGGAGGTGCGTGCCCGGTTTATCGAGGCCGATCTCGATGATCCCGCCACCGAGGCGCGCATCCTCGTCGGCGGCCTTCTCGATCTTTCGTCGACCGAGCTCGTCACCCGCGGTTCCGAGAGGGTGGCACCGGATCGCGTGGAAACGGCGCGGGCGGCGGTGGTGCGGCGGCTCAATCACGAGCCGGTGCATCGTATCCTGGGCGAACGGGAATTCTACGGCCTGCCGTTGAAGCTCTCGCCGGCAACGCTCGAGCCGCGGCCCGATACGGAAATCTTGGTCGATACCGTCCTTCCGTATGCGCGACGTCTTGCATTAGAGCTCGGGAATATCCATATACTCGACATCGGAACGGGAACCGGGGCCATCTGCCTCGCTTTGCTCCACGAATGTCCGCAGGCGACAGGCATAGGTTCCGATATTTCTGGCGAAGCTTTGGAAACGGCGCGGGCGAATGCAGCGCGTAATGGCTTGGCAACACGGTTTGAAACTGTGCAGGGAAGTTGGTTTGAAGCCATCCACGGTCGATTTCACGTGATTGTCTCAAATCCGCCCTATATTGAGTCCAGGATCATTTCCACCCTCGCTCCAGAAGTAAAGAATTTCGATCCTCCGGCAGCTCTCGACGGTGGCCTAGATGGGCTCGATGCATACAGAGCAATCGCAAAGGATGCGGCGCGGTTTCTACACCGAGATGGTATTGTCGGAGTTGAAATCGGTCATGATCAGCGCAAAACGGTGACTTCGGTTTTTGAAGGAGCAGGATTTTTCCTAATCGACGCAGTTCGGGACTACGGTCATAACGACCGAGTTCTCGTGTTTAAACATCAAGATTGACGCGACAATTTGCTGCAGGTCCAAGGGACCTTGTTGTTATCGCAAAGAAAAGGCTTGGATTTCCTGAGGAAGCAATATAGGTTGCGCTCACGCGTTGGGCGGCTGGGAATAGGCGAGACGATTCGCCTCTCTTGGACAGCCTCGGGGATCCACTCTCTGATAAGAGTGTCAAAGGTTGAAGATAACCCAATGCGTGATCAGTTAATCTGACGTAGTCGAGCGGCAGACGGGCGCTTAAGGCGCGGTTTGCTTGCGGCACGCAGGCCCTGGCTTGGAAGGTTCCGGCCACGGCGGCAGGTGCCGTGCATAATTTCATCCCAACGAAGAGAATTCAGGTGAAGGATCTATGAGGCCAGGACAGCAGAACAAGCGCGGTCGGGGGCGTGGCAACAACGGCGGCGGCGGCGGAAATAACAATAACAATAATTTCAACCGCAAGGGCTCGAACCCGCTGACCAGGACTTACGACAGCTCCGGTCCAGATGTGAAAATTCGCGGAACCGCGCAGCATATTGCCGAGAAGTATTCAGCTCTCGCCCGCGATGCGCAAAGCTCCGGCGACCGCGTCATGGCGGAAAACTATCTCCAGCACGCTGAACACTATAATCGGATCATTGCCAGCGCCCAGGCGCAGATGCAGGAGCGCTATCAGCGCGATGAGCATCATAACTACAACGATCGTGACAACGCCGATCGCGACATCGATGACATCGATGCGAACGAGATGGACGACCAGCCGCAGATGGCTCAGCCTCAGGCGCGTCAGCAGCCTGCCCCCGCCGTTGCCGCGGCTCCGGCTCCCGAGCCGGAAGTCATCGATGGTACCGGCCCGCAGCCGGTGATCGAGGGTATCCCGGCCGAGGTGGCGATCGAAGAAGAGACGCCTGCCGCTGCGACCGAGCGCCAGCCGCGCCGCCGCAACGCCGGCAACCGCCCCCGCCGCCAGCCGCGCCGCAGCGCCGATGGCGAAGGCAAGGGCGAAGCCGCTCCGAGCGATGCGCCGGCTTTGGCAGACGCTGCCTCGGAATAAGAACCGCTTGAGTGAACAGGTGGCTGCGACATCAGTCCCAGCCCCTAATCAAAATGTGGAATACCAACAGTCGCAAAGTCGGTCGCAGAACCTCGACTTTGCGACTGTTTTTTGTTTTGCGCTACCGGTCGGCCTTGCCTCGCATCCTCTGTGAGGACGCTATCCGTTAGATTTGTCTTTCCATGAAGATGGTAATGGGCTGCAGGCTCGGTGGAACCGAGCGGAAGTGGCCGCTTCTTTTAAAGCCAAAGGCATCGTACAGGGCTATGGCCTCGCTCATAAACGTCACCGTCTCCAGACGCACAGTCGTGTATCCATCATTGCGGATCGCGGCCAAGCAGGCCGTCATCAGGCTCCTTGCAACGCCTTTGCCGCGTGCCTCCGGGCGAACATACATTTTCTGCAGTTCTGCAATGCCGTCATCTGATTTCGAGTAGCCGGCACACCCTGCAATGCTTTCGCCCATGCGCGCCAGAAAGAAACCCGCATCGCGGTCGTTGAACTTTTTCATCAGGGTTTCGGGTGTGTGCCCATAGATATATTCGATCAGCTCGGAATCTGGCACCCCGAACTTACGAGACTGTTCCGCGTCCCATTTGCTCATGGCATCGATAAGCGCGTGTGCTTCTTCGAAATCGGCCAAGGAATTTATCGTGCGGATTTCCATCAACTTGTCCCCCAGGTGTTAGACGTACCTCTTCTGAAAAATGCTCGGCATGAGAAACTCACTCAGGCTTTTCCAAAAGGCAAGTTGGCAGGGTTAGCAGCGGGGATGACTGCGGGTTTTTCATTTCTGCTGCTCTTTAAACTTTTCAAAGCTCCTCCCATATTCTTCCCAGTTGCTTCGCCGCAAATCCCAATAAGCGGCGGGCGGGGTCTGCCTTTTCAGGGGGCTCAATCTCAGTCATCGGTCTGTGCCATTAAGGGCAGGGCGATTCATGGAGGTCCGATATGAATATTGAAAAATACTCCGAGCGGGTGCGTGGCTTTTTGCAATCCGCGCAGACCAGTGCGCTGGCGCAGGGTCACCAGCAATTCACTCCCGAACATGTGCTGAAGGTGCTTCTGGACGACGATCAGGGCATGGCTGCGTCGTTGATCGAACGTGCCGGAGGCGATGCCAAGGCCGCGCGTCTTGCCAATGACGCCGCACTTGCCAAATTGCCGAAAGTGTCCGGTGGCGATGGCCAGGTTTACCTTTCCCAGCCGCTCGCCAAGGTGTTCACCACGGCCGAAGATGCCGCAAAGAAGGCCGGCGATAGTTTCGTCACCGTCGAACGCCTGTTGCAGGCCTTGGCGATGGAGCCTTCGGCATCGACGTCAGCCGCTTTGAAGAAGGCCGGCGTTACACCCCTCGGGCTCAATCAGGTCATCAATGACATTCGCAAGGGCCGCACCGCTGATTCCGCCAATGCGGAACAGGGCTTCGACTCCTTGAAGAAATATGCCCGCGACCTCACTGGCGAGGCTCGCGAGGGCAAGCTCGATCCGGTGATCGGCCGCGACGACGAAATCCGCCGCACCATCCAGGTCCTCTCTCGCCGCACAAAGAATAATCCGGTTCTGATCGGCGAACCCGGCGTCGGCAAGACGGCGATCGTCGAAGGCCTGGCGTTGCGCATCGTCAACGGCGATGTGCCTGAATCGCTGAAGGACAAGAAGCTGATGGCGCTCGACATGGGCGCGTTGATTGCCGGTGCGAAGTTCCGTGGTGAATTCGAAGAGCGGCTGAAGGCCGTGCTCAACGAGGTGCAGTCGGAAAACGGCGAGATCATCCTCTTCATCGACGAGATGCATACCTTGGTCGGTGCCGGCAAGGCCGATGGTGCCATGGATGCGTCGAACCTCTTGAAGCCCGCGCTTGCCCGCGGCGAGCTGCATTGCGTCGGCGCGACCACGCTCGATGAATACCGCAAGCATGTCGAGAAGGATCCGGCGCTCGCTCGTCGTTTCCAGCCGGTCATGGTCGAGGAGCCGACGGTCGAGGACACGATCTCGATCCTGCGTGGCCTCAAGGAAAAATACGAGCAGCACCACAAGGTCCGCATCGCCGATGCCGCCCTGGTGGCCGCCGCAACCTTGTCGAACCGCTATATCACCGACCGCTTCCTGCCGGACAAGGCCATCGACCTGATGGACGAAGCCGCCGCGCGCCTGCGCATGCAGGTGGATTCGAAGCCCGAAGAACTCGACGAACTCGATCGCCGCATCATCCAGCTCAAGATCGAGCGCGAAGCGCTGAAGAAGGAGACCGACCAGTCCTCGGCCGACCGGCTGAAGCGGCTGGAGACCGACCTGGCTACGCTTGAAGAGGAGGCCGATGCGCTGACCGCACGCTGGCAGGCCGAAAAGCAGAAGCTGGGCCTTGCCGCCGATCTGAAGAAAAAGCTCGACGAAGCCCGCAACGAACTGGCAATCGCCCAGCGGAAGGGTGAATTCCAGCGCGCCGGCGAGCTTGCCTATGGCGTGATCCCGAACCTGGAGAAGGATCTCCAGGCTGCCGAAGAGCAGGACGGAGGTCGCGATTCCATGGTGCAGGAAGTCGTCACCGCCGACAATATCGCCCATGTCGTCTCCCGCTGGACCGGGATTCCCGTGGACAAGATGCTGGAAGGCGAACGCGACAAGCTGCTTCGGATGGAAGACGAACTCGCCAGGTGGGTCGTCGGTCAGGGTGATGCTGTCCAGGCGGTATCGCGCGCCGTTCGCCGCTCGCGTGCGGGTCTGCAGGATCCGAACCGCCCGATCGGCTCGTTCATCTTCCTCGGCCCGACCGGCGTCGGCAAGACGGAGCTCACCAAGGCGCTTGCCCGCTTCCTCTTCGACGACGAGACGGCGATGGTGCGCATGGATATGTCCGAGTACATGGAGAAGCACTCCGTTGCTCGGCTGATCGGCGCTCCTCCCGGCTATGTGGGCTATGAGGAGGGCGGCGCGCTGACCGAATCCGTCCGCCGCCGGCCCTATCAGGTCGTGCTGTTCGACGAGATCGAGAAGGCGCATCCCGATGTCTTCAACGTCCTGCTGCAGGTTCTGGACGACGGGCGCTTGACGGACGGCCAGGGCCGCACGGTCGATTTCCGCAATACCATGATCATCATGACCTCGAACCTCGGCGCCGAATACCTGACGCAATTGAAGGAAGGGGATGACAGCGACCTGGTGCGTGAGCAGGTGATGGATGTGGTGCGGTCGCATTTCCGGCCGGAGTTCCTGAACCGAGTCGACGAGATCATCCTGTTCCATCGCCTGAAGCGCGAAGAGATGGGGGCGATCGTCAACATCCAACTGGAGCGGCTCTTGAAGCTGTTGTCGGAGCGCAAGATCGCGCTCGAGCTCGACGACGATGCCCGCAATTGGCTGGCTAACAAGGGGTACGATCCGGTTTACGGCGCACGGCCGCTGAAGCGGGTGATCCAGAAATATGTCCAGGACCCGCTCGCCGAACAAATCCTCTCGGGTCAAGTGCCGGATGGATCGGTGGTCAAGGTCACCAGTGGCTCCGACCGATTGCTCTTCCGAGCACGCCAGGCGGTCAGCGAAGCGGCGTAAGCGGCTGCTTCAGAATATAAACTCAGATGGCGGCTTTCGGGTCGCCATTTCGTTTTTGAGGCAAGGCTGCGGACGATGCCGTTGGTGAGCTGATTGTTCTGCTGAGACGCAGCGTCACTTGAAATTCCCGGTTGCCATCGCGATGGCCGAAGGGCGGTTAAGGATCAATCCTTGCTTGCGACCTGATTCGATTTCTCGTCACTCAGGAGCGTGTCGATACGCTTGCGCTCGTCCTCGAATTTGGCGAGCGCCTCGCCGTCCAAGGACTTGCCGCCGGGCAGGCGGACGCGCAAGGGATCGACCTTGGTGCCGTTGACGATCAGCTCGTAATGCAGGTGCGGCCCGGTTGCGAGACCGGTCGAACCGATGAAGCCGATGACCTGGCCCTGTACCACCTTCGCGCCCGGTACGATGCCCTTGGCTATTGCGCTTTGGTGGTTGTAGGAGGAGACATAGCCGTTGGCGTGGCGGATCAATGTCTGGTTGCCGAAGCCGCCGGAATCCCAGCCGGCCTTTTCAACGACCCCGTTGCCGGCGGCGATGATCGGCGTGCCGCGCGGTGCGGCCCAATCGGCGCCGGTGTGCATGCGCGCAAACCCGAGGATCGGGTGGCGGCGCATGCCGAAGCCGGATTTGAAGATGCCGGTCGGGACGGGATTGCGCAGCAGGAATTGACGGATGCTCTTGCCGTTTTCGTCGAAATAATCGATCGAGTGATCGGCCGGATCTTCGAAACGATAGAAGCGGGTGACAGTGTCGCCGAATTTGGCGTTGACGTAGAGCAATTCGGAATCAGCGCTTGCCTGGCCGTTTTCGTCGGCAACGGAGAAGAAGGCTTCAAGTGAATCCGTCGGCTTCAACTGTGCCTGGAAATCAACGTTGCT